>NZ_JBIAWS010000005.1:0-778863 GCF_042896045.1 Streptomyces sp. NPDC001351 | reverse complement strand
CCCCGACCGTATGCCCCCCACCCCCCCTCCCCCCCCCCACCCCCCCCTGCCCAACCCCATCTCCCCCTAAGAAGGGGGGGGGTGCTCACCCACCCCCCCCCCCCCCCCCCACTTCGGTGTCACGCGGCACCAGAAAAGGCGACGCCCGCACGTCGAGTACGGAACGTCGCCAGTCCTGTCACTCATCAAGCCGCCACTTCACGGGCGGGCACGGTCACCGACCGGGAGGCACGACAAGTGCCGGTCCCATCCACTGCAGCTCCGGCGGCGCGCCGATGAGTTCATGACCGATGTCCGCCAGCTGACTGCGGCTGATCACCGCGTGCTGGCAACCGGCGAGGGCGTTGCGGATGACGCGCTGAAGCGTTCCGGCGCGCAGTGCG
Organism: Streptomyces sp. NPDC001351; assembly: GCF_042896045.1. Lineage (NCBI taxonomy): Bacteria > Bacillati > Actinomycetota > Actinomycetes > Kitasatosporales > Streptomycetaceae > Streptomyces > Streptomyces sp. NPDC001351. Next base: position 778,480 of record NZ_JBIAWS010000005.1, on the reverse strand, counting down.
GTGCCTCCGCCCTTGTTGAACGCCCACAGGGCGAGATCCCGGCAGATGTCGTGCATGTGCACGCTGGCGCCGGCGAGCAGACCGGTCTGCCGACGGCTGAGGGGCTCCCCACCTGCCACCGAGGCGTCCACCTCGGCGAAGACTTCGGCCCCGAATGCGCGAGCGGAGCGGTAGGCCAGTTCGAAGTCCGCGTACTCGGTGCGGAAGACCGGGTTGTCCGCGAGCCGGGTCGCTCCGGGCTTGGGCTCACGGCTCGCGAAGGCGGCGATCTCGTCGAGGAGTCGACGGGTGGTGCCGGACGCCCACGTCTGGCGCCCGAGATGAACCAGTGCCAGCAAACCGGCGGCGGTGTCGGGAAGCAGCGGGACCGCGTGGTGATCCGGAACGAAGTAGTCGTCCACGGTGAAGTCGACGGAGCCGGTGCCGCGGAGCCCGATCGTGTCCCAGTTGCCCCGAAGGGTGGTCTCCGAGGCCGGTACGAGGAACATGAACGGAGGGCCGGGGACGGGCTGGTCGCCGTCGAAGAGCAGCGAGTTGCAGAGCACATAGTCCGCGTTCGGAAGCCCGCTGCAGTACGAGTAGGACGCGGTGAGCCGGTAGCCGCCCTCGACCCGGACGGCGCGTCCGGCGGGGTAGGCGGTCGCGGAGAAGTTCGGCACCCCGTCGGCCAGGAGTGCCTTCTCGACGGCTTTGTCGAGGAACGCCGTGAGGTAGCCGACGCCCGCGAAGATTCCTCCTGTCCAGCTGATCGACCCGTCGATGTAGGCGAAGCGTTCGAGGACCTCGGCCGAGTCGCTGGGCGTCAACGCCAAGCCCCCCAGGTCCTTGCTCACATACATCCAGCCGAGGCCGCTGTCTCGCAGCAACTCCATCGTGCGATCGGTGAGCTTGCCCGCTTCGTCACACGCCGGGCCTTCGACTTCGAGCTCGTCGGCAATCGCGTCCAGGGCGGCGAGCAGCCCGTCGCGGGCGGCTGCGGAGTCTGCGCCTGCCGCAGCGGGCAGGTCTGAAGTGGTGGTCATGGGAACCTCGATCTGTGAAGACGGCTCTGTCAAGGCGAGGACCGCGAGAACGGTCCTCCTGTGTCCGGTTCGGCCGAACCTTTCTGTGATGCGATCTGAAACACGCGCCCGGCCGGTGTCCCGGGCGCGAATTCCCGGCCGGGCGGAAGATCCGCCCGGCCATCAAGCGTGCGGAGGACCAGGCGTTACGAGGGCAGCAGTACCAACCGCCCCCGCACCCCGCCCTCCGCGAACCGGGCGTGCGCCTTGGCCGCGTCCTCCAGGGCATAGGTCCCGGCCACCCGCGGGGTCAGCGCCCCCTCGTCCGCGAGCCGGACCAGCTCGGTCAGGCTCGCCCCGTCGGCGTTCACCTCGATGCCGTGGATCCGCACGCCACGCTCCGCCGGCGGCAGCAGGTGCGGCAGGAGGCCGACGTAGGCGCCGCCGTCCCGCACCCAGGCGAGGGCCTGCTCACCGAGGATCGCCGCGTCGAGGACGCCGTCGACGCTCTTCGGCTCCCCGCTCGTGACATGCGCCGCCCCGAGCGACCGTACGAACTCCTCGTCGCTTTCCCGTGCCTGGCCCGTCACCACGAGCCCGCGGCGGACGGCGAGCTGCACGGCGTACGCGCCGACCGCGCCCGCGGCGCCGGTCACCAGGAGGGACTGGCCCTCCGTCAACTCCAGGAGGTCCAGGGCCTGGAGCGCGGTCAGCGTGTTCAGCGGCAGAGTCGCGGCGTGCGCCGAGTCCACCGTCGTGGGCGCCTTGGCGACGGCGTCCGCGGGGACGACGACGTATTCGGCATGGGTGCCCAGCGTCTTGACCAGGCCGAAGAAGAGCGCCACTACGCTGTCGCCGACCTTCCAGTCGCTCTGCTCACCGACCGCGTCGATCGTCCCGGCGACGTCCCAGCCGAGCCCTATCTGCTTGCCCTCTCCCCCGTAGGCCCCGGACCGCGCCGCGACATCGCACGGGTTCAGCGCGGCCGCGGCCACCTTGATCCGCACCTCCCCCGCCGCCGGCTCGGGCAGCTCGGTGTCCACGATCTCCACGACCTCGGGTCCACCAAAGCTGTTCACTACTGCAGCACGCATGACATGTCTCCTCATTCATTGATCATTTGTCAGAAGCGGCGGTGTCTGTGGGGTGCTGCCAGGCCCGGAGTTCGGGCATGACGTGTTCGGCGAACAGGTCCATGGAGCGGCGCACCGCGGCCGTTTCCATGAACACCTGGCGGAAGGACAGGGCGAGGTTCGTGTTACGTGCCGACCGGACCCGCCGGAGCAGCGACTCGGCCACCTGGTCGGGCGTGCCGACGTGGTACGGGATCGGCGAGTCGGCGGCCCAGTCGCGCAGTTGGCCGGGTTCGGGCACGTCGAGTCTGCCGCCGGTGAACTCAAGCCCGACCCACTCATGGCCGGCGAGGAAGGTGAGCCAGTGGTGGACTCCGCGGGCGGCCTCGGCCCACGCCCGGTCCTCGTCGTCGGCGACGTGCACCATGGACAGGAACCCTGACCCGTGGTCGGCGGGGTCGTACCCGTGGGCGCGCAGCTCGCTGTCGAACAGCTCCATGAGCTGCGGACCGAACGCGGAAGCGCCGGCGACGTTCAGCCCTCGGCGCGCGACACGCTTCACTCCCACGGGACCACTGGCGGCGACCCAGACCGGCAGCCTCTCCTGCAGCGGCTTGGTGGTCATCCGCACGCCGGGGAAGGTGAAGTACTTGCCGTCATGGCTGAACTCGTCCTCAGTGAAACACTTGAGGATGACGTCCAGCCCTTCGAAGAGCCGCCCGAAACGCTCGGCGGCATCGACGTCGTAGGAGCGGAACTCCTCGTAGAACGACCCGGCGCCCACAGTGAGTTCGAACCGGCCCCCGGAGAGGATGTCGAGCACCGCGGCGTCCTCGGCGACCCGGAGCGGATGGTGGTAGGGCAGCACGGTCACATGGGTGCCGATCCGGATCCTGCTGGTCCGTTGCGCGACGGCGGCCAGTACCGGGAACAGTCCGGGCGTCGCCTGGTCCCAGGCGAAGTGGTGTTCGCCGGCCCAGGCGTGGGTGAATCCGAGCTGTTCGGCGTGGACGACGTCGTCGATGTGGTCCTGGTAGACCTGCTGCAGGCTGCGCTGTTCCTCGGGGTGACGGCGGATGTTGAACAGGAAACCGACGTCCATGGCGGTTCTCCTTCTGGTACGCGTTGCTCCGTCACGTGTGCGGGTGCTGGTGCTCGTAGTGCTGACGCAGCAGGTCCTTGCCGTAGTCGCCGCCGTTGGGGGTGCGCACGATGGTGTGCACGTGGTACGGCTCGGGTTCGTCGTTGTCGAGGAAGATGCCGGCGTGGTTGTCGTACTCGATCAGTACGACCGGACTGTGCACCCGGTAGTAGAAGGGCGCGCCGGCGTCCCACGTCCCGATCCACCCCAGGTGGGTGTCGTCGAGGAAGCGCTCGATCTGGTTGCGGCGGTGCGCGCGAGGCTCTCGGGGCAGGTTCTCCAGGTAGGGGTCGGTGAGGGACAGCAGCAGCTCTCGCTGGCCCGGTGTCAGCCGGTCGCCCTCCAGCCCTACGTAGGGGAGCACCCGGTTGTCCCGGCCCGCTGCCGCGCGGTGGCGGCCGTCGACGATGCCGGACAGTTCGGGGGGAAGGTCCGCGGACAGCACCGAGCCGTACAGCAGGGCCCGGTCGCGCTGCGCCGCGCTCAGGGACTCCATGAACTCCCGGGCGCGCTCACGGTGGTCGGCGAACACGGACTCACCGCCGAACTCCACGCCGAGGAAGGTCGGCGTGAGCACCAACTGGCCGCCGATGAAGACCGCATGAAGGTCGATGTGGTGACCCGCCAGCTGCCAGCCCCACGGCTGCTGGAGCGACGGCTCGCCGAACACGGTGAACCGGTAGCAGTACTCGGTGAGGGTGTCCGGATACTTGCCGACGAACTTGCCCAGTTCGGCGTTGAGCCGCATCGCCTCGCGCAGTAGCCCGTAGCCTTCGGGGCTGACGGTGGCCTCGATCACCGACAGCGCCGCCTCACGCGCGGGGCCGGGCAACTCCTGCAACAGCAGGCCGTGTTCAGGGAAGGTCAGAAACGCGTTGGACCACAGCCGCCATTCGGTGGCGTCGATCGGCAGCGAGCCGAGCGCCTGTTGCGCCGACGTGAGCAGGCCCAGATATCCCAGCGCCTTCTGCACCGCCTGCTCGGTCGGGGCACCCTCGTCGGCCAGGGTGAAGAGGTCGGTCAGGGGCTTCCCGTCGGTCGTGATCCCCACGAAGGGATCGCCGGCGGTCTCCCCCACCGGCGGCAGCTCCGCGCCCGCGACGAGCTTCATGATCGCCGCCACTCCGGCGTCGTCGGAGAAGTCCACCGCGCCCCGCTTCAGCGCCAGGCGCTCCGGGCGCGGCCGGTATCCACCGTGCAGTTCGGTCATGGCCGCCCCGCTCCGATCTCCCCGAAGACGGACTGCGGACCGGAGACATCGTCGCCGTTGGCGCTGAAGTCCACACCGCTGTCCCAGGGCTTCACCGGCTCCGGCGCGGGCGAGAGAACCGAGATGTGCTTCTCCGTCACCGTGCCCGCGTTGTACTGCCGGTGCGGCACGCCGGCGGGGAGCACCACCAGCGTGCGGGGGCCGACGACATGCTTCTCCAGAGCGACCTCGACGGTCAGCTCCCCCTCCAGCACCAGGTAGTACTGGTCGAAGGCGTGGATGTGGGTGCCCGGCCCGGCCCCGCCGGGAGCGACTTCCATGTAGTTGACGACGGTGTGCCGCGCGCCGGTCACGGGGCCGGCCAGAGGGACCACCTTGAGACCCGGCATCGGCTCGTCCAGGGCGTCGGGATCGACTCGCCGGGTGTAACCGGGGTGGTCGGTGCTGTCGGCGGCCGGTACGTCGTCGGGAGAGTCCACCATGTACGCCAGCTGGGCCATCGGCCCGGGAGCGGGGATGAGCATCTCGAAGTGGGTCTCGGCGCCCGGCCCGTCGTTCCAGTTGCGGTGCGCCAGGCCCGCCGGGATGAACACGAGGGTGCCGGCGGTGATGTGCTGGACCTCGTGCCCCAGCTGGACGTTCATGGTCCCCTCGACCAGGTAGTACAGCTGGTCGACGTGGTGGTAGTGCAGGCCGGGGCCGCAACCGCCTTCCTCGATGTGGCTGTTGATCAGGATCGCGCTCTCCAGATGGGAGAGGAACTGTGCGCGGTAGCCGGGGAACCCGGTGTCGATGGCCCGGTCCGGGTCGAAGGGGCGGATGTACTGCATGCGGGTCGGCGGTGTGATGGACGGCATCGGCCTTCTCCTGCGTCTCGGTGGGGGTGTCGTGGTGTGCGCGGCTCAGCGGGAGAAGGCGGCCACGACGTCGTCGGTGGTGACGATCTCGCCCAGCAGCGTGAAGGTGTCCAGGGCGGCCTGATGTGCCTCGTCGTTGGCCGCCGAGCACGCGTCGGAGACGATGAGGGTGCGGTAGCCGTGGTTGACCGCCTCGCGGGCGGTGCCCTGGACGACGTGATCGGTGGCGACCCCGGAGAAGACGACGGTGTCGATGCCCTTCCCGCGCAGGATCCCGTCGAGTTCGGTGCCGTGGAAGCCGGTGAGGCGGGTGTGGGTGATGATCAACTCGCCGGGCTCGGGGCTGAGTTCCTCGATGAGTTCCGCGCCGCGCGTTCCGTCGACGAGGGCCTTGCGCTCTTCCACCAGGCCCAGCAGCGGGCAGTTGACGATCAGATCGGCGTAGTCGGGTCGGAAGGCCGTCCGGACGTGGATCACGGAGCCTCCCGCGGCTCGGGCCGCCTGGGTGAGCAGCTCGTTCTTGGCGATGACGCCGTGCCGCTGCACGCCCTCGGCGAAGAACGGCCCGAAGGCCCCCTCGGGTGCCACGATGTCGTACTGCCAGTGAGTGTTGATGACGGCGGTGCGGGCGGTATCGAACTCGGTCATGTGTCCTCCGACCGGCAGGCTCGCGGGCGTCCGGTTGACCGCTGAGCAACCATGTTTCAGATCGCAACACGACATTCCACAACTGTCAATAGAAATGTTTATTTTCAAGTCAGATATGTCTGTGTTACTTTCACGTTGGCTCCCCAAGGGCGTCGCCGGATGGTTCGCGCATGGCCGCGGCACCCGTGGTCCGGCGGCGAGAGCCGATCCCAGGAGGTTGTACAGCGTGGTAATAACCCCCAGCGCCGTCCCTGATGACTTCACCGAGAACTTCGCCGAGACCGACGGCTCCGGTACGCACAGCCCTACCTCTGTGGATCTCCCGCCACTGTGATCAAGCGGTTCAGGGAGCTCCACCAGGCCGAGACCGGCCGGCTGGACCTGAGTTTCAGCGGGCTGGGGCTCCCGCTCGCATTGGGCCGCCGCGACATGGAACTGTCCGCCGCCGAGGTGCTGCCTGCCGTGCGCGCCGTCAGCGACGACACAGTCCCGCCTGACCGGAAAAGGACTCCACCAATGGCATGGACATCACCACCGGCCTCACCGAGCGGCTCCGCCGGGAGTGAGGCAGCCCTGGAAGCCGCCCGTTTCCGCGACGTCCTCTCCGCGGTGCCCACCAGCGTTGTCGTGGTGACCGCCATGGACCGCGGCGAGCCGGTCGGGCTGGCCGTCGGCACCTTCCTCTCGGTGTCGCTGAATCCGCCCCTGGTCGGGTTTCTGCCCGCGGCGACGTCGAGCAGCTTCCCGCGGATACGGCAGGCCGGCGCCTTCTGCGCGAACGTGCTGACCGTGAACCAGCAGCACGTTTCCCAGGCCTTCGCCACCAGCGGCGCCGACAAGTTCGCCGGCCTGACCTGGCGTCCGGCACCGGTCACCGGCTCACCGGTGCTGGAGGGAGTGGCCGCGTGGATCGACTGCCGGATCACGACCCTGCACGAGGCCGGGGACCACTTCATCGTCCTCGGTGAGGTCGCCGACCTCGATGCGGTCCCGGGCGAGACACCGCTGGTGTTCCACCGCCGCCGCTACACGGGCGCCGCCGGGCCGACCGCGGCCTGAACGCCGTGAATTCACACGGCGCGGATGCGCGCCGGAACCCATGAGGAGAAGCACCGATGAAGCTGCTCACATATCGCATCGGCGACAAGGTGTCGTTCGGCGTCCTCGCGGACGACGGTGTCATCGACGGCGTCGAGGTTCTCGGCGGAGAGGCCGCCTCGGTCCGAGAGCTCCTGGAACGCGGGCTCACGGACCGGCTGGAGCGGCTCAGTGCGGGCCGGGCGGCCACCCACTCGCTGGCCGAGATCGAGTACCTCCCGCCGGTCCCGGACCCGGCGAAGATCCTGTGCGTCGGCGTCAACTACGTCGACCACCGTGAGGAGACCGGGCACGTCGACAAGCCCGAACACCCCACCGTCTTCAGCCGGTTCGCCGACACCCAGGTCGGTCACGAACAGCCCGTCGTCCATCCGCCGAACACGAGGCAGCTGGACTACGAGGGAGAGGTCGCGATCGTCATCGGCCGCCATGTGTCCGTGATCGAGACGGACGCCGACGCACGGGCGGCGATCGCGGGACTGGCGTGCTACAACGACCTGAGCGTACGGGACTGGCAGTTGCACAACAGCCAGTGGCTGCCCGGCAAGAACTTCCGCGGCGTCGGTTCCTTCGGTCCCCACCTGGTCACGCTGGACGAGTTCGACGACCTCGGATCGGTACGGCTCACCACCCGGGTCAACGGCGAGCTGCTGCAGGACGCCACGCTGGATCAGCTCGTCTTCGATTTCACGGCGATTCTGGGGTACATCACCGGGTTCACCTCCCTGGCCCCCGGCGACGTGATCGCCACCGGAACGCCCGGCGGTATCGGACTGGCCGCGAATCCGCCGCGTTTCCTCGTGCCCGGTGACGTGACCGAGATCGAGGTGTCGGGCGTCGGGGTCCTCCGGAACGACATCGTGGCGGCACCGGAGGGCGTGCGGTGAACGCGCGTCCCTGGTTGAACACGTACCCGGGTGATCTCCCGAGGCAGATCACCCCCGAGTCCGAGTCGATGCTCGAACTGTTCGCGACCACCGTGTCCAAGTTCCCCGACAGAACCGCGATCGCCTATTTCGACGGCGCCGTGTCCTTCCGGGACCTCGACCAGCGCTCGGACGCCCTGGCGGTCGCCCTGACGGAGGGCGGCTTCGCCACCGGCGACCGGATCGCGCTCTACACCCAGAACAACCCGGCGTTCGTGGTCGGCCTCCTCGCGGCCTGGAAGGCCGGTGGTATCGCGGTTCTCATCAACCCCATGAACAAGGCGCGCGAACTGTCCTACCTGCTCAGGGACTCCGGCGCGACGGCCCTGCTGAGCCTTGACGATCTGTACGTGTCGGTTGCCCGTGAGGTGCTCGACGGCGAACAGACCGAAGTTCGGCAGGTCTTCGTGGCCTCCGCACGCGACGACCAGAAGCGCGACGACGAGCGCGTCATCCCCGTCGCGGAGCAGCCGGCGGTCTCCGGGGCCGTCCGGCTGACGGACGTGTTCGCCCGGCACGGTGACCGCAAGCCGGCACCGGTCAGCGTGACCGCCGGGCAGGCGGCGGTCCTGACGTACACCTCCGGCACCACCGGTGTGCCGAAGGGGGCGATCAACACACACGGCGGCCTGGCGTTCAACACCCACACCTACCGCGAGTGGATGAAGCTGAGCCAGGACGACGTCGTCCTCGGTATCGCTCCGCTGTTCCACATCACCGGGCTCGTCGGGCACGTCTGCGTCTCGCTGGTGGTCGGCTCGAAACTCGTGCTCGCGCACCGTTTCGACGGCGGGGTCGTCCTGGACGCGATCCGCGAACACCGGCCGACGTTCACCGTCGGCGCCATCACCGCCTTCAACCATCTCTCCGGACTCCCCGGGGCGGCCAAGGAAGACTTCGCGTCGCTGCGGGCGGTCTACTCCGGCGGCGCACCGATCGCACCTCAGCTGCGCGACAAGATCCGGGCCCGCACCGGGATGGACATCCACAACATCTACGGGATGACCGAGACCACCTCGCCGACACACGCCGTGCCCCTGGGGATGTCGGCGCCCGTCGATCCCGACACGGGCGCCCTGTCGATCGGCGTGCCCGTCTTCAACACGTCCGTGCGTGTCATCGACGACAACGGCACGGAGCTGCTGCCGGGAGAGACCGGCGAACTCGTCGTCTCCGGTCCGCAGATCACCCCCGGCTACTGGAACAAGCCGGCCGAGACGGCGGAGAAGCTCGTCGACGGCGAGCTCCACACCGGTGACATAGGCCTGATGGACGAAGACGGCTGGTTCTACCTGGTCGGCCGGAAGAGCGACATGATCATCGCCTCCGGCTACAAGGTGTGGCCCCGGGAGGTGGAGGACGTCCTCCTCGGCCACCCCGCCGTCCGCGAGGCCGCCGTGATCGGCACCCCCCACGAATACCGCGGCCAGACGGTCAAGGCGTTCGTGTCCCTCCAGCCCGGCCGGACGACCAGTCCGGACGCCCTCATCTCGTTCTGCAAGGAGCGGTTGGCGGCGTACAAGTACCCCCGTGTCGTCGAGATCGTCGGCGACCTGCCCAGGAGCCCGGCCGGCAAGATCCTGCGGCGCGAGCTGCGGTGAGGACCGAGAAGGAATGAGCAGATCATGAACGACGCCGTCATCGTCGCCGCCGTGCGCACCCCCGTCGGGAAGCGCGGCGGTGCGCTGTCGTCCATCCACCCGGCCGACCTGTCCGCCCATGTCCTCGAGGCCCTCGCCGAACGCACGGGAATCCACCCGGGGCTCGTCGACGACGTCGTGTGGGGATGTGTCAGCCAGGTCGGGGAGCAGACCTTCGACATCGCCCGCACCGCGGTGCTGTCAGCGGGCTGGCCCGAGTCCGTACCGGGGACCACGGTCGACCGTCAGTGCGGCTCCTCGCAGCAGGCCGTGCACTTCGGAGCCGCAGGACTCATAGCCGGCTACTACAACGTGGTCGTCGTCGGCGGCGTGGAGAACATGTCCCGGGTTCCCATGGGGTCCGCGGCGGCAACCGGCAACCCGCTGGGCGAGCGCTATGTCAAGCGGTACGGCCCGGAGTTCCCCAACCAGGGGATCGGCGCCGAGATGATCGCCGACGCGTGGGGGCTGTCCCGCACCCAGCTCGACGAGTTCGCGCTGACCTCGCACGAGCGCGCGGCCACCGCCACGGATGCCGGACTGTTCACCACGGAGATCGAACCCATCACGGCGGCCGACACAATCGTGACGACGGACGAGGGCATACGACGCGGCGGGACCCTCGACAAACTGAGCACCCTCCGCCCGGCGTTCCGCGAAGACGGCCGCGTCACCGCCGCCAACTCCTCGCAGATCTCGGACGGTGCGGCCGCGTTGCTGATGACGACGAGCGAGGCGGCGGCCGCTCTGGGTCTGACACCTCTCGCCCGCGTCCACACGGCGGTCGTCACCGGTTCCGCACCGATGCCGATGCTGACCGGCCCGATCCCGGCGACGCACAAGGTGCTGGCCAAGTCCGGAGTCGGCCTGGACGAGATCGGCGTCTTCGAGGTCAACGAGGCCTTCGCGTCGGTGGTGCTCGCATGGGCGGCGGAGTTCGAGGTGGACATGGCCCGGGTCAACCCTCGCGGCGGTGCCATCGCACTCGGCCATCCCCTGGGCGGATCGGGGGCCCGGCTGATGACCACCATGCTCCACCACATGCGCGCCGAGAACATCCGGTACGGCCTGCAGACGATGTGCGAGGGCGGAGGACAGGCCAACGCGACGCTCATCGAACTTCTCTGACCGCACGAACCCTGAAGCCCCCTCTTTTCCAGGAGAGAACTCCCGATGAATCTGTCCTTCGACTTCACCGGCCAGTCCGTGATCGTGACCGGCGGTGCGCGCGGTATCGGTCTCGAACTCGGCCGGTTCTTCGCCAACTCCGGTGCCGACGTCTTCCTCATCGACTACGACGGCGAGGAGGTCCGCAAGGCCGCGGCCGAGGTCGGAGCACGGGCCATCTCCGGTGACGTCAGCAGTACCGAGGACATCGACCGGGCCGTCGAGCAGGTCATCGCCGAGACCGGCCGGATCGACGTCATCGTCAACAACGCCGGAATCCTGCGCGACAAGGTCCTGTGGAAGCTCACGGACGACGACTGGGAGAGCGTCCTGGCCATCCACGCCGGCGGTACCTTCCGGCTGACCCGCGCCTGCGTTCCGCACTTCCGCGCCCGGGGCTACGGCCGCGTCGTCAACGTCACCTCCTACACCGGTCTGCACGGCAACACCGGTCAGGCGAACTACGCCACCGCCAAGGCGGGCATCATCGGATTCACCAGGACCGCGGCCAAGGAACTGGCCCGCTTCGGAGTCACCGTCAACGCGATCTCCCCCAACGCGGAGACCCGGATGGTCGCCTCCATCCCGGAGGACAAGAAGGCCGAACTCGCGGCCGGCATCCCGCTGGGCAGATTCGGCGAGGCTTCCGAGATGTGCGCCGCGGTGGGCTTCCTCGCCTCCCGCGAAGCGGGATACGTCACCGGCGTCGTACTGCCTGTCGACGGCGGGATCTCGATCTGATCAGGAGGCGCGTTCGATGTGCAGGGGCACCGACCGGATGGACTCCGCGCCCTGAAGAATCCGGTAGATCTCCGTCGCACCAACGTGAATCACTTTGAGGACCGCCTCCCGTGCACGTTTCTCGTCGCGGGCCGCCAAAGCGTCGAAGAAGGCGCTGCGCCAGCGGACGTGAGTGCGGTCCAAGAAATTGTCATGCAGCAGTCCGAACCTGAAAACTCGTTCCACATGCGTCGCCAAGGGAAGCGTCATTTCCGTCATTACCGGATTTCCGCAAATCTGGACGAGGTAACGGATCGGCGCTGCCTTCATCATGTCAGGATTGAGTGCGGACGCGGGACGGCCGCCCGGTGCCGTCGTCGTCACCAATTCGGCGGCCGTGGCGATCTGCTCGTCAGTGGCGTTGCGGATGATCAGCACCACCAGCGACGGGGCGGTCAACTCGAAGGCTTCGAGGATGTCCTGGACGCTCTGCAGCGTCATCGGCGTGACCTGCCAGCCCTTGCGCTTCACCGGGCGGGCGAACCCGTCCGCCTCCAGGCGCTGCAGCGCCTGCATCGTCGGCGTCCGACCCAGGCCGAGCGACTCCGACAGCTCGGACGCCTTGATCCATGTCCCCGGCGCCAGTTCGCAGCTGACGATGGCCTCGCGGAGCGTCTCATAGGCCTTGTCGCTCATCGACTGCGCCTTGCTCTGCCTGCCGTCCCCATTCATCGTCATAGCTGTATTATAAACGAAGAACCGTGTGTACCGGACGGCTCCGTAGCCGACTTTTCGGCACTGTAATTCGTTCGAACTATTCAGCTTGTTCCCGCCGACCACACTGTGATCTCGCTCCGCGTTTCCACGTGGCACTACCGGCATCTCCGGCGAAGTGGCGAGGATATGGCACGGTCGGCCGGGAACAGCCGCATTGCCGGGAGGTCAGCCGAGCCCGTCGGCCCCCACCTGTACGGCGGACTCGTCCAGCACGGAGCTGCTCACCGGCTGCTGCCGACCGTCGAGGTCGAGGACCGGCGTCGCCTCCTTGTACCAGGACTCGATGACCGCGTTGCCCCAGAAGTCACGGCGGCGGTCGTCGTGGACGTTCCACCGGTACGTCTCGTGGTCGGGGTCACCGGTGTAGTAGTCGGAGGTGTAGATCTCCACCCGGTGGCCGTCGGGATCGCGCAGGTAGACGTAGAAGGCGTTGGAGACACCGTGCCGGCCGGGCCCGCGCTCGATGTGCTTCTCCTCGTGCAGCGCGCCGAAGATGTCGGCGGTGCGCAGCACTTGGTGGGACTCGTGGGTGGCCACCCCGAGGTGGTGCAGGCGGGGGCCCGCGCCACCGGTGAAGGCCACGTCGTGGACGGTCTGCTTGCGGTACATCCAGGCGGCGTACAGCTCGTGCTCGTCGCCCTCGATGGTCTCCGAGCAGCCGAAGCCGAGGGACTTGTAGTGGGCGTAGGCGGCGGGGATGTCGGGGGTGCAGATGTTGAAGTGGTCGAGGCGGGCGATCTGGGCGCCGCGGTGGAGGTCGTAACGCTGGATGAGGCGCTCACCACGCTCGATCTCGTGGAAGAAGCCGAGCGGGTCGACGACGCGTACGGCGTCCCCGACGCCGACCGTGCCCTCGCCCTTCTTCAACCGCCTGACGGGGCGGCCGAGTTCGGCGAAGAACTTGCGCAGGGACCGGCTGGTGGTGGCCGTACCGGTCGAGCACTCCCTCGCGCGCCGGAAACGCCTGCGCGTCACGGACCTCGCCGGCGCCGACCTGATCGTGCACTCCGCCGACCGCCGCTCCGTGATGTACGACGTCGTACTGGGCCTCCTGCGGGACGCCGGTGTCGAGCCGCACATTCGCCACGAGGTCGGCGAGACCTCTACGCTCGTCACGCTCGTGGCCGGCGCCCTCGGCGTAGCCGTCGTGCCCGAACCGGTGACCGCGCTGACGCTCGACGGTGTCACCTACGTGCCACTGACCGGGGCCGACGCCCGCGTGGAACTGGCCGTCGCCCACCGCACCGACCGCTCCGAGCCGCACCTGGCCCGTACCGTGGGAATCATCCAGGCGATGTTCTGAGACGGTCGGCGGCGCCGGACAAGGCCCCTCGCTCGGCGCGACAACCCTGCCCACGAGTCCCGCTCACGCCGTGACGTGGGCTGTCCGCTCAGCGCCCGCGACGGGGGGTGCGAAGGCTGGGGCAGGTCGTCCCGCCGGACGGCGTCGAGCCAGTCCGGCAGGCGCTCGCCATGAAGCTCGACGGGCACGGGAAGCCGGGACACACCTTCCTGACGGGGTGGGGGCATCAGCGGAACGCCGCGTGGCCGGTGAGGGCCTGCCCGATGACCAGGGTGTGCATCTCACTGGTGCCCTCGTAGGTCAGGACGGACTCCAGGTTGTTGGCATGGCGGAGCGGCGCGTACTCCACGGAGATGCCGTTCGCGCCAAGGACCGTACGGCATTCCCGCGCGATCGCGAGCGCCTCGCGGACGTTGTTGAGCTTGCCGAAGCTGATCTGTTCGGGGCGGATGCGGCCCTGGTCCTTCAGCCGGCCCAGGTGGACGGCGAGCAGGGCGGCGCTGCCCAGCGAGACGCTCATGTCGGCGAGCTTCTTCTGGGTGAGCTGGAAGGCGCTGATCAGGCGGCCGAACTGGACGCGCGAGTCGGCGTACTCGATGGCCGCCTGGAGCGAGTCGCGGGCCGCGCCGACCGCGCCGAACAGGATGCCGAAGCGGGCCTCGTTCAGGCAGGACAGCGGTCCGCGCAGGCCCTCCGCGTGCGGCAGCCGCGCCGCGGCGGGCAGCCGTACGTTGTCGAAGTACAACTCCGAGGTGACGGAGGCGCGCAGTGACATCTTCTGCTTGATGTCCTGGGTGGTGAAGCCGGGCGCGCCGCGCGGCACGAGGAAGCCGCGGATGCCGTCCTCGGTCTGCGCCCAGACGGTGGCCACGTCGGCGATGCCACCGTTGGTGATCCACATCTTGGAACCGTTGAGGATCCAGTCGCCGCCGTCGCGCACGGCCCGGGTGCGCATCCCGGCGGGGTTGCTGCCGAAGTCGGGCTCGGTCAGGCCGAAGCAGCCGATCGCCTCACCGGCCGCGAGCCGGGGCAGCCACTCCTGCTTCTGCTCTTCGGAGCCCCACTTCCAGATCGAGTACATCGACAGCGAGCCCTGCACGGAGACGAAGCTGCGGAGGCCGGAGTCCGCCGCCTCCAGCTCCAGGCAGGCGAGGCCATAGCTGACCGCGTTGGTGCCGGCGCAGCCGTAGCCTTCGAGGTGCATGCCGAGGACGCCCAACTTGCCGAGTTCCGGGGCGAGTTCGCAGGCGAAGTAGGCGTTCTCGAACCACTCGCCGATGTGCGGGCGGACCCGGTCGGCGAGGAACCTGGCGACGGTGGCCTGGATCTCGCGTTCCTCCTCGGTGAGGATGGAGGCGAGGTCGATCAGGTCGAGGGGGTCCTTCATCGGCTTGGCGCCGCTCATCGTGTACTCCAGGGGGTGAGTGTCGGTCAGGAGTCCAGCCAGTCCGCGATCTCGCCGGTGTGCTCGCCCAGCCGGGGTGGGCGGCGGGTATAGCGGGGCGGGGTGCGGGACAGGGAGATCGGGTTGGCGACGAGATCCATGGGAGATCCGTCGTCGTCGGTGACCGCGGCCCGAGGCGCGAGGCCGAGGCGTTCGGCGAGGTCGAACGCCTGGGCGAGGTCGTTGACCGGGCCGCAGGGCACGCCCAGGGGCGTGAGGTGCTCGAACCATTCGGCCGCCGTTCGGGTAGCGAGCAACTCGCCCAGCTTCTGGGCGAGTTCGTCGACATGTGTGACCCGTTCGGGGTTGGTGGCGAAGCGCGGGTCGTCGGCGAGGTCCGGCGCGCCGAGGCCCCGGCACAGGGCGGTGAACTGGCGGTCGTTGCCGACGGCGACGACCAGCGGCCGGTCCTTGGCCTGGTAGACCTCGTAGGGCGCGATGGAGGGGTGCCGGTTGCCCAGGATGCCCGGTACCCGGCCGGCCAGGGTGTATCCGGCGGCCTGGTTGACCAGGCTCGACAGCAGGGTGGAGAGCAGGTCGATCTCGATGTGCTGTCCCTCGCCGGTCGCGTCGCGGTGGCGCAGCGCGGCGAGCACACCTGTCGCCGCGTGCAGGCCGGTGAGCACGTCGACGAGGGCCACGCCGGTCTTCACGGGCTGTCCGGGGGCGGGGCCGGTGACGCTCATCAGCCCGCCGACGGCCTGGATCAGCAGGTCGTAGCCGGGCAGGGCGGCCCCCGGTCCGGCACCGAAGCCGGTGATCGAGCAGTACACGATGCCCGGGTTGCCGGAGCTGACCTGGTCGTAGCCGAGCCCGTGTCGGCGCATGGTGCCGGGCCGGAAGTTCTCGAAGAGCACGTCGGCGCGGCGCGCCAGTTCGCTCGCGCGCCGGTGGTCCCTCTCGTCGCGCAGGTCGAGCGCGAGGGAGCGCTTGTTGCGGTTGACGGAAAGGAAGTAGGTGGCCTCGCCGTGGGCGTGGGGCGGGCCCCAGGCCCGGGTGTCGTCCCCGGCGGCGGGGTGCTCGACCTTGATGACATCGGCGCCGAGGTCGGCGAGGAGCATGGTGGCGTACGGCGCGGCGAGCACGCGGCCGAAATCGGCGACGAGCACGCCGCTCAGCGGCAGCGTCGAGGGCGTCGTCACGGCGTCGGTCCTCCGGAGCTGCGCAGGTACACCGTCTTGGAGCGGGTGAAGAACTCACGTGCCGCGCGGCCCTGTTCCTTCGGTCCGTACGCGCTCTGCTTGACGCCGCCGAACGGCACATGCGGATCGGCGCCCGCCGTCTCGGAATTGATGTGCAGCACGCCTACGTCCATGTGGTCCATCGCGGCGGTGACGGCCCGCAGATCGTCGGTGAAGAGGGCCGCGGAGAGGCCGAAGTCGCTGTCGTCGGCGAGGGCGAGTGCTGCCCGGACGTCCGGGGCACGGCGGACGGCGAGGACGGGGCCGAACAGCTCCTCGCGCCAGAGCGGGTCGTCGTCGGCCAGTTCGACCACGGTGGGCTGGACGAAGGCTCCGCCCATGCGGTCGTCGTCGTAGCGGCGGCCGCCTGTGAGGATGTCGACGCCGGGGCGTTCGGCTGCGGCGTCCACGGCCTGCTGGATGTCGTCCCGGGCCTGGATCGAGACGACAGGCCCCATCTCGGTGGTCTCCTCCAGCGGATCGCCGACCCGCAGGGCGGCGACCCGCTTGGTGAGCCGGTCGAGGAACTCGTCGGCGACGGGCTCCTGCACGATGAGCCGGGAGGTCGCGGTGCACTTCTGCCCCGCGGACCGGAAGGCGCCGGCCAGCACCTCCTGTACGGCGAGGTCGAGATCGGCGTCGGCGAGCACCACGGCCGCGTTCTTGCCGCCCATCTCGGTCTGGACGGGCCGGGCCAGCCGCCCACAGGCAGCGATCAGACCGCGTCCCACCGAGGTCGAGCCGGTGAAGGTGACCGCGTCGACGCCCGGGTGTTGGACCAGCCGGCCGCCGAGGCTGCCGCTTCCGATGAGCAGGGAGAGGACACAGTCCGGCAGCCCGGCCTCGACCAGCGCCTCGGCCAAGCGCATGGCGAGCAGCGGCACCAGGCTCGCAGGCTTCCACACGACGGTGTTGCCGTAGGCGAGCGCGGGGGCGATCTTCCAGGCCGGGATCGCGATGGGGAAGTTGAACGGTGTCACCACCGCCACAACGCCGACCGGCCGATGGATCACATGGATCTGCTCGCCGGGGCGGGGCGAGGCGAAGACCTCGCCGACCGGGCGGGATCCCTCCCCGGCGTAGTAGCGGAAGATCTCCGCGGCCCGGCGTACCTCACCGATACCCTCGGCCCGGGTCTTGCCCTCCTCCCATGCCAGTTCCTCGCCCCACCGCTCCGCGTGAGTGTCGATGACCTCGCCGGCGCGATCGAGGATGCGGCCGCGGGCCTGGGGCGGGGTGGCGGCCCAGCGGAGGAAGGCGTCCCGGGCGGACTCGACGGCCTGGTCGAGTTCGTGGTCCTGAGCCAGCCATCCGACTGCCACGGTCTCACGGGGGCGTGCCGGGTTGAGGTCAACGACGTCCTCGCCGTCGCCGGTCCGCCACTCCCCCGCGACGAGATGGCGCAGCGTCCGGACCTGCCGGACCGCTCCGGCCCGCCCTGTGCTGCTGCCTGCGGTGGATCGCATCGGCACTCCTTCCGGGAGGTCCTGGTACGCCGCTGGAGCCCCAGGGCGCGGCGGGCTGGGTGAGGCCGTCATTGTGCGGGGGTCCACGGCCCCGGCGCATTGGACGAAACGGCCCGTCCTGGGCTGTCCCGGCACGCCGATCCGTCAATGGTGCGGGGCCCGCGGTGGTGAGCCCCGGACTGCCGGGGCACCCCCAGGCCCCGGCACGACTCCGATCAGACGAACTGGATGGCTCGCTTTACGGCGGCATCGCTCTGCGGCATCGGTCAAACGAACCAGTTCGTTGATGTGAGACCCGGATCGCGCTGGACGAGATGTCCCGCCGCACGCGCCCGGAACACGCCCTTCCGTCCATGTTCTGCGTCCCCCGCCCGTGTTTGGCTCGGCGCTCCCAACCCCGTAAACCCGGAGGACGTTTCATGCCCCGTGCATCCCAGCCGGCCGGCGGCCCCGACCTCGCGCAGGTCCGGCGGGTCGTCAGCGAGATCCCCGGCCCGCGCTCCCGTGAACTGCTGGCCCGTCAGCGGACGGTGGTGCCGGCCGGTGTCGGCGCCGTCCTGCCCGTGTTCGTGGCGGCGGCCGGCGGCGGAGTGATCGTCGACGCGGACGGCAATTCCTTCATCGACTTCGGCAGCGGCATCGCCGTGACCACGGTCGGCAACTCCGCCCCGGCGGTGGCGGAGCGCGCGGCCGCGCAGCTGCGCCGCTTCACCCACACCTGCTTCCTGGTCAATCCGTACGAGTCCTACCTGGACGTGTGCGAGAAGCTGAACGAACTGACCCCCGTGCCCGGCGAGAAGCGCACGATCCTCGTCAACTCCGGTGCCGAGGCCGTGGAGAACGCCGTCAAGATCGCCCGTGCCGCCACCGGCCGTCCCGGCATCGTCGTCTTCGACCACGCCTTCCACGGCCGCACGCTGCTCACGATGAGCCTCACCGCCAAGAACAAGCCCTACAAGCAGGGCTTCGGCCCCTTCGCGCCCGAGGTCCACCGCGCCCCGATGGCATATCCGTACCGCTGGCCCACCGGCCCCGCCCGGTGCGCCGAGGAGGCGGCGTATGCGCTTGCCGACCTGCTCGACCGCCAGGTGGGAGCGGAAAACGTGGCCGCTGTCCTGGTCGAGCCGATCCAGGGCGAGGGCGGCTTCGTCGTCCCGGCTCCCGGATTCCTGACCAGCGTCGCCAATATCTGCCGGGCCCGCGGCATCCTGCTCGTCGTCGACGAGATCCAGGCCGGCATCGCCCGTACCGGCCGGATGTTCGCCTGCGAACACGAGGGCATCCAGCCCGACCTGATCACGACCGCCAAGGGACTCGCCGGTGGACTCCCGCTGGGCGCGGTGACCGGCCGGGCCGAGCTGATGGACGCGGTTGCGGCGGGCGGTCTGGGCGGGACCTTCAGCGGCAATCCGGTGGCCTGCGAGGCGGCGCTGGGTGTCTTCGAGGAGATCGAGGCGCACGATCTGCTGGAGCGGGCCCGGGAGATCGGCGACACCATGCTGGAGCATCTGGGCGAGCTCGCCGACGCGCACGACGTGATCGGTGACGTACGGGGCCGGGGTGCCATGATCGCGATCGAGTTGGTCGAACCCGAGGGCGACCGGGTGCCCGCTCCCGACCTCGCCGCCCGGGTGGCCCGGCGCTGCCACGCAGACGGGCTGCTGGTCCTGACCGCCGGCAGCTACGGCAACGTGCTGCGGTTCCTGCCACCCCTGTCGATCTCCGACGCCCTGCTGCAGGAGGGGTTGGCCATCCTGGGAGAGGCCATCGCCAAGGAGGTGTCCTCGGCCGGGTGACCTTCCGTCAGCCGGTTCGGTCGCTGCCGGCGGACGCCTGCCAGGCGGACAACGCCAGCAGGAGTTCGGCGCGCACGTGCGCCGAGTCCAGGTCCGCGCCGAGCAGGCTCCGCACCCGCTCCATGCGGCTGCGCAGGGTGTGCCGGTGCACGCCGAGGGCCGCCGAGGCCGCCTCCCAGCCGCCGTTGTGCTCCAGGAAGGTACGCAGCGAGACGAGCAGGTCGGTGCCGTGTGCGGTGTCGTACGCGGCGAGGGGAGCCAGCTGCGCCTTGGCCAGCGTCGCGAGGATTCTTCTCGTCTCCGGGGTGGCGGCGAGCAGCCGACCCGCCAGGGACTCGAAGGACACGACGGCCAGGCTGTCGCGGGCCTCGGCGACCGACGCGGCGTTCAGGGCTTCGGACAGCGCCGCGGGTCCGTCGGCCAGGTCGTGGACGGCGCTCAGCCCGGCCCAGGTGCGCGACCTGAGCCAGGCCCGTGCGCCGTCCGTAACTGTCTGCGCCGTGACCGCGTGGCCGGCCGGCAGCAGCACCGCCGCGCACCCGCCGTGCCCGCGGCCGAACAGAGGCAGACCGCGCTCGGCCAGTTCCGTCCCCACGGCCTGAAGGGCCCGACGGGGGCTGCCGCCGCGCAGGACGAGGACGCGGATGCCGTCGCGCACGGGGAAACCCGCCTCGGTGAGGTGGTCCAGGGCGGCCGATGCGGTGACCGAGCCGTCCAGCAGCAACCGCAGGAACAGCGCGTTTACGCGGTTCTGCTCCTCGCGCAGCCGCTGGGGCTTCTCCGCCTCCAGGGCTGCCAGTGAGGCGGCGTGCCCGAGCAGGAGGTGGTCGACCGGTGTGAGGGCCCGGTCAGCGGCCAGGACCAGCCGGCCGTGGGCACGCGGTCCGACGCGGACCTGCTGCACGGCGACCACTCCGTCCTGGCCGCTGCTGACCGACGCCACCGCCTGCTCCGGGGAACGGAGTGCGGCCTCGGGCGCCGCGGCGTCGGGCGGATGGGTCGCGCGCACCTTGCCGTCATGGTCCAGGAGGACAACGGACGTGCCGGTGGAGACGGCCAGCTCCCGCACCACCGCCTGGGCCCCGCCGTGCAGCGCGGCGCGGGTCATCTGCGGCTGGATGCGTGAGGCCCGTACGACGCCCTCGTACTGCTGCTCGGCCAGGCGTTCCATGACCGCCTTGGTGACGGCCACGAACGGGGTGGGAAGCGGCACTTCCAGGAGTGGCAGCCCTGCCTCCTCGGCCGCGCCGACGAGCGCCTCGGGCACCTGCTCGTGCGACAGTCCGACCCCGAAGCCGACGGCGGCCACCCCGGCCTTCACCAGGCGGCCGACATAGTTCTCGCAGGCGGCCGAGTCCGCCGTCAGCCTGAGCCCGGTGGTGAGCAGCAGCTCACCACCGGCCAACCACGGTGCCGGGTCGACGAGTTCGATGCTGTGCGCCCAGACCACGTCCCGGTCCGGGCCGCCGCGTCCGGCCAGCACCCGCAGACGCAGATCCTGACGCCGTATCAGCCAGGCAAGCGGTACACCCACCGCCCTCACCGTCCATGACATTCAGAAAGAGAGGTAAAGCGTTGCCGCCATGGGCCGGTCAGCGCTCCACCGCGAACGTGAAGTCGTACGCGCTGCCCTTGGCGTCACGGGCGTGCAGGTGCATCTGCCCGCGCGCCGTGCGCCACATGCCCGTTCCGCCGGTGATCGCGAGCGTGGAGTCGGCCGCGTCGTAGAACGGCCCTTGGACGACGATCGATCCGCCGTTCAGCGTCGTCGTCCAGTTGCACTCCCATGCCGTGCCGACCTTGGTGCGGACGCAGGAGCCCTGGTCGCTGCCGACCCGGTGTCCAGCCGTGTCGAACACGGGGTTTCCGAAGGCCAGGGTGTCGCCCAGGCTGTCTCCGTGCGGTCCGAGGTCGACGACCGTGTCTGTGTCGGCGTGCTCGATCAGTGTGAAGACGGCGGGGCCGCCACGGTGACCCGCTGTTCTGTCGCCGGCCTGCGCCACGGAGACACCGGCGACGAGGACCGCGCAGGCAGTGGCCGCGAGAACAGTGGCGAGACGGGGCTTCCTCATGGTCACCAGCCCCCTTCGGCACGCCGGTCGTAGCGCAGTTCGCCGTCGCCCAGGTCGAAGACGAGCAGCTTGGACTCGGTGAAAGTGTCGAGGAACCAGCCGGAGAGTTCACGGCCGACGCCGCTCTTGCCGGTGCCGCCGAACGGGGCGAGCTGGTCCCAGTAGTTGCTGGTCTCATTGATGTTGACCGTGCCGTGCTGCAGGGCCTCCCCCACCCGCCAGGCGGTGGCCAGGTCCCGGGTCCACAGGGATGCGATCAGGCCGAGGTCGCTGGAGTTGGCGATCTCCACGGCCTCCTGCACCGAGGAGACCTTGATGACGGGGGCGACCGGGCCGAAGGTCTCCTCCTGGGCGATGCGCATCTCGGGCGTGACGCCGGTGAGGATCGTGGCCGGGAAGAACAGGCCTTCCTCCTTGCCGAACTGGACGACGTCCGCTCCCCTGTCGCGGGCGTCCGCCACATGTTCGGCGATGCGCCGGAGGGTGGCCTCGTTGCGGACGGGGCCCATGTCGGTGTCTTCCAACGCCGGGTCGCCGACGCGGAGTTGGGCGGCGCGGGCGGTCAGCTTGGTGACGAACTCGTCGTGGACGTCCTCATGGACGAGGAGCCGTTCCGCCGAGGTGCAGACCTGTCCGGCGAAGTAGAAGCAGCCGTTGACAGCGGCATCGACGGCGGCGTCGATGTCCGCGTCGGGGAGGATCATGAAGGGGCCGTCGCCGCCGAGTTCGAGCAGGTGCGGGCGGAGGGCGGCGGCGCGGGCGATGCGTTCGCCGGTGGCGGTCGACCCGGTGAAGAACAGGCCGTCGACGCCCGGGTGGTCGACGAGGGCGGCTCCGACGTCGCCGAGCCCGTGCACGACGTTGATCACGCCGTCGGGCAGGCCGGCCTCGGTGAAGATCTCCGCTACGAGGTTGCAGCTGATCGGGGCGTACTCCGAGGGCTTCCAGACGGCCGTGTTGCCGGCCGCGACGATGTGCGCCAGCGCGATCGAGGAGATGTCGGTGGGGAAGTTGTACGGGGTCACGACGCCGACGACGCCGAGCGGGCGGTAGTTCATGACCAGCCGCTTGTTGTTGGTCTGCTCCTGGGTGGAGGGGAACGACAGGCCCCGGTGGCGCAGGACCTCCTCACCGGCCTTCTGCCAGGCGGGGGCCGCGTACTCGATGACCTCCTCGCGGGCCTCCGCGACGGTCTTGCCGATCTCCAGCGTCAGCACTCGGGCGACGTCCTCCGCGCGCTCGGCGAAGAGCGCATGGACCCGGCGCAGGATCTTGACCCGTTCGATGAGGGGCGTGGCGGCCCATCCGGGCTGGGCCCGGCGGGCGGCGGACACAACGCGGGCGATGTCCTGGGCGTCGCAGCGGGTCACCTCGGCGATCAGCTCACCGGACTGCGGGGAGTGCACCGGGAAGCTGCCCGCGGCGCCGTCCAGCCACGAGCCGTCGACAAGCGCCTTCGTGGGCAGGGTTGGGGACATGTTCGTTCCACCTTCGAATCTCGGCGTCGCGTCGCGCGCGACGGTGGGAAGGGAAAGCCGGGTCTGCGTGCTCAGACGGAGGCGGGCGACGAGGACGGCTCGTGCGCGTCCGGAGCGGCCAGCGCGTCCCCCGCCGGGGCGTCTCCCCGCTCGTGCGGCTTGGCGACGGCCATGTACAGGGCGCCCACGCCCACTACGACGGCGCCGCTGACCAGCACGATGTAGTTGTCGTACCAGGGCGTGCCGGGCGTGCGCGGCCAGCTCATGTTGACGAGCGCGACGACGCCGTAGACCAGGGCGCCGATGGTGACCGGAAGTCCCCACCGCTCCAGCCGGTACTCGCCGGAAGGCCGCCAGCCGCGCAGCCGCGCCCGCAGGGAGGCGAGAACAACCATCTGGAAGGCGAGGTAGATGCCGAGGGTGGAGAAGGAGATGATCTTCACCAGGGCGTCGGCGGAGTACGCGGACCCCACGATGATCAGCCCGGGAAGGAGCGCCGCGAGCAGCAGGGCGTATGGCGGCACCCGCAGCCGCTCGGAGAACGCCGCCAGCACTCGGCTGCCGACGATCATCCGGTCCCGGGCGAAGGAGTAGGTCAGCCGGCTGGCCGCCGCCTGCAGACTCATCGCGCAGGAGATGAAGGAGAGCAGGACGACGACCAGGACGGCGCGGGCACCGCCGCTGCCGAAGGCGTCGGTGAGCACGGTGGTCACCGGGTCGGCGTCCTTGCCCGAGATCACCGCGCCGAAGTCGCTGACGGAGAGGATGAGGGCAAGGCACACCGCGGTCGCGGCGGCACCGCCGATGTAGATGGTGCGCCGCATCGAGGTCGGGATCCGCCTGCCGGGGTTCGGGACCTCCTCGGCCACGTCGCCGCACGCCTCGAAGCCGTAGTACTGGAAGACGCCGATGAGCGAGGCGGCCGCAAAGGCGTAGAGGTACGAGTGGCTGCCCTGGGAACCGAAGCTGTCGAACAGCACGCCCAGTCCGTGGTGACGGTTGGCGATCAGCAGCCAGGCACCCACCACGACGGCCCCGACGATCTCGGCCACGAAGCCGAACACGGCGACGGCGGAGAGCACCTTGGTGCCGCCGAAGTTGATGACCGTGGCGAGCAGGAGCAGTCCCAGTGCGCAGAGGATCGTCGTGGTGGTGCTGGAGGCGAAGCCGAACACCGCGGCCACGTACGGTCCGGCGCCGTATGCGACCGCCGAGATGGTGGAGAGCAGGGCGAGGAGGTAGATCCAGCCGGTCATCCAGCCCCATTTGCGGCCCCACAGCCGCCGGGCCCACGGGTACACCCCGCCGGCCACCGGGAATTCGGCGACGACCTCGCTGAAGACCAGGGCCACCAGCAGCTGGCCGACGCCCGCGATGACGAAGGCCCAGATCATCGGCGGGCCGCCCGCCATCAGGGAGGCCGCGAACAGGGTGTACACGCCGACGACCGGCGAGAGATAGGTGAACCCCAGCGAGAAGTTCGCCCACAGGCTCATGTCCCGCTTGAACTCGGACTCGTAACCGAGAGCGGCAAGTCGCTGGGCGTCGGCGTCTGCAGGGGACGGCGGAGACTGCGTGGCGTCGTTCATCGACGGGCTCCTTGAGGGAAACACGCTGCTGAGCGGGGTGTCGGCAGGACCGGGGCCGTGGGGGAGGCCGACGAGGACCGGGAGGGGTCCGGCATGTCGAATGCGCGAAAACCTACTACATTGGAGTTCAAAGGACAACGGTTTGACTGTTAGGCTGGAAACGATCTCTCGTTACGGACTTTGACCTTTGAGGAGGGGGCCGTGGCGGCAGTGGAGGGCCGCTCGCCGGTGATGAGCGCCGTCTTCGCGCCCCTGAGCGACTCCGGACGGGCGGACATGGTGATCCGCCGGATCGCCGAGGCGGTCACCATCGGGCTGATGGCCGAGGGGGAACAGCTTCCCAGCGAAAGTGACCTCGCCTGCCAGCTCGGTGTCGCCAACGGCACCGTCCGCGAGGCCCTGGCCATGCTGCGCGAGCAGGGACTCGTCGAGACGCGGCGCGGCCGTAACGGCGGGAGTTTCATCCGCAGCCCGGAGGAGGGACTCACCAGGATCCACCAGGCCCGTCTGAGGGAACTGGGCATCTCGGAGCTGCGCGATCTCGGCGACGAGCAGTTCGCCGTTTCGGGGACCGTGGCCCGTTTCGCCGCCGAACGGGCCCCCTCGGACCTGGCGATGAGCCTGGACCGCCTGGTCACGGCCCTGCGCAAGGCCGAGTCCCCCGCCGAACGGCGCAAGGCCGACGCCCGTTTCCACATCGAGTTGGCCGTGGCCACGCAGTCCGTCCGGCTGACACGGCTGGAGGTCCGCCTGCAGGCGGAACTCGGGCCGCTGCTGTGGCTGCCGGACGGCGACGGGCCCGACGCGTCCGCCTTCGCCGACCAGCATCACGAGATCCTGGTGGCCGTCATGGCCGGAGACGCCGCGGAGGCGCGCCGCCTCGCCGAGGAACACACCATCACCGGCGCTCGCCATCTGGTACGCACACACCTACGGTTGACCGATGCCTGACCCGTTGGCGCCCCCCGCGCCGCCCTCCTTGACGGAGCACAGTGATGACCAGCACCCCAGCCACCGGCATCGTCCGGTGCAGCGAATCCATCCGGGACGCGGTGGAATCCGTCTTCTCGGCGCTGGCCGTCCTGGAGGCCGAGGCACGTGAACACCTGAGCACGGCCGGCCGGAAGGGCAGGCATCCCGGGACGAGCGACCTCGCCGCCGTGCGGCCGACGATCCAGGACCTGCTGCGCGAGCAGGGCGAGCTGTTCAACGGCACCGGTGTGGTCATGACACCCGACGCGCTCGTCGATGTCGCCTTCCACCTCGAGTGGTGGCAGCGCACCGGAGACCAGGACTCCCGGCCCCTGCGGCTGAACCTGGATCCGCGAAGTGAGAGCTTCTACGACTACACCCTCAAGCCCTGGTTCGTGATCCCCCGCGACGAAGGCCACGGCACGGTCATGGGTCCGTACGTCGATCTGCACTGCGCCGGCCTCTACATCCTGACCTTCACACGGCCCCTGACAGTGGACGGTGAGTTCGCGGGGGTCGTCGGGGCCGATGTCCCGGTGGCCGCCTTCGAGCAGCTCGTCGCCCCCTCACTCAAGCACCTGGGCGGTGAAGCGGTGGTGATCACCAGCGAGGGCCGGGTCCTCGCCGCGAACACGCCCACGTGGGCCGTCGGGGAGATCGCTCGCGAATTGCTGGGCCATGGAGCCGCATTGGAGCAGGCGGCCGTGCCCACCCCGGAAGTCGACTGGAGCGTGATCCGCGTGGAGTCCCCGGCCACCGGCTGAGTGAGGACGGCGCAGGCCGCAAGCAGCCGGCCTGTCCAGCAAGGCCGCCAGCACGGTCGTCCCTGTGGCTGCGGCCCGCCGAGCGCTCGCGGTGGGCGCACCATCGGTTATCGAGTTCAGCCAGAGCGGGTCGACAAGAAGACACGCCGTACATGTACTTCCGAATGCATCCGACACCTGAATGTCCACTACAGACCGGCGTCCAAGGCTGCGCCGTTCTCGCGATCGGTGGGAATGATCGCGTGAGTCCGACGGTCGCTGGCGGCCAGGTCATGTCCCGTCCGTGATGGGGAGACCCGGACCGGATCGTGCTGATGGGCCATTCGGCCGGCGCCACGAACGCGGCGTCGTACTTGGCCGGTGACGGTGGGGCCGACGCGGAGAACCTGGCCGGCGCGGTCCTGCTCTCGGGGATCTACGATCCGCAGACCGCGGAGCCCAATTTCAAGCTCACGGTCTACTACGGCGAGGACGCCTCCAAGTACGTCGAGCAGTCGGCCGTCTCCGGGCTCGTGCGCTCGCAAGTCCCGACGCGAGGAGCACGATTTCACCCTGGCGGCCTCCGACTACGCGGTCGCCGTCTTCGGGGCCGCGCTCGCCCGCGCCCTTCACCACAGGACTCCCGGCATCCGGCTGCGCTTCACCCAGACCCCGCCCGGCATGGTCGAGAACGCCGCCACGATCCTGAGTACCACCGACGGCCTGCTCATGCCGCACGGCATCATCAGCGACTTCCCGGCCACCGAGCTCTACGAGGACCAGTGGGTCTTCCTCGTCGCCGAGGACAACACCGAGGTCGGCGAACATCTCACCCGGAAGGACCTGACCCGGCTGCCCTGGGTCACTACGACGCCCCGGCCGTCCGCCAGCTCGGCATGCTCGGCATCGAACCGAGGGTCGAGGTGTCCGTGGACAGCTTCCAGGCACTGCCCTTCCTGGTCGCGGGCACCCACCGCATCGCCCTCGTCCAGAAGCTCCTCGCCGAGCGCTTTCGAAGCGTCGCCCCGGTGCGGATCATCGAGCCGCCCTATGAGGCCGTCCCCCTCCGGGAGGCCCTGTGGTGGCACCCGGTCCACGCCCGCGATGCCGCGCACATCTGGCTACGTGATACGGCAGCGAGGGTCGCGGCAGCCCTCCCGGGGCAGGTGCCGCTACCATCCGAGCATCCACAGGCCGGATGAACGCGCGCTGGGGCCGTGCGTGGACGAGAAGAGCAAGATGCAGGCCATCGACCGCCCCGCGCCGATCCTCCCCGCCCTGCCCACCACCACGGCCAGGATGAGCCACGACTACGCCCGCCACGGCACCACCAGCCTGTTCGCAGCGCCGGAGCTGTCCAGTGGATCGCTGATGGCCAACACCACCACCGGGGGTTCCTGGAGTCCCGCAAAGCTATCGACAGGGCCGTCCCACCGGGCTTGGACCTGACCTGGCCTGCGACGACGTCACCCCAAGAGCCCCAGCCGTGCACAAGTGGCTGCTGCGCCACCCACGCTTCCACCTGCACTTCACCCCACCAGCGCATCCTGGCTCAACCTCGTCGAGCGATGGTTCGTCGAGCTGACCAACCGCAAGCTCCGCCGCGCGACCCATCGCCGCGTCGCCGCGCTGGAGCGGGACGTACGTGCCTGGATCAGGCCTTGGAGTGCGGACCCGGAGCCCTTCGTCCAGGCGAGGACCGCCGACGAGATCCTGGAATCCCTCGCCGCACACTCCCGACGGATCAACGACTCAGCACACCGGAGCCACTTGAGGACACCTCGTACATGTACTTCCGAGTGCATCAGCATCCGAGATGTCTGCTACAGAGCGACACTGGACCGCATTCGACACCCGGAATGCCCGGATATGCCACATGGGCGGCAGACAGAAACGACGATACCTAAAGCCCGGATTCGACCCGGATTCGACCCCGAGGGTTTGTTTAGTCAGTAAACATGGCCTCTGACCTGCAGAAATGCGGGGCGGCAGACGAGTCAGGCTGTACGCCGGGTTCAGTCCGAGACGGAACCAACCTGTCAGAGCCCTCCGGCCGATCCTGCTCTCTCTGGCCCGATAGCCACCGAACCTCACAACCAAGACACTGCAGCCGTCTCCGGAAGTGCCATACGTCGAGTTGTGGACTGCACGATCAAGCCCGCCTTCACTTACAAAGGTCCGCGCAAGCCGGCGGCCCCAACGGGTGGAGCCATGCAAAAGCCGCACGTGCACGCGTGACCTTCACTACCGCAAGGTCGATACTGCCGACAGGGGCACTCCCGCTGCCACGTTCACAACCGACCACCGCTACCTGACGACCCGCCATGAAAGTCAGCATGAAGTCAGCATCCGCACCGTCAAAACCCGCTTCCGAGCGCCACGAAGCGCCACGATCGACAACCGGAAAAACCTGCACTGACCTGCACTGACCCAGGCCAAGAGCCCATCTGCCACTCTCCCCCGGAGGTACCCGTGAAGATGTTGATCAATGTGCCGGAGAGCGTGGTCGCGGACGCCCTGCGGGGCATGGCGGCCGCCCATCCCGAGCTGACCGTCGACGTGGAGAACCGGGTGATCGTGCGGCGGGACGCCCCGGTCGCCGGGAAGGTCGCCCTGATCTCCGGGGGCGGCTCGGGGCACGAGCCGCTGCACGGCGGGTTCGTGGGGCCCGGCATGCTGTCGGCGGCCTGTCCGGGTGAGGTGTTCACCTCGCCGGTTCCCGATCAGATGGCGCGCGCCGCGGCTGCCGTGGACAGCGGGGCGGGCGTGCTGTTCATCGTGAAGAACTACACCGGCGACGTACTGAACTTCGACATGGCGGCCGAGCTCGCCGAGGACGAGGGCATCCAGGTCGCCAAGGTGCTGGTCAACGACGACGTGGCGGTCACCGACAGCCTCTACACGGCCGGGCGGCGCGGCGTCGGCGGCACGCTGTTCGTGGAGAAGATCGCGGGTGCCGCGGCGGACGAGGGGCAGCCGCTGGAGCGGGTGGAGGCGATCGGCCGGCAGGTCAACGAGAACTCCCGCAGCTTCGGCGTCGCGCTCAGCGCCTGCACCACGCCCGCCAAGGGCAGCCCCACCTTCGATCTGCCCGCGGGCGAGCTGGAGTTGGGCATCGGCATCCATGGCGAGCCCGGCCGGGAGCGGCGGGCGATGATGACCTCGGGTGAGATCGCCGAGTTCGCGGTGAACGCGATCCTGGAGGACATGCCCCCGCGCAATCCGGTACTCGTCCTGGTCAACGGCATGGGTGCGACGCCGCTGCTGGAGCTGTACGGGTTCAACGCCGAGGTGCAGCGGGTGCTCACCGAGCGCGGGGTCGCGGTCGCCCGGACGCTGGTGGGCAACTACGTCACCTCGCTCGACATGGCCGGTGCCTCGGTCACCCTGTGCCAGATCGACGAGGAGCTGCTGCGGCTGTGGGACGCGCCGGTGAGGACACCCGGGCTGCGCTGGGGCATGTAGACCGGCGGGCCAGGTGTCAACCTACCTACCACGCAAGGAGATCCAGTGCTCGACGCCGACTTCTTCCGCCGTTGGATGACGGCGACCGCCGCCTCAGTGGACCGCGAGGCGGAACGGCTCACCGCCCTCGACTCGCCCATCGGGGACGCCGACCACGGCAGCAATCTGCAGCGCGGGTTCCGGGCCGTGGCCGCGACGCTGGAGAAGGAGGCGCCGGACACGCCCGGTGCGGTCCTGACGCTGGCCGGGCGGCAGCTGATCTCGACCGTCGGCGGCGCGTCCGGGCCCCTCTACGGCACGCTGCTGCGCCGTACGGGCAAGGCGCTCGGGGACGCCGGTGAGGTCAGCGAGGCGCAGTTCGCCGAGGCGCTGCGGGCCGGGGTGGAGGCGGTCATGACGCTCGGCGGCGCCGCGCCGGGCGACAAGACGATGATCGACGCGCTGGTGCCGGCCGTGGACGCGCTCGACGACGGCGGGTTCGCCGCGGCCCGTACCGCCGCCGAAGAGGGCGCCCTCGCCACCACACCGTTGCAGGCCCGCAAGGGCAGGGCCAGTTATCTCGGAGAGCGCAGCATCGGGCACCAGGATCCCGGTGCCACCTCGTCGGCGCTGCTCGTCGCCGCTCTCGCGGAGGCCGACGGTGAGTGACGGGAAACAGGTCGGGATCGTTCTGGTGTCGCACAGCGCCGAAGTGGCCGCCTCCGTCGCCGAGTTGGCGAAGGGGCTCGCGGGCGGCGGGGTCTCGGTGCCGGTCGCCGCGGCGGGCGGCACCGAGGGCGGCGGGCTCGGCACGAGCGCGGAGCTGATCGCCGCCGCGGCCGCGTCCGTGGACCGGGGTGCGGGGGTCGCCGTGCTCACCGACCTCGGCAGTGCCGTGCTCACGGTGAAGGCGCTGCTCGCCGAGGGCGACGAACTCCCCGACCGGACACGCCTGGTGGACGCCCCGTTCGTGGAGGGCGCGGTGGCCGCGGTGGTCACGGCGGCGACGGGCGCCGACCTCGCGGCCGTGGAGGCGGCAGCGGCAGAGGCGTACACCTACCGGAAGGCCTGAACCCACCGCAGGGTCCGGGAAGCTCTCCTACCCGAGTCCCGCCGCGGCGACGGCGAGGGCCGAGCGCATGGTTGCCGTCAGCTCGGCTTCCGCCGTCGCGCGGTCCGGCTCCGCGTCCGCGGTGCGCCAGGCGTAGTGCTCGACGGCCGCGCGCAGGGCCGCGTTGAACATCGCTGCCTGAATGGCCGGCCGCAGGTCGTCCGCCGGCAGCCCGGCGCGCTCGGCGAGGGCGCGGGCGAACACCGGTTCCGCCTCGTCGTAGGTCTGGAGCCAGACGGCGCGCAGGTCCGGCTCGGTGCGGGTCAGCCGTACCAGCGCGCCGACGGCCCCGCGCTCGGGCCCGGCGACGACACCGAGGTCCGCGGTCAGCTCCGGCGCGAAGACGTCCTCCAGGGGCTGTCCGGTCGCCCATTCCCGCAGTCGGGCGGCGATCATGCCGATGCCGGCCGTGAACAGCGGCCGTACGCAGGCCTCCTTGCTGGGGAAGTAGCGCCACACGGTGCGCGCGGAGACACCGACGGCCTGCCCGATCTGCTCGCCGGTGGTCGCCGCGACGCCCTGGGCGACGAAGAGGTCCACCGCTGCCCGGGCGATCTCCAGCCGGATCTCGGCCTTGCGCTCCTCGGTCAGGGGCGGTCGTCCCGTGCGTCCGCGGGCTGCGGTCATGTGTCCCTCCGGCTCCGGTGATCACTCTCCCGGAATTCTCCCCCACCCGTTTATGTCACTCACAGACATTAAGTCGTAGGGTGTGCGCACACCGGGCTCGCGGGCATCTGCGCGGGTCCTCGTACGCGTGGACAGGAGCACCTCATGGCCAGTGGACTCGACGGGCGCAGCGTCATCGTCACCGGAGCGGGCTCGGGCATCGGGCGCGCCGCCGCTCGGGCCTTCGCGGCGCAGGGGGCGCGGGTCGTGGTCGCCGACCTCAACGCCGAGGGCGCGGACGCGGTCGTCGAGGAGATCGAGCAGACGGGCGGCGCCGCGGTCGCCGTCGTGGGCGACCTGAGCGAGCAGGCCGTCGTCGACCACGTGGTCCGAACGGCCGTGGAGCGCTTCGGCGGCGTGGACGTCCTGGTGAACAACGCCGGGATCATGGACCGGATGTCGGCGCCGGCGGACGTGGACGACGCCGAGTGGGAGCGGGTCATACGGGTCAATCTCACGGCCCCCTTCCTGCTCACCCGGGCCGTGCTGCCGCACATGCTGGAGGCGGGCAGGGGCGCGATCGTGAACACCGCCTCCGAGGCCGGTATCCGGGGCAGCGCCGCGGGCGCGGCGTACACGGCCTCGAAGCACGGAGTGGTGGGCCTGACCAAGTCCCTCGCCGTGATGTACCGCAACCAGGGCATCCGCACCAACGCCATCGCCCCCGGCGGGACCGCCACGGGGATGATCCCCGACATCGACGCGAGCGCGCACGGGCCGGCGGCCCTCGGCCCCTACATGGGCAATGTGGGGCGCGTGTCCCAGCCGGAGGAGCAGGCTGCCGCGATCGTGTTCCTCGCCTCGGACGCGGCGAGCAACGTCAACGGCGTGATCCTGCCGGTCGACAACGGGTGGGCGGCCGTCTGACGACGCCCCGGGCGCTCATCCGCCACCTACGAACTGCTGCGCCAGCCGCCGCCCCACCGCGACGGCCGCGGCATGGCTTTCGATGGGTTTGACCTGCGAGTACTTGAAGACGATGTAGGTGACGCCGGAGGGCGCGCCGCCGCCGTTCGGGCCCGGGCGAATGCCGAGGCCCTTGGCGGTGGCGTAGGACGCCTCGCCGATGATGCCTTCGGGGCCGATGTCGCCCACGACCGCGTACTGCACACGGCCCCGGTAGACGACGGCGGCGACCGATCCGCCGCGGACGCCGTCGTCGAGGGGGTCCCAGACGCGGCTCGGGGCCGGCACGACGATGTACGGGAGGCGTTCGGCGCTCAGATAGCGCCCGTCGGACTGCTGATAGGCGGTGGCCTGCGAAAACGAGGGATCGGTGCTGCGGTTGCAGCGTGGTCCGGGCTGTCCGTCGCAGTCGATGTCCATGTCGGCCTTCCAGAAGACGGCCCGCCGGGTGCCGCACACCGCAATCGATGCCGGTCTGCCGGCGTCACTGCGGAAGCGGCCGTGGGAGATCTGGGCGCAGTCACGCACCTCGGCCAGCAGATCCGCGGCACGGACATCGCCCTCGCGCCAGGCCACCGGCTCCGCCCGGCCGCGGGCCGCGGTGTCGGACAGCGCCGGCGGGACGAGTAGAGCGGCGCCGGCCACGACCAGGGTCAGCGACTGGACACGCACCACGAGAAGCCCTTTCCCTAAGGGGCACTGACGGGCATTCAGCCCGGTCCGGCGCCGTAGCGATCATGGGGCCACCGTAGGCGGACGGGGCGGCGCACGGCTCCAGGCAGGCCACGGCGTGGCGTGTCACAGGACGTCCGGCAGGGGGCCGGACGCCCGAGCCCGTGTCGGCTCCGGCGGCCCGGCCACCCGCGTCCGGCGCGGGAACAGCGACGACAGCGGCCCGCGCCACCGGCATGAACTCACCAGCCCTCAGGGAGAGTTCAGCCGCGAGGACCTTCAGCATACGTAACTCCGGCGGGCGGTCTGCAACGCCGTCGCCCATGCCGCCGCCCCGCCATCACCCCCTTGATGCAATCACGTCAGTCACACCATATTGGTCCGTACCAATAGCATCGGGTCGTTCGGGGAGGCAGAGCCGTGCGTCGCGACACCGCGCTCGTGTACCGATCCCTCGCGCTCTGCGCCGCGCTGGCCCTGGTCGGATCCTGCGGCCGGAGCGGCGCCGGGGACGACGAGGGTGAACTGCCGGCGGCCCCCACCGGAGTCACCGCGGCGGCGGGCAGTTCGACCAGCGTCCACGTGATGTGGAACGCGGTGTCCGCGAATCCCCGCGTCAGCGCCTACGAGGTGTATCGCGGCACCACCGAGGTCGAGGAAGTGCCCGGTTCCCAGCACATGGTGGACGTCACCAGGCTCAGGCCGTCCACCTCGTACGTCTTCACCGTGCGGGCCCGCGACACCGAGGGCCGGCTCGGGCCGCCCGGCCGCCAGGTGCGGGCGGCGACGCCGGCGGCCGTGGCGACGGACGACACGGCCCCGACCCGCCCGGGAGGGGTGCGCGGCCGGCCGGTCGGCAGCAGGGCCGTCGAGCTGTCCTGGTCCGCGTCGAGGGACGACCGGGCCGTGGTGTCCTACGACGTCTACCAGGGCACCGCCAAGATCCACAGTGTGGGCGGGGCACAGACGGCGACCGTGGTCACCGGGCTGCGGCCGGGCGCCCGCTACGTCTTCACCGTCCGTGCCCGCGACGCGGCCGACAACCTCTCGCCTCCCGGCGCCACCGTCCGCCTCACCACACCGGGCACCGACGACGGGCGCGGCACGGCGCCCACGGCCTTCCGGGCGACGAGCCACAGTGCCGCAGGGGCGTACTACCTCGACCTGCGCTGGGTCCCGCCCCGCACCGACGTCGTGGTGACGGAGTACCAGGTCAGCCTCGACGGCCGGGTGGCCACCTCCCTGGTCTACGGCGGGGACGCGCCGCGCGACCAGGCGTCGTACTCCTTCTACGTGGGCCGGGATGCCGGCGTGCGCCACCGCGTGCGGATCCGGGCCAGACTGCCCGACGGCACCTGGGGCGGCTTCTCGGTGGAGCGGACGGTGACCACCGGGGCGACCGGCGGCTGACGACGGGTGACGGCCCCGCGGCATGGGCCGGACGGGGGAATCCGTCACCTGCCCGGAGGCGGTCGGCATGCGGGCCGGGCCGCGGGGACGTTGGCTGCCCCTGAGGGGGCACGGGCGTTTCCCGACCTTCGGCGGCGCAAGGGATGTACCGCCAACCGTGCCGTCGGAGGGCAGTCCAATGCGCAACTCTCAGCCAGTCGTTCGCTCCGCGCTGACCGCGGTGGCCGCCGCCGCGCTCCCACTCGCCCTGGCCGCCGTGCCGGCCGCGGCGCAGGGGACGGGGATCTCCGTGAGCACCAGCGGGTCCACTGTGTCGGTGACCACGAGCGCGTGCTCTTTGCGCACAAGCAGCGGGTTCGGCACCGCCACGCTGCTCAGCAGCAGCCAGCCGGCCCGTCAGATGACGCTGACGGGCACCGCCGCTCTGCAGTCGGCGGCCTGGTCGAACGTGAGCCCCGGCACGTACACCGTGACGGTGGTCTGCTCGAACGGCAGCACCGCGGGCACCCAGACCGTCGTCGTCTCCGGTGCCACCCCCACTCCCACCGCGAAGCCCACCACCACGCCCACCGCCACCATCTCGGCCACCACCAGGCCCTCGCCCTCGCTCGGCGTCAGGGGCGGTGTCGGTGGCGCCGTCCAGGACTACGGCCCGCTGACGGTCGGGGTGGGAGCCGCGCTCGTGGGCACGGGCGTCATCGCCACGGGCTGGTACCTGCGCCGGCGTGCCCGGCCGAACCGGCTCTGAAGGCGGCTTGCCCACGGGCCGTAGAGCTCACGCCGGTTCGGCACCGGGCAGTTCGGCGAGTTCCTCCAGGGCGTGTGTGAGCCACCGCGTCCAGAAGGTCTCCAGGTCGATACCGGCTCGCAGCACCAGGTGCCGCAGCCGGTCCTGGGGGGCGTCCTTGCCGGGCGGGAAGTCGCGCTGCTCGATCTCCTGGTACTCGGCCAACTGCAGCCGGTGCAGGTCGAGATGGCGGCGAAGGTCGGCCTCGAGGCCGGCGGTGCCCACCACGGCCGCCGCCCGCAGCCGCAGCAGCATCACATCGCGGTGTGGCTTCGGATCCTGGGACGCGGCCGTCCAGCGGGCCAGTTCGGCGCGGCCCGCGGGCAGGACCTCATAGCTCTTCTTCTGCCCGCGGGCCGGCTGCTCGGACGGCAGCGCCCGGATGTGTCCTTCGGCCTCCAGCCTTCCCAGCTCGCGATAGATCTGCTGATGCGTCGCCGACCAGAAGTAGCCGATCGACTTGTCGAACCGGCGGGTCAGCTCAAGCCCCGAGGACGGCTTTTCGAGCAGGGCGGTGAGGATCGCGTGCGGGAGTGACATGGAGTCATCCTAGGGACGGCCGCAGGCCCCCTAGAGGGCCGCGGCCAGCTCCGTGCCCTGCTTGATGGCACGTTTGGCGTCCAGTTCGGCGGCCACGTCGGCACCGCCGATCAGATGCGCGGCGACTCCGGCGGCGACCAGTTCCTCGTACAGGCCGCGGCGCGGTTCCTGGCCGGTGCACAGCACGATCGTGTCGACCGGCAGGACCGTGCTCTCCTCGCCGACGGTGACGTGCAGTCCGGCGTCGTCGATGCGGTCGTAGCGGACGCCCGGGACCATGGTGACGCCCCGGTGCTTGAGCTCGGCGCGGTGGATCCAGCCGGTGGTCTTGCCCAGGCCCGCGCCGACCTTGCTGGTCTTGCGCTGCAGCAGGTGGACGGTGCGCGGCGCGGCGGGCCGCTCGGGGGCGGTGAGTCCGCCGGGCGCCCGGTAGTCCATGTCGACGCCCCACTGGCGGAAGTACGTCTCGGGGTCCTCGCTCGCCTTGTCCCCGCCGTCGGTGAGGAACTCGGCGACGTCGAAGCCGATGCCGCCCGCGCCGAGGATGGCCACCCGGTCGCCGACGGGGGCGTCGTCGCGCAGCACGTCGAGGTAGCCGACGACGCTCGGGTGGTCGATGCCCGGGATGTCGGGGGTGCGCGGGGTGACACCGGTGGCGACGACGACCTCGTCGTAGCCCGCCAAGTCCGCTGCTTCCACCAGCGTGTTGAGGCGCACGTCCACGCCGTGCGCGTCGAGCTGGTGGCGGAAGTAGCGCAGGGTCTCGTCGAACTCCTGCTTGCCGGGGACCTTGCGGGCCACGTTGAGCTGGCCGCCGACCTCGCTCGCGGCGTCGTACAGGGTGACCTCGTGGCCGCGCTCGGCCGCCGACACCGCGCAGGCGAGACCGGCCGGTCCGGCACCCACGACGGCGACGCGCTTCTTCAACCGGGTGGGTGAGAGGACCAGTTCGGTCTCGTGGCAGGCGCGCGGGTTGACCAGGCAGGAGGTGATCTTGAGGCTGAAGGTGTGGTCGAGGCAGGCCTGGTTGCAGCCGATGCAGGTGTTGATGGCCTCCGGCTTGCCTTCGGCGGCCTTGTTGACGAAGTCGGGGTCGGCGAGCATCGGACGGGCCATGGAGACCATGTCCGCATACCCCTCGGCGAGCAACTGCTCGGCCACTTCCGGGGTGTTGATGCGGTTGGTGGTCACGAGCGGGACGGACACCTCGCCCATGAGCTTCTTGGTGACCCAGGTGTAGGCGCCGCGCGGCACGGAGGTGGCGATGGTGGGGATGCGGGCCTCGTGCCAGCCGATACCGGTGTTGATGATCGTCGCACCGGCTGCTTCGACGGCCTTGGCGAGGGTGATCACCTCGTCGAGGGTGGAGCCGCCGGGGACCAGGTCCAGCATGGACAGCCGGTAGACGATGATGAAGTCCTCGCCGACCGCCTCGCGCACCCGCCGCACGATCTCGACGGGGAAGCGCATGCGGTTCTCGTACGAGCCGCCCCAGCGGTCGGTGCGCCGGTTGGTCCCGGCGGCGATGAACTCGTTGATGAGGTAGCCCTCGGAGCCCATGATCTCGACACCGTCATAGCCGGCCTGCCTGGCGAGGCGGGCGGCGCGGGCGTAGTCGTCGATGGTCCGCTCGACGTCGGCGTCGGCGAGCTCGCGGGGCGGGAAGGGGCTGATCGGCGCCTGGAGGGGGCTCGGGGCGACCAGGTCCTGGTGGTAGGCGTACCGGCCGAAGTGCAGGATCTGCAGGGCGATCCGGCCGCCCTCGCGGTGCACGGCCTCGGTGATCTGCCGGTGCTGCTCGGCCTCCGCGTCGGTGGTGAGCTTGGCGCCGCCCTCGTACGGGCGCCCCTCGTCGTTGGGGGCGATACCGCCGGTGACGATGAGACCCACTCCCCCGCGCGCCCGGGCGGCGTAGAACTCCGCCATGCGCTCGAAACCGCGCTCGGCCTCCTCCAGGCCGACGTGCATGGAGCCCATGAGGACGCGGTTGGGCAGCGTGGTGAAGCCCAGGTCGAGCGGGTTCAGCAGATGCGGGTAACGGCTCATCAGGCCCCTCCATGCGCGGTGTCGTGCCTCTGTTGTAGAGGACCCCGCCCATGTTTTGCAACTAGTTGCATAAGCGGAGAGGGGTGACAGGGACCACCTCCGGGCACAGTGGCCTCATGAGCCCCGAAGACATCGAGGTGGTCGAGCTCGCGCAGGCACTGATCCGCCGCCCGAGCCGGGCCGGGATCGACGACCACGGTCCCGTCCTCGCCGTCCTCCAGGACTGGCTCGGCGCCCGCGACCTGCCGTATCGCAGCCTCTACGACCATGAGGGCCGGCCGGTCGCCCTGCTGGTGGAGGTGGCGGGTGCCCGGCCGGGGCCGTGGTGGGCGCTGGACGCCTGCGTGGACACCGCCCCCTACGGCGACGAGAGTGCCTGGTCGTTCCCGCCGGACTGCGGGGACGTCGTGAACGGGTGGCTGCGGGGGCGCGGGGCGGCCGATTCCAAGCTGGCGGCGGCGATGTTCTGCCGGATCGCGGCGGAGCTGCACGCCCGGGCGGAGGAGCTGAGCGGCGGCCTCGCGGTGCTGCTGGACGCCGACGAGCACACCGGCGGGTTCGGCGGGGCCCGGGCCTATCTCGCGGACGCGGCTGCGGTGCGCCCGGCAGGGGTGATGATCGGGTACCCCGGCCCGGACGAGGTGGTGGTCGGCGGGCGGGGGCTGTGGCGGGCCACGATCGCGGTGCACGCGGAGTCGGGGCACTCCGGATCGAGAAGCACGGCGCCCGGCGCCGTCTCCCGGGCGGCGCGGCTGGTACAACTGCTGGAGGAGGCCGAACTCCCGGCCGCCGAGGGCGAGTTCCCCCTGCCGCCGAAACTGACGGTGACCTCCTGTCACGGCGGCGAGGGCTTCTCCGTGGTGCCCGGCCTGTGCGAACTGGGCGTCGACATCCGCACGACCCCGGCCTTCGGCGCCGACACGGCCGAGGCTCTGGTGCACGGAGCTGTCGCCGAGCTGGACGCGCTGCTTCCCGGCCCCAGGCCGACCGTGATCACCCCGATGGCCTCCTGGCCGCCGTACCGCCTGACCGAGAACCAGCAGCCCGCTGCCGCACTTCTCGACGCAGCCGAGCGTGCGGGCCTGGCGGTCCGCACGAAGACCGCGGGCCCCTCGAACATCGGGAACCTGCTGGCGGCGGAAGGCATCCCGGCGACGGCAGGCTTCGGCGTGCGTTACGAGAGCCTGCACGGCACGGACGAGCGAGCCTGCCTCACAGACCTGCCCAGGGTCCACGCCATCTACAGGCAAGCCGTGCTGCGCCTGCTGACCAGCGGCTCGGCAACCCCCCTATAGGGGCGCGGGGCTGTATTGATGTGCGGCTCCGCCGCGTGGGCCCGCCCAGCCCCCACAGCGCCGCAGACGAAAACCTCACCGACTCTCAAGAATGACGTGCAACTCCCGCTCCTGGTCCCCCGACGCCGAGGAAAGATCACGCACCGTGAACAGGGGATCCAGCGTGCTGCGCAGCCGCTCGATCGCCCAGTACCCACCCTGTGCGTCGACCTCGACGGAGGACGACAGCCGCCTCGGTGCCGGGCACTGATGCGCGTCGGTGACCTCGAACGTGCCGAGCCACACCATCGGCCGGGTCTCATGGAGCTGCTCCGGCACCTCGTCCGGGCCCCGGTCGGACTCGAAGCACGCGCACAGCGCGTCGAACACGATCCGGGCGTCCTCCTTGCTGCATCCGCTGATCTCGAGGGAGACCGGCTCCTCGTGCGAGCGCTGACGATCCATCGTGACCGCTCCTCTCGTGGCTGTGGCGCGGTACCGCGAGTTCCCCGCGAACCACGCCACACCCCCAGAAAAGCACCACTGGCCGCACCGGACCAGCGAGAGGCTCAGCTCCGCTTGAAGCGGTACGTCTTGCTGTCCGTCAGGACGCAGAAGCCCGGCGACACGACAATCACGCGCAGGGTGCCGTCCCGGCGGTCGTAGTCGATGCCCTCGACCTCGAAGGTGCCCGAGCAGGAGCTGCGCAGCGGAAGCTGCCGCAGGGCGGTGACATGGCCCGAGACGTCGGACGTGCCGTTCGGCTGCGCGGACAGGTCGACCTGGAGAAGCGGCTTGGTGATGCCGAAGAGCGTTCCGGCCGGGTCGTCGGAGGAGCACAGCAGCGTCGTCGGGCCGGAGAAGTCGCAGCCCTGTACGTCGCGGACGGCGTGGTCGAGGTTGACGGTGGAGGCCTGCGGGAGGTTGGCCGAGGGCGAGGTGCTCGCGTTGGCACCCGGGGTCGGGAACACCAGGAAGCGGCTCATGGTGCCGTACTCCCCGGTCAGCATCCACTGTCCGTCGGGCGAGATGGCGACCCAGGAGTTGTTGAGTGCCTCGCCGGAGCTGAGCGTGTGGACGTACTCCGACCAGGCCCCGCCCGGGGCCTGCACGCGGAACATCTTCGCGCTGCCCGAGTCGGCCTGGTAGGGCTCGACGTAGTAGCCGTTGTAGGACGCGTCGGGGTCGCCGACGTGGTTCCAGCCGCGGCTGGAGACGCCGGCGGGGATCGTGCCGATGCCGGTGTACCGGTTGGGGCTGTTCGCCGGGACCTCGACGGAGGTCAGGCCCTGGCTCTCGGTCAGCGGATCGGCGCGGTCCGAGCCCACTTCCGTCCAGGTGTCGGCCGC
This sequence comes from Streptomyces sp. NPDC001351, assembly GCF_042896045.1. Lineage (NCBI taxonomy): Bacteria > Bacillati > Actinomycetota > Actinomycetes > Kitasatosporales > Streptomycetaceae > Streptomyces > Streptomyces sp. NPDC001351. The sequence goes on along the minus strand of NZ_JBIAWS010000005.1, from coordinate 737,973 downwards.
CGACGCGGGCGGAGCGGCGGACAGGACGGCGGCGGCCGCGAGGGCGAGGGCCGCGGTCAGGGCCGCGTGACAACGTTGCCGGGCGCGCAGGGGCATGCGGGGCTCCTCGATGGGGGGCGTGCTCGGCGGACAGTCTGGCCTCAGGATGTAGTCATGTACAGACCAATTCGGTAACGGGAGCTGTCGGTCCGGTGACGGTCCGTACGGGTACTGTCGTCACGGCTCCGGGGGACGCCCCCCTGGTGTTGAGGGATGGTGGAGGTGGGCGACGGGGTCGTCACACAGGCGGTTGAGCGCGGTAGAACATGGGGAGTCGGCACGGGGGACGGCGTGCCGCGTGAACGGGCGAAGGCGGTGCGTGGAATGAGTGCACCTGGGTTTCCGGTGGCCGAGGGCGAGGAGTCGGTACGGCCGAGCGGGCTGCTCGACGTACTGCGCGTGGCCTCGGTGGTCCTGGATGCCGAGGGCCGCGTCGTGCTGTGGAGCCCGCAGGCCGAGGAGCTGTTCGGCTATCCGGCGCAGGAGGCCCTCGGCCAGTACGCGGCCCGGCTCATGGTGCACGAGCAGCATCTCGACCTGGTGGTCAAACTGTTCGCCGATGTCATGGTCACCGGCCAGAGCTGGGCCGGGGCCTTCCCCATTCGGCGCAAGGACGGCAGCACGCGCCTGGTGGAGTTCCGCAACATGCGCCTGCTGGACGACCACGGCGATGTCTACGCGCTGGGGCTGTGCGCCGACCGGTCGACTGTGCGGCAGCTGGAGCGGGACGTGGCGCTGTCCACCCGGATGATCGCGCAGTCCCCGATCGGGCTGGCCGTCCTCGACACCGATCTGCGGTACGTGTCGGTCAATCCGGCCCTGGAGCGGCTCGACGGGATCACCGCGCAGGAGCACATCGGCCGGTCGATCGGTGAGGTCCTGCCGCACCTCGACGTCGAGGCCATCGAGAGCGCGGCGCGTCATGTGCTGGAGACCGGGCGTCCCCTCGTCGCTCAGAAGGCGACCGGGCGGACCGCGGCCGGTCCGGACGAGGAGCGTGCCTGGTCGCTCTCGCTGTACCGGCTGGAGGACGCTGTCGGGACCGTGCTGGGCGTGGCCGGTTCGGTCGTGGACATCACCGAGCAGCACCGGGCGAGCGTCGAGGCGGAGTCCGCACGCCGGAGGCTGCAGGTCATCGCGGACGCCTCCGCCCGCATCGGCACCACCCTGGAGCTGGACCGCACCGCCCGCGAACTGGCCGACGTCGCCGTGCCGGAGCTCGCCGACATAGCCGCCGTGGATCTGCTGGAGGCGGTGGTGGCGGGCAGACGCAGCAGCCTGGGCCCCACGGAACCGGCGGTGATCCGGGCCCTCGCCGTGCAGGCGGCCGGCGCCCCTCAGGCACTGCGGGCGGCCGATCCGCCCGGGCAGGTGACCCGGTACGGCCCCGACCGCCTGGTGACCGAGTGCGTGCGCACCGGCCGGCCGGTGATGGTGGCGGAGGTCGCGCCCGCGGACCTGCCGCGCATCGCCCGCTCCCCCGAGGCGGCGGAGCTGCTGGCCGAGGCGGGTGTCCACTCGTATCTGGCGGTGCCGCTGATCGCCCGCGGCGAGGTGCTCGGCGCCGTGGACCTCAAGCGCACGCACAACCCGGAGCCGTTCAGCGAGGACGACCTGCTGCTCGCCCGTGAGCTGGCCTCCCGTGCGGCCGTGCAGATCGACAACGCCCGCTGGTACCAGAACGCCCGTGACACCGCCCTCACCCTCCAGCGCAGCCTGCTGCCCAGCCACCCGCCGGTGACCGGGGGCCTCGAGGTCGCCTCCCGCTACCAGCCCGCGGGGGCCACCAGCGAGGTCGGCGGCGACTGGTTCGACGTGATCCCGCTGGACGGCGGCAAGACGGCGCTGGTGGTGGGCGATGTGATGGGCAGCGGCATCAACGCGGCCGCGACCATGGGCCGGCTGCGTACCGCGACCAACACCCTCGCCTCCCTCGACCTCGATCCGGCCCGGCTCCTCGAACACCTCGACAAGATCACCGAGGGCCTGGACCACTCGATCGCGACCTGTGTGTACGCCGTCCACGACCCGCAGCTGCGGCAGTGCCGGATCGCGAATGCCGGGCACCTCCCGCCGGCCCGGCTGCGGCCCGGGCATCCCCCGGAGCTGCTGGAGCTGCCGACGGGCGTACCGCTGGGCGTGGGCGGGGTCGCCTTCTCCACCACCACGGTCGACCTGGAGCCCGGCGACCGTCTCGTGTTCTACACCGACGGGCTGGTGGAAACCCGGCAGCACCCGCTCGACGAGCGCCTGGACGCCCTGCTCTCCCTCCTCGAAGGCCCCGACCGCCCCCTGGAGGAGGTCTGCGACCTCCTGCTGCGCACCCTGCACCAGCCCGACAACTCCGACGACGTGGCGCTGCTCATCGCGCGCGTGCAGAAGCCGGGCTGACCGACCAGGGCGGCCCGGGCGCCGGGCTCTCTCACAGCTGGTGATTACGGGTTCCTTATCGCCCGCATTCGACAATCACAGCAAGGCATGGCATGCAGATGCCGCTGCCGTGTGCGAGGGGAGCGAGCCGTGATGCACGAGCCGGAGCAGGAACCCACTGCCGGGGGCGAGCCCCCTGACGGGCGCTTCGGGACGACCCCGGACATGGAAGTGATGACCGGTCCGGGCGGCCCGGACCACGAGCCGGGGCCGTGGCGGCGCCGCTCCCGCCGGGCGCGTGCCGTGGCCGCGGCGGCCACGGTCGCCGTAATGGCCCTCGGCGGCACGGTCGCCTACGCCGCCACCTCGGGCGGCTCCGGCCAGAGCGCCACGCCCTCCGCGTCCGGGTCCGCCTCCCCGTCGCCGGACCGCCCCGGCGGCCGGCACGGTGCCGGTCCCTGGTTCGGTTTCGGCTTCGGCGGCATGGGTGTGCACGGCGAGACGACGGTCAAGGACCAGGACACCGGCAAGTGGGTCGTACGGATCTGGCAGCGCGGCACCGTCGAGAAGGTCACCGGCGACCAGGTCACGCTCAAGAGCGACGACGGCGCCAACTGGACCTGGACCGTGAACTCCGACACCACCGTGTTCCGTGACGGCACGAAGGGTTCGGGCGCCGGCGCCCTCAAGCAGGGTGAGACGGCCCTGCTGGCCGGCACCCGCTCCTCCGACGGCACCCGGACCGCGACCCGCGCGATCTCCGGAACCTTCGACCGCAGGGGGCACGGCGACGGGCACGACAGGTTCCGGGGCCCCGGCAACAGGGACTGGCGCGAGCACGCACCGTTCCCGGGCCCGTCGGGCAGCGGCGCGACGACCTGAGGCACCGATAGCCTGCGTTGTCATGACGCGTCCTTGGTTCTTGCCGCTTGTGCTGCTGCTCGGCGGCTCGGTCGTCGCGGCCTGGCTGCTCTTCAGAGGCAGCCCGGCCGCCGCTGTGGCCTTCCTGCTGGTGTTCGTGGTGTTCGCGGGCGTGAACTCGCCTCTGGTTTTCCCGCGGTCCATCGGTTGGCCGGAGGCACAACGCCGCAGCGCGGTCGACGGCCGGCCGGTCGTCTTCTGGCGCCCCGGCTGCACGTACTGTCTGCGACTGCGCCTCCGACTGGGCCGCAGCGCCCGTCAGTTGTACTGGGTCGACATCTGGCGCGACCCGGCGGCCGCGGCGGCGGTGCGGGAGGCCAACGACGGCAACGAGACCGTACCGACCGTCGTCGTGGCGGGCCGGCCGCACACCAACCCCGATCCGGCATGGGTGCGCGAACAGCTCACCCCTTCCGCCTGACCGGGAGCGGTGCCCGGTCCGCAAAGGCGAGTTCAGGGGCGGACGCCGATCACGACATGGGCGTACAGCTCCTCGGAGGCCGCCAGGCGTACCGTCAACCCTCCAGGGGTGAAGGCGTCGACGGCCGCCGCTGCCTGCCGTTCGCTCGTCTCGACCAGGAGGCAGCCGCCCGGGGCGAGCCAGCGGGGTGCTTCGGCGGCGACCCGGCGCAGGACGTCGAGGCCGTCCGCGCCGCCGTCGAGCGCGACCAGCGGTTCGTGGTCGCGGGCCTCGGCGGGCAGCAGGCCGACCTCGCCGGTGGGAACGTAGGGCACATTGGCGGCGAGGATGTCGATCCGGCCGCGCAGCTCGTCCGGCAGCGCCGCGAACAGGTCGCCCTCGTGGACCCGGCCGCCGACGGCGCCGACATTGCGGCGGGCGCAGCGCACCGCGGCCGGATCGATGTCGGCGGCGTGCAGCTCGACCTGGCCGAGCGCCGTGGCCAGGGCCGCGCCGACGGCGCCCGAGCCGCAGCACAGGTCCACGACGACGGATGCGTCGGGGGCCTGGGCGAGGGCCTGTTCGACGAGGAACTCGGTACGGCGGCGGGGCACGAACACGCCGGGTTCCACGGCGATGCGCAGCCCCCGGAACTCGGCCCAGCCGACGACGAGTTCGAGGGGCAGCCCGCCGGCCCGGCGGTCGACCAGGGTGGCCAGTTCCTCCGGCGTGCGCGCGGCGGCCAGGATCAACTCCGCCTCGTCCTCGGCGAAGACACATCCCGCGGCGCGCAGCGCGGCGACGACCGATTCGCGGGGGGAGGGCGACGGCAGGGAGGAAGGAGAAGGAGACAAGGGAGGCATGAAAGCCGAGAGCCTTTCGGTAAGTCGAAGGGCGCTCTCGCGGTCGCCTACTGCCGGCGGCCCGCGTCGACTCGAGGTGTGAGCACCCGACCTGACACTGCGGTAATGGGTCTCACCTCCTCGGTCTTCGGTGGCCGGGAGCTTCCACGGCCGGGCGCCCACACTACCGCAACGCGTCAGACGCCGACCGTCTCCTCGATCTCTTCCTCCGCTTCCTCCTCGGCCTTCTCCTCATCCTTCGGTTCGGCCTTCTGCTCCTCGGCCACGCGGACCGGTGCGGCGGCGGTCACGGGTGTCTCGGCCCGGCCTCGCGCCCGCTCGTGGGCGGCGGCGATCGCCGTGACGGCGAGACCCAGCAGCAGCCACACGATGAGCGTCCATACGTTGCGGGACAGACCGTCGCTGTGGAAGTACAGGAGGCTGCGGGCGCCCTCGACGAATCCGGCGCCGTTCCAGAAGGCGTGCAGGGTGCCGAAGAAGCCGTTCTGCAGGTCGGGCCGGAACAGACCGCCGGAGCTGGTGAAGTTGAGCATGACGAACAGCACCATCATGGCGAGGGTGGTCCAGCGCTTGAGGAAGGTGTGCAGGCCGACGCCGACGAACAGGATGCCCGCGGAGTAGAGCCAGGCCATCCCCCACAGGCCCGCGAGGTCGTGGTGGGCGAGGTGGAAGACCGGTCCGGCGAGCAGCGCGCCGATGCCGCTGACGACGGCGGAGACGCCGAGGGCCAGCAGGGCGCGCAGCCGCATGGGCAGGCCGGCGCCGGCGGCACCGAGCGCGGCGACGGAGGCGTAGGAGCCGATGCTCAGCGCGATCAGCAGGAAGAACAGGCCCTGCCCGGTGGGGTCGTCGTCGACCGGTGCGGCCACGTCGGTGACCTTGAGCGGGACGCCCTGCCCGGCGGCGATGGGCGTGAAGACCTTCTCGACGGCCGTGGCGTCCATGTCGGAGGCGGCGCTGGCGACCACCAGCTCCGGCGTCTTCGCGCTGGGCACGTAGGCGCCCGTGATGTCACGGGAGTCGAGCAGGCCGACGGCCTCGGAGCGGGTGGCGACCGTGCGGACGTCGAGCCTGTCCCCCGCTTCGTCCTTGACGGTCTGCGCGAACACCTTCGCCTGCGGGCCGGAGCCGACGACGGCGACGGGCAGGTGGTGGGGCTCCGGGGTGACGAACGCCCCCATGTACGCGAGTCCCATGCCGATGCACATCAGCAGCGGGGTGATCAGGTGCGTGATCACGTGGCGCAGGGCCGGAGACCTCATGACTCACAACCTCCAGATAGTTGGCTTATACAACTCTCACTTCAAGTTGTACTATACAACCAAGTGCTATGGGGTGGTATTCCGTGGTGAACGAGGGAGGTCCGGTGGAGGCAGACGAAGCCGTGGAGACGATCCAGCGCGAGATGACGGCCTTCGCCCGCCGCGCCCGCGCCTCGGCGGGCCGTATGCACCCCGAGCTGTCGCTGGTCTCGTACACGCTGCTCGGACATCTGGAGGAGAGCGGCGGCTGCCGGGCCACCGACCTGGCGGCGCACTACGCCCTGGACAAGTCCACGGTCAGCCGCCAGGTGGCCGCCCTGGAGCAGGCCCGGCTCATCGAGCGGCGCCTGGACCCGGACGACCACCGCGTCCAGGTCCTGCACCTGACCGAGGCCGGGCGCCGGATCCTCGCCCAGGTCACCGACAGCCGCCGGGCGGCCTTCCGGGAGAGACTGGCGGACTGGCCGGAGGAGGATCTACGGCGGTTCGCGGGCTATCTCGTGCGCTACAACGCGTGGACGCCACCCGACGGTGAGGACTAGGAGGCTGCCAACTCCCGTTCGTCCGTGAGGGGTTCGGGAGCGCGGGCCGCAAGGAACGCGGTGGTGCGGCGCAGCCGGAAGCCGAGGGACTCATAGAGGCGGATGGCGTTGGTGTTGCCCGCGCCGGTGTGCAGGAACGGGGTCTCGCCCCGCTCCCGGATGCCGTGGGCCACCGCGAGGATCAGCCGGGTCGCGAGACCCTCGCCGCGGAAGGCGGGGTCGGTGCACACCGCGCTGATCTCGGTCCAGCCCGGCGGGTGCAGCCGCTCCCCCGCCATCGCTATCAGGGCGCCGTCCCGGCGTATACCGAGGTAGGTGCCGAGCTCGACGGTGCGGGGCAGGAAGGGGCCCGGCCTGGTGCGCTCGACCAGGTCGAGCATCTCGGGCACGTCGGCCGCGCCGAGACGGACGGCCTCCGGGTCCGGTGCGGCGGCGATGCCGTCGTCGACGAGCTGCACGCCGTCCACATGGAAGGTGACCTCCCAGCCCGCGGGGAGCTCGCCGCAGTAGCCGGCGAGCGGCACCTCCGCCCCGGGGCCCGCGAGCGCCGCGAGGTCGGCCCAGTCGTCGGGGCCGGGATCGTCGGGCAGCGCGAGCCACGGCGACACATCGACGGGGTAGCGCAGCACCCGGCCGCGCCGTTCGGCGAAGTGCGCGTGCGGCCCGGTCAGCGAGGCGAGGGCGGGGTTGTCCAGGACGTGGCTCACTGGGCGACCTCGATCACGATCTTGCCACGGGTGTGGCCCTTCTCGACGGTGCGCAGCGCCTCACCGGCCCGCTCCAGCGGGAAGGTCCGCGTCACGTGCGGGTCCAGGTCGCCGCGGACCACGAGGTCGGCCACCGCCGTGAGCCGCTCGGAGGTGCGCACCCGTGCGACGCGGGCGCCGCCCAGCTTCTCCACGACCTCGGGCGGGGCTCCGGCCGTGATGAGTCTGGTCCGGTCGGTGAGCAGCGTCGCCGCCTCCTCCAGAACGTCGCCGCCCACCAGGTCGTACACGCCGTCGACATCGCCCTTCACGCGCCCGGTCCACCCCGGTCCGGACGCCACGTGCTCGGCCCCGAGCGTTGCGACGAAGTCCTTCTTGGCCTCGCTCGCGAGACCCACGACCCGCAAGCCCAGCGCGCGGGCGATCTGCACCGCCGCGACACCGACCCCGCCGCCCGCGCCGGTCACCAGGACGGTCGCACCGGCCGGCAGGTCGAGCTGGCTGATTCCGTCGTACGCCGTCACGGCCGCGACGGGCAGGGTGGCGGCGTCGGTGAACGACAGCGCGTCGGGCTTGTGCGCGATCAGGTCGACCGACAGCAGCGCGTATGCGGAGTACCCGCCGACGACGGGCCGGCCGAAGACCGCGTCCCCGACGGCGAACCCCTCGACTCCCTCGCCGACCTCCTCCACGACACCGGAGACCTCGTTGCCGAAGTAGGCGGGGAAGTCACGCTCGCCGCTCTCGCCGGGACGGCGGTAGCCGGTGCGCTGCTTCCAGTCGACGGGGTTCACCCCCGCGGCACGCACCGCGACGAGCACCTGACCGGGGCCGGGGCTCGGCCGGTCCACGTCGACGAGGGCCTCGACCTCCGGTCCGCCGTAGCGCGTGAAGACGTACGCCTTGGGCATCTGCTCCCACTCTCCTTCGCTGCCGCCTGGTCACCGGTTGTACGGGACACCGGTTCCGGCACCAGTCGGCAAGGAGGATCAATGGCCTGCTATTCCCGGGCCGCCGAAGTCTTCATACGGCCTTAATGATCGAGGCCGGGCCCGGGGGCGGAGCACCCCTCACCAACACGTACGGTTGAATGCGTAAGCCATCACTTCCGTCCCGCTGGATCCGTATGAACGTCACCCGAGGCTTCACCGGGCGCGCCCGCGTCGACAATCCGGGCCTGCCGCCCGGCCAGTACGACGCGGGCGACGACTGGCCCGTCCTGTCTGCCGAGGTCACCCCCGAACTGGCGCCCGCCGACTGGACCTTCCGGGTCGACGGCCTGGTGGAACGGCCGCACACCTGGGACTGGGAGCAGGCGCACGCGCTGCCGGCGTCGGCGTACGAGGGCGACATCCACTGCGTGACGAGCTGGTCGAAGTTCGGGGTGCGGTTCGGGGGCATATCCTTGGACGCCTTCCTCGATGTGGTGCGCCCTCACGAATCGGCCACCCATGCCGTCGCCTACTCGCACACCGGCTACACCACCAACCTGCCCCTGGCGGACCTGACCGGCGGGCGGGCCTGGATCGCCTGGGAGTACGACGGGCAGCCCCTTGCCCCCGAGCACGGCGGGCCCGCCCGGCTGCTGGTGCCGCACCTGTACTTCTGGAAGAGCGCCAAGTGGATCGCGGGCCTGAGGCTCCTCGACCACGACGAGCCGGGTTTCTGGGAGCAGAACGGCTACCACGCGCGCGGCAACCCCTGGCAGGAGCAGCGGTACTCCGGTGACTGAGCAACTGACGCAGCCGTCCCCTTCCTCCGGGTTCACTCCCCCGACCCGCTTCGCCGTGCCCGGCCGGATCGCGGTGAGCGGCCGGGCGGCTTCGGTGTGGCAGACCGCCACGCTCACCGAGATCCGCCGCGAGACCCCGCACGCGGCCACCTTCCGCTTCGCGGTGCCCGACTGGGAGGGGCATCTGCCCGGTCAGCACCTGATGCTGCGGCTGACCGCGCCGGACGGCTATGTGGCCCAGCGCCACTATTCGATCGCGTCCGCGCCCGACGACCCGGGGCACATCGAACTGACCCTGGACCATGTGGAGGGCGGCGAGGTCTCGGGCTGGTTCCACACTGTGGCCGAACCCGGAGACCGGGTCGAGGTACGCGGCCCGCTCAGCGGCTTCTTCGCGTGGCCGGGCGACCGGCCCGCACTGCTGCTCGGGGCCGGCTCCGGGGTCGTACCCCTGATGTCGATGGTGCGGCACCACCGGGCGCGCGGACTGGACGTGCCGCTGCGGCTGCTGGTGTCCGCGCGCAGTCCCGAAGAGCTCATCTACGCACAGGAGTTCGGCGCGGAGACGACGCCCGTGTTCACGCGGCGCGCACCGGCCGGTGCGCCGGTGGGCCGTCTGGCCGCCGCTCATGTGGCGCCGCTACTGGCCGAGCAGCCCCCGGGCGGGTGGGAGGCCTATGTCTGCGGCTCGAACGCCTTCGCCGAGCACGCCTCACGGCTGCTCGTCGAGGCGGGCCAGCCCGTGGACCGGATCCGCATCGAACGCTTCGGCTGACGCTTCGAAGGGCCCGCCGGGCAGATGGAGCGATCTCCCGCGTGCTGGGTACCCGATTCCCCTGGGCACTCCCGCGCATATGCGGCACAGAGGGACAATACAGACCGAAGACGATACGGCCCCTCTGGCTCGGGTGACGGCGAGGAGGTCGACATGCGAACCCGGGTGCGCGGCTGGCGCTGGCGGCGCAATCCGCTACGGCGCCGGTCGGACGTGGTCGAGGCGTGGACGGCGCTGGTCGTCGCCGTCCTGTTGTTCGTGGGCGCACCGCTGGCGGGGGCGTTCGCGGGCTGGTGGGCCCATGACCAAGCGCGGGCCGTGGCGACGGCACAGCGCGCCGAACGCCACCAGGTGCGCGCCGAGGTCGTCGGAAGGACACCCGAGAGACTGCCGTCGGTACAGGGCGGCCGGGATCACCCGTACCGCGTGGATGTGCGCTGGACGGACACGACGGGCACGCACACGGCGAACGCGCGCGTCCCGGCGGGCACGAAGCACGGCGACACCGTCGACGTCTGGTTCGACGTCGCCGGCCGGGCCGCTCCCCCACCCCCGGGCGAGACCCAGGTCTGGCAGCACACCGTGACCACGGGCGTCTGCGCCACGGGCGGCGCGGCCGCCGCGGTTCTGCTGGCGCACACGCTCGTACGCCGGGTGTCCACCGGGCACCGGCTGGCCGAGTGGGAGCGGGAGTGGGCACGGACCGAGCCGGAGTGGACGCGGCGCCGGGCGTGACGCACGGGTGTCCGGTCGGATCTCAGGCGCGGCAGCGCAGCATCTCGAGCGGAGGGTTGGCAGCGAAGTCCGCCCAGAAGTCCGCACCGAACGCTTGCACGCCGGCCTCGGAGACCTCCAGGGGGACCCAGGTGGGCTCACCGAATCCGGCCGCCCGCAGACAGTGTTCGTAGACCTCGCGGCGCGGGGCGGTGGAGATGATCTCGATGGGCGGGTCGAGCAGCGCGGTGACCCGGACGCGCGGCCCGGTCTCGCTCTCCCCGCCGGTCGGCTCGCAGAGGAAGCCGTACTTCTCCAGGGAGGCCTTGTCGAAGACGTAGTCGGGTGACTGCATGAGCGCGAAGAACTCGCCTCCGGGCTTGAGGCTCCGGTGCACGTGACGGCACATCCGTTCCATGGCGGCGATGTCCTCGGCGTAGTTGAGCATCTGCACGCCCGTGACGATGTCGAACTCGCCTTCCAGCGGCCGCAGTTCGGCCACATCGCCCACCTCGTAGCGCACGCCGAGCGGATCACGGGCTTCCCACTCCTGTGCGGCAGCGACCATTTCTCCGGAGATGTCGATGCCGAGCACGTCCTCGGCGCCGCGCCGCTTGAACTCCCTGCTTTGAAGCTCTCCCCTCCCTTCGCAAGCTCAGGAAGGGGATTCCTGTCTACCTTGCGGCGACAGGCTTGACGGTTTTACCCGCCCTGCGACCGCGCCTTCCGGCGGCCGGGACCTCCACGATGACGTGGCCGATCCGGTACGAGTGCAAGATGTTCCGCGCCGCGTTCCAGTCGGCGTTCGCCGTCCAGCCGCAGTCGGGGTTCTTGCAGGCGAACAGTTCCTGGCTCTCTCGGCTGCCGGGGGTGGTGAACCCGCAGGCTGAGCACCGCTGGGAGGTGTGCGGGGCGGGAACCTTGACGAGCCGGCCGCCGTATCGGGCGGTCTTGTACGTCAGCATTGTCACGGTCCGCCCCCATGCCTCCTGGGCGATGGAGCGGTTGAGTCCGGCCTTCGCCCTGGCCCCGTTGCGCAGGAACGCGCCCTGCTGCTCAAGATCGTGCTTGGGGGCCGGGCTCTTGGTCATGCCGAGGATGTTGAGCTGTTCGACCACCAGCACGCCGTACGTGCGGGCGAGATAGGTGGTCTGGTGCTGCCAGTCCAAGGCTCGTCGCGTGGCTTTTGCTCGGAGCTGCTTGATCTGGTCGTAGGTGTGCCGCAACCGCCTGGAAGGCTTCTCCCCGCGCTTGCGGAACGTCTTGCGGTGCGCGGCCTGCTGCTCCAGGCGCAGGAGCTTGGCTTTCTCCTTCGGGGTGAGCCACTTGTCGCGGTCGGAGTCACCGTTCGGCAGGCGCGGCGGGCGGCCGTGGTCCTGGTGGTCCTTGTTGGACAGGGCGAGGGGGATGTTGACTCCGGCGTCGATGCCGACCTCCGGCCCCTGGTGGGGCTCGGGGGCGCGTTCAAGGGTCTGGACGCGGAAGGCGATGTGCCAGCCCAACGCGTCCTTGACGAGCCGGGCGCCGGTGATCCGGTTCTCCTTGTTGGCCCGCTTGCCGACCGGGAGATCCTTGGTCCAGCGGAAACGGACCCGGCCGACCTTGGGAATGTTGACCATGCCCCAGCGGCGGTGCACGCGGACGATGTTCAGGTCGCGGCCCTGCGGGATGTCCACGGACATCGCGGAGCGGAACCGGACCTTGTAGGTGGGCTCCTCGGCCCGGCCTTCCCAGCAGTTGACCCACGCGCGCAGGTATGTCTTCAAGACGGCCTGCGCGGCCTGGGCGGGCAGCACGGCGAGGTGATCGAGGTCCTTGCGGGCCTGCCGGATCGCCGCATCGGCGAGAGACAGCTTCGTGTCGCTCTTCGGTGTCATCGTCCACCAGGAGTGGAGGCAGTTCCACATGGTGCGGGCCGCATGCGCTTGGTCATCGAGGATGCGGATCTCGGCGGGGCTGAGCGCCAGTCGGGCACGGTGCCCGAACTGGCGCTTCACTAGGCCGAGTTCGCTCATGACGATCACTATACGCTGTTGGTTTATGTCACCACGATGGAATCCCAACCCTGACGTACGCACCGGCCGTCACGTCGTCTACAACCTGCACGTGCATTTGGTGTTCCTCACCAAGTACCGGCGCAATGCCATGACGGACGCCATGCTGACGCGCTGCGAAGAGATCATGCGAGAGGTCTGCACGGACTTCGAGGCCGACCTGAAGCAGTTCAACGGCGAGGAGGATCACGTACACCTGCTCGTGCACTACCCGCCGAAAGTCCAGCTCTCCAAGCTGGTCAACTCCCTCAAGGGCGTCTCCGCCCGCCTGTTGCGCAAGGAGTACGACGCGCACGTACGCCGGTACCTGTGGGGCGGACACTTCTGGTCCGGCTCCTACTTCGCCGGAAGCTGCGGCGGGGCGCCCATGACCGTCGTACAGCAGTACATCGAGCGGCAGGAACGCCCCGTGGAATGAGCTGAAGAGTGCAGACCCGTGCTTCAGCCCAAGTCACACCTATCTTGAGATGGCCTTCACCCCCGGCGTAAACGCCGGAGCACTGGCCGAGATCAAAGGTAGAAGCCGGTACCGGAGGCCAGGTCGAGGACCGACCTGCCGCGCACCTCCCCGACCAGGGCCAGGAACCCGGGTACTTCCGCGTACCGCGTCAGCGGAAGGGACTTGAAGCCCTCGAAGGCCTCACCGATCTTGTCGTACTGCTGGACACTCACGTCGCTTTCTCCCCTGTGCTTGGTCATGTCCCTGGGCCCCGGCCCCCGCGCCCTGGGCGCGCCGCAGCCACCGACCGGCAGTCTCGCGGCCCCCCGGCGGACCGTCGTACTGCCAGAAGCCACAAAGATCCGGACCCCGTCCCGGCCTCATGTACAAGCGGCCTCATATACAGGCCGGCCTCAGGGACGCGACGTGCTCAGGCGGGCTGCCACAACTCGATCTTGTTGCCCTCAGGGTCGGTGACCCAGCCGAATCGGCCGACGCCTTCCATGTCCTGAGTCTTTCCGGCCACGTCCGCTCCCTTGGCGCGCAGTTGCGCGAGCATGGCGTCCAGGTCGCGGACCCGGAAGTTGAGCATGCTCTGCTGGGTGCGGGACCCGAAGTAGTCGGTCTCGGACTCGAACGCCGCGAACACCGTCGGCCCGGCTTCCGGCCGCCACAGGCCGTTCTCGTCGGCGTCGAGGCCCAGACAGTCCCGGTACCACGCGCTCAGGGCCGCCGGATCGGCGGCGCGCAGGAAGTAACCACCGATTCCAAGCACACGTTCCATGCCGCCATCCTGCCAGCACGGCGATCCGCCGAGCCGGCACCATGCCTGCGCCACCGCCCTTCCTGCCCGCTCAGCAGCTCGGTTCGTATCAGTCCCTCGGGCGGAGGTCCAACGACAAGCGCACGGTACGCCGCAACAAGATCCGCTTCACGCTCAGCGGCCACGACTGTACTGACCTCGGTCAACACCTGTCCGGTCGTGGCCCTCACGTCCTTGATGAAGCAGCCCGGACGTTCAGTCCAGCGCGTCGAGTGCGGCGAGGATGTCGGCCGGTTCGGCGCGGGTGGTGTAGTCGGTGTCGACGAAGGCCCAGCGGATGGTGCCGTTGCGGTCGATGACGTAGGTGGCGGGCAGCGGGAGCGTGCGCGGGTGGCCGTCGTTGACGCGCTGCAGGTCGAAGCCGAGCTTGTCGTAGACGGCGGCGAGGTCGTCGGGGAGGTCGAAGGCGAGGCCGTACTGCTGGGCGGTGTGGGAGCCGATGTCGCTGAGGACGTCGAAGGCGAGCGCGTGCTTCTCCGTCAGAGTGAGGGACTCATCGGGGATTTGGGGGGACACGGCCACCAGGCGGGCGCCGCAGGCGGTGATGGCCTCGTGGTGCTGCTGGAGTGAGCGCAGGGCGATGTTGCAGTACGGGCACCAGGCGCCGCGGTAGAAGGTCAGGACGACCGGGCCGTCGGTGAGCAGCTTGTCCAGGCTCACGGTCTGTCCGGTCGCGGCGGGGAGGGTGAAGCGCGGGGCCCGGGCGCCGACGGACAGGGCGCGGTCGGCCTGGCCGGAGTCGGCGAGTTCCTGGCCGGCCCGGTGCATGATCTCCCGGATCTCGGCGGGAATCTGCTGCTGACGTGCTTCGTAGAAGGTGCGCAGTTCGGCGTTGAGGGTGGTCATGGTGCTCGTTCCTTCTGGTCGGCGACTGGAGCGGGACCCATCAATCTTGAAATGACCGTTCCAAGATAAGGGCATGCGAGGTCCCGCGCCAGCCGGGCGGCGGTGCTGATGGGTCAGAGGCCGGTGAATGGGTGATGGTCCGTCAGGGCCAGCGCCTTGATGAACGCGGCGAGTTGGACCGCGCGACGGGCGAGGTACCGGCGAAGGCGAGGAGTCTGTGATCCGTACGCGGTCACCCAGAGGGCTGGTATTCGATTCATGGGGGCATGGTCGCGGCACACGGTCCCCCTGAGGCGGATCGTGGACGAAGCTGGACGCCTTCGCGCTCGCGCGGGGGCCTGTCCCACTCTGTACCTGTCGACACCTTTGCGGCGTGCTGAACGGGGAGTATCTTGGAATCCTCATTTCAGGATGGTGGGGTGGACCATGCCGGACATCAAGCACTTCGATCCGGATGCCACCCTGGAGACCGTGGTGCGGCTGTTCTGGCGGCAGGGCGTGGCCTCGACCGGGATCCAGGACGTGGTGACCGCGACCGGGCTCAACCGCTCAAGCCTGTACGCCACGTTCGGCGGAAAGCAGGAGCTCTACCTCGCCGCGCTGCGCCGCTACCTGGAGCAGCGTTCCCAGCCGATGTTCCGGCGCCTGGCCGAGGACGAGCGAGGCCTGCCGGCCGTCTCCGAGTTCTTCGCCGGCCTGATCGAGGCCCGCTGCTCGGGCGAGTACGCCCGGTGGGGCTGCATGGTCTCCAACGCGCACGCCGGGGCCGAGAACAGTGATCCGGAGGTCCGCGGCATCCTGGACCAGCACCACCGGGAACTGCGCGACGCGATGTACGCGGCACTGGTCACCGCCGAGCGCCAGGGGCAGCTCGCCCCCGGGGCCGATCCCGGTGCTTCCGCGGATCTGCTGGCGTTGCTCGCCTACGGGGTCAACTTGCGCTCGCGTGCCGGTGCCGAGGCCGCATCGTTGCGAAAGACGGTGGCCGCCGCCCTGGACTCGCTCGGTGTCAGGGCGGCGGCATAGGTATCTGTCGATCGGGTGTCAACTGGGGTTGGGCGCAGGTGAAGTGCCCGGACGGAGGGGGGATGCCGACGCGGCTTCGGTTTCTGCCGCATCCGCGGTGTAGTCCCCCGGGGCTGTGGCGTCGATGCCCTCAGGGGCCTTGGCTGCCTTCAGGACGAAGGTGAGGGCCACCGTCACGGCGACGTTGAGCACGAACGCCGTCAGGCCGATGTAGCCGGTCCGGCCGATGCCCGGGATCGCCGCGGACGAGCCCCCGAAGTGCCCCTGCGTGGGCGAGGCGACGCCGTACGCGGCGAGGGTGCCGTAGACCATGCCGACCGCCCAGCCCGCGAGCAGCGCCCAGCGGTGGAACCAGCGTGTGAACAGGCCGCCGACCAGGGCCGGGAAGGTCTGCAGGATCCAGATGCCGCCCAGCAGCTGGAAGTTGATGGCGACCGTCTTGTCCATGGTGAGGACGAAGACCAGCGCGCCGACCTTCACCAGCAGCGAGACGATCTTGGAGACCTTGGTCTCCTGTTCAGCCGTCGCGTCCGGCTTGATGAAGTCCTTGTAGATGTTGCGGGTGAACAGGTTCGCGGCCGCGATCGACATGATCGCCGCGGGCACCAGCGCGCCGATGCCGATCGCCGCGAAGGCCACGCCCGCGAACCAGCTCGGGAACATGTCCTCGAACAGCTGCGGGATCGCCAGCTGCCCGTTGGTGACCTTGACCCCCGCCGCGATCGCCATGAACCCCAGCAGCGCGAGCAGGCCGAGCATCAGGGTGTAGAGGGGCATCACCGTCGTACTGCGGCGGATCACCTCGCGGCTGCGGGACGAGAGCGTCGCCGTGATGGAGTGCGGGTACATGAACATGGCCATCGCGGAGCCGAGCGCCAGCGTGGCGTACGTCCATCGCCCCTGTGCGGGTGGGAGCAGACCGCCCGCACCGGCTGCCGTGTACTTCTCGCTCGCCTGGGCGAAGACGTGGTCGAAGCCGCCCAGCTTGATCGGGACGTAGATGATCGCGACGACGATGACGACGTAGATCAGCGTGTCCTTCACAAAGGCGATCATGGCCGGGGCACGCAGACCCGATGAGTAGGTGTAGGCGGCCAGCACCCCGAAGGCGATCAGCAGCGGCAGATCCCTCAAGAACCAGTTGGTGTTGTCGCCACCGCCGACGCCCAGCACGTCCAGCACCGCCTGGATGCCCACGAGTTGGAGCGCGATGTACGGCATCGTGGCGAGGATGCCGGTGAAGGCCACGGCGAGCGACAGGCCCTTGGAGCCGAAGCGGCCGCGGGCGAAGTCCGCCGTGGTGACGTACCCATGGCGGTGGCAGACGGACCACAGGCGGGGCAGGAAGGTGAAGATCAGCGGGTAGACGAGGATCGTGTACGGCACCGCGAAGAAGCCGGCCGCGCCCGCCGCGTAGATCGCCGCGGGTACGGCGACGAAGGTGTACGCGGTGTAGACGTCGCCGCCGAGCAGGAACCAGGTGATCCAGGTGCCGAACGAGCGGCCGCCCAGGCCCCATTCGTCGAGGGTGTGCCCGTCGCCGGACTTGCGCCAGCGCGCGGCGAGGAAGCCCATGACAGTGACGAGCAGGAAGAACAGGGCGAAGACAGCCAGCGCCATGCCGTTGACGCCACCGGTCATGTCTGTGTACCTCCCTTCACCGGGAGGGGCGTTGTCGTGGCGGCCTGAGCGGCAACAGCCTCGCTGCCGACCAGGTCGTCGAGTTCGGCGTCCAGCACGGTGGTGTCCTCTGGGGTCGGGGTAGCCACCTGCGGGTTGCTCCCGCGTACGGCGACGGCGATGCCTGCGAGCGCCATGGGGAGCGCCACGAACACCGCGGCGGTGCGGATGCCGCCCGGCGCCGAGAGGACCAGGGCGATCAGGGGCGGGCCGAAAGCTCCGCCTGACTTGCCGACGGCCGCGGCCCAGCCGCCGGCCGTACCGCGGAGGGCCAGGGGATAGATCTCAGCCGTGTAGGGGCCGATGAGCGCGATCACACCGGCGGTGCCGGCGAACAGCAACATCACCGTGGCCAGGAGGACGGGCCGACTGCCGTCCATGCCGACGGCGGCCAGCGTGAGCAGGGCCGCGACGGTGAGGGCAGCGTAGACGACCATGGTGCCCCTGGCCGACCAGTGCATGTAGAGCCACGCGCCGACCGCGCAGGTGGGGATGGCCAGCAGTGAGGAGAGGAACAGCAGGGTGACGGCGGACATGCCGTGCCTCCCGGTGGATTCCAGCTGGCTGGGCAGGAAGGTGATGAAGCCCCAGTAGACGAGGCCCCAGGCCATTGCGTAGGCGCTGACAACCAGTGTCTTGGCCGTCTGCGGAGGCTTGAACAGGGCGGAAGCGGGGACTTGCTCGGCTCGTGCCTGGCGGGCGGTGAAGGCGGCGGATTCGGGGATCCAGCGGTTCAGTGCGATCAGGACCAGGACCAGCGGGAGCTGGGCGAACCAGGTCACGCGCCAGCCGGCCAGCGGAATGAGGACGGCGGCCAGTCCGGAGGCCGCCATATAGCCGCCGGTGGTGGTGAGCCCGGCCTGGAGGACCATGATGGCCGCGCGTCGGCCGGGCGGCAGACTCTCGGTCATCAGGGCGTAGACGACGGGCAGCATGCCGCCGGCCGCCATGCCCATCAGGGCGCACATGACGAGGGTGCCGGCGAAGGTCGGCATGGCGCCGCACACCGTGGTGCCGAGGAAGAGCAGGGAGGCGATGAGGATCGTGGCCCGGCGGCCGATACGGTCCGCCGCGCGTCCCCAGACGAGCGATCCGAGCACAGTGCCGGTCAGCGCGACCGTGGGCAGCCACGAGACGTCGGCGGCGCTCAGTCCGTATTCAGCTCGCAGGCCCGGCGAGATGAATGCCAGGGTGGCGGGCTTCATCTGGTCGACCAGGAGGGCGAAGGTCAGGATGGCGATGAGGCGGCGCCGACTCGCCGTCGTGGCTCGGACCTCAGCGGGGGCGGCAGCGGGACCGGCTGTCCGCGGCTGCACGACCGCGATGCCGGAGAGCACCACGCCGAACACGATGGCGGCCATGGCAGCCCACATGACCGCCGGTGACATGTCCATCATGGACATGTGGAAGTGCATGGATGCGGAGTCGACGAACATCCACAGGTGCTCGGCGACGCCGGCGCAGGTGAGAGCGACACCAGTCCAGAACAGTAACGGCCGGGGTATCAACGAAGCGGGTGGCGCGGACAAGGTCAACTCCTCGCGGAAAGCCGGACGTCGGGGTCTTCAAGGGCGCGGACGGGCGCGGTGGCAGGCGGCTCGGCCGACGGACGGTCCTTGAGGCCGAGTACGTCGGGCCAGCGCGGATCGTCGGGGGCGACGACGAGGTGGCGGGCGTACCAGCTGTCGAAGAACGACAGGACGAACATCGGCAGCAGAGTCCAGATCGCCACCTGCTCCAGCGGCCCGTTGCCGGTCAGCGCGGCGATGATGACCACCACGAACACGTTGGGGTAGGTCATGGCGGTGTAGTCGTCGAGCGTCTGGACGTGGCGGCGACGTTTGAGCAGGGCGGCGACCAGCCGCAGGCCGAGGGCGATACCCACGGCCGTGGGCGCGTAGCTGGTGAAGCCGTCCAGGTCGAGCTTGAGGCAGACCAGCACGATGAACGCGGTCAGCAGCAGCACCGCCACGTATCCGTTGCGCTCGCCGTACTTGGCCGTGCTGATGGGCGAGCGTTCCCGAAGGCGTTTGACCAGGACGTAGACCGCGGTGACGACGCCGGTCGAGGTGGCGGCGCTGATGGCGATCGCCGGGGCGACGTCCTCGTGCAGGGTCAGGGCGAGCACGGCCGAGAACGAGAGGGTCGCGGCCAGCGAGGAGAGCAGGACCTGCGCGAAGGTCGGCATGATCATCCCGCCGAGGCAGCGGCTGACGGTCATCGCCACCACGGAGCTGGGCGTGGCGAGGAACACCGCGGCGATCGCCGCCGTGCTCGTGCTGCCCGCATCCGACCAGCGCACCAGGGCCGCGAAGGCCATCGGCAGGGCGAGGTAGCGCAGGGCGACGGACCTCAGCGTGCCGCGGTCGGTCACGAAGGCTCGCGCGTTCTCCAGTTCGATGCGGCACATGGTGATGACGCTGGCCAGCACCAGGAGCAGGAGCAGCAGATACGGGGAGGCGGAGATCCGCGCTCCCGCCAGGTTGGCGATCAGGCCCGCGGCCAGGCCGGCGCAGAAGACCACGGGATGGTTGACGACGATCCAGTCGTAGACCATGTTCATGGTCTTGTTCTCGTTCTTGACATAGCTGTGGATCCGGTCGCCCTGCAGCATCTGGGAGTTGGGCAGCCGCAGGTCGTACGACTCGTCGGCCGGGCGGTCCAGGATGTACCGGCAGATCAACTCCACGACGTACTTGTGCGAGACCACGCACACCGTCTCGCCGCGCCGCAGCGCGGGCAGCAGCTCCTCCTCGTAGAAGGCGTGTACGCGGTCCTTGAACTGCTGGAACGTCTCGCCGCCGTGCAGGGTCGGGCTGTCGGCGTTCATGGCCCGCTCGTACTCGGCGATGCCGTGGCGGCGCTGGAGGATGGACTTGCTCTCCAGCGTGTAGCTGCCGAAGTCGCGCTCCATCAGGCGCTCGTCGACCACGACCTCGGGGACGTCCGCCTCGTGGGCGTCGAGACGGAAGATGGTGTCGGCGGTCTCATAGGCGCGGGTCAGCGGGGAGACGTAGACGTGGTCGAAGTGCTGACCGCGGCGGCCCTTGGCGACCTTCTCGGCCTGGATCCGGCCGAGGAAGGTCAGGGGTGCGTCGCGCTGCCCGGCGATGCGGTGGACGGAATTGCAGGTCGATTCGCCGTGGCGGACCATGAACAGCCGGCTCAGCAGCTCCTGCTCGTTGTGCTCTGCCATCACGCGCCCTTCTTCGGGGCGTGCTTGACCTGCTCGGCGTACTGGGAGTCCCAGCCCGCCAGCTTGGTGATGTCGCACAGGTTGTGCACCGCGTGTTTCTGCACGAGCGCGGCCAGCAGGGAGACGGTCCGCCGGGCCTGCTCTGCGGTGAGGTCGAACTCGCGGGCCAGAGCGGCACCGAAGTCGGCCAGGTCGTCGTCGAGGATGGCGCGGTACTTGCGGCGCTCGGTGCGGTCCTGGGCCTGCAGGTAGTTGACGGCGGTGGGGTAGGCGTTGTCCTTCGCGTAGCGCTGCAGTCGCTCGCGCAGGCGCGTGGCCTGCGGTTCCTCGGTGGCGAGGTCGGCGGCGATCCAGTCGCTGCTGCGGATCAGGCAGTGGTGGATTCCGTCGGGGATGTCCATCTGCTCCTCGTCGCCGGCCGGTTCGAGACGGCGCAGCACCTCCATCGCCGTGTCGAAGCACTGGTTGCGCAGGGTGCCGATGCTGAACACGAACGCGCCGAGCCGGCCGCGGCGGGTGGTCTCGTCGCCCTGGCGCATCGGGCCGACGCAGAACAGGCCCGCTGTCACCGTGCCGTCGGCAGCGACGAGTTGTCCGTGGGGCCCGACCTCGATGCCCCTGTGGGTCTTGGTCTGCGGCTGCGCGTAGCCGTGTCCGTTGACCAGGCCGTGCCACAGGGGGTGGTCGGTGCGCTCGTAATCGGTCTTGTTGCCCAGGCAGTTGACGACCCGGTCGACGACGATGTCCGGCCGGTCGGCGAAGACCACCCGGATCTTCGTGCCGTCATCGGCGAGGCGCATGTCCTGGATGTCGGCCGACAGGGCCTCGACGGTCTTCGGTGCGCCGTTGTATCCGCGCATCCGGCTGCGCACGACGCCGCCGATCTCCCGCACGGTGCTGGTGCGGTGGGTGACGATCAGGCTCTTGTAGCGGTCGAGCAGCATCCGTACGTCGCGGGCGTCCATGCGGGAGACCAACTCGATGACGTACGGCTCCCACGCCTTCATGACCCGCTCGGGGAAGACGGCGTCGAGCGCGCTGCCCGGCTCCACTCCGTGCTCGGCGCGCAGGTGGGCGTACTCCGCCTTGATCCCCTCCACCACGGCCTCGGGGGTGAGCTTCTCGGCGTCGAGGAAGGGCGGTCGGCGTGCCTGCCAGATGTCGTGCTCGTGGTCCACGGGGTAGGTGCCGTGCATGTGGCCGCCGCGGGAGCAGATCAGGATCTGTCCCCGGTGGCCGGCGTGGATGAGGGAGATCACCGTGTCGAAGGCCGACAGGGCGGAGCCCGTGACGAGGACGCTCTCCTCGGGGCCGACCGCCCGGAACCAGTCCTGCGCACCGGGAGCGTAGGGGTCGGCGAGGAAGCGGTCGCAGTCCTTGATGCGGTGGTAGAAGGGCGCCTGCACCGGCGAGAGGTGACCGGTAGCGAGGATCACCTGGTCCGACGGCAGGTCGTGCACACCGCCCTGCTCTGCGGCGTCGGCGTACTTGACGACGTAGCCGCCCCCTTGCCCGCGGATGTCGATGACCTCACCGGAAGCCTCCCGCAGAGTCACCTCGGCGTGGGCGTCGGCCGCCGCGTCGCGCAGCCGCTCGGCCAGGTACTGCCGGAAGATCCGCCGCGGTACGACACAGGCCACGCCGAAGGTGTGGTACTGCCATTTCTGCGGCCATTCCGAGCGGTCCGCCTCCTCGTTGGCCCACTCCAGGAAGTCCTCCGGACGCTCGCGGCGCAGGGTGATGCGGCCGGCCTGGATGTTGAGCATGTGCTCCCAGTTGGTGGACGCCCAGCCGAAGGCGATACCTCCGTAGCGGTAGCCCTCCTCCCTCTCCATCAGGCATATCTCCAGGGGTGTGTCGGCGAAGTGGAGCAGCCGGATGGCGGTGAGCGTGCCGGAGAAGCCGGCACCGACGATGGTGACGCGCCGCGTACGCGGGGCCGTATCGCCCATGGGGTCGTGCTGCATGCTGCTCGGCTGTGCGGCCGTGTACGGCATGCCACGGTCCTGGCTCGGAGTGTCCTGCATCGTGGCGTGCTGCATCGTGGTGTGCTGCATCGTGGTGTGCTGCATTTCCACGGTCTTGTCTCCTTCGGTGGGGGGGAAGAGTCAGCGCCACTCGTGGGTGAAGCGAACCGCTATGGCGTCACGGATCGAGTTGTGGACGATGCAGCCCCGCTCGGCCTTGAGCAGGGGCTTGGTGATCAGGTCCTGGAGGGCGGCGGGCGCCGACACCTGCACGGTGATGTCGGAGAATCGGGTCGGCGCACTCACGAGGCTTCCCTCGACCTGGAGGCTGATCTCGGAGGTGTCGGCCTGCGGGTCCTCGGCCTTCAGGGCGGCGAGGAAGGTGCTCACGTAGCACCCACCGAGTGCCAGGAGCAGCAGCTCTCCGCCCATGGGACCGGCGTCGGTGCCCCCCTTCTCCTCGGGCCGGTCGATGGTGAGCGTGTGATCTCTGGCCCGGCCCACGACGACGCTGCCGCCGACGAGGCGTAGGGACACACCGATTTCGGGCATGGTGATGCACGGACTCCTGTCCTGGAACGGGGCACACGAGGCTCGCCGTCAGGGGCGAGTGGGATTCCTGGGTGCCGATGAGCAGGGACGGGCCTCAGCATCAGGACGGAATACGGGCTTCCGGAGTGTTCGTGGATGATCCTGGACGCGCTCCGTGGCCGAAGGTCAACCCTCGGACACCGCTTGACAGTCGAGACCCCATGTCGTCTAACTTGAAACGAGCGTTCCAAGTTGGTCGTGGCCCAGGTGTCCCATGGGGGAGGATGTTCGTGCCGCAGGTGCTGGATCCGGCAAAAGCCCGCACAATAGATCAATTCATCGCGGAACTGAGACTGCTGAAGGCATGGGCGGGCAACCCGTCGATCACCGAGATCACGCGGCGCATCCACCGCGACTGGCAGCGGGCAGGACGCCCGCGCGGCGAATGGCCGGCCCGCTCCACGGTGGGCAACTGTTTCCAGGTGGGTCGTCGCCGCCCCAACGCCGAGCTGTTGCTTGCCGTGGTGAAGGCGCTCAGCGGCGCCGACGAAGCCGTCGTCTCCGTCTGGCGGCAGTCGCTTCGTGCGGTGCTCGGCGAGGCCGAAGCCGCCACGCGGGTCAGCGCCTCCAATCGGCTGCCTTCGGGACTTTCCGCACTCGTCGGCAGGACCGGACCGGCGGCCGAGGCGGCGGCACTGCTGCTCTCCGAGGGACAGGCGCTGGCACTTGAGGGCATGGCGGGCGTGGGCAAGACGTCACTGGTGCTGCACATTGCCCACCGGCTGCTCGCCGAGGAGTGCACCGAGGTACCTGTCCTCTTCGCCGCCCTGCGAGGCTCCGCCGCTCAGGGCCCGACCGCCGACCCTGCTGCCGTGCTGGAAACCTTTCTGCGGCTGCTCGGCGTCACCGGCGACCGCATCCCGTACGACCTCGACGCACGAGCAGCCCTCTACCGCCGGCTCCTGGCGGGAACGGGCGCACTGATCGTCCTGGACGACGCGGCAGACGAGGAACAACTGCGGCCGCTCCTGCCCGGGGCCCCGGGATGCCGCACCCTGGTCACCAGCCGACGGGCGCTGGACGGCCTGACGGAAGCCGCCCGTCTGCCGGTGCCGCCGCTCGCCCCGGACGACTCCGTCGACCTGCTGCGGGCCGCCGCCGGAGCCGAACGCCTCGCCTCGGACCTCCCGGCCGTCCAGCAGATCGCGGGCTTACTGGGCCACCTCCCGCTCGCCCTGTCGGTCATCGGCCGCCACATGCGCGAGCATCCCGCCTGGGCCCTCGGCGACTACTACCGCGAGCCCCTGATCGCCCTGGCGCTGGAGGACGGTGTGCGCACCGCACTGGCCGCCTCCGACGCCCGGCTGCCGCAGGGTGCACGGCGACTCCTTCGTCTGCTGGCACTCCATCCTCCGACAGAGGTGGAGACCGCAGGAGCCGCCGTACTCCTGGGCGAACCGTTCACCACCGCCGAACATCATCTGGCCACCCTGGCCGCCGAGCACCTGATCGAACGCACCGCGCCCCACCGTTTCCGGGTGCACCCGCTCACCCACGCCTACGCGGAGGAACGTCTCTGCATCGACGAACCTGCGACCCACATCCACCAGGCCCTGGCCCGCCTGTCGGAACATGGCCCCGGCTGCGGTGCCCACATCCGGCTCGAGACTCGGACCATCCGCGGATTGCGCTTGCGGGAGGGAAACGGCCTGCTGCAGCAACTGCACGCCGGGCGGGTACTCGCAGCCTGACGGGGCTCGACGTCCGGCATCCCTGTGCGGACGCCAGGAGGAGAGGAGAGGAGCATGCCCGCCGGCCGGCACCAGGTTCTCGTCTTCGACATCAACGAGACGCTCAGCGATCTCACGCCCCTGCGCGGTCGCTTCGAGGACATCGGTGCACCCGTGCATCTGCTGCCGACCTGGTTCGCCGGGGTACTGCGGGACGGATTCGCCCTGACAGCCGCCGGTGCGTACGCGGACTTCACCTCCGTCGCACACGAGGGCGTACGGACGCTGCTGTCCGGCCTGGAGGGATGGACGGGAGACGCAGAGGCCGCAGCCCGCCACATTCTGGACGGCTTCGCTCAGCCGGCCGTGCACCCCGACGTGCCGGACGGTGTACGGAAGTTGAGCGATGCGGGGTACCGGCTGACGGCGATGACCAACGGCAGCGTCGCCCTGGCCGAGCGGCTGCTGGACGCGGCAGGAGTGCGGGACCGCTTCGAGGCCCTGTCAGACGTGGGCGGACCGCGTTGCTGGAAACCTGCACCGGCCGCCTACCACTACGCCGTCGAACGAGTCGGCGTCCGGCCTGAGCAGGCGATGGTGGTCGCCGTGCATCCCTGGGACATCGACGGGGCGCGCAGAGCCGGGCTGGACGGCGCGTGGCTGCGGCGCGGAGTCTCCGTGTACCCGCGCACGATGACCCCGCCCAGTCTCAGCGCGCAGGATCTGAAGGAGCTTGCGGAGATGCTGGTCGCCGACCAGTGACAACGGCAAGACCCCCGCCCCCGGGCCGGCAGCCCACCGCGTGATCCCGGTTACGCCTCCTGCTGCATCCTGCGTGCGATCCGCCCGTGGTCCCGCAGCGCCTCCGTCAGCCCCGGCAGCACCGGCTCCCCCCGGTCGACGAGGACCCGGCCCCCGACCACCGTCGTCCAGGCACGGGCCGGTCCGCAGCGCAGCCACGCCTCGACGGGGTCGCTCAACGCGCCCGCGAGGGCGACCTCGTGGAGGTCCCAGACGACCAGGTCGGCGCAGGCGCCCGGGCGCAGATGGCCCAACTCGTCGGCGCGGCCGAGGCATTGGGCCGAGCCGCGGGTGGCGATGTCGAGGGCGTCGCGTGCGGTCATCGCGCCGGGTCCGCCGCGGTAGCGGCCCAGCAGCAGGGCACCCCGCGTCTCCATCCAGAGGGAGGCGTGGTCCGTGGAGGCGGAGCCGTCACAGCCGATGCCGACGGGCAGGCCGAGTTCGCGCATCTCCTTGACGCGTGCGGTGCCGCCGCCGATGAGCATGTTGGAACTGGGACAGTGCGCGACGCCCACGCCCGCCGCCGCGAGCCGGCCGAGCTCGTCGTCGTTGGGGTAGATGCAGTGGGCGACCCAGGTGCGGTCGCTCATCCAGCCGCAGTCCTCGAAGTACTCCACCGGCCGGCAGCCGTAGGTCTCCAGGCAGTAGGTGTCCTCGTCGTGGTCCTCGGCGAGGTGGGTGTGCAGGCGTACGTCGTGGCGTTCGGCGAGTTCGGCGGTCGCCGTCATGACCTCCTTGGTCACCGAGAACGGCGAGCAGGGCGCGAGCGCGACCCGGATCAGTGCGCCCGGCTTCGGGTCGTGATGGGCCTTGATCAGCCGCTCGCTGTCGGCGAGCACCTCGTCGACGGTCTGCGTGACACTCCTGGGCGGCAGTCCGCCGTCCTCGACGGAGCGGGTCATGGAGCCGCGGGTCGCGTGGAAGCGGAAGCCGATGTCGCGGGCGGCGCGGATCTCGGCGTCCACGAGGTGCGGGCGGGGGTGGACGTACAGGTGGTCGGAGGAGGTGGTGCAGCCGCCCATCAGCAGTTCGGCCATGCCGACGTACGCCGACACGTAGGCGGCCTCGTCGTCGAGGGCGGACCACAGCGGGTAGAGGGTCGTCAGCCAGTCGAAGAGGGTGCCGCCGACGGCGGGGGCGTAGGAGCGCGTGAGGTTCTGGTAGATGTGATGGTGCGTGTTGATCAGACCGGGGGTGACCAGCCGTCCGGCCGCGGAGACGGTCGTACGGGCCTCGGGCTCGGTCCCGGCCGTGCCCACGGCGGTGACCCGACCATTGCCGGCGGCCACCCAGCCGCCGGGGATCTCCCTCTCCCCGTCGACGACCAGCAGACCGGCGTCCTTGACCAGCAGATCCACGGCTGACGTCATGGCGCCCATCGTAGACAGGTACGGCCGGAAAGACCTGGCGAGTCGTCCGACGATCCACGTACGGTGTGATCATCCGCAGTGTCCCTTGGTGACTGTCCCTTCGCAAAGGTGGTCCTACATGGCCCTGTTCGACCTCCCCCTCGACGAGCTCCGCGACTACCGCAGCGAGTCCGTCGAGCCCGAGGACTTCGACGCGTTCTGGTCCAAGACCCTGCAGGAGGCCCGCGAGCACGACCTGGAGGCCCGTTTCGAACCGGTCGACACGGGCCTGACGACGGTCGACGTGTACGACGTGACGTTCGCGGGCTTCGGCGGGCACCCGGTGAAGGGCTGGCTGACGCTGCCCGCCGCGGCCGAGGAGCCGATACCGCTGGTCGTGGAGTTCATCGGCTACGGCGGGGGGCGCGGCCTGCCGCACGAGCATCTGCTGTGGGCGTCCACGGGCCGGGCGCACTTCGTGATGGACACGCGCGGGCAGGGCAGCGGTTGGGGCGGGGGCGGCGGCACCGCGGACCCGGTGGGCGGCGCGCCCGCCTACCCCGGTTTCATGACCCGCGGCATCGACGCGCCTGAGAACTACTACTACCGGCGGGTGTTCACGGACGCGGTGCGTGCCGTCGAGGCGGCCCGCTCGCACCCCCTGACCGACGCCTCCCGCACGGCCGCCCTCGGCGGCAGCCAGGGCGGCGGGATCACCATCGCGGTGGGCGGTCTGGTCCCGGACCTGGCCGCGATCGCGCCGGACGTGCCGTTCCTGTGCGACTACCCACGCGCGGCGACGGTGACGGACCGGCACCCGTACCGTGAGATCGGCCTGTTCCTCAAGACCCACCGCGGCCGCACCGCGGACGCCCTGCGCACCCTGTCCTACTTCGACGGCGTCCACTTCGCCTCCCGCGGTCGCGCCCCCGCCCTGTTCTCGGCGGCCCTGGAGGACCAGACCTGCCCGCCGTCCACCGTCTTCGCCGCCTTCAACGCCTGGGCGCACGACGACAAGGCGATCGAGGTGTACGACTTCAACGACCACGAGGGCGGTGGGCCCTTCCAGGAGGCGGCCAAGCTGAAGTGGCTGCGGTCGTACGTGTGAGGAGCGAGCGGTATGGACACGCGTGAGGCCGCCGAACGCTTCGTGCGCGTGTGGGAGCGGGCGTGGGCCGCGCACGACGTGGACGCACTGCTGGAGCTGTATGCCGAGGACTGCGTCCACCGCTCGATGCCGTTCCGCGAGCCGCACCGGGGGCGGGGCGAACTGGCCGGGTATCTGCGGTGGTCGTTCGCCCAGGAGCGGGTGACGGACGTGCGGTTCTCGCCGCCGGTGGTCGGCCAGGACGGGGTGGCGGTGGCCGAGTTCCGTGTCCTGGCCGAGGAGGGCGGGGTCGCCTCGGCCCTCGCGGGCTGTGTGTTCGTACGGTTCGACGGGTCGGGCCTGGCCGTCGAGACGCGGGACTACTGGCACACGGCCGACGGTCACCAGGAGCCCGCCGGGAAGCTGTTCCTCCTCTGACCTTCCCTCCAGTCCGACCAGTCGGTACGTTCAGGTTGCCCCGGGCCGCAGCGTCGCGGCCCGGGTTTCCGGCGGACGACGGAGGGACCCATGACGGAGCGCGCACCAGAGGTACAGGGTTACTGCGACGAGCGGTTCGCCGCCGTGCGGACGGCGCTCGAGGAGAACTTCCGGGAGCGGGCGGAGCTCGGCGCCGCGGTCGCCGTCACCGTCGACGGCACGACCGTCGTGGATCTGTGGGGCGGCTGGGCCGATGCGGCGCGCACGCGGCCCTGGGAGCGCGACACGCTGGTCAATGTGTGGTCGACGACCAAGGGCCCGGTCGCGCTGTGCGCGCACATCCTGGCCGACCGGGGGCTGCTGGACTTCGACGCGCCGGTGGCCGCGTACTGGCCCGAGTTCGCCGCGGCCGGCAAGGACAAGGTTCTCGTACGGCATCTGCTGTCGCACCGGGCGGGACTGTCCGGGCCGCGTGAGCCGCACTCGCTGGAGGAGCTGTACGACTGGGAGGTGACCACGCAGCGGCTCGCGGCAATGGAGCCCTGGTGGGAGCCGGGGACGCGGTCCGGGTACCACGCGTTCACCTACGGCTTCCTGGTCGGCGAGGTCGTGCGCCGCGTCTCGGGGCTGCTGCCGGGTGCCTTTCTGGAGCGCGAGGTGACCGGGCCGCTGGGGATCGACTTCACTGTCGGACTGCCGGAGAAGGAGGCCGGGCGGGTGGCCGAGCTGGTGCATCCGCCCGCCGCGTCGAGCAGCGAACAGGCGGCGATCTTCAGCCAGTTGGGGCCGGAGGCGCTCGCCGCGCTGGCCAATCCGCTGGTGGGCGCGGGCGAGGCAAACACGCCCGAGTGGCGGGCCGCCGAGATCCCGGCCGCGAACGGGCACGGAACGGCGCGGGCGGTCGCCGCGCTGTACGGGATCTTCGCGGGCCGGGGCTCCTACGACGGCCACCGCGTGCTGTCCGCGGAGGCGGTCGAGCGGGCGCGTGAGGGACAGGGCAGCTGCTTGGACCTGGTGCTCGGCGCGGGGCTCGGGCATGAGACGGAGATCGGTCTTGGCCTGTGGCTGAGCGGCGCGAACGGCTCGTACGGGCCGAACCCGCGGGCTTTCGGACATGACGGCTTCGGCGGTTCCTGCGGGCTCGCCGACCCGGAGGCGGGTGTGTCGGTGGGGTATGTGATGAACCGGATGGGGCCTCATATCGCGGACGACCCGAGGAAGATGGCGCTGGTCGAGGCCGTGTACCGGGCGCTGTGAACGGCGCTCGGCGCGGACCGGTTTCGGCCGAACCAGCGGGTCGGTCTTCCCTGGTGGTTTAGACCAATGCTAGATCTGGTGGCGCAATGAGCCCGCACGGCTACGTACCGTCACCAACAGGAGGCGCGGCATGGCCCGCACCACCCCGCACGACCCTCCCCTCGCCGAAGGCGGACACCGAGGGGACCCGCTGTACTGGCGCGTCGCGACACAGCTGCTCGGCGAGCTGCGCGACGGCACCGTCCCGCCGGGTGAACGGCTGCCGGGCGAGCGGCAGCTGGCCGGGCACTTCGGAGTCAGCAGGGAGACCGTCCGGCAGGCACTGGAGGTGCTGCGCCGGGACGGTCTGGTCGCCACCGACCGGCGGGGCAGCCACGCCACGCTGCCCGGCCTGCCGGTGGAGACGGCGTCCTCGCTGACCTTCCCGGTCGGCGCCCGGGTCGCGGACCCGTGTGCCGTCGACCGGGCCACGGTCACCTGGGAGACTCCGCCGCCCGAGCACGCCGAGGCCCTGGGGCTCGCCCCGCGCTCGCAGACGCTCGTGCACCGCTACGAGTCGGCCGGCGCCGACGGCCGCGGCCGCCGCACGGCCGTGACCTCGTTCTCCGCGGTGGCGCTCGCCGAGGTCGAGGAGCTGGCCCGCTACCGCGACCGCGCCGACGGCGCCGCCTCCGCCCAGCTGCGCCGCACCTACGACTGGATGCGCAGGGCGGGCCTGACCCTGCACCACCGGGACTCCATCACCCCGCTCGCGGACGCGCCCTCGGTGCGGGTCAGACGCCGCGTGCACGACCAGTATGCGCGGCCGTTGGAGATCACCGACCTGGTGGTGGACGCCCAACCGGACGCCCTGGTCTACGAGTTCACGCTGCCCGCCGCGGGGTGAGCGCGCTCCGGGCGCCGGAAGTACAGCAGTACGACGGAGCCCGAGGAGTCGAGGTCGTCGGCGACCAGGTCGCTCAACTGCCGTACCAGCCACATGCCGTGCCCGGTCATGGCGGCCGGCTCGGGCGGCAGATGACCGGGGAAGGGCGAGCGGGGCGTGCACCGGCGTCACCAGGTCGTACGTCCGCTGCTCGGTCAGGCCCAGGCGGCGGGCGTACACGGCGAGGGCGCGGCGGACTGCGGCGGTGCGGCCGCGGGTAAAGGGGATCCCTGCTGCCGCGACGGGCAGGCGGGCCGGGGCGTGCTCGTCGCACTCGGCGCAGAATTCGGCCGGGTCCGTGTAGTCGGCCGCCGTGCCGGGCTCGTGGGCGAGTTCGGGGTGGGTGCGGGCGACGCTGCGGACGATGTTCTCCGGCAGCGCCCGGGTGTCGTACGGGCACAGGAGCCGGTGGGCGGAGCCGGCGAAGGCGACGTTGACGAGCGATTCGTAGCGCATCCATTCCCCGGTCTCGAAGTCGGTGCGGCCCTCCCAGACCGGTTCGCCGACGACGCGGACCCTGCGGTGGGGCTGCTGCCGGGTGCATTAGGCGTGGTAGCGGCCCAGGGTGCGCGAGGGGTAGTCGTACCAGTCGCGGGCGTCGAAGCACTCGACGGGGCGCGGACGAAGGCGGCTTTGGTGTCGCTGAACTGGTCGTCCGACGCGTAGCGCGGTGCCTGGTGGACGAAGCCGGTCACGGTCCTTCTCCTTCCTGTCCTTCCGGCTCGATGTGCAGACCCGGGACCCGGTCCCAGCCGGTCACCCGCATCACCCGCTGGACGTGCGGGGCGACGCCGGACAGTTCGAGGGTGCCGCCCGCCGCGTACAGGGCGAGCGCCGTGAACACCAGCAGGCGCAGCGCGCCGACATCGATGAACCGCAGCTCGTGCAGGTCGAGATGGATGCGGGCGCCGTCCGCCGCGCGGGCCCGGGCGCGGGCCGTCTCCGAGTGCAGGGCGCGGGCGACGGCCGTGACGTTGGTGTCGTCGACCTCTCCGGCGAGGGCGAGGCCGGGGGGTGTGAAGGTGCGGGTGATGGCGAGGAGGTCGTCGCGCCACACGTCGTCGGCGCCGACGCGGCCGTGGTGCAGCCCGGCGAGCGGGGCGAGTTCCGTCTCGTCGAAGATGCGGCGGTCGTACTGGCATATGCCGAGGACCGGCAGCGAGGAGAACACGGGGTCGAGCAGCAGCTCGCTGTCGTGCAGTGTCCTGAGTTCCTTGCCGGCCTGGGCGCGCAGGATCTCCGTGCACACCCGCAGGCCGAGGAAGCCGTCGCCGACGGCACGGCGGGTCTCGCGGCGGATCACCTCGTCCAGGTCCCACAGCCCCTCGGGGCCGGCGAGATGCGGGTCGACGCGCAGCCGCCCGGCCGCCAGCTCCTCGTCGACCCGGCAGCCGTGCGCCTCCAGGAAGGACAGGGCGACGCCGGCGGGGATGTCGGCGGGCGGCAGCAGGAGGCCGCGCTGCCCGCTGGCCAGGCCGTCCAGCAGGAACGCGACGAGGACGGTCTCACGTTCCTCGTCCGTGTCGTAGCCGAGGAGCAGGTGGTCCCCCTGGCGCATCTGCCCCACGGTTTTCAGGGTGGGTGTGAGGGCCATCCCCGTACCTCCCTCGGTGGACGGACCGCTTCCACGCTACGCCGGAAGCAGCCCTGCCGTGAGGGGTTATCGTGTCCGCCATCGGTTCCGGGTGAGGGGGGACGATGGCGGCCTCTGTGCAGGGCGGCAGGATCGGCAACCTTCCCGCCGAGGCGAACACGTTCGTCGGCCGTCGGCTCGAACTCGCCGAAATATCGGGGCTGTTGGGGACCGAGCGGCTGGTGACGCTGACGGGGCCCGGGGGTGTGGGCAAGTCCCGTCTGGCGCTGCGGGCCGCGCACGCCGCGAAGGCCGGGTTCCCGGGCGGGGCATGGCTGGTGGAGCTGTCGGAGCTCAGGGACCCGGATCTGCTGACGAACACGGTGGCGCAGGCGACCCGGCTGACCGAGCAGACGCTGCGGCCACTGCTGCAGGCGGTGTCCGAACACCTCGCGGGGGCGGCCGTGCTGCTCGTACTCGACACCTGTGAGCATGTCCTGGACGAGTGCGCGCGGGTCGCGCAGGAACTGCTCGCGAGCGTTCCGGAGTTGCACGTTCTGGCCACCAGCCGGCAGCCGCTCGGCGTGCCGGGCGAGCATCTGCTGACGGTGGCGCCGCTGCCGCTCGGGGAACGCGACGACGCGGTGGCGCTGTTCACGGCCCGGGCGGCGGCCGCGGTGCCCTCGTTCGCGCTCACCGACGCCAACCGGCCGCATGTCGCCGCGGTCTGCGCCCGGCTCGACGGGATCCCGCTGGCGCTGGAGCTGGCCGCCGTACGGCTGCGGGGCTTCCCCCTGCACCGGCTGCTGGAGGGCCTGGACTCCCGCTTCGACCTGCTTGTCTCGCCCGCCCGGCCGCGTCTTGCCCGGCACCAGACGCTGCGCACCGCGATCGGCTGGAGCCATGAGCTGTGCACGCCGCTGGAGCGGCTGCTGTGGGCCCGGCTGTCGGTGTTCGCGGGCGGCTGGGACGTGGAGGCGGCCGAATTCGTGTGCCACGGCGGCCCCCTGGACGCGGAGGAGATCCTCGCCCTGCTCGCCTCGCTCACCGAGAAGTCCATCGTCACCCGGGACGGCGAGGGCGCGGCGGTGCGCTACCGGATGCTGGACACGGTCCGCTCGTTCGGCGCCGAGTGGCTGGCCGGGCTTGGCGAGGCGGAGGTGGTGCGCCGCCGCCACCGGGACTACTTCCGCTGGATCGCCCGCCAGGGCGAGGCGGAGTGGCTGGGGCCCGGCCAGCGGATGTGGGCCGAGCGGCTGACCGCGGAACACGCCAACCTGCGCCTGGCGATCGAGGAGTGCCTGACCGCGCGCGAGCCCGAGACCGCGCTCGAACTCACCGGCACACTCTGGTTCTTCTGGTTCGCCTGCGGGTTCGCCGAGGAGGGCCGCACCTATCTCGAGCGGGCGCTGCGCCACACCCCGGAGAGCGGCGGCCCCGAGCACACCCTGGCGGTCTGGGCACACCGGCTGGTCACCGTCGTCCCGGACGACCTGGAGGCGGCCGAGTCGGTGAGCGCCGCCTATGTGTGGCTGGCCGAGGAGCGCCGACTGCCGGTGCCCGCGCTGCCGTTGACCGGGGCGAGCCTGGCCGTGCGGGGCGAGTCGGCGCGGTCGGCGGTGTTGTACGGAAGTGTCCGGCAGGCGCCTGCCGGGGACGGTGGCGCCGAGTTCTTCCAGCTGCTGACGCTGGCCGTGCAGGCGTATCTGCTGGCGAGCCAGGCCGCTTTCGAGCGGTGCGCGGCGGTCGCGGAGCGGCTGCGCGCCGAGTGTGCCAAGCGCGGGGAGCTGTGGATGCGGGCCTGGGGCGACTTCTTCGTCTCGCTCGCCGGGATCGGTCTGGGCCATCCGGACGAGGCGGTACTCTCGGCGCGCGAGGCACTGACCGCCAAGTGGCGGGTGCACGACCGGATCGGCGCCGCCGCGGTCGCCGACCTGCTGGTGGTCGCGCAGGCCTCACGAGGCGAGGAGGAGCTCGCCGCCCGCCTCCTGGGCGTCAGCCGGCGCCTGTGGCACGCGGCGGGCCTGCCGCAGCTCGGCAGGCCCGACCTGACGGTCTTCCACCGCGAGTACGAGCGCAGGCTGCGCGCCTCGCTGGGGGACGTCCGGT
Source organism: Streptomyces sp. NPDC001351 (assembly GCF_042896045.1). Lineage (NCBI taxonomy): Bacteria > Bacillati > Actinomycetota > Actinomycetes > Kitasatosporales > Streptomycetaceae > Streptomyces > Streptomyces sp. NPDC001351. Next base: position 703,817 of record NZ_JBIAWS010000005.1, on the reverse strand, counting down.
TCGACGAAGCGGTGCGCGAGGGACGGGAGTTGGGGCCGGACGCGGCGATCGCACTGGCGCTGGGCGGCGTCGCGACGTGAACGGACTGTGCCCCCTCCCCCGCCCGGGTCAGGAACGGACGGCGACGACCATCCGCACGCGCGGGCTGCCGTCGCCGCGCCGTCCGAACTCCGGCAGCTCCTCCAGGCCCACGCGGAACCCGGCCCACTCCAGCTCCCGCCGCACGTCGCCGAGCCGGAAGGCCCGGTAGTACATGACGAACGGCGGCCGCCACAAGGCGTTGCGCACCCGCATGACCGCGTCGAACCCGAGCAGCATCCAGTACGCCGGAGAGGTGGGCCTCGGCGGGGCCAGGATAGGGAAGGCGAAGCTGCCGCCCGGCCGCAGCACGGAGTGGACCTGGGCGAACAGCCCCGGCAGTTCCTTGGGCAGGAAGTGCCCGAACGCCCCGAAGCTCACCACCAGATCGAAGGCGCCCGGAGCGAAGGGGAGGGCGCGGGCGTCTCCCCGCACCCAGGACACCGCCGGCCCGGCCGGCCGTACGCCCTGCCGGGCCACGGCGAGCATGCCCGCGCTGAAGTCGACCCCTGTGACGCTTCGCCGGCACACCCGCGCCAGCACGTCGACTCCCGCACCGGTGCCGCAGCACAGGTCCAGCCCCGCGTCGAAGGGGCCCCTCCGCGCCAGCGCCGAGGCGACGGCCTCGAGCACCGCGTCGGGGGTCCGGAAGGGGGTGTGGTCGAACTTCGGGGCGAGCAGGTCGTAGCCGTGCTCGACGGACGAGAGCGCCTGGACGGCGAGCTCGCGCAGACTGGGACCTTCGGGGCTGAACATCAGCGTCAGCTTAGGGGAACGGGCGCTGGACACGCCCTCCACAGCTGATTACTCTCATCAGCACCTACTCAACTAGTTCACTATGAGGTGATCGGATGCGTGCGTTCCGCGAGGCGGTCGAGGCCGGCGACATGGACGCCGTCGAGGCGCTGCTGGCGGAGGACGTCGTCTTCACCAGCCCGGTGGTGTTCAAGCCCTACCCGGGCAAGGCGATCACCGCGGCGATCCTGCGCGCGGTCTCGCAGGTCTTCGAGGACTTCCGCTACGAGCGCGAGCTCGCCGGGGCCGACGGCCGCGACCACGCGCTGGTGTTCGCGGCACGGGTGGGCGACCGTGAGCTGAGCGGCTGCGACTTCATCCACCTCGACGAGGCGGGCCTGATCGACGAACTGACCGTCATGGTGCGCCCGTTGTCCGCCGCGCAGGCCCTGGCCGCGGCCATGGGCGCACAGTTCGACCGGATCGAGAAGGAGGCGCAGGCGCGGGCCTGACGGCTCAGCCGGTCTTGATGAGCAGCGTGGGGTGGTTCGGTTCCTTTCTGAGGCGTTCAGCGCGAGGTTCGACGGCGCCTCAGGGCCGCAGTGGCACCCCTGGTGGTCTGGCTGCTGTCCGACGAGGCGTCGTACGTCAACGGCGCGGGGATCACGGTCGACGGCGGGTACGCGGCGCACGGCGGGGTGGAGGCGATCACGAACGCGCTCGACGCCTGGTCAGGGAAGGCCGACGGTCAGCGTGTCGGCGGGCAGCGGAGGCGCCGGCCAGTGGGGTTCGGAGCGCCAGTTCCGCCAGCCCGAGGCTGCGGCGAAGGGACCCGTTCTCTCCTCGACCATGGCCGTCGCTTCCTCGCGGGCCTTCTCTACCGCCCGGTGATCGATCTCGGTCACGACCCCCAGCCGGCGGCCGTGGGCGTACTCGTCCTCGTCCTTCCATCGCCACTGCGACAGGTCTGAGGCGATCACCAGGTCCAGGAGGAGGTCGAAGGTGTCGAAGCCGATCGCCATGCGGCGCATCGGCTGCTGGAAGTTGACGTACCAGTGCGTCAGCCGGTGGCCGTCGGACGGGTCGTAGAAGGCGTGCACACTGAACCAGACATCGGGTGGGACCCACTGGAGATGGGCGGTGCTCCGCCACGACCAGCGGTCGAGCTGCCAGTGCCCGTCGGCCAGGTTCGGCAGTGCCCGGGCCCGCGCGGCCTCGTCGCCCGTCAGCAGCCACTCGATCCAGGTCGTCGGCGCCAGCAGTTCCGCCCCGGGCCGCCCCCCGAGGACAAGCGCCTCCGGTCCGTCCTCGACGACGCGGAGGGCGTGTGCGCTCCACACCTTGGCGCGGAACACATCACGTCGAACTGCGGTCTCGCCCGGCCTCAGCGCCCCCATGCCCCACCTCCCCACTCCACAACGCCTCGCGTCGGTGCGAAGGTTCCGCCGCGAGATGATCACGAACGGACTCGGCGCCTCGGGGCTCCGGCTGCCGGCGTGGACTGCCTCTCGGGCCCGCGTGGCCTGCCCAGCAGTACCAGCGCGCAGCCCAGACCGGCCGCAGCAAGCGCGACGCATGCCGTGAACGCGGACCGGTACCCCTCGGTCAGGGCCGCGAGCCGTTCCGGCCCGTCGCTGTGGGAGAGGGCTACAGAGGTGACGACGGCGACCCCGAAGGCGCCGCCGATCTGGAAGGCGGCGGTGTTGATGCCGGAGGCCACCCCGGACTCCCGCTCCCCCACGCCGGTCAGTGCGGCGATGGAACCGGCCACCGCGCAGGCGCCCAGGCCCGGTCCGAAGAGCAGCAGGCCGGGCAGCAGGTCGCGGACGAAGGCGCCGTGCACCGGGACTCCCGCCAGCAGCAGGCTGCCCGCGCCGACCAGGGCCAGTCCGCCGACGGCGACCGGGCGGGCGCCGATGCGGGTGACCAGGGCCTGCCCGGCGTAGGAGCCGACGACGGCGCCGGCCGGCATCACCACGTTGGCGAGACCGAAGCGCAGCGGCGAGTAGCCGAGGACTCCCTGCCCGTACTGGGACAGCGTGTACGACATCCCGAAGGCGGCGGCTCCGAGCAGGAAGACGACCAGGTTGCCCCCGCTGACGGTCCGCGCACGCAGCAGGCGCAGGGGGACGAGAGGCGCCCTGGACCGGGCCTCGACACGGATGAAGAGCGCGGCGAGCAGCGCGGCCGCCGTCAGCAGCCCCGTCGTGCGCGCCGACAGCCATCCGGCGCGCGGCGCCTCGACGACCGCGTACACACAGGCGACGAGTGCGGCGGTGGCGGTGAGTGCGCCGGCCGGGTCGTAGGCGCGGGAGCGTGTCCCGGTGCGGCTCTCGCGCAACAGCAGCGGGCTCAGGGCCAGCAGGAGCAGTGCGACGGGCACGTTGAGGAAGAAGACCCACTCCCAGCCGAGTACGTCGGTGAGGGGTCCGCCGATCAGCAGGGCGGCGGTGGCACCGAAGCCGCCGCTGCCGGACCAGATGGCGAGCGCCTTGTTGCGGTCGTGCCCCTCCTCGAAGGTGTCCACCAGGAGGGAGAGCGCACTGGGTGCCATGACGGCGGCCGACACGCCCTGGACGGCGCGTGCAGCGATCAGGACTCCGGCGCTCCACGCGCATCCGCACAGCAGCGAGGACAGCCCGAACAGCAACGTTCCGGTCATGAAGACGCGTCGGCGGCCCAGCAGGTCGGCGGTGCGGCCGCCGAGGAGCAGCAGCCCGCCGAAGGTGAGCAGATAGGCGCTCATCACCCACTGGGCGCCGTCTGCGGACAGGCCGAGCCCGCGGGTGATCGACGGCAGGGCGAGCAGGACGATCTGCGCGTCGAGGATCACCATGAACCCGGCGACGCAGAGCAGGACGAGGGCGTACCAGCGGCGGGCGGTGTCAATGATCATGGTCAGCCTCGCAGCCGGAGGGCTGCCAGCCAGACGTCGGGCGTGCCGGGCGTGTCGGTGGTCGGGCGCGCCCGCAGCAGCGAGGCGAGGAGCCGGCGAAGCCTGCCGGGGCGGGGGTCGTGAGCGGTCATCGGGGCCTCCGGTGTCGTGGAGTTGTCTCACCCGACCGACGAAGGGCGCCTACGCGGATCGACACTCGGCGAGGCGCTTCTCCAGAAACCTCCGCTCGGCGTCGTTCTCCACCAGCTCCAGCGCCCGCTCGTACGCCTCGGCGGCTTTTGCTGTACGTCCGCTGCGGCGCAGCAGGTCGGCGCGGGTGGCGGGCAGCAGGTGGTAGCCGGTCAGCTCGCCTTCGTGTTCCAGTTCGGCGACCAGGGCGAGGCCCGCGTCGGGGCCCTCGGACATGCCGACGGCCACGGCCCGGTTGAGACGGACCACGGCGGAGGGCACGAAGCGGGCCAACTCGCCGTACAGTCCGGCGATATCGGCCCAGTCGGTGTCCTCGGCCGTGGCGGCGGTGGTGTGGCAGGCGGCGATGGCGGCCTGGATCTGGTAAGGGCCGGGGCTGCCGCGGCGCAGTGCCGTCTCCAGCAGGGTGGCGCCCTCGTCGATCTCGGCGCGGTCCCAGGCGCTGCGGTCCTGGTCCTCCAGGGTCACCAGCTCGCCGGCCGCGTCCACGCGCGTGTGCCTGCGCGCGTCGTGCAGCAGCAGAAGGGCGAGCAGGCCCAGCGTCTCGGGCTCGTCGGGCATCAGGCCGGCCAGCACGCGCGCGAGGCGGATCGCCTCCGCACACAGGTCCGTACGCACGAGGTCGCCGCCGGTCGTCGCCGCGTACCCCTCGTTGAACAGGAGGTAGAGCACACCGAGCACGCCCGTGGTGCGTTCGGGCAGGAGGTGCGCGGGCGGCACCCGGTACGGGATGCCGGCGTTGCGGATCTTCTTCTTGGCGCGCACCAGGCGCTGCGCCATGGTGGCCTCGGGGACCAGGAAGGCGCGGGCGATCTCCGGAGTGGTCAGCCCCGCGAGGGTGCGCAGGGTCAGGGCGACCCGCGCCTCGATGGCCAGCGCGGGATGGCAGCAGGTGAAGATCAGTCGCAACCGGTCGTCCTGGACACCGCTGTCCTCGCCGTCGTGGTCCGGGTCGTACGGTCCCTCGTCGCGCGCCAGCACTGCCACCTCCCGCAGTTTCGCCGCCCCCACCGCCTCCCGTCGCAGCACGTCGAGGGCACGGTTGCGGGCGGTCGTGGTCAGCCAGGCTCCGGGGCGGCGCGGCACTCCGTCGCGCCGCCACCGGTCCAGGGCCTGGGCGAAGGCGTCCTGCGCGCACTCCTCGGCGAGGTCCCAGTCGCCGGTCACCCGGATGAGGGTGGCGACGATCTGCCCCCACTCCTCGCGGAAGGCGGCGGCGACGGCCTCCTCGGCATCGGGCACGTTCACTCCCGTACCGGCCTCACCTCGACGGTGCCGCCGCCGAGGGCGGCGGAGTGCCGTGCGGCGAGGGCGATGGCCTCGTCGAGGTCGTCGGCCTCCACGAGGTCCACGCCCGCGATGTACTCCTCGGTGCGGGCGAACGGCCCGTCACCGAGGAGGACTTCGTCGCCCGCGACGCGCACGGTGGTGGCGTCGGCGGGCGGCCGCAGGCGGGCGGTGACCCGTATGGGGGCGGTCTCCTCCTCGTCCGCGGGGGCACAGACGAACAGCACGTACCTCACGGCCTGTCCTTCGCCAGGCGGGCGTCCGGGGCGGGCGAGACATGCTCGTGGGTGATCAGCCAGCGCAGGCCCGCGTTGCGGTAGCCGGTGGTCACGCGCCGCACGTCGTCCACGGGGGAGCCGTCCGTGCGGGTGGCGCGCGTCCGCACGAGGGCATGGGCGAACGCGATGCTCTCGTCGACATGGACGCGCAGTTCCAGGACCTCGCGGGTCACGGGCCCGGTGACGGCGGCGAACTCCTCCTCCACCGCCTTGCGGAAGGCGTCGAGGCCCTGCCGCTGCCCGCCGTCGGCGAGGTGGAAGATCTCGGCGTCGGGGGCGTAGCAGGCCAGGATCCGCTCCACGTCGCGCTCGCGGGCCGCCTCGGTCAGCTCGGCGTCGAGCCGACGGACCGACGTCTCCTCGTCCTCCTCGTCCCACATCGGCCAGAACGGGCGCACCTCCATCGCGCCGATGGTGGCCACCGGGTGCTTCGCGGCGGCCTCCACGGCCTCCTCCAGGCTGTCGCACTCCAGGACGTCGAATCCGGCGACGTACTCCTTCGTCTCCGCGAACGGGCCGTCGGTGCGCAGCACCTCACCATCGCGCACCCGCACGGTGACCGCCTCGGAGGGCAGGGCCAGCCGGTGGCCGTGCAGCCGGACGCTGCGGTCGCCGAGCTCCTCCACCCAGGGTTCGACGGGTGCCATCCCAGAGGCGTCGGCGGTGTCGTCGCCGCAGACGAGCAGCATGTACTTCATGGGTCCTCCCGGTCGTCATGAGCTTCCTACACCCCACCGACGAACGGGGGCCGCCGCAATCGACACCCCGGGCGAGAGCCGTCCCCTGGACGGGCTCATTCGGGGCCGTCGACCTCCCGCACGAGTTCGATCGCCCGGCCCAGGGTGGCGAGCCGGTCGTCCAGGGTCTGCCCGGCCGGATAGAGGCGTACGGTGTTCACGCCCGCGTCCCGCCACACCCGCAGCCGTGCGCGGACCATGGACTCGGTCCCGATCAGTGTCGTACCGAGCACCATCTCGTCGGTGACCAGGCCGGCCGCACCGTCCCGGTCGCCCGCCTGCCACCGCTCGCGTACCTCGGCGGCCGCCTCCGCCCAGCCCTGGCGGCTGTAGGCGTGGTTGTAGAAGTTGGTCGACGCCGAGCCCATGCCGCCGAGGCTGAAGGCCAGTTCCTTCTTGCGGCCCGCCACCATGGGGCCGAGTGCCTCCTCGTCGGGGGCGAAGGCGACCTCGGCGCCCTGGCAGACGTCCAGGTCGCTGCGGCTACGGCTGCCGACGGCCAGGCCTTCGTCGAGATGGGCGAAGTACGCCCCCGCAGCGCCCTCGGGCACGAAACTGGTACCGAGCCAGCCGTCGGCGATCTCGCCGGTCAGCCGCAGCATGGCCGGCGACAGGGCCGCGAGGTAGAGGGGGATGTCGTGCTCGGCCCGCGTCGACAGCCGCATGGGGACGGCGTCGCCGCCGGGCAGCGGGATGGTGAACTCCCGTCCGGAGTAGGAGAGTTTGCCGCCGTCGAGCACCCGGCGCACGATCTCCACGGTCTCCCGCACCCGGGACAGCGGCCGGGCGAACGGGACGCCGTGCAGCCCTTCCAGCACCTGCGGGCCGGATGCCCCGAGGCCCAGCAGGAACCGTCCACCGGAGAGGTTGGACAGGGTGATCGCGGTCTGTGCGACGGCGACCGGGGTGCGGGTGCCCACCTGTATGACGCCGGATCCCAGCAGCATCCGGTCGGTGCGGGCCGCGTAGTAGCCGAGGGCGGAGGGCGCGTCGGAGCCCCATGCCTCGGCCACCCAGCAGATGCCGAGGCCGAGCTTCTCGGCCTCGACGACGAAGTCGGCCTGCTGTGACCAGTGTTCACCGCCGGAGGCCTCGATCGTGGTCGCGGTGCGCATCAGTGGGCCTCCGCCAGCTTCTTGATGTGCGCGAGGGTGGCGGTCATGTTGTGCTCGAACTCCCGCATGCGCACGAACACGATCTTCTGCTCCTTCTCCGGCATCCGGTCGATCGCGACGGACAGGCCGGAGCGGCCGGGTCCCAGCTGCATCCACTGCGAGAGCTCGGTGCCGCCGCCTCCCGCGTGCAGCCGGAAGCGCCAGATCGCGGAGGGCTCGGCGGGGTCCTGCACCGCCCAGGCGAAGATGCGTTCCGGCTCGTACTCGATGACGTGCGAGGTGGTGGCCCACTCGCCGAACGCCGGGTGTTTGCTGCGGCCGAGGAAGCGGGCGCCGACCGCCGGCCCGGTGGCGCCGTCGAGCCATTCGGCCGACTGGAGTTCCTCGCTCAGGCTGGGCATCAGCCCGATGTCGGTGACCAGCGCCCACACGCGCTCCGGCGGGGCACCGATCCAGGTCCGGACCTCGACGGTGGGTTTGTCCGTGTAGTGCGCGCCGGTCCACTTCACACCGGTCAGCCTCCTCGCCATTAAGGGCCTGACCACCAGAGTTGCTTTATAGAACTTGCGATGTCAAGAGGGACGGGGGTGCTCCCCTGGAACCGCGGGCGCCGTCAGGCCGCGCCGAACCGGCGCTGGATGTCGGGCCGTTGCCGCAGCCGTTCGGGATAGCCGGGGCCCATCCGCATGGAGGTGTCCGCGGCTCGCAGGGGCTTCCGGCACTCGGCGCAGACCACCTCGGCCTCGGTGTCGTGGCCGCATGCGTCGTGGTGGAAGACGACAGGGGCGCCCGGCTCCTCAGCCAGCCAGCGGTCGCCCCACCGGGACATCGCGGCGAGTACGCCGAAGAAGTCCCGTCCCTTTTCGGTCAACACGTAGTCGTGCCGCACGGGTTCGTCCTGGTAGGGCCGCTTGTCGAGCAGCCCTTCGTCCACGAGGAGGCGCAGCCGGTCGGCCAGCGTGTTGCGGGCGATGCCCAGCCCCTTCTGGAACTCGTCGAAACGGCGGATCCCGTAGAAGGCCTCGCGCAGCACGAGGGGTGTCCACGCGTCACCCACCAGGTCCATGGTTCTGGCTATCGAGCACGGCCAGTTCGAGAACGACGTCCGCTTCATGCACTCACGATAGCCAGTCTCACGATGAGACCCACGCGTTCAGCCTTCAACTTCATCCCTTTCCTTAAGCATTGACGGCGTTCTGCAGCTGCTGCCGCAGAAACAGAAATAGGTCAGTGAAGGGCCATCGGGAGTTCGTACGGCTGGTACTCGGGCCGAGGGCGGACGGACCTCACTCGATGTCGAGGATCGCCTTCCCGCGCAGACTGCGGCTGCCGAGCGCCTCCACGGCGTGCGCGATCTTGTCCCAGGGGCCGCGCCAGCCCACCGGCACGCGCAGCTTCCCGGCGGCGACCAGGGTCAGCAGCCGCGCCAACTGGTCCTGGCGGTCGGTGAGTCCGCCGCCGTTGTAGACCGACACGATCGCCTTGGGCGCCGGGCTGCCCAGCGTCGACCCGACGGGCAGCACGGCCTCCCGCCCCGACGCCCAGCCGATGCTCTGCACGCTGCCCCCCGATGCCAACAGACCGTAGGCGGCGGTCAGTTGGTCACCGCCCACGGTGTCGATGACCACGTCGAGCGACCCGGTCACCTCACCGACCCCGCCCACCACCTCGTCCGCCCCGAGTTCGGCGACCCACCGCCGCCCGTCCTCGGACCCGGCCACCGCGACGACCTGCGCCCCGCCGAGCCGCGCGAGCTGTACCGCGAACCCGCCCACCCCGCCGGAGGCCCCGGTCACCAGCACCCGGCGGCCCAGCAGCGCCCCCGCCTGGTCGAGCGCCCGCAACGCGGTGCCCGCGGCGACCGGCAGCGCGGCCGCCTCGCCGAGGTCGACACCGTCCGGAACGGCGGCGACATCGGCCACGTCCATGGCCCGCAGCGCGCCGAAGCCGCCGCCCTCCGCGAAGCCCACGACCCGGGTGCCCGGCGCCGGCCCGGTGCCGTCCGCCGCGGCGGCCACGACGACGCCCGCCGCATCGAAGCCGATCACCTCACCCGGCGCCGCCTGCTGCGCGAACCACAGCTCGGCCGCGTTCAGAGAGGTGTGCCGGACCTCGACGAGCACCTGGCCCGGCGCGGGCCGCGGATCAGGGGCCTCTCCCAGGCGCAGCCGTCCGGGTGCCGCGGGGTCAACGATCAGTGCGCGCATGACTTGCCCTTCTCATCGTCGGACACTCGTCCCACGCCAACTGTGACCGATGAGGACTTCTTCCCGCGTGCGCCGGGCGGCAGCCGACCGCATCTCGTCGAGTTGCGCCGGATGCGCGGAATAAGCGAGGCCGTCGGTGCGTTGACCGATGCAGAGGAGTGGTTTGGCGCCGTACATGCTGTGGTACGGTCCTGACAGCACTTGTGTACGCCCCCCTTGAGGGCGCCGGTGCCAGTTCCTCTTCAGTTCGCCGTATCGCCCGCCGTTCCCGGCCGGCGCACCGGCTTTCCAGCACCGCCTCGCGACCGGCACGGCCGTGCCGTACCCGAGGTGCTGTTCCTGCCGCCGAAGGCGCTTGGTCCGCCTCCGTTCCGCGGCATCCCACCCCTTCCTTCCGCATGTCTCATGCCATCCGTCCTCGAAAGGACCGACCACCATGACCACCACTCTCGAACACTCCCCTGTCAAGCAGGAGCCCACGACCCAGGCAGCCACCGGTGTCCTCGACATCGACGCGGGCGGCAAGGGGCACCTGCGCGCCGTGAGCCTGCTGGCCTCGCCCTCCGACGTCTCGGTCTCCCCCGCGCTGATCCGCCGTCACGGCCTGCGCAAGGGCGACCTCGTCGAAGGCGTACGCGACGGCCGGCGCGCCCTCACCGAGGTCGTACAGGTCGACGGGCGCACGCCCGACGAACTGCGCGGCCGCCGCCACTTCCGCGACCTCACACCGCTGCACCCGCACGACCGGCTGCGCCTGGAACACCCGGCGGCCGGCCTCACCGGGCGGGTCGCCGACCTGATCGCCCCCGTCGGCAAGGGCCAGCGCGGCCTGCTCGTGGCCCCGCCCAAGACCGGCAAGACCGTGCTGCTGCAGCAGATCGCGGCCGCCGTCGCCGGCAACCACCCCGAGTGCCGCCTGATGGTGGTACTGCTCGACGAGCGCTCCGAGGAAGTCACCGACATGCGGCGCTCCGTGCGCGGCGAGGTGTACGCCTCGACCTTCGACCGGCCGGCCAAGCAGCACATCGCCCTGGCCGAACTCGTCATCGAGCGGGCCAAGCGGCTCGTCGAGGCCGGCGAGGACGTCGTCATCCTGCTGGACTCGCTGACCCGGCTGTGCCGGGCGCACAACAACGCGGCCGCCGCCGGTGGCCGCACCCTGACCGGCGGAGTCGACGCGACCGCGCTGCTCGGGCCCAAGCGGTTCTTCGGCGCCGCCCGGCTGGCCGAGGAGGGCGGCTCGCTCACGATCCTCGCCACCGCGCTGGTCGAGACCGGCTCCCGTGCCGACGACTACTTCTTCGAGGAGCTCAAGAGCACCGGCAACATGGAGCTCCGCCTCAGCCGCAAGCTCGCCGCCCGCCGCGTGTTCCCGGCCGTCGACATCATCCCGTCCGGCACCCGCCGCGAGGAACTCCTGCTGCCCGCGGCCGAGTTGACCGCCGTACACGGCCTGCGCCGCGTCCTGCAGTCCCGCGACGGCCAGGCCGGCCTGGAAACCCTTCTGGAGCGCATGCGGGACACCCCCGACAACGCGACGTTCCTGCGCCGCATCCAGCCGACCCTGCCGGCGGACTGACCCGGCCCCAGGAGACGACGAAGGGCAGCTTGCCGGGTGCGGTCCGGGCTGCGTGCCGGAGCCATCCCAAGAGGCAACTCCTTCGGCGCTCAGGGCTCCATGATCAGTCGAGGACCGCGGTGGCTTCGATCTCGACCAGATGCTCGGGGACGTCCAGCGCCGCCACGCCGATCAGCGTGGTCGGCGGCACCGGAGTGACTCCCAGCTTCACGGCCGCCCGGGAGACCCCCTCCAGGAGCGGGGACATCTTGTCGGCAGTCCAGTCGACGACGTAGAAGGTCAGCTTCGCCACGTCGTCGAAGGATCCGCCGGCCCCGGCCAGCGCGGCGGCGATGTTGAGGTAGCACTGCTCGACCTGCCCGGCGAGGTCGCCCTCACCGACCGTGGTCCCGTCGGCGTCCCAGGCGACCTGCCCGGCGATGAAGACCAGCTTCGAACCGGAGGCGATCGCCACCTGCCGGTAGACGTCGATCTCCGGCAGTCCGGCTGGGTTCTTCAGGGTGATGGCCATGGTGTCCGTCTCCTTGCGCCGGGCTCCTTCGAGCCCGTGTTCCTCAGACCAGCTGTGGTCTCTTGTGGTTACTCAGGAACCGTAGGAGAGTGTGCGTTGACATGGAAGAACGCACTTTTCAGTGACTGGGGAACCAGATGGTGACCAAGCAGCTCAGCGGCTCGCCAGAGGATGCAGACCTGCGCCGTGCCGACTCCCTGGCGCGGGAGATCTTCTCCGACGTCGCCAACAAGTGGGCACTGTTGATCATCGAAGCGCTGGGGGACGGCACCCTGCGCTTCAGCGAGCTGCGCGGCCGGGTCGAGGGCATCAGCCACAAGATGCTCACCCAGAACCTGCGCATGCTGGAGCGGAACGGCCTGGCCGAACGAACCGTCCACCCCACCGTCCCGCCCCGCGTCGAGTACACCCTCACCGAGGCGGGCCACGGACTGCGGGCGACGGTCGACGGGATGTGCACATGGACCTACCGGTACTTCGAGCACATCGAGTCCGCGCGGCGGCAATTCGGAGCCTGACCGTCGGTGGACGCGGCGCGGGTGAAGCCGCTGTTTCAGGCTCCGGCGCCGCCGTCGACCGGCAGGATCGCCCCGGTCACATACGAGGCACGGTCGCTCAGCAGCCACGCGGCCGCTTCGGCGATCTGCCGGGGTTCGGCCATCCGGCCGAGCGGGATGCTCGCGGTGATCTGCTCGACGATGCCCGGAGTGGCCGCTTCCCAGGTGTCGATCATCTGGGTGGAGGTGCCGCCCGGGGTGATGGCGTTGACCCGGACACGGTCACCGGCCCAGTTGACCGCCGCGGTCTCGGTGAGGCTGTTGAGCGCGCGCTTCATGGCCCCGTAGGCGGGCAGCGCGGGGTTCGCGCGGCGGCTGCCGATGCTCGAGGTGTTGACGATCGCCCCGCCGCCGCCTCGTCGCATGAGGGCGGCCTCGGCGGTCATGGCGGTCCAGTGCGCGCGGAAGTTGATGGCGAACTGCTCGTCGATGTCCTCGTCGCTGGTGGTGTCGGCCGGGCCGGGCTGCTGCTGGGGGACGGCGCCGTTGTTGAAGGCGCCGTCCAGCCGGCCGTGCAGCTTCTCCACGTGGTCGACGGCGGCGCGGATGCTCGCCCGGTCGGCGAGATCCAGGGGGACGGCGTCAGCGGCGCCGCCATGGGCGCGGATGTCGGCGACGAGCGCGTCGAGGGCGCCGGTGCTGCGGGCGGCGAGCACGACGGCGGCGCCCTCGGAGGCGAAGAGCCGGGCCGCGGCCGCCCCGATGCCGCGGCTGGCGCCGGTGATGAGCACAACCTTGCCGGTGAGCAGGCCCATGGTGGCGATGTCAGTGTCAGTGGTGTTCGTCATGACAGCAGCGTCAGCCCCGCTGCCGGCCGGATACAGGCACAGCCAGTACCAGGATCCGCCGCCGCGCCGCGGGCACACTTGCCGTATGGACAAGCAGGAGCTCGGAGCGTTCCTCCGCAGCCGCCGCGAGCGGCTCAAGCCGCAGGACGTGGGTCTTCCCGCCGGGGCGCGACGCCGGACACCGGGTCTGCGCCGCGAGGAGGCCGCGGTCCTCGCACACATCTCCACCGAGTACTACATCCGGCTCGAGCAGGGCCGGGCGCCCAGGCCGTCCGCCGAGGTCCTCGGCGGGATCGCGGGAGCGCTGCGGCTGACCGACGCCGAGACCGACCACCTTCACCTCCTCGCGGGGACCGCGCCGCCCCGTGCCCGGCTGCACCGGCGCGACGTCCGCCCGAGCATCCTCGCGCTCCTCGAGCGGCTGCCGCAGACGGCGGGCTTCGTGATATCCGCCGCGTTCGAGGTGCTCGCGTGGAACGACCTCGCGGCCGCGCTCATGGAGGACTTCGCCTCACTCGCCGAAGAGGAGCGCAATCTCGCACGCCGGGCATTCCTCGGACCGACGTCCGCCGATGCGCCGTTGTACGGGATCTCCGACGCCGCCGAGTTCCGCCACCACGTGGTCATGCAGCTCCGCGCCGCCCTCGCCCGCTATCCGGCGGATCCCGCAGTGACCGGCCTCGTCGACGAACTCCGCACCGGCAGCACCGACTTCGCCCGGCTGTGGGAACGGCACGACGTGCATGCCGCGCCGACGCTCACCAAGACCTTCCGCCACCCGGCTGTCGGCGAGATCACCGTCGACTGCGACGCGCTCACCCTCACCGACCGCGACCAGCACCTCGTGCTCTACAGTGCGCCGCCCGGTTCCCCCGGCGCCGACGCTCTGGCTCTGCTGAACGTCCTCGGCGCCGAGGCGGGTGGCTACCGGCGCTAGTGTCGACCGCCGGTCCGCTACGGCGTCAACACGCGGCTCCAACCCGGTAGTTGAGGACTTTTATTGGTTTGCCGCCGGCCGGCCAGGTCGGATAGGAAGCTTGCGTGCTTAGAGGCAGCAAGGTCGGGCTCAGGGCCCGGCACGAGGACGACATCCCGATACTCCGGGCCGAGCTCTACGACGACGTGGTCAACTCCTCTCGGTCCGACAGCGCGCCGTGGCGGCCGATCGCGCCGGGCTCCAAGGACCCGCGGCTGATCGTGGACGACACGAAGGAGGGGAGCGTCAAGTTCTCCGTGGTGGCGCTGGAGGGCGACAGCCTGGTCGGCACCGCGTCGCTGTGGGGCATCGACAACCACAACCGGTCCGCGCACATCGGGCTGGGCCTGCGGCCGTCCTGCCGCGGCAAGGGTTACGGCAGCGACGTGGTCGCGGTGCTGTGCCACTACGGCTTCGTCGTGCTCGGCCTGCAGCGGCTGCAGATCGAGACGCTGTCGGACAACACGGCGATGCTGCGCTCCGCCGAGCGCAACGGCTTCGTCCGCGAGGGCGTCCTGCGCTCCTCGGCCTGGGTGATGGGCGAGTTCCTGGACGAGGTGCTGCTCGGGCTCCTCGCCAAGGACTGGAAGCCCGACGCCACGAGCTAGACCGCGGGGGCGAGGACGCAGAACTCGTGGCCCTCCGGGTCGGTCAGACACGTCCAGGGGACGTCGCCCTGGCCGACGTCGAGGTCGGTGGCGCCGAGGGCCCGCAGCCGGGCCACCTCCGCTGCCTTGTCGTCGCCGGGGTGGGGCAGCAGGTCGAGATGGACGCGGTCCGGCACGGTTTTCACGTCGGGCGTGCGGAGGAACTCGAGATACGGGCCGACACCCGCGGCGGAGCGCAGCGACGCATGATCGTCGCTCACCTCGTGCAGCGTCCAGTCCAGCGCCTCGTCCCAGAACCGGGCCATGGCCCGCGGATCCGCGCAGTCGACCACCACCGCGGCGATCGGCCCGGTGTCGCGGTAGATCTCCCGGGGCTCCAGCACGCAGAACTCGTTGCCCTCCGGGTCGGCGAGAACCGTCCAGGGCACCTGGCCCTGGCCCACGTGGACAGGCGTCGCACCGAGAGCCGTCAGGCGCGCGATCAGCTCCGCCTGATGGGCCGCGGAGGCGGTGGCGAGGTCGAGGTGTACACGGTTCTTCGTCGTCGTCTTGGGTTCCGGGACAGGAACGACGTCGATGCCGACAGCGGTCGGGTGCGGCCAGACGAGGCCGCCGGACGGTCCGACGTAGGTGGTCACGCCGGGGCTGTAGGCATGCCAGCCGAGCGCCTCCGCCCAGAACCGGCCGACCGCCGGGGCGTCGACCGCCTTGATGATCACGTGTACAGGTCGCAGGGCCATGCCGACGATCTTAGGTACCCGCTGCCACCTCAGGAGAACTGTCCACTCGACGGAAAAACCTGGACGGCGATGTCGAGAACCCGCGTCCGGCTCCGTCCCCGGGGTGAACGCGACCACAATGGGTCGCACCACACCGAGGAGAACCACGATGGCCAAGTACCTGCTGCTCAAGCACTACCGCGGCGCCCCGGCCGCGGTCAACGACGTGCCGATGGAGCAGTGGACTCCGGAGGAGATCTCGGCCCACGTACAGTACATGCGCGACTTCGCGGCCCGGCTGGAGGAGACCGGCGAGTTCGTCGACAGCCAGGCGCTCGCCCCCGAGGGGACCTTCGTCCGATACGACGGCGAGGGGCGCCCCCCGGTCACCGACGGCCCGTTCGCCGAGACCAAGGACCTCATCGCCGGCTGGATGATCATCGACGTCGACAGCCATGAGCGCGCCGTCGAGCTGGCCGGGGAGCTGTCGGCCGCACCGGGTGCGGGCGGCAAGCCGATCCACGAGTGGCTGGAGCTGCGCCCCTTCCTGGGCACGCATTCCACCACCACGGAGTGCACCTTCAAGTGACTCAGATCGACGAGGCCCTGCTCAGAAGCCTCACGCCGAGCGTGCTCGCCGTCCTCGTCCGCCGCGGAGCCGAATTCGCCGCGGCCGAGGACGCCGTGCAGGACGCGCTCGTCGAGGCGCTCCGCGTCTGGCCGGCCAGCCCTCCGCGGGACGCGAAGGGCTGGCTGGTGACCGTGGCCTGGCGGAAGTTCCTCGACGCGCGGCGGGCGGACGCCGCCCGCCGTCGGCGTGAGGACCGCCTCGAGGAGGAGCCGGCTCCCGGGCCGGCGTCAGCGGTGGACGACACGCTCCAGCTGTACTTCCTGTGCGCCCACCCGTCGCTGACGCCGTCGTCGGCGGTCGCGCTCACGCTGCGCGCCGTCGGCGGCCTCACCACGCGCCAGATCGCCCAGGCCTATCTCGTGCCCGAGGCGACCATGGCGCAGCGCATCAGCCGGGCCAAGCGCACCGTCTCCGGCGTGCGGTTCGACCAGCCCGGCGACGTCGCCACCGTGCTGCGCGTCCTGTACCTGGTCTTCAACGAGGGCTACTCGGGCGACGTCGACCTCGCCGCCGAGGCCATCCGTCTCACCCGCCGGCTCGCAGCCGGCTTCGACCATCCCGAGGTCGCCGGGCTGCTCGCTCTCATGCTGCTCCACCACGCCCGCAGGGCCGCCCGGACCGCGGCCGACGGCAGCCTGGTGGCGCTCGCCGAGCAGGACCGCACCCGGTGGGACACCAAGCTGATCGCCGAGGGGGTCGAGATCCTGCAGGCCGCCCTCGCCCGCGACCGGCTGGGCGAGTTCCAGGCCCAGGCCGCCATCGCGGCCCTGCACGCCGACGCACCCACCGCCGAGGAGACCGACTGGGTGCAGATCGTCGAGTGGTACGACGAGCTCACACGCCTGACCGACAGCCCCGTCGTCCGCCTCAATCGCGCGGTCGCCGTCGGCGAGGCCGACGGACCGCGCGCCGGCCTGACGGCGCTCGCGGCCCTCGACGACGACTCGCTGCCCCGCCACACCGCCGTGGCCGCGTACCTGCACGAACGCGACGGCGACCTGACGACGGCGGCCCGGCTGTACACCGAGGCGGCCCACAAGGCACCCAACCTGGCCGAACGCGACTACCTCACCCGCCAGGCGGCCCGGCTCAACACCCGCCGAAGTCCCTGACGAGCGGCATTTCCCGGAAGGGGCGCCTACCTGCCCTCCGGGCGGTACGGGCACGCCGGCTCGGCCGCCGCTGCGCCGGAGCCCGCACGTGACGTGGAGACGACGCCCGTCCTGCGCTCGCGTGGACGCAGTCGCACCATCACGTCCCGCAGAGGGCGAAGGGAGATCACCGGGGAGCCGTACTGCAGCGCGTCTCCCGGGACGAGGTTGAGCCGGAACCGCTGGTTGATCATCGCCACGATGATCCGCAGTTCGAGCAGCGCCATGTTGTTGCCGACGCACTGCCGAGGCCCCGCCCCGAAGGGGAGGTACGCCATGCGGGGCCGCTCCCGTACGGCCTGCGGGGTGAAGCGGTACGGGTCGAAGGCCACCGGGTTGTCCCAGTGGCGCGGGTTGTGGTGCGAGGCCAGGGGCGAGAGCAGGATCGACGACCCGGCCTCGATGCCGTAGCCGCCGAGGGTGTCGGGGCCGACGGCGGCCCGCGGGAAGATCCAGATGGGCGGATACATCCGCAGGCTCTCGTCCACCACCATCCGCGTGTACGTCAGCTCGGCCGCCCTGTCGGCGTCGGGCGTCGCACCGCCCAGCACGCCGCTGACCTCCTCGTCCAACTCGGCCTGCACATGCGGGTGGTTGGCGATGGAGAGCAGGGTCCAGCACAGGGAGACGGCGGTGGTCTCGTGGCCCGCCAGATAGATGGTGAGCAGTTCGTCGCGCAGTTGCCGGTCGGTCCACGGCTCGCCGGTCGCCGGGTCCTCGGCCTGCTCCATCAGGGCGATCAGTGGGCCCTCCCCGGTCCGCGCGTGGTTCTCCCGGACGTCCGCGACGACCTTGTCGAAGACCCGGTGGATGTGGTCGATCTTGCGTTTGCGGGCCGTGGGCAGCCAGGACGGAAGCATTTCGGACGGTGTACCCCGCCGGAACATGACCTCCACGACGTCGTCGACGATCCGCTTCAGCGCGGCCGACGCGGGCTTGATGTCGTAGGCGAACAGCGAGCGGCTGAGCGTGACCAGGGTGAGGCGCAGCATCTCGGTCATGAGGTCCACGGGCTCGTCCCGGGCGGCCTTCGCCTCCCATTCGTCGAGCATCTCCTCGGTGGCCGCGACGATGTTGGGCACGATGTCGGTGACCGCGTTCTTGAGGAACACCGGCTGCACGGCCCGGCGGTGTCCGCGCCAGAAGTCGCCGTCCGAGGTGAGCAGGCCCTTGCCCATGACCACGCCGAACTGCTCGTACAGCGGCCCGCGCACGTAGTTGGCGTTGTTCTCCACCAGCACCCTGCGCACCGCCTCGGGGTCGGTGACCTGATGGACGGTCATCGGCCCCAGCCGCATGCGGACCATCTCTCCGTAGTCGCGCTGAAGGCCGAGCAGGAACTCGGCGGTGTTGCGGCGCCAGGGACCCAGGCTGCCCAGGACGGGGGCTCCCTTGGGGCCGGGGGCTGTGCGCAGGCCTGTGGTGGATGTGGACGTGGTGGTGGATGTGGTGGTGGATGTGGTGGTCATCAAGGATCCTTACCTGGTCAGGCTGCGCGGCCGGGCTGTGTTGCGCGGTACCGGAAAGGCGCGCCGCACGAAGAGGTGGTCGAAGACCGCGTCCGGGGCCAGCCGCCGCAGCGCGATGGTGCTTCGGGCGAGGAAGCCGACGGTGTAGCGGGCGCGGGGGCGCCGCTTGTGGACGGCGCGTTCCACCACGCGGGCCACGTCGTCGGCGTGAACGGTGAAGGTGCCGGCCAGGGTGCGGCGGCTGCCCGTGTAGATCGCCTCGAAGTATTCGGCGGTGCGCTCGCGGAACTCGTCGTAGACCTCGTCCGCGGACGGGAGGTTGTCGACGTACGTCGCGCCGAAGTTGGTGGTGCGCACGGGGCCCGGCTCGATGACGACGACCCTGATGCCGAAGCCGGCCGTCTCCAGCCGCAGCGCGTCGCTGAGTGCCTCGACGGCGTGCTTGGACGCCTGGTAGAAGCCGCCGCCCGGGACCGCGTAGCGGCCGAAGATCGACGAGATGTTGACGACGGTCCCGGTGCCGGCGGACCGCATGCCGGGCAGGACCAGCTGGCTCAGCCGGGCCAGTCCGAAGACGTTGGTTTCGAACTGCCGCCGCATCCGGTCGAGTCCGATCTCCTCCACGGCGCCGGAGGCGGCGAACCCGGCACTGTTCACCAGTGTGCCGATCGCGCCGTGCTCCGCTTCGACTGCCTCGACGGCCGCACGCATGCTGTCCTCGTCGGTGACGTCCAGCCGCAGCGTGCGGATGCCCTCCGCGGCGAGCGGGGCGAGCGTTTTCGGCCTGCGCGCGGTGGCGTACACGAGCATTCCGCTGCGGTGCATCCGGAGCGCGCAGGCACGGCCTATGCCGGACGAACAGCCCGTGATCAGCACGGGATTCGGTCGATTGTTCACGATCTGCCTCTTCACGGTTTAGGGCGGGCCGTTACGGAAAGGTGCCGGGCATGTATCACCGGATCGTGGCCGCGAAGCTACGCAAAGCGTTCTCCGACATCAACGCCGGAAACTGGCAGTCCATGGTGGACACACTCTCACCCGAATTCACCTACGTCTTCTACGGGGAGCATGCGCTCTCCGGCGAGCGCCATACCGTCGAATCCATGAGCCGGTGGTGGCAGCGGGTCTTCCGGCTCATTCCCGAGGCCGAATTCGAACCGCAGGAAATCATCATTTCCGGCGGCCCCTGGCTGACCAGGGTCGCCACCAGGGTTCGAATCGGCGGCCCGCTGCCCGACGGCACCCGCTACGACAACGTCATGACCCAGTTCATGTATCTCAAGTGGGGGCGCATCACCGAGATCCACACCCTGGAGGACACCGTCGTCCTGCAGCGGGCGCTCGACCGGATCGCCGCCTCGGGGAACGCCGAAGCCCACGCCGAGCCCATCACGGACAAGCGCTAGCCCCGTCGACCGGCACCGGCACCCATGGGTGCCGGTGCCGGTGCGCGTTCAGCCGAAGGCACCCAGCTGCTTCGCGAGGTCGAAGGCGTCCAGGGAGAACCAGCTCTCCACGATCACCCCGTCACGGAACTCGTCGATGACGATCCCGGGGACGGCGAACTCCCGCCCGGCGGCCGGAATCCCCTCGTAGGGCTCGCCGGTGTGGGTGCCCCGCGCCGTGAAGCGGCTGACGACCTTCTCGCCCTCCAGAATCCAGTCGTCCACCGTGACCTGGAGGTCGGGGAAAGAGGCGCGCTGGATCCGCACCCATTCCTTGAGGTGTTCCACGCCCTCTTCGCCGTTCGGGGCCGTCCCGTGGCTGATGTGGTCCTCGGCGGCACCCTCGTAGATGACGTCGAGATTTCCCTTGTTGAGGCACTCCTCGTAGTAGCGCTCCAGAACTGCCTTGTTCTTCAAGGTGTTCGGCATTTCTCTCCACTCCCATTCCGTGGGGTTGTGCGAGGTGTCGGTGACCAACCTGGTCGTCAATCACCCGCGACTGGGCCCTCGAATCCGGTTATCGTCATGAAACGGGCGCCGGAGGTGGCGCTCGTGATTTTCCAGGTGCCGAGCACGGGATCTCCTTCGATGAAGGAATTCCCGTTCTCCTCGGCGTGGACGGTGATGCGTCCGACGGTCAGCGGGTCGACCGCGACCGAGATCCCCGCGCCCTGCCTCGCGCACAGCCGCACCACGTTCTCCAGCGCGGACACGGCCAGGGCGGTGCGGGGGACGGCCGCTGTCGCCCAGAGGTCGTTGGGCGCGCAGGGGCGTACCTCGCCGGCCCAGCGGCCTTCCTCGGTACGGGTCCACCGCGCTCGGGGCACGACCGCGGAACGCCAGCTCAGCAACTCGGGTCCCGAGCGCCAGGTGGTCATCCGGGTGAGCTCGCTGCGGGGCGGGGCGGGCGAGCGCGTGTCCCCCGGCGCGTACACGATGCGCGCTCCTGCCTCGGGACCCGCACCACCGGGGCGCCGGAAGCGGGCCTCGACCGTCCAGGACCGTCCGTCGTAGGCGCCCCGAAGCTCCCGCTCCAAGACCGTCACCGGCCCGTCGAGCCGCAACAGGTCAAGGGGGACGACGATGTCCTCCAGGCAGTCGAGGCTCAGCTCCGGGAAGTCCGGGGGTACGACCCACTCCGCGCCCCGGACCGCGTTCTCCAGCAGCAGGCTCACCGGGACCGCTTCGGCGCCGTCCACCAGGAAGTCCGTCAGGGCCGGGGTGGTCTGCCGGTCGAAGCGGACCCTCGACACCAGCCGGGCGTGCGGCTCGTAGGAGGTCACCTCGCCGAGGTGGTGGATCTTCGGGTACACCTCGGCGTAGCCGGGCAGGTCGGGCACGACCGGGTAACCGGTGGCCTGGCCGGGGTCGACGGCGTCGCCGAGCGGTCCCACGAAGGTGACCTCCCCGGTGGAGCCCGCCAGCAACTCGGCCCGCCACTTGGCGAGTCCGTCGGCGACGCCGAGCGGTGCCATGTAGCGCCGCGTCGCCGAGAAGTTCGCGATGAGGCCGATACGGTCCCAGGTCGGCCAGGCGAGCGTCATCACCGGGTAGGCGGCCCGGCGGTCCGCCCACCGGCCCAGCCGGGCGAGCGCTTCGTTCGCGGCGGCGTACTCCAGCTGGCCGACCATGCCGCCCAGCCGCCCGGTGAGCGAGCCCACGTTGCAGAAGAACTTCAGCCCGCTGTCGGCGAGTTCACCGAAGAGATGGACGAAGCTGTCGATCTTCGTCGCCACGGTCCGCAGGATGTCGTCGTCCGTCTTCTTGGGCAGCCTGGCCGCCGTGTCCACGCCCGCGTTGTGCACGACACCGGTCAGCGCGTCGCCCTCCCGAGCCAGCAGGGCGCGCACCTGCTCCAGGTCGGTGAAGTCGCACGGGACGTACTCGATGCGCAGTCCGCGCGCCCGCGCGCCGGTGACGTTGCCCGCCAGCTCCCACAGGCGGCGGACGCGGGCGATGTCGCGGCGGATCTCGGGCAGCGGGCGCCCCCGGCGGCTGCCGGACCACAACTCCTGCTCGTACGCCTTGAGTTCGTCCGCGCCGGCACCGAACCATGGTTCGTCCGCGGAGGGGAAGGGCTCCCGGCCGGTCACGACCACCCGCGTTCCGTGCTGCTCCGCGAGCGTGCGCGCGAGCTCCCAGCCGATGCCCCGCCCGCCTCCCGAGACCAGGACGCAGTCCTCGGGGCCCAGGCGCACGGCGGGGGCGCCGACCGGTGCCGCGACGGGAGAGAGCGTGAGGCGCCGTCCGTCGCGGTGGCCGACCTCGATCTCGCCGGTGCGGCCCAGCTCGCTCACGACGACGTCGGGCAGGTCCCCTGCCGCCGAGAGCGCGGTGTCCACGACGCGCGCGTTGCAGTTGGGGAACTCCCGGTGCAGCGTCTTGGCGAGCCCCGCCCAGATGCCGCCCAGCGGTTGGGCCAGGTCGTCGTCCGGATGCTGCCCCATCCCGCCGCCGAGGTGGGTCACGGCGAGATAGAACAGCCGCCGCGCGGAGGTCTCCGCGGCCCAGTTGTCGTACTGCTCGCGCAGCGCGGTCACGGTCCGCCGGAGCGGCTCGCGCCACACGCCCGTCAGGTCCTCGGTGCCGTGCGCGGGGGTCCCGCCGCCCAGGGTGAGGTCGACGATGGCGTCCACCGCGCCGTCGCCGGGGGCGGGCGCCGCGGTCGCGGGTGTACGGCGCCGCACTCGTGCCCCGTGTGCGGTCAGTGCGCGCTCGACGCGCTCGGCGCTCTCGTCGTCACCGGCGAGCAGCAGGACCCGCATCCCGGCCGGCCGCGACGTGTCCGGGGTAAGCGGTGGCAGCGCGGCGGGCCGCCACACCATCCGGGTCGTCGGCTGCACCGCCGGGTCCCCGGGCAGTGGCTCCCCGGTGGCGGCGGGCACGACGGTACGCGGTGAATCCCGCGAAGTCGTCAGCATGTTTCACGTTCCTTCCTGGCCACGCGGATCACGGTCGCGGCTCTCGGGCGCCGTCGGCGGGCACGGCCTCGCCCGTGCGGGCGTCGACGTAGCCGATCAGTGCCGCCCTGAGGTCCTTCATCTGCAGGACCATCCGGCCGTCGGGACGGGCGGCGACGAACCGGTTGTCCACCCGGTCCGCGGAGAGGCCGAACCCGCGGGGCGTGGCGTACAGGTCGATGGGGCCCGGACCAGTCGACAGGGTGTGGTCGTTCGTCTCCTCGTAGAGGTCGATACGGCGGATAGACAGGGGTGCGGCCACCGGCACCAGCCGGCCGTCCACCAGGTCCAGCACCCCGACCCTGGCCAGTCCGTCCAGCAGTACGCACGGCACGGTGAACCGTGGCCACACCGGGTCGTCCGAGGGAAGCGAGAGGGAGTACCGTCCCCGTTTGCCCAGGGGGTGGATGCCTGTTCCGGTCGTCGAGACGAACGGCCCGCTCAGCCGGACCGGCGAGCCCGGCTGGTGGTACGGATCGGGGACGGGAGTGTCGTCCGCGCTGTCCCAGGGCTCCCAGCGCGGGGCGGGTGCGAACTCGTCGGCGAGGACCACCCGGGCCGCGAAGTGCGGCCTGTTCTCGACCAGGACGACGCCGCCCGGTGACACCACGTCCTCGGAGACCAGGACCTGGACGACGGTGGTGTCCCCTTCGTCCTCGACGATCTCCGCCGTGATGCGCTTCGGCGCCGTCGGGACATCGCGGTACACCCGCAGGAAGTGCTCGAACGTGAGGTCCTCGAAGGCGGTCACGGTCCGGCCGGGCACCAGATGGCGGGCCGCCTCGGCCGCGAGTTCGGTGACGAAGGTGCCGGGCAGCGTCGGTTCGCCCCGCACGGTGTGGTGTTCCAGATAGCCGTCGGTGCGCAGGTCGAAGGGGCAGGCGAACTCGGCGGAGCGGTCGCCCGAGGACACCAGGCGGCGCAGGAAGAAAGCGGGCGGCGCGGGCCTCGCGGCCGGGGGCTCCGGGGCCTCCTCGGCCCTCAGATAGCCGGGGTAGAACTTCTCCACTGTGGCCTCTTCCGCGTCCCCCAGGTGTACGACGGAGGGCCGCCGGACCGGGGCGTGCAGCTCCTGCACGAAGTGGTGGACGCCCTCGGGCACCGGCATGCTGCTGTAGGAGCCGGCCCGTTCGTAGTACGCCTTCGTCAGCTCGCCCGCGCCCATGCCGACGCTCCCCCACAGCGTCCACCCGATGGTGACCTCCGGGTGGCCGGAGGTGGCCGCCGCGTGGGTCGCGGCGCTGCTCAGGAAGTCGTTGGCGGCGGCGTAGTCCGCTTCACCGAGCTGCCCGAAGTGGCCCAGCAGGGAACCGAAGTTGCACCACAGCCGCGGCGGGGCGTCGCGCAGCGCGTACTTCAGGTTCAGATACGACTGCACTTTCAGGTCCCGGATGGCGGTGAACTCCGCGAAGTCCTTGTCCTTGATGAGTGCCGAGCGCTGGAGCCCCGCGGAGTTGATGAGCAGGTCGATCCGTCCGTGGTCCCGCAGAACCTCGCCGAGGGCCTTCTCCACCTCGGCGCCGTCGCGCATGTCGCAGGTGCGGTAGACGACCCGGTCGGCGCCGCTTGCGGCCGCCATCTCCTCCAGGTTGCGCCGGGATTCACGCGCGTTGAGCATCCGATCGAAGTCCTTGGTGATGCTCGCGACGTTGCGGCCCCCGCCCTTGGCGAGTTCGGCGGAGATGTACGCGGCCCGCCCCGCGGCGAACTCCTCGTCGCTCCCGGCGAACACGGAGGGCGGATAAGCGTCGAGAGCGTTGCTGCCGAACACATGGATGTGTGAACCGAACTCCCTGGCAAGGGACTTGACCACCTCCGCGGTGATCCCCCGGGTGCCGCCGGCCACGACGACCACGGAGTCCCGGTCCAGCGCGAGGGCCGTGTCCTCGTCCAGCGTGACCGGCTCGTCCCGCAGCCGCCAGGTACCGCGCACCCCGTCGTTCTCCACGACCACGGGGAAGTCTCGGGCCGCACCGCTCTCCTCCTCGACGCCGCGTACCGCCGCCGCCACGTCGCCACCGGAGGTGAGGTACGCGAGGCTGCCGCCTTCGGACAGTTCCAGACCCGCCGTCTTCAGGAGGCCGGTGAAGAGACCGGAGAAGGGATGCGGTGTGCCGTCCTGCACGGCGCCCAGCAGGAGCATCGTCACGGCCGAACCGGGCCGGGCCAGATCGTCGTAGGCGAACTGCAGGGCCAGGTACGCGGCGTCGTGCAGAGCGAGCAGAGAGGGGGTGCCGGCCGCGGCGAGGGCTTGGTCCGGCGGCACGGCGCGGCTGAGGTCGCTCAGGATCCGCAGCCGGGTGACCGGCCCGGCGGTGCCCGAGAGCGCCTCGCGTACGGCCTCGGGGGTGACCCGCGACAGGTGGTGCCAGCCGGCCCGGGGGGTGTCGAGCGGGGCGGTGGACAGCACCGTGAGCGCGGAGTCCGGTCCGGCCGCCCGGGCCACCAGGTCGGGTGCGTCGGTGACGACGACGGCGCCGTCCGGCAGGAACGGGACCGGCTCACGGGCCGGGCGGGACGGGGCGGCTTCCCACACCGGGACCCGACGCCGGACCCGCAGGGGCTCGCCGGCTTCGGTGTGGGTGGTCGAACGGAAGCCGTCACGAAGGGTTTCGGGGGTGGTCGCGGTGGTGCGGCCGCCGGGGATGGTCAGCCTGAGCCTGGGTCCGGTGGCGCTTGCGTCTTCCGCACTGGAGACCGTCACACTCCCCGCCGGGCCGTGCAGGGCCCTGAGGACGGCCAGGCCTCCGGCCGCGCCCAGGTAGCGGGCGTTCTCCGGGGCTCCGGCCCCGCACACGACCGCCTCGTGCTCGGCCGCCTCGTCCAGCGTCTCGTCCACGTACGCCAGGACGGGCAGGCCCGCGCGCCGGGCCCGTTCCTCGGTGGTCAGCGCGAACAGGAAGGCGCCCTCGGCCAGTTCCTCCTCCTGCTCGGGCAGCAGGTCGCCGATGAGGGACCGGTACTCCGGGAGGCTGTTGCCGTTGATCCCGCCGGCCAGGGCGAAGTCCAGCTCCCCGGTCCGCAGATACCGTCCGGCCAGGGTGATCGAGGACAGCGCCGAGGCGAAGCCCGAGTCCAGCGTCATGTTGGAGCCGTTGAGGTCGAAGTAGTTCGCCACCCTCGCGGAGATGATGTTGGGCATCTGACCGGGGAACGAGTCCTCGTTGGACTCCGGGATCCTGGACCGCACCTGTTCCCGCAGCCGGTCGAGTACCCCGGGCACCTCGGCGGATCCGGCGAGGGGTGACGCGCCGAGTGCCTCGCCGATGTCGTCCAGGTAGCACCGGTCGGCGTAGAGCATCGCGGCCCTGGTCGGCCCCATGTGCCCCACGAACACCCCGGTTTTGGGGGCCTGCTCGTTCCAGAAGTCCGGCATCCGGTCCCGGAGTTCGTGCGCGCACTCGAGGATCATCAGCTGGCACCGGTCCAGGGCGCGGATCGTCTTGGGAGGCAGCCGGACCTTGTTGAACGGCGGCACCGGGTAGTCCGCTCCGAAGCTGTCCAGCGGCGGCCGGCCGCCCTTCAGCCAGCCGGTCACGTCCTCGCGCCCGTCCAGGCCCGGCACATGGGCCGACCAGCCGACGAGGGCCACCCGGCTGTCGGTGGCGGGCGCCTTCGTGGCCGGGGTCCGCGCCTCGGCCGCCGCGGCGCGCGGGCGGTTCTCGGAGACGATGAGATGGGCGTTCGTACCTCCGAAGCCGAACCCGGACACGGCCGCCAGCCGGGGCCGCTGCCCGCCCTCGGGCCAGGGCCTCGGCTCCGCGGTGACCTCCAGCCGCGTGTCCGCGAGCCGGAAGTCGGCACGCGGGGTGTCGAGGCGGAACTGTCCGGGGATGGTGTGCTGCTCCAGACCCTTGAGGCTCTCGATGAGCGAGACGACACCTGCGGCCCAACCGGTGTGTCCCAGCAGCGACTTGTTGGAGGTGACGGCCGTCGGGGCGGAGGTGCCGAAGTGCTCCCGCAGGGTCGTGAACTCCTCCAGGTCACCGGCGGGTGTACCGGTCGCGTGCGCGTTGATCCACTGCACGTCCGTGCTGTCGACTTCGCCGCCCTCCAGGGCCCGCCGCACCGCCAGGCTCTGCCCCTGGGCGTTGGGTGCGTAGATCGCCTTGCCCTTGCCGTCGGAGGACGAGCCGAAGGCTCGCAGCACGCCGAGCACCCGGTCGCCGTCCTGCTGCGCCCTGCGCAACCGCTTGAGTACGACCAGGGCGGCGCCGTCCGCGAAGATCACGCCGTCGGCGCTCTCGTCGAGGGCGTGCACGGTGCCTCGCTTCGACAGTCCCTGCAGCTTCGAGAACAGGACGGTGCCGCGCGGCGCCAGGGCGAAGGCTCCGCCGCACACGGCGACGTCCTGCTTGCCCATCAGCAGGCCCTTGGCCGCTATGTCGACGGCGTACAGCGACGAGGAGCAGGCGGTGTCGACCATGTGGAGTTCGGTGGAGGGCGGGAGGACGCCGTCCATGGCCACTTCGCCGACCCGGTGGGGCAGGAAGCGCGAGGGGGAGCGGGCACCGCGCCGGTACCGGTCGGTCAGGGCCTGGTCGATGCCCTCGCGGAGCGTGTCCCGCTGCTCGTCGGGGATCTGCAGTTCGTCGACGATGCCGTGCGTCAGCCGGTTTGCGCTCGCAAGAACGCCCGCCTCTTCGAGGTGCTGGCTGCCGTCCGGGGTGTAGCCGACCACGAAGGAGCACCTGTCGGTGGAGCGGCGCGTGACGCCGTCGAGCGCCTGCACCAGGCTGTGGCGCAGCCACTTGGTGGTGAGTTCCGCCTCGTCCGGGCCGTACGGCATGCCCTCCAGGGCCCCTTCGGCGGCGGCGAAGTCCGTGATGAACACGCACTGTTCGGCGTACGCCTTGTCCTCGGCGGCCAGGTCGGACGAGTGGAAGCTGTTGTGCTGCCAGCGCTCGCGGGGGACCTTGACGAAGAGCTCGTCGCCTGTCGTACGCAGCTTCCAGAACTCGTCGGGGCTGTTGGCCCCGGCGACGGCCATGCCCATGCCGACGACGGCGATGGCGTCGTCTCCGAACTCGACGGGTTCTTCGGTGTTGCCTTCGGGCGCCTCGGCGGCCTCCGTCGGAGGCGAAAGAAGAGCGGCGCCGAGGGTGAGGCCGCCGTCGGCCAGGACGACCTGCCCGGTGATCCACCTGGCGTCGTCGGAGGCGAGGAAGGAGACGAGTGCGGCGAACTCCTCCGGCCTGCCGAGCCGCCCCCACGGGGTGGCCCGGGCGATGACGTCCTGCATCGGCCCGGCATCGGGGAACTTGTCCGCCACCTCACTGCTCAGCATGGCGGCCGAGGCGACGTTGACCCGGATGCCCGAGGGCGCCAGTTCCACCGCGAGATAGCGGGCGGCGGCCTCGGCGGCCGCCTTCGCCGGGGCGCAGGCCGAGTAGTTGGCCATCACCATCTGCGAGCCGCCCAGCGCGGACACGGTGACGATGGAGCCGCCCCCGCCCCGGGCCATCAGCGGTGCCGCGGCCCGTGAACAGCGCAGCCCGCCCTTGTAGTTGGTCTCGATCGCCTTGTCGAGGTGGTCCTCGGTGATCTCGTCCGGGGGCAGCAGGGCGCCGTTCGCCGCGTTGTTCACGAGGATGTCGAGCCTGCCGTGCAGCCGGTCGACCTCCTGGAACATCCGGTCGACCTGTTCCTGCCGGGCCACCGAGGCCCGTACGAGATCGACCCGGGCTCCCTCCGCGACGAGTTCGTCGCGCGTCTGCTTGGCCTGCTCGTGCGAGTGGAAGTAGTTGAGGACGATGTCGGCCCCCCGTGCGGCGAGGTCCCGCACGATGGCCTTTCCGATCCCCCTCGACCCTCCGGTTACCAGCGCCACCTTGCCGGTGAGGTCCCTCATCGAAATCCGTGTCCTTCGTGTCCGTCGCGTCCGTGGTGTGCGTGGTGTCGGTCGGGCATCAGCCCGTCGGCGCCGGCTCGGGGTGCCGTTCCAGCTCCGCGATCACGAAGTCGGCGATGGCGTCGAGCGTGTTGTAGGGGGCCAGCCGGAAGTCCGCCTCGCGGGGCGGCAGTTCGTACCGCTGGGAGACCCGGGAAAGCAGCTCGACCTGCTTGACCGAGTCGACGCCGAGCTCGGCCTCCAGCTGCGCTCCCCCCTCGAAGACCTCTTCCGGGTACTCCAGCGCCTGCGCGTACAGGGTCCGCAGCTCGCCGAGGACCTCGTCGCGGTCCAGGGCTGCGTGCGCAGGCGCGGGACTTGGGCCCGGCTCCTGCTCCCGGCCCTGCTCGCGCTCTTCCTCCGCGAAGGCCTCCGCATCCCTGCGCACGCGCTCCCGTACCTCGTGCCCGTGCGCCTTCCAGTAGGCCTCGAAGAGGTCCGAGGCAACGGTCGGGGCCAGCAGCTCCGCGAGGCCGGTCCCGGACCCGGAGGTGCCGTCCGGGTCGGCCAGGCCCGCCGCGCGCAGCTCCCGGAGTGTCGCGTCCAGCGCCAGCCGGTCGCCGTCGTCGAGCGCGAGGGTGGGCAGGGAGCGCACGTCGGAGCCCTGGGTCAGCCGGGTCACCAGCTTGGACAGCGCGGCACGTCCGCCGGCCTCCACGAACGTGGCGACACCGTCCCGGTGCAGGGCGCGCACCGCTGCCGCGAACCGGACCGGCTGGACGAAGTGGTCCGCGAGGCGGCCGGCGAGCGGTTCGCCGGGCTCGTAGTGGCGCTGGATGATCGGCGAGTACACCGGCCGCTGGAGCCGGCGCTGGTCCAACGTGCGGACGAACGCCTCGAATTCGGGGGCCGCGGGTGCCAGCGCCGGGGTGTGGAACGGGAACGGCGCGTCGATCTCGATCGCCCCGATGTTCAGCTGGGCGGCGATCGCCGTCACCTGGTCCAGCACCCCGTCGGGGCCGCTGACCACGGTCTGCTCGTCGTGGTTCTCGGTGGCGACCGCCAGCAGCGGGTCGTCCAGCAGGCCGAGGAGCAGACGGACCCGGTCGGCCCCGGCCGACAGGGCCACCATGCGTCCGTCGATCCCGTCGTGGCGCTCGATGACCGCGACGCGCTGCGCGACGATGCGTACGCCGTCCTCGGCCGAGAAGGCTCCGGCGGCCACCAGGGCGGTGATCTCCCCGAGGCTGTGGCCCGCGAGCACGTCCGGCCGTACGCCCTGGTCGGTGAGGATCTCGTGGGCGGCGAGGCCGGCGCCGTAGATGGCCACCTGGGACATCCAGGAGTCGCCCGCGAGCAGTCCTCGCAGGTCGGTCTGTTCAGGTCCGAACAGCACATCGCTGATACGTCGTGAGAACAGTGCGTCGGTCGCGGAGTCGAGGCGTTCGAACACCCGCTGGACCTGCGGGTACGTCTCCTTCGCCCGCCGCAGGGCGGCGCCGTCGAAGCCGCCCTGGCCGGGGAAGACGAACGCGGTGCTCGGGCCGGTGGAGGTGTTTTCGGGCATGCTGATGAATCCCTTGCTGAACGAGGTGGGGTTCTTGGGCGTGGGTGGCCGGCTCGTCGCGGGTGGCTAGAGCACCGGCTGTGGGGAGCCGTCGAGCAGGTAGCGCCCCATGGGGCCGAGGTTTCTGGCGATCAGCCGGTCGCCGGCCCGGGCGGCGGGGGCGAAGTGCCGGGGTGCTCCGCGCACCAGCCAGCGCACCATCCGCAGTTTCCAGCCGATGTCCGGACCGGGCTCCAGGTGGTCCAGCAGGGCGTGGATGTTGGCGGCGGAGTAGAACTGTGCGGGGTCCACGATCGTGGCGAACACGCCGACCATGTCCCGGCCGTGGGTGGCGCTGCGGCTCATCGCCCTGATGAACTCGATCTCCTCGGGGCTGTGGTCGGCGATGAGGGCGTGCTCACAGGTGTACCGGTAGTGGCCCGTGACCAGGTCGTCCCGTCGTCGGCCGTACCGGGCCAGCGCGGCCGGCAGCCCGGCACCGCGCGCGGGTGTCAGTCCCTCCTCGACGGCTTCCACGAGGAGTTCGGCGCTGCGCAGACCGTCGGTGATGCCCGCGGCCGTGATCGGGTCCCGGGTGTATCCGGCGTCCCCGACCAGCGCCCAGCCGGGGCCGTGCGCGCGGCGCATGAAGTTCGGTACGGCACCCGTCATCCAGCGGCCCGCGCGCTTGGTCTCGCGCAGCGACGCGGCCCACCGGGGGTCCACGTCCTCGAAGGCGTCGATGACGGTCCGGTCGCGTTCCTCGTCGTCGCTCGCCCTGAAGTCCCGCGTCGGCAGGGCGACGCCCACGATGGTCAGGTCGTCGTGGGTGGGCCAGGTGAAGGTGTGTTTGCGGGCGTGCCGGTGGGTGCGCACCCGGCCGTCGTGCGGCAGTCCTTCCCAGTAGGCCCAGTGGCTCTTGTTGAGGACGGGCCGGGTGGCGTACTTCTCGGCGCCGGTGAGCCGGGCGATGGTGGAGTTGGAGCCGTCGGCGCCCACGACGAGGCGGGCGTGTTCGGTCACGGTGGCGCCGTCGCCCGACCGTCCGCGTACGCCGGTCACGGTGCCCGCCTCGTCGGTGCACAGCTCCCGTACCGAGAAGTCCTCGCGGAACTCGACGCCGGCCTCGAGCGCGGCGTCCAGCAGAATCCGGTCCAGCGTGGCCCGGTCCGGGGAGTAGGCGGCGTCGACCTCGTCGACCGCCGGAAGCGGGGCCATCAGCCGGGCCCGGCCGCTCTGCAGGCCGTACTCCCGGATGGGCGGGCAGCCCGTGGCGGTCAGCCGGTCCAGCAGCCCCCAGCGTTTGAGGCGGGCAATGCCCGGCGGGTGCACCAGGTTGGTCGCAGCGGCCTTCCCTCCCGGGAAGACGGCACGGTCGAGGAGGAGGACGCGGTGGCCCGCCCTCGACAGGAGCATGGCCGTGGACGCGCCGCTGACGCGCGCGCCGACCACGATGACGTCGTACATATCAGGTCCCCCAGTTGTGTTTCGGTGAATTCGCATGCCGGGACGGGACGGCTAG
This sequence comes from Streptomyces sp. NPDC001351, assembly GCF_042896045.1. NCBI lineage: Bacteria > Bacillati > Actinomycetota > Actinomycetes > Kitasatosporales > Streptomycetaceae > Streptomyces > Streptomyces sp. NPDC001351. The sequence continues at coordinate 672,003 of NZ_JBIAWS010000005.1, read as the reverse complement.
CTCCTGGTCTCCTGAAGTGCGTGGGCCCCGCTCGCGTCCTGCCGCCCGACGCGGGCCCGGGCCGCCTCCGCCGCCTGCTTCTGCTTCGAGCGGCGCGGCGCGCACAGCATCGTCAGGACGCCGAGCGCCGCGAATCCGGATCCGACCCAGGCGGCGGGGACCAGGCCGTCGACGAACCGCTGAGGTGTGGTGTAACCGCCGTACGAGGTGAAGACCGAGGTCAGTACCGCCACGCCCAGGACTCCGCCGAGTTCGCGGAAGGTGTTGTTGGCGCCGGACGCGATGCCCTGTTCGCGCGGCCTGACGACGTTCATCGCCATCTCGGCGACGGGTGCGAAGAACAGCCCCAGACCGATGCCGCCCAGGACCAGACCGGGGACCTGGTCCGTGTACTCGGTGTGGACGTGGGACACCGAGGCCAGCCGGCCCAGTGCGACGGCCTCGGCCAGCAGTCCCAGGGCCACCACGAGCCGGTTGCCGATCCGGGCGGTCAGCAAGGAGGCGAGGGGGGCGACCACCACGGGCATCGCCGTCCACGCGAGCATCCGCACGCCCGCCTCCAGAGGCGAGTAGCCCTGGATGTTCTGCATGAACTGGGTGAGCAGGAAGACCAGTCCGAACATGGCTGCGAACATCAGCGCGCTGGTGACGTTGACGGCGGTGAACGAGCGGTTGCGGAAGAGCCGCATGGGCAGCATCGGCGACGGGGCGCGCAGTTCCCACAGGACGAAGGCCGTGAGCAGTACCGCTCCGCCGGCCAGGGAGCCGAGCACCTTGCCGCTGGTCCAGCCTTCGTCGGTGGTGCTCACCAGTGCGAAGACCACGCCGAGCATGCCGAGGCTCACCAGCGCGGTGCCGGGCAGGTCGAGCCGTGCGCTCGGCTGTTTGCTCTCGGCCAGCCGCCACAGTCCGAGCAGCAGCACGACGACACCGATCGGCACGTTGATCCAGAAGATCCACTCCCAGGAGATCTTCTCGACGACGGCCCCGCCGACCAGCGGGCCGAGCGCGACCGCCAGTCCGCTCAGCGCCCCCCAGACGCCGAGGGCGATGCCCCGCCGTCGCTCGGACACCGCCTCGGTCAGCAGGGTCAGGGTCAGCGGCATGACGATGGCCGCGCCGAAGCCCTGCACGGCCCGGGCGGCGATCAGCTCCCCCGGCGAACCGGAGAGCGCGCACGCCGCCGACGCGGCGGTGAACACCGTGAGTCCGGCCAGGAACATCCGCCGGCGTCCGAAGCGGTCTCCGGCGGCCGCGCCGAACATCAGGAAGACCGCGAAGGCCAGCGTGTAGGCGTTCACCGTCCATTCCAGGTCCTGGAGATCCGTACCCAGGGACTTCTGGATGGCGGGCAACGCGGTGATCACGACGAGGTTGTCCAACGCGGCCATGAACACCGCGAGTCCGCTCACGACCAAGGTCCATGAGGCGTTGCCGCGAGTTCCACCGTCTTGACTGGTTGCGTGGGCAGGGGACCGACCGGACATAGAAGATCCTTCGTAGAACGTACGGTGGGCAGGCGCGCCGGGCGGTCCGGGCTAGGCGCAGGCGCGCAGGGTGTCCAGCGCGGTGCGCCAGAGGCCGGCCAGCTGCTCCGCTTCGGGCAGCGCGCGGTCGTACAGGAAGCTGATCCGCACCTGTTCTCCGTGCGAGAGCAGCGTCACGGACAGGGCGTTGCCCGGCAGGAGCACGCCGAGCGGGGTCACGTCGATCGCCGGGGCGCCCTGGAAGGACAGTGCTGTGGGCAGGCTGAAGTTGGAGGCGTACAGCGGGGACGCCTGTGGGCTGAGCAGTCTCCGGACCGTCCACCGGGTCAGGGCGGACGGAAGGATTCCGACAAGCGCCCGGCTGGCCGGCCGCAGACCGTGGGCGCGCATCCGCCGGGTGCGCCCTGCGAGTTGTGTGAAGGCGACGTCGAAGGGAGTCCCGGGGGCCGGCAGGGTGACGACCGCGGTGGTGAGGTGGTTGCCGAGGAGGGCGTCCTCGCCGGGCCGTCGGGTGCTCAGCGGCATCCGTACCGCGACGGGTGTCGTGCGCAGGCGGGACGGCAGGCGCCCCTCGCCCGTGGCGCTCCAGTCGTTGAGCGCCTGCCACAACGTCATGAGGAACGCGTCGTTCAGGGTGCCTCCGAACCGGCGGCTCAGCTCCCGCAGTTCGGCGGAGCTCGCGCCTGTGCTGCACACGCCGAGGCGCTCGGGGCGGGGCTTCGGCGCTCCGGGCCATGGCCGGGCGGGCACCAGGGCGCGGGCGAGACCGGCGCCGACGCTCAGCGTTCCACGGACCAGTTCGCGCGCGGAGCCGCTGATGAGCGGCCTCGGTCCCGCCGGGGCACGCCGGCCGCCCGCGGGAGAGCCGTCGCCGAACAGGGCGGAGACGACGTGGGCCGCGCCCATGCCGTCCTCGGCGCTGTGGTGAACCCGGTAGCAGACCCCGAACTCCCCGTCGGCGTAGCCGTGCACGAGGCGCATCGACCAGGGCGGAGCGTTCGCCGGCAGTGGCTCACGGGTCAGGGCGGTCAGGACGCTGTCGAGGGAGGTCCCCGCCGGGAACTCCTCCTCTTCCAGGTGAGCCGCGGGGTCGAATACGTCGGCCGGCTCCCGCCGGTGCCGTCCACCGGAAGAGGTCAACCGGTGCGTCAGGCCGGGGAGTCCCGGCAGCCGCTCGGCGAGGTGGTCGTGCAGTTCCTTGAGCGGCGGTGGTTTTCCTCCGAATCGCAGGAACTGGCCGTGGATCAGGCCGACTTCGCCTTCCATGGAGAGGAAGACCTCGTCGATGGGGTTGAGCCGGTGAGTCATGCGCTCCGCTTCCGTGTCGGTCGCGTCGGGCGGCGTCCTTGGCCGGTCACGTCGGCGGGTTGCCGTGTTTGCGGGACGGCAGATCGGCGTGTTTGGCACGTAACGCGCGCAGGGCCTCGACGAGCGTGGACCGGGTCTCGGCCGGGTCGATGACGTCGTCGACGAGCCCGCGTTCCGCGGCGTAGTAGGGATGCATCAGCTCGGCTCTGTACTCCTTGACGAGTCGGGCACGGGTCTCCTCGGGGTCCTCGGCGGCGGCGATCTCCCGGCGGAAGACCACGTTCGCCGCGCCCTCCGCGCCCATCACCGCGATCTCGTTGGCCGGCCAGGCGTAGGTGGCGTCGGCGCCGATGGACTGGGAGTCCATGACGATGTAGGCGCCGCCGTACGCCTTGCGCAGCACCACCGAGATCCTCGGGACCGTCGCATTGCAGTACGCGTAGAGGAGTTTGGCGCCGTGGCGGATGATGCCCCCGTGCTCCTGGTCGACCCCGGGAAGGAAACCGGGCACATCGACCAGGGTCACCAGGGGGATGCTGAAGGCGTCGCAGACGGAGACGAACCGGGCGGCCTTCTCGGCTGCGTGGATGTCCAGCACCCCGGCGAGGCTGGTCGGCTGGCTCGCGACGATGCCGACGGTCTGCCCGTCCAGCCGGGTCAGTCCGCACAGCACGCTGGTGGCCCAGCCCTCGTGCGTCTCCAGCCACTCCCCCTCGTCGACGACCTCCCTGATCACCGCCCGCATGTCGTATGGGCGGCTGCCGTCGGCGGGTACGAGGTCGACGAGCCCGTCGTTCGTACGCTCCACGGGGTCGTCGCAGGGGTAGGCGGGCGGCAGCTCACGGTTGTTGGAGGGCAGCAGCGACAGCAGGTGCCGTACTTCGTCGAGGCATTCGGCCTCGTCGTCGTGGACGAAGCCGGCGACGCCGGAGACCCTGCCGTGGACGTCCGCGCCGCCGAGTCCTTCGTGGGTGATTTCCTCACCCGTCACCGAGTGCACCACATCAGGTCCTGTGATGAACATCTGCGCGGTGCCGCGGACCATGAAAACGAAGTCGTTGAGCGCCGGAGAATAGGCGGCGCCGCCCGCGCACGGTCCCAGCATCACCGCGATCTGCGGAATCACTCCGGAGGCCCTGGTATTGCGGCGGAAAATGCCTCCGTATCCAGCGAGCGCCAAGACACCCTCCTGGATACGGGCGCCCGCGCCGTCATTGAGGGAGACCAGCGGTGCACCCGCCGAAACAGCCATGTCCATGATCTTGTGGATCTTGGTGGCGTGGGCCTCGCCGAGCGATCCGCCGAAAATGCGGAAGTCGTGGGCGTACGCGAACACGGTCCGCCCGTGCACGGTGCCCCAGCCGGTGACGACGCCGTCGGTGTGGGGCCTGCGGTGCTCCAGTCCGAACCCGGTGGCCCGGTGCCGCCGAAACCGCTCGACCTCGTGGAAGGACCCCGCGTCGAAGAGGAGATCCAGCCGTTCCCGCGCGGTCAGCTTGCCGCGGGCGTGCTGCTGCTGGGTACCGCGGGAGCCGGGGCCGCGCTCCACGTCGCGTCGGGTGGCGTGCAGGAGGGCGACGCTGTCCCGCATGTCATTCCTCCGTTTCGGCGGATCTCTTCGGATCGCTTCGGGATCTCCTTTCGCTTTCGATTATTCGGGAGTCGCTCGGTGTCATGTCAAGGAAAGCCGCGACTCTCCCGCAGGGCGAGAAACACCCTGGCGGGGGCGAAATCCCGCGACGCGAGAAGAAGGGGATCCACCCGAATAGGAGCAGCTGCCGCGGGTACGGCGAGGTCGAGGCCCGGCGAATTTCCGGTACGGCGAATTCGCCAGGCCTTTGCGCTCATTGGACGTCGGACAAGGAAACGCTCAGTACGAGCCCGGGGCCTCCGCCGACCAGGGCCCGTCGTCGTCCGCCGGAGTGAAGCGCGCGGCGGCGCGCTGCACAGCCCGTACAGCGGATCCGGGCCACGCCGACATGTCGTGCCCGGGCTTCAGCACGGCCACGGACCCCATGATCAACCCGTCCCACCGGACGGGCGCCGCGCAGCCGACCCAGCCTGCCGCCCACTCCTCGACGTCGGCCGCGAGCCCGTCCCTGCGGACGGACTCCAGGGAGGCCAGCAGCCGTGTGTTGTCGCGGTAGGCGCCCGGCCCCGCCCCGTCCGGGACCGGTTCGGCCAGGACACGGTCCTGGATGACCTTCGGCAGGAACGCGAGGATGGCACGCCCTGCGGCGCCGGTCCGCAGCGACCGGCAGACCTCCATGAACGCCCTGTGGGTGATCCCGAGTTCGGACAGGTCCGACGTGCCGACAGCCATGTCCAGGCACTGTTTCCCGGCGCCTCCGAAGGGCGCCAGGGCGAAGAGGAACGCCAGCCCTCCGTCGGTGGCCGTGTGCAGATCCTCCAGGACGGCGTGCACGACACGCTCGTTGGGCGCGTGCGCGAGGGACTTCAGCCCGAGCCGTGCGGCGCCGGCCCCCAGCCGGTACAGACCGTGCCCCTCACGGGCGAAGATGCCGTCATACACGCCCGACTGGAGGATGCGGTGAACGGTGGAGTCGTCAAGGCCGGTCACCTCCGCCAACTCTCCGGGGCCGTGCATCTGCCCTTCGACCTCGGTGAACGCCCGCTGGACCCGGAATACCCGGTCGGCGTGCGCGCTGCCGCCTAAGGTGCCGCGCTTGCTCATACTCCTGCTCCCCGTTAAGGCTGCGCCGTCCCACACCGCGCGGACGGCCTGTCCCTTGGTAACCAAGGTAGTCACCTGTCCGGTCGGTCTGCCCACCCGGACCCGACCATCACGGCTCCACCACAAACGGGAGCGGGACAGCGATGTGGTCGGCCGCCGGGGAGTGCGGCCGCCTCGCCTCCGGGAGTCCGCCACCGCTCGGGGCACGACCGTGGCCGTGCCCCGAGCGGCATCAGCGGTTCCCGGGTCAGCGCCCGGTCGGGTACGCCGGGCGGTCGCGGCCGACCGTCAACCGGGCCGGGCGGTAGGGGACATACGCCGCCCCGTCCAGACCGAGCGCGGTGGCGGACCGCTGGAGCGCTGCCGGGGTCGCTGCGTCGTCCCAGCGACCGGTGGTGACGCGATGTTCGAGAGCGTGCAGGGCGGCCACGGTCTCGGCGGTGGTGAACGCGCAGTGGCCCTGTCGCTCGACGTACGCCTGGCGCAGCAGCGCGCCGTCGCCGGAGGCACGCACGCGGGCGGCGAAGCGGTTCTCCTGCTGCACCGGGACCAGGTTGTCGGCGGTGGTGTGCACGTCGAGCAAGGGCACCTCGAGGCCCTGGCCCGCGGAGGACGTCCGCTGCGCGGTGCTGACGGCGGCGGGATCGGCGGTGATCGCGGCGCCCTCGGTCAGCGTGCGCAGTTCGGCCCGCAGGTCGAGACCGGCCGCCCGGTAGAGTGCACGCACCTGGGAGGCGTGTTCCGAGCCGGCCAGCAGACGGGCGTAATTGACACCCCGGTTCCAGGAGTTGTTGCCGCCGACGGACTGCTCTATGGCATACCGGCCGCCCTCGACGAACGACAGGATGCCCTGCGCGAACCAGTCGTACTGCTGCTCCTCCTGGCCCGCCCAGTCGGTCGCGGCGGGCCGGTCCTTTCCGGGCGACCAGGCGGGCAGGTTGAGGAAGGCGGCGGCCAGTGCGACCCGGGCCCGGCCCTGCGGGGTGGACTGCGCCGCGGTGACCGTCTTGGTGAGCAGGTCGGCGGTGGCGGACGCCTCGGCGGAGGTGCCGAACCGCACGAGTTTCACGTCCTGTCCGGGCAGCAGCAGGCGGGCAAGGGTGTACTCGGCGTCCAGCTGGTAGTTGTCCAGATCCGTGCCGCCCGCGACCAGACCGCACTGGCCGAGCGCGCCGTCGATGCGCCCGCCGCCGTCGCGGGCGATCTGCGCGTTGACGAGCCCTCCCATGGACTGGCCGATGGCCAGGGTGCGCCGCGGCGTCCCGATTTTCGCGGTGACGGCGTCGAGCGTGCCGAACTGGTCCCGTTCGGCGCTGTTCAGAGCCCACATCGAGCCATGCGGGTCGTACGACGAACCGGCCATCGCATAGCCCTCGGCGAGCAGCTCGGTGCGCACCGCGTCCGTGGGGGCGTCCCTGGCGACAGTGGGACCGAAGCCGTGGCTGAACAGCAGCAGGGTGCCGTTCCAGTGGTCGGGTACGTCCGCGATCCAGGTGGCACCGTCGGAGAGCGTGCCGGTGAGGTGGCCGGCGGCCGGGGTGTTCGCCGGGGCGGCCGGTGAGGGGACGGCGGTGAGCGCCGCGGACGCCAGCGTGACCAGGGCGGTCAGGGCGACGCGCAGACGAGTGCGGGGAATGCGGGTACGGGTTCCGGCAGGCATCGTGCGGCTCCTCGGGACGGATGCGGGCGTGCGGGGCGGGGCCGGAGCAGACGGTCAGTGCACTGAGCGAACACGCGGAGGAATGTAGGGCCCCTTTTTTGCTGCCGTCAACAGAGTGCACAACATTGGCGGATCTTCGTGGGTGGTACGGCCGTTCACCTCGGAGAATCCCGTACCGGCATCCCGCACGAGGTCGCGGTCGACGGCCAGAAGTTGTTCTTCTCCCAGGTGGGCCTGCGTGGCGGCCCGCCCCGGTGCGCCGCTACCTGCCCGAACTGATCGAGCGGGTCCTGTCGGGCCGGATCGATCCGGGCAAGGTCTTCGACCTCACCCTCCCCCTGGACCAGGTCACCGAGGGCTACCAGGCGATGGACGAGCGCCGCGCCATCCCCGTGTTCCCGCTTCCTCGCGCCGTCGCGGCCGCCCTGCTGCCCGGCAGTAACCCGGGCGCGTGAGTCCGCCCGCGGCCGTGGCTGTACGGTATGCGGCAGTCGATCGCGCGTTCTACGATCGCTGACGAACAAGGGGGTTCCATTGAAACACCGCCGCCCGCGGCCCCGTAGTAGAGCCATCGCCAGAGCGGTCGGTTCGGCTGGTGCGCTGGCCGTCACGCTGGGTGTGGGGATGACGCCGGCGATGGCCGCCGAGAAGACGTCCGACACACCCACGGCCACCGGGTTCTCGCCCGACGAGCCCAAGCCCGAGCCGAAGCCGAAAACGGACTGGGCGCCCGAGAACGACGAGGGGCCAATGGCCCAGAAGTCGGTGCACCCGGAGGCGTTCACGTCGAGCCGCACGGCCGCGTCGGGTCTGCAGCTCAAGATGCCCGCGCCGACCGGACCGAACAGCGTGGGCATGGTCGGCCTGCACCTCGTGGACTCGTCCCGTACGGATCCGTATGTGGGCGGCAAGCGCGAGGTGATGGTCTCGCTCTGGTATCCGGCCACCGCCACGTCCGGGCACTACCAGGCGCCGTGGATGCCGTCGATCTCCGGGAACCACTACCTCACCACGCACGGTATGTCGCCGCAGCAGGTGACTCTGCCGACGACCGCGGGCCATGTCCTCGCCCCGGTGAAGACCTCGCTCGGCAAGCTGCCCGTCCTGCTGTACTCGACCGGGCTGCACTCGGACCGTGCGCAGGGCACCGCGCTCGCCCAGGATCTGGCCAGCCGCGGCTACCTCGTCGTCACCGTCGACCACACCCACGACGCCAACGAGGTGCAGTTCCCCGGCAACCGGCTCGAGCTCAACGCGATGCCGCCGGGTACCCACTCCTCCGACACGCTCAAGGTGCGCGCGGCCGACATCAAGTTCGTCATCAACGCGCTCGGCAAGATCAGCAGTGGCGGCAACCCGGACGCCGGCCATGCGACGCTGCCCACAGGTCTGGCGCAGTCGGTGGACATGTCCCGCATCGGAATGTTCGGCTGGTCGCTGGGCGGTGGGGCGGTCGACACCGCCATGCAGCTCGACAAGCGCATCGCCGCCGGTGCCGACCTGGACGGCCAGTTCTTCGGGACGGCGCCGAGCAAGGACCTGGACCGCCCCTTCATGCTCTTCAGCTCCGGCACCCACAACCGCAACAACGACGGTTCGTGGCGCACGCTGTGGTCGCATCTGAAGGGGTACAGGGTCGACATCAAGCTTCATGGCGCAGCGCACCTGTCGTTCTGCGACCAGGAGTGGATGGTGCCGCAGGAGGCGGGCCTGCTCGGCCTCTCCCAGGATCAGATCGAGCAGCAGTACGGCACGATCGACCCGGACCGGGCGGTCCAGGTCCAGCGCGTCTACCTCGCTGCCTTCTTCGACCAGACGCTGCGCCACAAGCACAGCACGCTGCTCGACGGACCGGCCGACAAGTACCCGGAGATCTCTTTCGTCCGCTGACCGGAGAGTCGACCGGCCTGTAGGCCCCGCGTTCGAAGGGTCGGACCTGCTTGCAGGTCCGCCCTTCCGCGTGCCGGGGTGGCCTGCATGGCCTCCGTTCGGTGTGCCCGTGAATTCGAATTAACACGTACGTCACATGAGGCGAAAGTGTGATGGTTACGTGACAGGCGGGAGCTAAGATGTTCGCTCTCTCGAACATTTGGGCGCTCGACGCCAGTTGAGGAAGGATCAGTTCCACTGCCCTCCGCACCCCGGGCGCCGCGCCGACACCGCATCCGCCGCCGCGCCGATATGCCGATGCTTGGCGGGGTGCGCCCGCCGACGGCCTCCCTTGTCGTACTCCTGCTGGTGGTCGCCGCCCTGACGGTGATCGGCCTCGGCGGCATCCCCACCGCGGGTATCCCGCAGGCCGTGTTGAACGAGGAGCAGCAGATCGCCGCGGACACCGCGCAGTCACTGCGCACCGCGATCGACACGGAGGCGAGCACCGTACGCCGTACCGCGAGCGCGTACCCGGCGACGAGCACATCCACCCCCGTGACCACGCTCAAGGCGCTGGCCTCCGCCAGGAAAGCGGTCCTCGGCAGTGTGCTGCTCGACCGGCACACCGGCACGCTGCTGGCGGCCGGCGGCCGGACAGTGCCACTGGCCGGGGTGGACGCCGCCAGGACGGCGTCCGGGGCGGTCCCGCCCCGCCTGGTGACGTCAGGCGGCAGCCCGCAACTGCTGTACTTCGCCGGGGTCACGCTGCCCGCCGAGCAGGAGGACCCCGACCAGGACTACCAGACCCCGAACCGGCCCGAGCGGCAGTGGCTGCTGGTGGTCTCCGAGGCGCTCCCCTCCCTGACGGCTTACGGCGACGGACGCACCGCCGAAGTGCTGGACGCGAGCGGCACGGCGCTCGCCACCGCGGTCCACGGCAACGCGTCGCCGGCCGCCGACAACAGCAGCCTGTCCGCGGCGGCGGCCCGCGCGGCACACGGATCCGGGGCTCACACCGACGCCTCGGGAAGCCTGCTGGGCGCCGCCGCCGGCAGCCGACGCACCGTGGCCGGCTGGGCCCAGGTCGCCTCGACGACCGGCCCCGGCGACACCGACCACCTCGGTCTGGTGGTGCTCACCTCCCACGCGGTGCCCGCCACGACCACCACCCCCGACTACTCGCGCTTCGCGCTCGAGGCCGCCGGGGCGCTGGCCGGGGTCGCGCTGCTGCTCGGGCTGGCGCTGTACTTCTCCGTGCAGCGGCCGCTGCTGCGGCTGTATCTGTCCGCCGGCCGCCTGGCCCGGGGCGCGACCCAGGACTGGCCGACCGCGGCGGCGGAGCTGTCCCGGCCGGTTCCGGTGCACGGCTTCGGGGAACTGGCCCGGATCGGACGGGCGCTGGACTCACTGCGCCGGCAACTGACCGGCGAGAGCGGCCCCCAGGAGTTCCCGGCCCGGCGCGGACCGGGCTACCGGGCGTTCGCCGTGGTCGGCTTGCTCGTGGTGGGCTGCTGGGCGGTGCCGATGATCTTCCTGCTGAACCGGGCGGACACCGCGACCGCGGTTCCGGCTCCGGTCCTCGCCGCCCAGCAGGCACGCACCGAGATCGCCACGAACCGGATCCGGCAGTCCCTCGACCAGTCGTACACCGACCTGAGCACGGCGGCCGCGGGCCTGCCGGGCAGGAGCCGGGCCGCCCAGACCGAGGTTCTGCAGCACACCCTCGCCGACCACAGGCAGTACCGCTCGCTGTATCTCCTGGACCGCTCGGGCGGCATCACGCTGAGGGTGGGCGGCACACCGCTGCGCACCCGCGTCCATGTGCCCGACGGCGGCGGCATCACCACCGTCAACACCTCGGGCCGGATCCCGGCGATCGCCGCGTACACCCAGGTGCGGGCGGTCAAGGGCAAGTCCAAGGCGGCCGGGGTGGTCCTGTTCGGCGAGATCGACGTGAAGGCACTCAACTCCATCCTGCCCATGCCGAAGCTGGGCAGCGTCTGGGTGACGGACGCCCACGAGAAGGTGCTGGCGGCCAGTGTGGGCTACGAGGCTTTCCAGTCGCTGCCCGACCCCGGCCTGACCCGTCTCGCCCGCTCCACCCAGAGCGCCCCCGGAACCGCGGGCACCGCGACCTCGGCGGTGCACCTCACGTCCTCCGGTCCCTCGGTCGACGCCGCCGCTCCGCTGGCGCAGAGCGGTCCGACGGCCCGCCTCGGCTGGCATGTGGTGACCGCGGAGCCCGCGGCCGCGCTCCAGATCCCCGCGGTGCAGGCCGAGCAGCGCACCATGCTCGCCGGCATCCTGGCCCTCGCCGTGGGCGCGGCCTGCCTGGGCTGGCTGCATGTCGTGGTGGTCCGGCCGCTGCGCGCGGTCGCCACGCTCGTCGAGCGGCTCGCCGGCGGAGACCGCCGTACCGTGCTGCATCCGGTCAACCACGACGAGATCGGCTCGGTCACCCGCAGCCTGGAGCTGATCCGCCAGGCCCTGGCGGAACGCGACCGGGCGGCCAGATCCGGCCACGCCGCCGGGCCCATGCGGTCCCTGCGTGAGAACACCCTCCAGCGGTAGAAGGACGGAATCGGCGTGCTCTTCCTCTATGTCATCGTCCTGATGTGCTGCGCCGGGCTGTGGATCGCCGGAGCCCTCGAGCAGCGGCGGCACTTCGCCTCGCTGGAGCAGATACCGACGCGGGTGCTGGTCAACGGCATCCGCGGCAAGAGTTCGATCACCCGGCTGTGCGCGGGGGCGCTGCGTGGCGGCGGCCTGGTCACGGTGGCCAAGACCACCGGCACCGCGGCCCGGTTCATCCATCCGGATGCCACCGAGGAACCGATCTACCGCAAGTTCGGCATCTCCAACATCGTCGAGCAGATCGGCATCGTACGGCGGGCGGCGACCTACCGGCCGGACGCGCTGGTCATCGAGTGCATGGCGGTGATGCCCGCGCTGCAGGAGACCAATCAGGAGAAGCTGATCCGTTCCACGATCGGCGTGCTGTGCAACGTCCGCGAGGACCATCTGGAGGAGATGGGGCCGACGCTGGACGACGTCGCCCGCTCCCTCTCCCGCTCGATGCCGGTGGGCGGGGTGTGCGTGACGGCGGAGAAGGACCGGCTGCACATCCTCCAGGAGGAGGCCGACAAGCGGAACTGCCGTCTGATCGCGGTCGATCCGGAGTCGGTGACCGATGCCGAACTGCGCGGCTTCAGCTGGTTCACCTTCAAGGAGAACGTGGCGATCGCGCTCGCCGTCGCCGAACTGCTCGGCGTGGAGCGGCAGACCGCGATGCAGGGCATGTGGGACGCACCGCCCGACCCGGGCGTGCTGTCGGTGGAGCGCTACGTCACCCCCGAGGGCAAGAAGCTGCGGTTCGCCAACGTCTTCGCGGCCAACGACCCCGAGTCGACGCTGATGAACGTGAAGCAGCTGGAGGATCTGGGCGCGATCAGACGGCCGATCAACGTGGTCATCAACTGCCGCCCGGACCGGGTGGAGCGCAACGGTCAGATGGGCGCCATCGTCCCCGATCTCGCCGCCGAGACGGTGTTCCTGATCGGCCATCCGACCAGGAGCGCCCGCGATGCCATTCCCGCCGGCTTCCCCGGGCGGGTGGTGGATCTCGGCGGCGACCGCCGCGACCCCGAGGAGCTGACCGCGGCCATGCTCGCGGAACTCGGCCCGGCCTCCTCGCTGGTGGCGATCGGCAACATCCACGGTCAGGGCGAGCTGTTCCTGGAATGCCTCGCCGAGCTGCCGGTGGACGAATCCGAGGACCTGCTCGACGCCGTTCCCGAGGGCGACGGCCTGGACCAGGAGACCATGCAGATCGCCATCCCCCGGGCGCGGGTCTCGGTGGCCCGGCCGCCCGAACCGGAGCCGTACAGCTGGGTGGCACCGCTGGAGACACCGACGTACGCCTTCCGCATGCCCGACCAGCGGGACCTCGCCCGCCGGTTCGCCGCCCGCCAGGGCCGGCCCGATGACCGGAGCAGCGCAGACGAACCGCACCACTCCCACGACGACCGGTACCACTCCTACGATCCGCCCCAGTCCACGAGGAACCCGTGATCCCCGCCAACCTCACCCCGCAGACCGCCGCACTCGGGATCGCCCTCGGGCTGGTCTTCTCGCTCGTCTGCTATCTGACCACCAACCTCTCCCCCGGAGGGATGATCACCCCGGGCTGGATCGCCCTGACGCTCGTCACCGACGTGCGGATGGCCGGGCTGATGGTCGTTGTGGCGGGAGCCACGTACTTCATGACCAAGCTGCTGCAGCGCACGGTGATTCTCTACGGCAAGCGGCTGTTCGCCGCCGTGGTGCTGTGCGCGGTGGTGATGCAGACCACCGTGATGCTCGCCCTCAGCCATGAGTTCCCGCTGCTGTACACGTCACAGACCCTTGGCTTCATCGTCCCCGGCCTGATCTCCTACCAGATGGTCCGGCAGCCCATGGCGGCCACGGTCATCTCGACCGCGGCGGTGACGCTGGGCACGTACGTGGTGCTGGTCTCCGGCCTGTTGATGGGCGCTCTGCCCACCGGCTGACCTGCCCAGCCCCCTCTCACCTCACACTTCCAGGAGGATCGCCATGCACTCCAAACCCGTCGGCCGACGCAGCAACCCGACTCGCCGCAATGTGCTCGGAACGATCGCGGGCGTCGCGGCCGCCGGGGTGGTGGGTGGGTACGCCTGGGACCACCTCAGGCAGGGCGGCGACGACCACGGCGGTACGGTCGCCGACCAAACGGGCGCCGGCCCGAGCGCCCGGGCCACCGGCGCCCACACCTTCGAGCGGCTGTCCGCGCCCGCCCGCACCGTGGTCCGTGCCGCCGACGGCAGCACGCTCGCCACGTTCACCGACGGAGCCCGTACGGCCGTACTCACCGGACCCACCCGCACCTTCAGCGAGCCGCGGACCACCGAGGCCAAGGTGACCACGGACGCCTGGGTACGGGTGCTGCCGCACGAGTGGCAGCGGGGCATGGAGAAGTCCGCCTCGTTCAAGAACTGGTTCCGCAAGGCGCTCGGCGACACCAGCCCGGACGTCTTCGCGGTGGCGTTCCAGTACAGCAGCGCCGGGGCGCCCGACAAGCACAACGCCGCCGGCGTGCGCTACGCGGGCACCGCACACTTCGGCCCGCGCAATGCCGCGGTCAACAACCCGCTGGACTTCGCCTTCCACGACGAACAGTCCGACTTCTACGACTATCTGGGCCTGCCCTGGACCTTCCCGGACGGCACACGCGTGCAGCCGGAGAAGGCCCGGTACGGCGACGCGGACTGCTCCGGCTTCCAGCGGCTGGTGTGGGGCTACCGGATGGGCATTCCTCTGCACAACACCAACGCCAAGGGGCCCGGCCTACCGCGCCGCGCGTACGCCATCGCCGCCGACGGTCCCGGCCGCATGGTGATCCCGCACAGCGGCAAACAGCAGGCCACCGACCTGAGCGTCCTGCAACCCGGCGATCTGGTCTTCTTCGCCATCATCAAGGACCGGCCGGACTTCATCGACCACTGCGGCATGTACATGGGCCTCGACGACCAGGGCCGGCACCGCTTCTACTCCAGCCGCTCCGCCGCCAACGGCCCGACCATGGGCGACATGTCGGGCCACGCGCTGCTGGACGGCACCGACTTCTACGCCCGCGGCTTCCGGGCGGCCCGCCGCCTTTGATCCCGCCGTCTTGATCCCGCCGCCTGTGCACCGCCGCCTCACCTGACCTGCCGATCCGAGGACCACTGCCATGACCGCCATCCCCGCCGCCCGGCCCACCGGAGCACACCGAGGCCGCCGGACGGCCGGCCGCCGCTCCGGCCCGCCGGAAGACGCCCCGCGCTGGGAGCGCCCGGCGCTCGCCGCGGTACTGGTCGTCGCCACGGTCCTGTACGCCTGGGGCATCGGGAACGCCGCACTCCACCCCTTCTACGGCGCGGCGATACGGTCGATGTCCGAGAGCTGGCGTGCCTTCTTCTTCGGCGGGCTCGACGCGAGCGGTTCCATCAGCATCGACAAGCTGCCCGGCGCCTTCTGGCCCGACGCCGTCTCCGTCTGGCTCTTCGGCCCGCACACCTGGGCGGCCGCGCTTCCGCAGGTCGTCGAGGGCGTGCTCACCGTATGGCTGCTGCACCGGATCGTACGGGCCTGGGCCGGGCCGTTCGCGGCGCTGATCGCCGCGCTGACGCTCACCCTCACCCCGGTCACCGTGGTCCTCAACCGTGCCACCATCCCGGACACCGCCCTGACCCTGCTCCTGGTGGCGGCCGCCGGAGCGCTGCAGAAGGCGGTGCGCACCGAGCGGCTGCTGCCGTTGATCACCTGCGGGATCTGGGTCGGGCTCGCCTTCCAGGCGAAGATGCTGCAGGCGTGGCTGGTGCTGCCGGTCTTCGCCGCGGTCTACCAACTCGCCGCGCCCGGAACCCGGTTGAACCGGGCGCTGCGCGTCCTGCTGGCCGGTGCGGTCGCCCTGGCGGTCTCCTGCTCCTGGGTGCTGATCGCCTGGGTGACGCCGGCCGCGAGCCGCCCCTATCTCGACGGCACGTCCAACAACGATCCGTTCACCCTGGTCTTCGGCTACAACGGCCTGAGCCGCTTCAGCAGCGATGCCACCGCCTTCGGTGCCGTCGCGGGCACCGCCGCCAGTCGCACCACGGGGAACACCGGCTGGGACATGCTGATCAACCACACCGTCGGGCCGCAGATCGCCTGGTTCCTGCCGCTCGCCGTGCTCGCCGCGCTCCTGGGCGTCGTCTGGCGCGCCGGCCGGCCGCGAACCGACCTGCTGCGCGCGGGATTTGTGATGTGGGGCGGCTGGCTGGCCATACACACCCTGGTGTTCAGCACCTCCAACGGCAACCACGCCTACTACACCGCCGTCATCGCCCCGTCGCTCGCCGCGCTGGCCGGCGGCGGGCTCGCGCTCTTCCGAGCGGAGTACGAGGCGCAGTACGAGCCCAAGCCGGAGGCGCACTACGAACCGGAGCCGGAGGCGGAGCACGAGGTGGGCGGCCGGCGGCCCTTGGCGCTCCCGGCGGCAATCACCCTGACGGCGGCGTGGGCGCTGGTGCTCGACTGGCCGACCCGGTTCGTCTCCTGGTTGCTGCCGGTCGCCGTGATGCTCGCACTGTGCGGTGTGGTGGGCCTGTGGAGCCGCGGGCCGCGCACCTCCCCGCGGATGGTCCGCGCCGCCCTCGCCGCCGGGATCGCGGCCACCCTGGTGGTACCGGCCGGCTGGGCCGTCTCCGGCCTCAATCCGCTCTACGCGGGCGCGGCCACCTCGCCGATGGCCGGTCCGGTCGGCAAGTCGTACTACGCGCATCCCCGCCACGCTCCGCGAAGGAGAGGGCTCGGTGAGCCCAACGCCCGCGACACCGCCCTGCTCGACTACCTCACCGCGCACCGTCACGGCGAGAAGTACCTTGTCGCCACCCAGGCCGCGTACACCGCCGAGCCCCTCCTGCGCGCGAAGTCCGAACCCATCCTCGTCATGGGCGGCTTCACCGGCAACACCCCCTTCCCCACCGCCCAGCAACTCGGCAGCCTCGTCACCACCGACCAACTGCGCTATGCGCTGCTCACCGCCCAGCGCCCCACCACTCCCGCCACCACCTGGGTGAAGTCCCACTGCACCCGCATCCGCCCCACCGCCTACGGACGCCGCACCGCCGGCACCTTCGCTCTCTACGACTGCAACCCTCAGCGGTGAGGCGCCGTTCCCGACCACAGGGATCGGCCGAGCTGCCGGGCCTCGCGCCTTGCGCCTTGCGCCTTGCGCCGGGAATCTGGCCTCACACCGCGGCTTCCCTCTCTGAGCAAGCTCACCGGTCCGCACGGACGACGCGGCGAACGCCCGCGGGCACGCCCACGCATCCAGTGTGTCGGTCACGCTGCGCCATCTCGCGGACCAGGTGGAGCTGGAGGTGTCCGACGACGGGGTCGGCTTCGATCCCGCCCACCTCGCCGGGACCCTCCGGTCGGGCCGGGGGTTCGGTCTGCCCACGGCCCGGGAGCGGCTGCACCGCGAGGGCGGTGACCTGGCTGTCGACAGCGCCCCGGGGCAGGGCACGCGGATTCGGGCCAGCATCCCCTGGGGGGCAGCCGATCTTGACGTGATCGCGGAGGCCGGCAGCGGGGAGGAGGCCGGCGCGCGCGGCTGCCTCCTCAAGGCAGGGCCGACGGGGGACCTGTTCCGGGCCGTGCGCAGCGCCGCCGAGGGCGGCTTGGGCCTCGCGGCGGAGGTGGTCGGCGACCTCGTCGGGCAGGTCGTCAGCCCCGCACCGGAGTTGACGCTCCGGGAGAGAGGTCGTCCGGTTGATGGCCGACGGGCACAGCAACCGCTCCATCGCGGATGCTCCGTACCTGGCGGAGGCGACCGTCAAGACCACCTGGTGCGCACCTACTGCAAACTCGGGTCCGGAACAGGGCGGCCGCGGTCGCCGAGGCGGTCCGCCGGGCCTGCTGGAACTCACCTGAGGACCACCGCCGGTCGCGGGCAGGCATCGGCAGCCCAGGGTGTGCGACCCGTGTGCGCGTCTTTGCATACGGCCGCGATATGTTCCGCTGCTTAGGCTGCACACATGCGTGTGCTGATCGTTGAGGACGAGCCCTACCTTGCCGAAGCCGTCCGTGACGGTCTGCGGCTGGAGGCGATCGCCGCCGACATCGCCGGCGACGGCGACTCCGCCCTGGAACTGCTCAGCGTCAACTCCTACGACCTCGCGGTCCTGGACCGGGACATCCCCGGCCCGTCCGGTGACGAGGTCGCCCGGCGCATCGTCGCTTCGGGCAGCGGTATCCCGATCCTCATGCTCACCGCTGCCGACCGGATCGACGACAAGGCCTCCGGATTCGAGCTCGGCGCCGACGACTACCTCACCAAACCGTTCGAGCTGCGGGAGCTCGTCCTGCGTCTGCGGGCGCTCGACCGCAGACGCGCGCACGCCCGGCCCCCGGTCCGCAAGATCGCGGGCCTGCGGCTGGACCCCTTCCGCCGGGAGGTCTTCCGTGACGGACGCTACGTCGCGCTCACGCGCAAACAGTTCGCCGTGCTCGAGGTCCTCGTCGCCGCGGAAGGCGGTGTCGTCAGCGCCGAGGAGCTGCTGGAGCGGGCCTGGGACAACAACGCCGACCCGTTCACCAACGCCGTCCGCATCACCGTCTCCGCCCTGCGCAAACGACTCGGCGAACCATGGCTCATCGCCACGGTGCCCGGCGTCGGATACCGCATCGACACCGGCGCCCCACCCGGCGGCACTCATGAATAGACGCCCAGGGCTCAGCGCCCGACTGAAACTCACCCTCAGCTACGCCGGATTCCTCCTCCTCACCGGCGCTCTCCTGCTGGCCGTGATGTGGGTGTTCGTGCTGCGCTGGCTCCGGACCGACGACCCCAAAGCCATCCAGCGCAAGGTCGGCGTCGTCATCATCACCGGGTTCTCCCGCTCCGACGCCCTGCGCGGCTTCGTCCCCGCCGCGGCCGCGGCACTGGCCTTCCTCCTCGTCTTCGGCCTGGTAGGAGGATGGATCCTCGCCGGCCGGATGCTCGTACCCCTCACCCGGATCGCGGACGCGGCACGGATGGCCGCGAACGGATCGCTGTCCCACCGGATCCGCCTGGAGGGCCGCGAGGACGAGTTCCGCGAACTCGCCGACACGTTCGACACGATGCTCGAACAACTCGAGTCCCACGTCGCCGAACAGCAGAGGTTCGCCGCGAACGCCTCCCACGAACTGCGCACCCCGCTGGCGATCTCCCAGACACTCCTCGACGCCGCCCGCGACGACCCCGCGCGGGATCCGGGCGAACTCATCGAGCGCCTCCACACCGTCAACACGCGGGCGATCAAGCTCACCGAGTCCCTTCTGCTGCTCAGCCGCGCCGACGCCAGGAGCTTCACCCGCGAGCCCGTCGATCTCTCCCTCATGGCCGAAGAGGCCGCCGAAACGCTGCTTCCTCTCGCCGAGAAACGCCGGATCACGCTCGACGTCACCGGCGAGCCGACCCAGACCGTGGGCTCCGCGGCGCTCATCCTGCGGATGGTGACGAACCTCGTCCAGAACGCCATCGTGCACAACCATCCCGCCGGCGGCACCGTGACGGTTCACACCGAACCGCAGCACGACGCCGGCGTGCTGCGGGTCGAGAACACGGGCCCGCCACTCCCCTCGGAGCTGGTACCGACCCTCACCGAACCCTTCCAGCGCGGAACGGAACGCGTACGCACCGACGAACACGCCGGCGTCGGCCTCGGTCTGGCCATCGTGCACAGCATCGTCCGGGCCCACGACGGCACCCTCGACCTCACACCCCGCCCCACCGGCGGCCTCGTCGTCACGATTCGGCTTCCCGGCATCCCACAGTCGTGAGGTCAGACGACAACTCGAACACCCGAACTCGCCGGCCGCCGCTGGGATTGACGGTCTCACGGACCGGATGCATTCCCAGTTTGGTCATGATCCGTTCGGAGGCGTCGTTGCCCACTTGAGCGATGCTGACGATCCGCTCCAGCCCTCGCTCTTCGAACCCGAACCGCACAGCGGCCGCAGCGGCCTCGGTGGCCAAACCCTGCCCCCAGTGGGAACGTCCCAGCCGCCAGCCGACCTCAACCGCCGGCAGAACCTCCGGCAGGTACTCGGGCACCGAAAGTCCGGTGAACCCGGCCAGCTCGCCGGTGGCCCGGATCTCCACGGCGAACAGGCCGAAGCCCTGTGACTCCCACTCGCGCTCCCATGCCTGGATCCCGACGCGAGTCTGCCGTCGGTCACGGACGCTGCCGTCACGGATCCACCGCATGACCTCGGGATCCGCATTGACGGCAGCCATGGGCGCAACGTCTTCCTCGCGCCAGCGACGCAGGACCAAACGGGGAGTCTCAAGCGTGAGCATCCCATCATTCTGGATCACGGAATCGGCTCTCCGCCATCCTCACCAGGCACGTTCGACATACGCCGTCGATCGCTGCCCGACGGTCATGCAGGCAGCGTGCTTCGCTCCCAGCCGGCGGCCTCCGCCTGCGTCCATACCGTCGGGGCCCGCTGCGGTCGCCGCCGCAGGACGCCTCGCTGTGCGGGTGGATGCCGATGGCGCCCGGATCGGTGTACATGCCCGCGCACACCTGGGCGATGACGTGGTCCCGGGTGCCGAGCAGGTTGACCACCTGTCCGCCCATGGAGTGACCGACGGCCGGCACTGGGCCGTGGCCGAGAGCCTCGCCCAGGGCGGCCAGGTCGTCCGCCATCCAGCGGTGTGTTGCCCAGCTCCGGCACCTCGGAGCGGCCGTGGCCACGCAGATCGGGGGCGATCACGCGGAAGGGGCCGCCAGGGCCTCGGCATGGACCGCCCACTCCCGGCCGTCACCGCCCCAGCCGTGCACCAGCAGAAGGGCGGGGGCGGCGACGGGAGCGAGGCTCACGCAGTCCAGGCGGATGCGTCCGAGGTCGATCACATCGGGCCCGCTCAATCCGCGGCCGCCCGCTCCCCGGTCGGGCGCCTGCGCGATGCGGGCTCGGTGAGCGACTGCGGCTGCCACACGCCGTCGGCCCGGTAGAGATCGGTTCCGGGTGCCACGATCTCGTCGATACGGTCCAGCACCGCGTCGTCGAGCAGCAGGTCGGCTCCCTGGAGCAAGGAGGTGAGTTGGCCCATGGTGCGTGGACCGATGATCACGGACGTGACGGCCGGATGCACCAGCGGGAAGGCGACGGCAAGTTCCGGCAGGGTGCGGCCCATCTCCTCGGCGAGTGCGACGAGTTGTTCTACGGCCGCGAACTTCGCCGGATTGCCCGGGGCCTCGGGGTCGAAGCGGTGCGGGGTGAGCCTGGCGCGGCCGGTGGTGAGGTCGACGGGGCGGCCCGCGCGGTAGGCACCGGACAGGAATCCCGAGACCAGCGGCGACCAGGTCAGCACGCCCATGCCGAGGCGCTGCGCGGTGGGCAGCAGGGCACGTTCGATGCCGCGCGCGAGGAGCGAGTACGGCGGCTGCTCCGTGCGCATCCGCATCAGCCCTCGCCGCTCCGCCACATGGTGGGCCTCGACGAGGTCCTCGGCGGGGAACGTGGAGCAGCCGAATGTCCGGATCTTGCCGGCCCTGACCAGGTCGGTGAGGACGGACAGCGTCTCCTCGATGTCGGTGGTGTGGTCGGGGCGGTGCACCTGGTAGAGGTCGATCCAGTCCGTGTCCAGCCGCCGCAGGCTGTCCTCGACCGCCTTGAGGATCCAGCGGCGCGAATTGCCGCTGCGGTTGCGTCCCTCCCCGAGCGGAAAGTGCACCTTCGTGGCGAGCACGACGTCGTCGCGTCTGCCCTTGAGAGCCTTGCCGACGATCTCCTCGCATTCGCCGGCCGAGTACATGTCGGCGGTGTCCACGAAGTTGATGCCCGCGTCGAGGGCCGCATGGATGATGCGGGCGCTGTCCTCGTGGTCGGGATTGCCGACGGCCCCGAACATCATCGTGCCGAGGCAGTGCGTGCTGACCTCGATGCCGGTCTTGCCGAGGACTCGATAACGCATGGGGATGCTCCGTCGCAGGCGGGGGCGGGTCGGAAGCGTGACTCTAGGACTTGGAGTGCACTTGACCGCAAGAACAGAATGTCGCTCTCGGTTTTTTGCCGGACTTGTCCGGCGGCCCGGGTGCCCGCGTGGGGAGCAATCAGATGGCCCCATCGTCCTGCGTGGAGGCCTCGGGGGCCGCGCGGTGGAGGATTTCCGCGTTGTGCTGCCCCAGGCGCGGCGGCGGCAGGCGGTACTGGGCCGGTGTCCCGCTCAGCGCGATGGGATGCGCGATCTGACGGGAGGGCGTGCCCTCGGCGTCCTCGGCGGGCGCGGAGGGAATGTCGACGATGCCGGGAAGACCGAGGTTCCGGGCGAAGTCGAAGGCCTCGTCGAGGGTGTTGACCGGTCCGGCGGGCACGCCCGCGGCCAGCAGGACGGACGACCAGTGGTCCGCGCCGGCGGCGGCCAGCCGTTCGCTCAGGATGTCCCTCAGTTCGCTGCGATGGGCGACCCGGTCGGCATTGGTGCGGAAGCGGTCGTCGAGGGCGAGACCGGGCTCGCCGACGATCTCGGCGAGCGCCGCGAACTGCCGGTCGTTGCCCACGGCGATCGCGAGGGGACGATCGGCGGCAGGGAAGGTCTCGTACGGCGCGATGCTCGGATGCGCGTTACCCAGGCGCCCCGGAACCACACCGGCGACGGCGAACGCCGACGCCTGGTTGACCATGGCCGACAGCAGCGAGCCGAGCAGATTGACCTCGACGCGCTGTCCTTGCCCGGTGGCGTCCCGGTGCCGGAGGGCGGCAAGGATGCCGAGCGTGGCGTGCAGACCGGTGATCACGTCGACGAGTGCCACGCCCGCCTTCGTCGGGTCCCCGGCCGCGTCCCCGGTCACGCTCATCAGACCGCCGACGGCCTGCACGAGCAGGTCGTACCCGGGGATCGCCGCGCCGGCACCGGCCCCGAATCCGCTGATCGAGCAGTACACCAACCCCGGGTGCCGGGCGAGGAGTTCGCGATGGCCGAGCCCCAGTCGTTCCATCGTGCCGGGACGGAAGTTCTCCACCAGGACGTCGGACTCGGCGACCAGGGCACGGGCCTGTTCCAGGCCGGCCTCGGTCGCGAGGTCCAGGGTGACGGACCTCTTGTTGCGGTTGACGCTCAGGAAGTACGTCGACGTGCCGTCCTGGTCCGCCGGGGGCTGCCAGGCCCGGGTGTCGTCCCCCGTGCCCGGCCGCTCCACCTTCACCACGTCGGCGCCGAGATCGGCGAGCAGCATGGTGGCGTAGGGCCCCGCGAGGACCCTGGAGAAGTCGGCGATGCGCAGACCCGCCAGCGCGCCGCCGAGAACGCCGGACCGTTCGTCCGGCGCGTTGTCCTGAGTGCTCACGCACCCTCCTCCTCTGATCGTCCCCAGCTCACGCGAAAGCCGGCGCGAGAGCGCTGCCGGTCATCGACCGGCGTCGCGGCGCTCGACGCTGAAGTCGAACGCCAGGGTTCCCGCGTCGCGCACCGACACCCCGCCGTCCACCGTGAGTACCGCGCCGTTGACGAACGACGCGGCGGGCGAGAGCAGCCAGGCGATCGCCTCGGCGACCTCGGACGGGTCGCCGGGGCGCCCCGCGGGCACCAGCTTCGTCGCCTCCTCGTAGGCCCCGTCCACCCCGTCGCCCAGTCCGGATTCCTCGGCGAAGCGGGCCATACGACGATCAGCCATCTCGGTGCGTACCCAGGTGGGGCACACCGTGTTGGCGCGCAGCCCCTGGCTGCCGTAGTCGACGGCCAGCGAGCTGCACAGCTGGAGCAGCGCGGCCTTGGAGGTGGCGTACGCGGCGTTGCCGACCCCGTTGCGCAGCGCCGCGACGGAGGCGACGGCAACGACCGAACCGCGGGTCTTGAGCAGGTGTGGGAGTGCGGCGCGCAGCAGCAGGAAGGGGCCCGTCACATTGGTGCGCATCACCAACTCCCATGTCTCGTCCGAGAGATCTCCCACCGCGCCACTGCGTCCGACCCCCGCGTTGAGGACCAGTCCGTCCAGCCTGCCGTAGCGGGAGACCGTGGCCTCGACGAGCTCACCCACGGCGGTCGCGTCCGTGAGATCAGCGGGGTGCGGCACGGCGCCTGTTTCGTCGGCGACCCGCTGCAGCGGCTCGGGCCGCCGCCCTCCGATGACGACGTCGTGTCCGCCGGCCCGCAGCCGCCGGGCGGTTGCGGCGCCGATGCCTGTGCCTCCGCCGGTGACCACCACAACACGCTTGTCCGTCATTGGTCTTGGGCCTCCTCATCAACGGGAAAACAGGGCTGCGTGATCTTACGCAGACCTGCTCGGGGACGTCTGGCCCAGTCGACCATGCGAAGGCTCATGTGAGCCCATATGGGCCGCAGGATGTCCTCGGGCAGCGAGTCGGGGACGGCGTCGAGGCGCTGTGTCACCCCTGGGTCGGTTTCCTGCGCGTGGATGCCGGTCGGCATCCACGCCATCCTGGCCGTGACCGCACTGCACGGCACGATCACGAGCGACGCGCACGGCGCCCCGGTACGCACTGCTCGCCGTGTACGTCGTACTCCTCAACGCCCTCTGAACCCGCCGTACCCTTGAATCCCCTCCAGGAGAAACACCCTTGACCCCCGACAGCTACTACGAGCCCATCGCCGACCACCGCTACAAGCCGACGACGCATGCCGGCGGAGCGTGGGCGCCGGACGAGCAGCACTTCAGTCCGCTGGGCGGGCTCGTGGTGCACGCCCTCGACCGCCACCGGGCCGGCCGTCCGGACGACGGCCTGGTGCTCTCCCGGATCAGCTACGACATCCTGGGCCGCCTCGCGCTCGACGAGTGCGAGATCGAGGTGGAGACCGTCCGCCCCGGCCGGACCATCGAGCTCCTCGAAGCCGTCGTACGGATCGCCGGCCGCCCGGTCGTCCGGGCCCGTGCCTGGTTCCTGGCCGCCCTCGACACCTCCGCGGTCGCGGGTGGCCCCGAGGACTGTCTCGCCCCGCCCGAGTCACTCGCACCGTGGCCGATGTCCGACGTCTGGCCCGGCGGCTACATCGACTCGGTGGAGGTCCGCCCGGTCGCACCGCCCCGGCCCGGCCGTACGGCCGCCTGGATCTCCACACCCCTGGACCTGGTCGCCGGCGTTCCGGTCACCCCGCTCGCGTCGTATCTCGCCCTGGTGGACACCGCCAACGGCATCGCCGTCCGGCAGCCGCCCGGCGCGTGGATGTTCCCCAACGTCGATCTGACCGTCCATCTGCACCGTCAGCCGCAGGGCTCCTGGACCGGGCTGGACACCTCGGTCACCTTCGGCCCGTCCGGCCAGGGCCTCACCAGCACCGTCCTGCACGACGTCGACGGCCCGGTCGGACACGCCCAGCAGATTCTCACGGTCAGGCCGCTGCCCGGGACGTGAGGGGGCCGGGGTGCCCGGCTCAGCGGACGATCCGGTAGAGGTGTTCGGGACGGCCGGTGGTTCCGTAGCGAAGTTCGAGCCGGACCATCCCCTCCCGTACCAGGTACGAGAGATAGCGCTGGGCCGTGGCACGGGAGACGCCGGTGAGTTCGGCGGCCTGGGCCGCGGACAGGGACTCCTGGGCGGTGCGCAGCACCTGGTGGAGGAGCGCCAGGGTGGGCGCGGAGTGCCCCTTGGCCGGAACCCGGGGCACGGCCGGCGGGCGGGCGGCGCTGAAAAGGGCGTCCACGTCGGCCTGGTCCGTTCGCGGGGCGAGGCCCAGGGCGTCCACGCGGTGCTGGAGTTCGCGGTAGGCGGTGAGCCGCTCGGCCAGGTCGGCGGCGCCGAACGGCTTGACCAGGTAGCCCACGGCACCGAGCTTCATGGCGGTCCGCACCGAGGTGATGTCCCGGTCCGCGGTGATCATGATCGCGTCGGGCCGGGCGCCGCCCGCGTCCCCGCTGAGCTGCCGCAGCACATCCAGTCCGCTGCCGTCCGGCAGGAAGATGTCGAGCAGCAGCAGATCGGGGTGAAGGCCGCTCACGGCGTCCAGGGTCTCGGCCACCGTCGCCGCGCGGCCGACCACCTCGAAGCCCTCTACGCGGGAGGCGTAGTCGCGGTGGATGTCGCTGACCCGGAAGTCGTCGTCCACCACCAGGATCCTGATCATCCGCGGTCACCTCCGGTCGGCGAGGCCGTCGTGAACTGTGCTTCTCGTGGTGCGCGAGTGGTGTCCGGCAGCGGTAGTACGACGGTGAAGACGGCGCCCGGGCCCTCACTGACCGTGATGGTCCCGCCGTGCCGCGCGGCCAGTCGGTGGACCAGGGCCAGGCCGAGGCCCCGCCGGGCGGTGCCCCGGTCGGGCCGGGTCGACCAGCCGTCCTCGAAGATCGACTCGGCGGCGCCCGGCGGGACCCCCGGACCGCTGTCGGCGACCCGCACCAGCACCTGGTCGACGGCTTCCACCAACGAGAGCCGCACCTCGCGGCCGCCCGCCGCAGGCGGTCCTCCGGCCGCCGCGTCGATCGCGTTGTCCAGCAGGTTGCCGACGATGGTCAGCAGCCGGCGCAGATGCGGCGGGTCCTCGCCGAGCGCGGAGTCGTCGCTGAGTTCCATGCGCACCCCGCGTTCCGCGGCCACCGTGGTCTTGGCGACGATCAGTCCGACGAGCAGCGGGTTGCCGATCCGTTCGCGTACGGACTCGGTCAGCGCCTGGTCGGCGCCGGCCGACTCGACGGCGTATGCGTAGGCGGCGTCGTGATCGCCGATGTCCAGCAGCCCGGCCAGGGTGTGCATACGGTTGGTGAACTCGTGCTGCTGGGCGCGCAGGGCGTCGGTCAGCCCGCGTACGGAGTCCAGTTCGCGCAGCAGCCCGATCAGCTCGGTGCGGTCGCGCACGGTGACCACCGCGCCCAGTTCACGCCCATGCAGGGTCACCGGCATCCGGTTGACCACCAGGCAGTGGTCGTCGGTCAGCACATTGAGATCGGCGCCGGTCAGGGTGCCGTCCAGGGCGCGGCGCAGCCGGCCGTCGGGCAGCACCTCCTCGAGCGTGCTGCCGAGCGCCGTGCCGAGGCCCAGCAGGCCCCGGGCCTCGTCGTTGACGACGGTGATCCTGCCGTCGGGGTCGAAGGCGATGACGCCCTCGCGGATGCCGTGCAGCATCGCCTCACGGTCCTGCAGCAGTCCGGCGATCTCCTCGAGTTCCAGGCCGAACGTCGTCCGCTTCAGCCGCCTGGCCAGCAGGAACGCGGCGGCCGAGCCCAGGGCGACGGCGATCGCGGAGTACAGGGCGAAGGTGGGCAGCTCGCGCCACAGCTCGCCCAGCACATAGTGCTCGGGGATGCCCGCCGACACCTCGCCGACCAGCCTGCCGTCGGGCGCCCTCAGCGGCGCCTTGCCATTGGCGGACCGCCCGGTGGCGCCCTGGTCGGTGCCGACGTGCGACTTCCCGTCAAGGACCACGATCTGGTCGCCCGTCGGCTCGCCGATCAGCGCCGGGTCGGGGTGGGAGTGGCGTACGCCGTGCAGGTCGAGCACGACCACATAGGACGCGCCCGACGCCTTGCGGATCCGCTCGGCGACGGTCTGCACGATGCCGTCGCCGCCCCCGTGCGCCATGGCCTGCCGGATCTGCGGGTCGGCGGCCGTGGTCTGGGCGATGTCCAATGCCCGCCCCTCGTAGGCTCGGTCGATCTCGGCCCGTTGCGCGAACGCGAACAGGATGAAGCCGATGACTCCGGTGAGGGTCAGGATGGCCAGCTGGTTGGCCAGGATCCGCGCGGAGAGCCTCCCCTTCCCGCCGCGGCCGATCCGGATACGGATGGGCATCACAGGTGCCTTAAGCCCTTGTCGTGCTGCCGGGCCCGGCCCCTTCGCCGTACCCGTGGTGGCGTGATTGTGTCCCACCGGGGAGTTTCTGCCCACCCCCCGCCCGCTGAGCAGAACGAGCAGAACCCCTTCGAATACGGCTAACGCGAGATACGTCTGAAACAGCGACGTAACGCCCGGTGTCCTTTTAGCGTCTGCCTTCCTCGACCTCCGAGGTTAGGAAGGAGAGGCCTCAGATGGCTTCGCGAAACGATGCGGCGGTGAGCCCGGTCGCCGAGAAGGCCGCCCAGGACAGCGCACGAGTCGAGATATCCGGGCTCACCAAACGATTTCTGACTCCTGCGGGTGAGGTGTTCACGGCACTGCAGGACGTTTCGTTCACCGTGGAGCCCGGCCAGTTCTGCGCGGTGGTGGGTCCGACCGGCTGCGGCAAGTCGACGACCCTGAGCATGGTGTCCGGGCTCGACCGGCCCAGCGAGGGTTCGGTCAAGGTGGGGGGCCGTGAGGTGGACGGCGTCACCGACGGCGTCAGCTTCATGTTCCAGGCCGACGCGCTGCTGCCCTGGAAGACCGTCCTCGGCAATGTGCTGATGGGTCCCGTCTTCCGCGGTGTACCCAAGCAGCAGGCCCAGGCCTCGGCACGCGACTGGCTGCGCCGGGTGGGCCTCACCGGGTTCGAGGACCGCTATCCCCACCAGCTCTCCGGCGGTATGCGCAAGCGCGTGGCGATGGCCGCGGCGCTGATCAACGAACCCCGGATCCTGATCATGGACGAGCCGTTCGGCGCCCTGGACGTGCAGACCAAGGCGATCATGTCGACCGAACTGCTCGGCCTGTGGGAGCAGATCCGGCCGTCGGTCATCTTCATCACCCACGACCTCGACGAGGCCGTGGCGCTCGCCGACCGGGTCGTCGTCATGACGTCCAGCCCCGGCTCGGTCAAGGCGGTCTTCGACATCGATCTGCCGCGCCCGCGCGGCTCGGTCCAGGAGATCCGCTTCCAGCCCCGCTTCATCGAACTTCAGCACCAGATCTGGGACTCGCTGCGCGAGGAGGTGGAGCGCGCCTACGCACGCACCGCAGGAGGTACGGCATGAGTACGACGTCCACCGCTTCCGCCGCTCAGGCCAACGACGGCACCCAGCTCTCGGCCGCGGCAGCCGCCAGGCGCAAGGTCCGCAAGGGCATCGCGCTGCAGTGGGCGGGCCGTATCGCCCTCGCGGCCATCGTCATCGGCGGCTGGCAGGCCTTCACCGCCTGGGGGATCGTCGACAAGTTCTTCTTCGGGCAGCCGACCGGCATCGCCAAGCGGCTGGTCGAACTCTTCCAGAAGGGCACCGAGAACGGGTCCTACTACGCGGACATCTGGACCACCGTCCAGGAGGCGATCATCGGCTTCGCCGTCGGGACGGTCTTCGGAGTGATCTTCGGCATCGCGCTGGGCCAGAGCCGCTACCTCTCCGGAGTGCTCGGTCCCTACATCAAGGTGGTCAACGCGATCCCCCGTATCGTGCTCGGCTCGATCTTCATGATCGCGTTCGGTATCGGTACGCTCCCGAAGGTCCTGCTCGCCGCGGTCCTGGTGTTCTTCATCGTCTTCTTCAACGCCTTCCAGGGCGTGCGTGAGGTCGACCGCAACATCCTCGCCAACGCCAAGGTGCTCGGCGCCTCGGAACTGCAGATCATCCGGCACGTCACCGTGCCGTCCGCGCTCACCTGGATCATCGCCAGCCTGCACAGCGCCTTCGGCTTCGCCATCGTCGGCGCGCTGGTCGGCGAGGTGCTCGGCGCGCAGAAGGGCCTCGGCCTGGTCATCAAGACCGCGCAGGACAACTTCGACCCCAATGGCGTGTTCGCGACCATGGTCGTCATCGCGGTGATCGTGCTCGGCGCGGAGTGGCTGCTCGGAAAGCTCGAACACCGGCTGCTCGCCTGGCGTCCGCCGGCCCCGTCCGAAGTCAGCTCCCTCTGACTCCGCCTGCGTCCACCCCCCTCTGTTTTCCCTCTCTTCTCACCCTCCCCTGAAGGAAAGTGGCCTGCCATGTCCAGACGACCCGCCGCCGTTGCCGCGTCTCTCCTCACCGTCCTCACCCTCGCTGCCGCCACCGCCTGTGGAGGCAACTCGGGCAGCTCCAGCAGCTCCAGCGGCACGCCGACCGTCAAACTCATGGTCGGCGGCATCGACAAGCAGATCTACCTCCCCTACGAGCTCGCCCAGAACCTCGGCTTCTACAAGAAGTACGGCGTCAACGTCTCGCTGAGCACCGAGCAGCAGGGCGGTCTCGGCGCTGAGGACGCCCTGGCCTCCGGGCAGGTGGACATGGCGGGCGCCTGGTACGTCCACACCATCGACTTCCAGGTGAAGGGCAAGGCGGTGGAAGGCATCGTCCAGCTGTCCGGCGCGCCGGGCGAGCGGGAGATGTGTGTCCCGAAGAGCGGTGTCCACTCCGGTGCGGACTTCAAGGGGAAGACGCTCGGCGTCACCGACATCGGGTCCGGCACCGACATGCTCACCCAGTTCATGGCCGCGCAGAAGGGCGTCAAGGCCAACCAGTTCAGCCGGATCGGCGTCAGCCAGGGCGCCACGGCCATCGCCGCGCTGCAGAACGGCAAGACCGCCTGCGTCATGACGACGCAGCCGACGGTGGCCGCGATCGAGAAGAAGGGCATCGGCACCTCGGCGATCGACCTGGCCACCACCGCGGGCGCCCAGTCGGCGCTCGGCGGCACCTGGCCGGCAGCGACCGTCCTCGCCCAGACCAGCTGGGTCAACTCGCACAAGGACGCGGCGCAGAAGGTCGTCGACGCGCTCGTCGCCACCATGCACTGGATCAACACGCACAGCGCGGCCGACATCGCGAACAAGCTGCCGCAGTCGTACGTGTCGAACCAGCTGGTGACGAAGGCCGACTACATCAAGGCCCTGGACCAGGACAAGGGACAGTTCCTCCCGGACGGCATCATGCCCGCCGGCGGCCCGAAGACCGTTCTGGCCTCCGAGGAACTCGTCGGCCACGCGACCTCGAAGGTGAACCTCGGTACGACCTTCACCAATGAGTTCGCTCTCAAGGCCAACAAGACCGAGGGCTTCAAGACCACCACGACCCCGGCGGGCTCGAACGGCTGAGTCCCACCGGCCACGACAGACACCGATGCCCCGCCAGAGAGTCCGGCGGGGCATCACTTCACGGCCGGGGTTGCGGAGGCCGGGACGTTCAGTCCGTGGCCGGCCGCGCGAGTCCGAGGTCGTAGGCGAAGATCACGGCCTGGATGCGGTCCCGGGCACCGATCTTGGCGAGGACGCGGCCCACATGGGTCTTGACGGTGGACTCGGACAGCACGAAGTGCCCGGCGATCTCGCCATTGGTCCAGCCCTTGCCGACGGCGACGAGGATCTCGCGCTCGCGGTCGGTGAGGGAGCTCAGCCTCGGGTCCTCGTCGAGGTCGCCCCGGTGCGCGGGGACGTACTGGGCGAACTCGTCCAGGAGGCGGCGGGTGAGTGCGGGCGCGATCACCGCGTCGCCGATCGCGACGGCGCGGATGCCCGCGAGGAGTTCCTCGGGGCGCGCGTCCTTGAGCAGGAAGCCGCTGGCCCCGGCGCGCAGGGCGGCGTGGACGTACTCGTCGAGGTCGAAGGTGGTGAGTACGAGGACACGCGAACGCTCGCCGGCGGCGACGATGCGGCGGGTGGCCTCGATGCCGTCCATGCCGGGCATCCGGATGTCCATCAGGACGACGTCCGGGCGCAGTTCGGCGGCCTTGCGGACGGCCTCGGCGCCGTGGGCGGCCTCCCCGACGACCTCGGTCTCGGGGACGGAGTCCAGGAGGATGCGGAAGCCGTAGCGTTGCAGCGGCTGGTCGTCCACGACGAGCACCGTGGTCACCGGACACCGCCCTGTGGCGTGAGGTCGAGGACGGCCTCGACGCTCCAGCCTCCGCCGCCCGCCGGTCCCGCGCTGACGGTCCCGCCGTAGAGCGCCGCCCTCTCCCGCATGCCCACCAGTCCGTGCCCTTCTTCGTGCGGCCCCGGCGGTGTCGCCGGGCCGGTGTCCTGGACCCGGATGGTCAGCCGGGTGTCCGTCTCGATGATCGCCAGGTGTACGCGGGTTCCGGCGTCGGCGTGTTTGAGGGTGTTGGTGAGGGCTTCCTGGACGATGCGATACGCCGTCAGCTGTACCCCGCTGTCGAGGGCGTCCACGTCGCCGGAGGTCCGGTAGACGACCTCCAGTCCGGCGGCGCGCACCTTGGCGCACAGGGCGTCGATGTCCGCGATGCCGGGCTGCGGGCTGAGCTCGGGCCCGGCCGGGGGGCCGTCCGCCGCCTCGCGCAGCACACCGAGTACGCGCCGCAGCTCACCGAGGGCCTGGCGGCCGGTGTCGCCGATGAGCTGGAGGGCCTCCTTGCCGCGTTCGGGTGCGGTGTCGGTGGCGTAGGCACCGGCGTCGGCGAGCGTGATGATGACGGACAGGTTGTGGCCGACGATGTCGTGCATCTCGCGGGCGACCCGGGTGCGTTCGGTGACCGCGGCCAGCCTGCTGCGCTGGTCGCGCTCGACCTCCAGCCGGGCGGCCCGCTCCCGCAGTCCGGCCAGCTGAGCCCGGCGGATGCGGACCATCAGGCCGAGCGCGAGGGCCGCGGTCGTGGTGCTCAGCAGGAAGAACAGCGCGTCCCAGACGGACATGGCCGCGGACACCCGCAGGGCGACCAGCACCATGGCACCCGCCATGGCGGCGCAGGCCCACGGCAGCTGCTTCAGCCGCCCGTGCAGGGCCAGGCTGTACAGGGCGACGAAGAGGGCGACGTCGGCGCGCAGTGCCGCACCCACGGACCACTGCAGGACGAACACGGCGGCGATGACACCGAAGGCCGCCAGGGGCCTGCGCCGCCGCCACAGCAGCGGCAGCACCAGTCCGGCCTGCAGGGCCAGCATCCCGGCGAGGGGCAGCTGGGTGAAGGCGAGCCGGAAGCGGCGCGGGCCGTCGCCGTCCCCGCTGTGCAGCAGGTCGGCGAGGCAGAACATCAGGAAGACCAGGACCACGACCGCGGTGTCCAGCACCCACGGACGGATCCGGTCGGCCTGCCTGAGCCGCTGGCCGCCCCGGGCCATGCGGGCGACCAGCGGTCCCATCCCGCTGATGTCATCGGTGGTCACGGACGTCACCTGTCCATGGTGCGTCAGACGTCGCTGCGCGCGAGCCGGTAGGCCGCGCCGGCCAGCGCCAGCGCCGTCCAGCCGAGGAAGACCAGCAGCCCCGCGCCGGGCGACAGGGTCGTCGAGTCGTGGGTCAGGGCGAACATCGACTCTCCTGCGTGGGACGGCAGGTAGGGGCTGATGTTGTCCTGCCAGGAGCTCGGCAGCAACGAGATGAGTCCCGGGATCAGCATGAAGGTGGCCACCAGCACCGAGATCCCGCCGGCCACCGACCGCAGCAGCGCGCCCAGCGCGGTGCCGATCACCGCGACCAGGCCGAGGTACAGCCCGGCGCCCAGCAGGCTGCGCAGGACACCCGCGTGCGAGAGGCCCATGGCCGCGGGCGTACCCGAGACGATCCCGCTGCCGAACAGGAAGGCGACGAATGCGCCGAGCGTCCCCACCGCCAGCGCGACCAGCCCGAACACCGTCGCCTTGGACCACAGCACGGGCAGCCTGCGGGGCACCGCCGCGAGCGTGGAGCGGATCATGCCGGTGGAGTACTCCCCCGCCGTGACGAGCACGCCGAGGACTCCGAGGGCCAGCTGGGCGAAGTTGGTACCGAAGAGGGACAGGCTCACGGCCGTCGAGGTGGCGAAGTCGCGGTCCATGTGGCCGGAGTTGATCCCGGACTTGTACCGGCTCGCGGCGATCAGTCCGAACGCCACCAGGAACAGCAGGCCGAGGCCCAGGGTGATCCAGGTCGAGCGCAGGGACCACAGCTTGGCCCACTCCGAGGACAGCACGCGCCGTCCGGTCACCCGGTAGGCGGGGCGGGCCGGTGCGGTGCGGGGTTCTTCGGCGGTTGCGGTGAGGGTGCTCATGCCGGCCTCCCGAGGGTCTCGATCCCGGTCGTGGATCCGTGGTACTCCACGGCCTCCCTGGTCAGGTCCATGAATGCCTCCTCCAGCGACACCGTCCTCGCGCTCAGCTCGAACAGTGGTATCCCGTGCTCGGCCGCCTTCAGGCCGATGCTGCGGGCACTCAGCCCGGTCACCTGCAGTTCCTCGGAGCCCACGCGCCCCGTGATGTCCACACCCGGTCCCGCCAGGACGTCCCGCAGCCGGGCCGGGTCCTGGGTGGCGACCTTCACCGTGTCGCCGCCCGCCTCGCGGATCAGGTCCCCCACGGTGGTGTCGGCCAGCAGGCGTCCCCGGCCCACGATGATGAGATGGTCCGCCACCAGCGCCATCTCGCTCATCAGATGCGAGGAGACGAACACCGTGCGGCCCTCGTCGGCGAGCGCCTTGAGCAGGTTGCGGATCCAGAGGACACCCTCCGGGTCCAGTCCGTTGACCGGCTCGTCCAGCATCACCGTCTGCGGATCGCCCAGCAGCGCCGCCGCGATGCCCAGCCGCTGGCCCATCCCGAGGGAGAAGGCACCGGCCCGCTTCTTGGCCACACTGGCAAGGCCGGCGAGGTCGATGACCTCGTCGACCCGGCGGCGCGGTATGCCGTGGGTCAGCGCGAGGGCCTTCAGGTGGTTGTACGCCGAGCGGCCCGGGTGGATCGACTTCGCCTCCAGCAGGGCCCCGACCTCCTGGAGCGGGGCCCGGTGGCGGGCGTAGTGGTGGCCGTTCACGGTGACGGAGCCGCTCGTCGGGGCGTCGAGTCCGACGATCATGCGCATGGTGGTGGACTTGCCCGCGCCGTTGGGCCCGAGGAAGCCGGTCACCGTGCCCGGCTTCACGACGAAGTCGAGCCCGTCCACGGCCGTCTTGTCGCCGTACCTCTTGGTCAGCTGCCGTGCGTCGATCATTCGCGTTCTCTCTGTCGGCTTACGGCGTCCTTCGCTTCCGACGCCTCACCGGCAACGCTAGGAGCCGATCCGCCCGATCCCGTGGTACCGGGAGGCCGACCCGCGCTGAGCGCGTAGTACCGCGGTACTACGCGGCTACCGTGTGTGTCCGCGTTCGTGGGCTCCCCGTGGCCCGGCACACGTCGGTGCGCCGCGCGGGCCCCGCACTGCGGCATCCGGGTGCTGGAGCCCCGCCCCCGGCCCGGTCACCGTCTCGTATGCCAGGCCGATTCCTACGTTGATCGTGTGATCATCCATTTCTCGTCCCGAACGGCCGTCACCGCCTGCGCGCTCTGTGCGGCCGGCGTCCTGGCGGTGACCCCCGTCGCCGTCGCCGCCGACACGGAGCCCACCCCGCCCGGCGTGCCGCGGGCGGCGCTGCCGGATCCGTCGTTCCTGTATCGCGAGGGCACCCAGGTGCGGCCCCATCACGGTGCGCCTCGGCTTCCGGACGTGTCCGCGTTGTCCTGGCTGGTGGCGGACGCCCGCAGCGGGGACGTGCTGGCCGCGCGCGAGGCCCATCGCAAGCTGCCGCCCGCCAGCACGCTGAAGACCCTGTTCGCGCTGACCGTGCTGCCGGCGCTGCCGGCGGGCGCCCGGCACACGGTGCGGGAGGAGGAGTTGGAGGACATCG
Source organism: Streptomyces sp. NPDC001351 (assembly GCF_042896045.1). Lineage (NCBI taxonomy): Bacteria > Bacillati > Actinomycetota > Actinomycetes > Kitasatosporales > Streptomycetaceae > Streptomyces > Streptomyces sp. NPDC001351. Next base: position 637,082 of record NZ_JBIAWS010000005.1, on the reverse strand, counting down.
GTGAGGGCAGCAGCAGGGTCGGGGTCGCCGAGGGGCGGACGTACCGGATCGCCGATCTGTGGCGCGGGGTCTTCCTCAACTCCGGCAACGACGCCGTGGACGTGCTGGCCTCCCTGAACGGCGGCTGGCAGACGACGGCCGAGCAGATGCAGGCCAGGGCCCGCGCGCTGGGCGCCCGCGACACGCAGGTGCGGTCGCCCGACGGGTACGACACGCCGGGCCAGGTGTCGTCGGCGTACGACCTGGCGGTGTTCGGCCGGGCGGGGCTGCGCATTCCGGACTTCGCGCGGTACTGCGGTACGGCGGTGGCGAGGTTCCCGGACGGGAGCGGCTGGTCGTACGAGATCAAGAACACCAACCGGCTGCTGACCGGGGCGGACGGTGTGGAGCCGTACCCGGGGCTGATCGGCGTCAAGAACGGCTACACCAGCAACGCGGGCAACACGCTCGTCGCCGCCGCCGGCCGGGGCGGGCGCACCCTCGTGGTCACCGTGATGAACCCGCAGGCGGGCGGCGGTTTCACCGTCTACGAAGAGGCACGGGAACTGCTCGACTGGGGGTTCGAGGCCGCTGGGCGGGTCGAACCGGTGGGCTCGCTGGACGCGTTGCTGGACAAGCCCCGCCCGGGGCCGCGCGCCACGCCGGTGGCGGTCGCGCCGGACGGCGGGCCGGGATGGCCGACGGCGGGCGTCGTCTCGGGTGCCGCCGTGCTCGGCGCGGGGGCGGTCGTGCTGGTGTTGCGCCGCAAGGGCGGGCTGTCGGCGCGGAGTTGACCCACCGGCAGCCACAGCAGCAGTCCCAGGGTGATCCAGGTGTAGGTGTTGCTGCCGAGGAAACCGTCGATGCCGGACGCGTCGTGGAACCAGAGCCACACCACGCTGGTGCACAGCACCGCGTACAGGGCGCCCGTGACGCGCGGGTGCCCGGCGCGGATCAGTACCGCGAAGGACGGCAGCAGCCACACCAGATGGTGCACCCAGGTGATGGGGCTGACGAGGCAGGCGGTCAGGCCGGTGAGGGCGAAGGCGGCCGGCCAGTCGGCGGCGACGACGGCCCGGCGGGTGCGCCAGGCCCAGACGCCGAGGACCACCAGGACCGCGGCGGCCCACACCGCGCGGTCCGCCACGCCGAGCCGGGCCAGGATGCCCTGCAGCGACTGGTTGGAGACGTAGTCGAGGCGGCCCACCCGGTCCGTGTCCCACAGGGCCTCGGTCCAGTAGAACCGGGAGGCGTCCGGGGCCACGAAGGCGGCGAGGCCTGTCGCCGCCGCGGTGACGGCCGTCGCGACCACCGCGGCACGCCGGCGGCCGGCGAGCAGGAGCAGGCCGATGAAGAGTGCGGGCGTGAGTTTCACCGCGGCCGCCAGGCCGATGCCGACGCCCGCCCAGCGCTCCCGCCCAGTCGTGAGCAGCCAGGCGTCGGTGAGAACGAGCGCCAGCAGGAGGACGTTGACCTGGCCGAAGCTGAAGGTGTCGCGGAGCGGTTCGAACAGGGCGAGCAGGCACGCGCCCAGGGCGCAGCCGAACCAGCCGTAGCGGCGCCAGGCCCCCTCGGTGAGGATGTGCAGGACCCAGGCCAGGGCTGCCAGGTTGAGCAGCAGGGATCCGGCGATCGCCGTGCGCAGCCCGACGAGGGTCATGGGCAGCATGCTGACGGCGGCGAACGGCGGGTAGGTGAAGCCGTATGCCGTCCCCGGCACCCGGTAGTCGTAGAGCCGTCCGCCGTGGTGGATCCAGCTGTTGACGGCGCCGTAGTACACGCGCAGGTCGAACCAGTCACGCAGCAGCGGCACGGTCGCGGTGAAGGCGGTGACGGACGCGGCGAGGGCGAGGACCAGGAGCAGTCGGCCGCGGTCGGTGCGGGGCAGGGTCATGCGGTTTCTCCCAGGGCGGGCGCGTGGGCCGCCTGGTGGACCTGCCAGAGGACCACCACGGCCAGCGCCCCGCCGGAGACGGCCAGCATCAGCTGACCGCTGTCGACCGGCCCGCCGCTCGGCAGGGTGGCGAGCGCGAGCACGCCCGTCACGGCCGCCACCCGGTGCCGGACCGAGGCGGTGGGTGCCGCGGCGGCGATGAGGAACAGCCCCCACAGGGCGTACCAGGGGCGGATCGCCGGGCCGAAGGCCGCCACGGCCGCGAGGCTCAGGCCGAGCGCGTAGACCGGGCGGGGGCGCAGCCGCCACCATATGGCCGCTATCAGCAGCGCGGTGATCGCAAGGCCGAGCAGATGCCAGACCGGAAGGGCGAGCGGGGCGAGGTCGCTGCCGAGGCGCTCCAGCATGGCTCCGGTGGCGCGGCCGAGGAGGCTCGTCAGGGCCCAGTTGTGCGGGGAGACGGGGGTGTCCAGAGCGGCTATCCAGCCGTATCCCGTACCGGCGACGGCTGTTGCGGCGACCGTGGTGACCGCGGCGGCCAGGGCGGTCGACAGGGCGGCCTTCGCCGGGCGCTGCCCGGCCCGCACCTGAAGGACGACCACCGCGGCGAGCCCGAGCACGGCGGGTGCCTTGACCAGGGCCGCGAGGGTGACGAACACGGCGCCGAGGACCGGCCACCGGCCCAGTGCCGCGACCAGGCCGACACCGAGCAGGCCGAGCATGATGGCGTCGTTGTGGGCGCCGGCGACCAGGTGGAGCAACACCAGCGGATTGAGCGCGCCGAGCCAGAGCGCGGCGGCCGGATCGGCGCCGCTGTGCCGGGCGAGCCGGGGCAGCGCGGCCGCCATCAGCGCCACGCCGAGCAGTGCGACCAGCCGCATCCCGACCAGCCCGGCGGGGAGTTCGCCGCGGGTCAGGCCGGACAGCGCGGAGGCGACGGCGAGGAACACCGGGCCGTAGGGGGCGCCTGTGTGCTGCCACAGCGGGGCGACCTCGTCGGCGAGCGGGCCGCCCAGCTGGGCGGGCCCGTATGCGTAGACGTCCATGTGGGCGTCGACCATGGCGCCCTGCGCGAGGTAGCTGTAGACGTCCCGGCTGAACAGCGGCGGGGCCAGCAGCAGCGGGGCCGCCCAGACGGCGAGCACGAGCAGCAGTTCGCGCGGGGTGGGCGCGTCGGCGCTGCGCACGAGACGCCCGAGCAGCAACCAGGCGGCAATCAGCAGCACCACGCCGAAGTACACACCGACCAGGCCCAGGGCCGCGCGGGCGGTCGCCGGGGCCAGGAGATCCCGCACGGGCAGGGCACCGGCCGTCTCACCTCCCAGCGCGAGGAATGCGGTGCCGGCCAGGCCCAGAACCTGACAGCGGCGGAGATCGACGGGGAAAGCCATGGCCAACACTCGGGAAGCGTGTCAACGCCGGGTGGCCGGAAGTTGACGCGCCGCCTTCGGAGCGGGGACCTGCGTGTGACCGGCACGTGATCGCACGGGCGCAGCGACCCCCCTGGGGGCAGCGCCGGCCGACCGAGTCCTGTGCTGAAGCACCGGTTCGGCCCGGGACCGAGCCGCCGGTTCAACCGAGCCGCCGGTTCAGAACACCGACAGGCCGGTCAGGGTCGTGAAGCGGTCCAGCGCCGCGACGCCCGCCACCGAGTTGCCGCGCTCGTCGAGGCCGGGGCTCCACACGCACAGGGTGCAGCGGCCGGGGACGACCGCGATGATGCCGCCACCGACGCCGCTCTTGCCGGGCAGGCCCACGCGGTAGGCGAATTCGCCCGCCGCGTCATAGGTACCGCAGGTCAGCATCACCGCGTTGACCTGCTTGGCCTGGCTCTGGGACAGCAGCCGGCCGCCGTCGGCGCGGATGCCGTGGCGGGCCAGGAAGCCGGTGGCGAGGGCGAGGTCCGCACAGGACGCGGTGAGGGAGCACTGGCGGAAGTACTGGTCGAGCAGCACCGGGATCGGGTTGTCGATGTTGCCGTAGGACGCCATGAAATGGGCGAGGGCGGCGTTGCGGTCGCCGTGTGCCGACTCGGAGGCGGCGACGTCCTTGTCGAAGTCCAGGGCCGGGTTGCCGCTCTCGGTGCGCAGGAAGGCCAGCAGTTCGCCCGCCGCGTCTCCGGTGCGGGTCTGCAGGCGGTCCGTGACGACGAGGGCGCCCGCGTTGATGAACGGGTTGCGCGGGATGCCGTTCTCGTACTCCAGCTGGATCAGGGAGTTGAAGGGATTGCCGGAGGGCTCACGGCCGACGTGCTCCCACAGTTCGTCGCCCTCGCGGGCCAGGTCGAGAGCGAGGGTGAAGACTTTGGTGATGGACTGCGTGGAGAACGGCTCGCGCCAGTCCCCCACGCCGTACACCGTGCCGTCCAGTTCCGCGACGGCCATGCCGAAGCGGCGCGGGTCGCAGGCCGCGAGTGCCGGGATGTAGTCGGCGGGGCGGCCGCGGCCGGGGGTGCGCTCGATCTCTTCTGCGATGCGCTCCAGGATCGGCTGGAAGGAGTGGGACGACGTCGTTGTCATGATCACCATGATGCCGCACCCGTGTCTGGTGGTCCTTTCGACCCCATTCGCGACAACGGGCAGGAGTCCGATCAGGCATGTCTTGGCGCGAACTCCGCGTGCTGGCCCGCCAGTCCCGAGCCCGCACGTCAAGGTGAGGCGACGCGGTCTCCATGAACCCGGGACCGAAAAGCCATCGAGACAGGAGCCAGATTGCGCCAGCGGATCGAATGCACCGAGGTCCCCGGCTCGCCTCGGCGAGAGCACGGGGGCGGAACCGAGGCGGTCGGCGGGCTGCTGCGGCGACGCGCCGCGGTGGGACTGTGCGCGATGGCGGTGCTGCTGGCCGGATGCAGCCTGCCCACTCCGCACATGCCCCTGCGGACGAATGCACAGGGCGGACGGGACTTCTACGTCAGCCCGCAGGGAGACGACAGCGCCGACGGCCGGACCCCGCAAACGGCCTGGCGGACGCTCAGGCGCGCCGATGCCCTGCGGTTCGAACCGGCCGACCGGTTGCGACTGCAGGGCGGCGCCCGCTTTGCGGGCACCCTGAGCATCGGTCAGGGTGACGCGGGCGACGCCCGTAAGCCCGTCGTGATCGAGTCCTACGGGAACGGACGGGCGACGATCGCGGCCGCCGGCACGCGCGGCATCGAGGTGCACAACACGAGCGGCGTCACCATCCGCAACCTGATCGTCGTCGGCGACGGCGCGTCCTACCGGGACGAGGACGGTATCGCCTTCGTCAGCGATCTGCCCGGTCACCGCAAGCTGCCGTACATCCGAGTCTCGGGCGTCGAGGTGACGGGGTTCCAAAACGGCATCCGGCTGCACGGCGGCCCCAAGGCGTCCGGCTTTCGAGACGTGGAGATCTACGACTGCGCGCTGCACACCAACCAGGACGCGGGGCTCGTGACCGACGGGCCCGCGTTCGACCCGGACGCTCCCGCCTACGCCCACGAGGACGTGACGGTGTCGAAGGTGAGCGCGTATCAGAACGTCGGGGACCCTGCGGCGTCCGGCCGCAACACCGGAAGCGGCATCGTGCTCGGCAGCGTCAGCCACGGCACGGTGCAGCAGTCCGTCGCCAGGGACAACGGGGCGTACTCCTCGGCGACCGCCATGGAGGGCCCCGAGGGCATCTGGACGTACGACTCGACTCGGATGACGTTCCAGCGGAACATCTCCTACGGCAACCACTCCGGTTCCCAGGTGGACGGCGGCGGCTTCGGTCTGGACAACAACGTGTCGCACTCGCTGATGCAGTACAACCTGGCCCATGGAAACGACGGGGCCGGTTTCCTCGCGTACTCCGCCGTCTGGAACTCGGTCCACACGGACAACACGATCCGGTACAACGTCAGCCACAACAACGGCCGCAAGATCCAGGACTACGGCGGCATCGTCGCTGAGGGATCACGGGTCACCCATCTGTCCATCTACCAGAACACGGTGCTGAACACGGCGAACGGCTCCGTCCGCGCACCGGCGCTCCGGCTCCAGCCCAACCTCGGTTCGGTCACCGTCCGCAACAACGTGTTCGTCACGGACGGGGCTCCCGTGGTGGCCGCCCAGGGGAACTTCGACACGTCGGACGTGCTGATGCAAGGCAACGACTACCACAGCAGCGGCGGTTGGATCCTGCAATGGGGCGACCACTGGTACAGCGACCTGGCCTCCTGGCGCCAGGCGGCGGGCCAGGAGGTACAGGGTCCGCGGGCCACCGGCACCAACGCCGACCCCTGTCTGGCCCAGGTCGCGCTGCCCGCGTCCGGCCCGAATCTGTACGGTATCGGGCCGACACGCGGTGCACTGACGTCCCAGTGCGTGCGCACTCTGGCCGGTGCCGCTGTCGACCTGCGCACCCTGGGCGTGAATCCGGGGTCGGTGGACTACTTCGGAGCACGGCTGAGGGGGTCTCCGGTCGCGGGGGCCGTGCAGGCCGTTCCCAAGGCGTGAGGGATCGTCGCTCTGAGCGCGTCGCCGTGGCCCGGTGCCGGGACGGGAGCGGGGCGTCCCAGAGCGCGCAGGTGCCAGCCGGCCGCCCTCCAGACCACCGGGTCCAGCGCGTTGCGGGCGTCCAGCATCCGCGGTGCCCGGACCACCTCCGCCAGCTCGACCGGGTCGAGTCGGCGGTAGTGACGCCATTCGGTCAGGTGCAGCACCAGGTCTGCGTCCCGGCACGCCTTCATGATGTCCGTGCAGTACGCCGGCCCGGGCAGCGCCTCCCGTGCGTTGTCGAGGCCTTCCGGGTCGTGGACGACGACCTCGCTGCCCTGGGCGACGATCTCCGCGGTGACGGCCAGAGCCGGTGAGTCGCGCACGTCGTCGCTGTCGGGTTTGAAGGTGGCGCCGAGCACGGCCACGCGCCGTCCGTCGAGGCTGCCGCCCACGAGCTGACGAGCGAGGTCGACCGTCCGGACGCGCTGGCGCAGGTTGATCCGGTCGATCTGGCCAAGGAAGCTCACCGCTTCGCTCACCTGCAGCTCCTCGGCCCGGGCCAGGAACGCGCGGATGTCCTTGGGCAGGCAGCCGCCGCCGAAGCCGAGGCCGGCGGACAGGAATCGGCGCCCGATGCGCGCGTCGTGGCCGAGTGCGTCGGCCAGGGTGACCACGTCGGCGCCCGCGGCGTCGCAGACCTCCGCCATGGCGTTGATGAACGAGATCTTCGTGGCCAGGAAGGAGTTGGCGGCGACCTTCACCAGCTCCGCGGTGGCGGGGTCTGTTGCGATGCAGGGGGTGCCTGCGTTCAGCAGCGGTGCGTACACCTCGCGCAGCATCCGCTCGGCCCGGGACGAGGTGAACCCGAGGACCAGACGGTCGGGGCGCAGCGTGTCCTGCACCGCGAACCCCTCACGCAGGAACTCCGGGTTCCAGGCGACCTCGGCGTCGACGCCGGGGCGCAGACGTGCCGTCATCCTGCGGCCGAGCGACCGGGTGGTGCCCACCGGCACGGTCGACTTGCCGACGATCAGGGCGTCCCGGGTCAGAAGCGGTGCCAGGCCGTCCACGACCGCCTCCACATAACGCAGGTCGGCGGCGAACGAGTCGGCGCGCTGCGGGGTGCCGACGCACACGAAGTGGGCGTCGGCGAAGTCCGCGGCCTCCGCCGGCGAGGTGGTGAACCGCAGCCGTCCGGCCTGGATGTTCCGGATCAGGATCTCCGGCAGACCGGGCTCGAAGAACGGCGCCCGGCCTGCCGCCAACGCCTCGATCTTCGCGGTGTCCGTGTCGACACCGAGGACATCGTGTCCGATCTCCGCCATGCACGCGGCATGCACGGCTCCGAGGTATCCGGTACCGATGACGCTCAACCGCATGAAAGTTCTCCTGTCTCGCCGGCCGCCGCTTCCCCGGGCCGGCGGGAGTATCCGTGCGGGTTGAGTTGCTGGAACCGCCAGGCGTCACGGCACATGGCGGCGAGATCACGTGTGGTGGTCCAGTCCCAGGCCGCAGCCACCGCACTCGCGTCGGCGACGAGCTCGGCGACATCGCCCGGCCGGCGATCGACGATCTGGTGGGGAATCGGGCGGCCGCTCGCCTCGCCGAAGGCGGCGACCAGTTGGAGCACGGAGGTTCCGGTGCCGGTGCCGAGGTTGAACGTCTGCATCCCCGGGCGGTCGTCCAGGTGCTCGACTGCCACCCGGTGTCCCTCCGCGACGTCCATGACGTGGATGTAGTCCCGCACCCCGGTGCCGTCCGGCGTGGGGTAGTCGTTCCCGAAGACGCTGAGCTTCTGCCGGCGTCCCACTGCGACCTGGGCGACGTACGGCATCACGTTGTTCGGTACGCCCTGCGGATCCTCGCCGAGCCGGCCGCTCGGATGGGCTCCGACCGGGTTGAAGTAGCGCAGGGCAAGCACCCTCATCTCCGCCAGATGGGTGCAGACGTCCTCCAGGATCCGCTCGCACATCAGCTTGGTACGGGCGTAGGGGTTCGTGGGTGCCACAGGGCTCTGCTCGGTCAGGGGAACCGTCTGCGCGTCGCCGTACACGGAGCACGACGAGGAGAAGACCAGCCGGTGGACCCGGTGTTCGTGCATGACCGACAGCAGAGTGCAGGTGCCGCCCACGTTCGTGTCGTAGTACTCGACCGGATGGCCCACCGACTCTCCGACCGCCTTGTGGGCCGCGAAGTGGATGACGGAGTCCACTGGGTGGCGGGCGAACACCTCGGCGAGGGCCTTCCGGTCGCGCACGTCCACGTGGAAGGCGCCGGCGAGCGGGCGGCCCGCGGTCTTGGCGATGCGGTCCAGGGCGTGCGGCGAGCTGTTGACGTGGTTGTCGACCACGACGACTTCGTGGCCGTGGGCGAGTAGTTCGACGCAGGTGTGGCTGCCGATGAAACCTGCGCCACCGGTCACCAGGACCGTCTCGGGCATGGGGCACCTCGTTTCGTCAGGGAAGGGACATCCGCGCGGGTCCGCGCACACGGGAAGCCGGACGGGCAGGCGGTGTCAGCCGGTCACGAACCCGCGCAGATAGAGGGGGAAGATCAGCAGTGCCCAGGCCAGTGGCACGAGGGCGAGGAGCCCCGCGGTCAACGGCAGGGCGGCGGTGTGCAGGGCCCGGCGCACACCGACGCCGGCCGATCTGGCGGTCTCCCGGATGTGCAGCGCGCCGACCGCGAGGGTGACCAGGGCGTAGGAGAGCGAACCGAGCAGGCACAGGAAGACGTAGCCGACGGCGGGTCCGGTCAGCTCCCCGACCACGGCGGCGCCGGAGAGAACGACGGTGATCAGGAGGTACGGCAGCATCAGGCGCAGCGGCAAGGGTTCCATCCCGTCACGGGCCTTGGGCGTGACCTTGAAGACGACCTTCTTCGGCCGCAGCCGCTGCATCAGCGCGACTGCGGTTCCCCACGCGACATAGGGCCAGCGGGCCAGGCCGAACAGCCAGCCCTCCCAGCTCAGCACCGGCGCGTCCACGGGCCGCAACAGACCGCGCCGCCGCAGCAACACCGTGAGCAGGATCAGGAAGAACGACATGGCCCAGAAGTGCCCGAGGAAGGAGAGGTAGTCGACGTCGACCCACGGGATGCCCGTGACCGCGGCGACCGGTGGCAGCAGCAGACCGCAGGTGGTCGTGAGCGCCAGCAGTGGGTAGTACGACAGGGCGAACGCGAACCGGAGCCGGAGCCTGCCCGGCATGCGCCGCAGATGCTTGGGGAGCATCCCGAGCAGCATCACCACCAGGCTCCGTGACCACTGGAACTCCTGGGTCACCATCGCGGCGAACGTGATCGGGCCGTCGCCGTGCGCCTCCGCGTCGATCGCGAAAGCGCCGTGCCAGCCCGCGGAGTTCAGCAGGAAGGTCGTCGAGAAGTCCTCGGCCAGCTCCGGCCCGAGTCCGCCGATGTCCCGGAGGGCCCGGGTCCGCACGGCGTAGTGGGAACCGATGCACAGCGGGGCCAGACCGTCGGTGTGGCCCAGTTGCATCGGCCCGTGGAAGGTCGCCTCGCGATGCAGGCGCCCGCGCGCCGACCAGGACGTATGGGCATTGGCGTCGCACACGCTGGGTGCGGCCACGTAGCCGATGGCCGGATCGGTGAACGGCCGGACCATCTCGGTCAGGTAGCGGGGGTGAGGTACGTGGTCGACGTCGAGCTGGGCCACCACGTCGTAGTACCGGTATCCCCAGTGGTCGTAGAAGTGGGCGAGGTTGCCCTCCTTGCACCGGGTGCGCCGCGGCCAGACGTCCCGGTGGTAGGCGGCGACGCCGCGCCGGCAGGAGACGCGCACGCCGTTCACCGCGCACCAGTCGAGGATCTCCTGGTCCGGGTCCTCGTCGCACAGCCATACGTCGTAGGAGTGCGGGAAGTCCTGGCGCAGCATCGCGCTCAGGGTGGTGCGGGCCACCGACCAGGGCTCCGACGGCGCCCGTGTCACCACGAACGCGGTCCGTAGCGAGGGCACCTCGACGGACGGGGAGAGGGTGCGCAGCCGCAGCACGGCGAGGACGAAGTACAGCGGCAGCAGCGACAGGTACAGCAACAGCGCGCTGTTGACCACGAACCCGAACCAGCCGACCCTGTGCTCCTCGCGCAGCCACCACTCCCAGAAGCAGACGAGGGCGGCCACCCAGCACGCCGAGAGCAGTGCCACCGTCAGCCGGTCCGTGCGCCGCAGCCGCGGAACCCAGGTGCCGGTGCGCGGCTCCAGGACTCTGGGCGGCTTGGCGAACACCGGTCCGTCGGCCGGTGTGTCGACGACGTTGCCCTGGGAAAGGGTGCGCAGCTGGGCTCGGAGTGTGTCGCCGGAGGTGTCCGGCAGGGTCTCGAGGGTGATGCCCGACGTGAGGTCGGAATCCATCTGGGTCACGAGGCGGCCGGGGTCGCGCCCAGCGGGCCGGCCACGGCGATGGTGTCGCCGGCCTGCTGCCCGCCCCGGATCGCGGCGAGCGCGGCGGCGACGTCGTCGGGTCGGGCGGCGAACCATTCCACCGTGCGCCGCAGCCCGTCCTCGATCCCGACGGCCGGGCTCCAGCCCAGGCGTTCGAAGGCCCGGGTGATCACCGGCCGGCGACGGGTGGGATCGTCGACGGGCAGGGGGTGGAACTGGACCTCGGCCCGAGAACCCGTCAGGTCGAGCACGCGGTCGGCGAGTTCGAGAACGGTCAGTTCCACGGGGTTGCCAAGGTTCACCGGGCCGGGCTCGTCGCGGTCGAGCATGGCGACGATTCCGCGTACCAGGTCCTCCACATAGCAGAAACTGCGCGTCTGCTTTCCGTCGCCGTAGACGGTCAACGGCTCTCCGGCGAGCGCCTGAACGACAAAGCTGGACACGACCCGCCCGTCGTGCGGGCGCATGCGCGGACCGTAGGTGTTGAAGATGCGCACGATCCCGGTATTCGTACCGCAGTGCGTGCGATAGGCCTGCGTGATTGCCTCGGAGAACCTTTTCGCCTCGTCGTACACGCTGCGTGGTCCGATCGGATCACATGACCCCAGTACGTTTCGTCCTGCGGGTGCACTTCGGGGTCCCCGTAGACCTCGCTCGTGGAGGCGAGCACGAAGCGGGCGTCATGGTGTGTCGCAAGGCGCAGCGCGTTCTCCGTGCCTCGGCTGCCCACGGCGAGCGTTTCCAGCGGACGCCGGAGGTAGTCAGGGGGCGAGGCAGGGCTCGCCAGGTGGGCCACCGCGTCGACGGCGCCCGACACCGCGATCGACCGGCTGACATCGGTGCGGACGAGTTCAAATGCCGGATTCCCGATGAACGGGGCGACGTTCTCGGGCTCTCCGGTCGAGAAGTCGTCGAGGCAGACCACTTCGTCACCGCGTCGGAGGAGTGTTTCGCACAGATGCGAGCCGAGAAAACCGCCGCCACCCGTTACGGCCACACGCATGAATTCTCCTGGATTCATCGAAGCATTCCGTCACTCCGCCCGACGCAGGAAGAACAGGGTCGTTCACCGGGGCAGGAGACGGCCCGTTTCGAAGGCCGCAGAATTCACCATATGAGCATTAGTAGCACTTTCCGATGAATGGCGAACGGGGCTGCGCCGATCAGCCGGTACCGCCGGTCGTGTCGAGGCGGCGCGCAGTACGGGCACCGCCCGGCGTGGAGGACGCACGGCGGTCGTTGCGCATTCATCCCTGGGCGTGACGTCGTCCGCGTGCCGCGATGGTCCGGTCGCCTGAGCCGACCATCACGGCACGCGAGTGATACACCGTCAGATCGACTGCGTCGTACCGCTGCCTGCGAGCACCTCCGGGCGCAGCAGTCCGGCGAGTCGCTCGGCGGGCAGCAGGCCCTTCTCCAGGACCAGTTCGGCCACACCGCGACCGGTGGCAAGGGCCTCCTTGGCGATGTCGGTGGCGGCCGTGTACCCGATGTGCGGGTTGAGGGCGGTCACCAGGCCGATGGAGTTCTCCACGCTCGCGCGCAGCGCCTCGGTGTTGGCGGTGATGCCGTCGACGCACCGCTCGGCGAGCGTCAGGCAGGCGCTCTGCAGATGGGTGACGGACTCCGACAGGGAGTGCAGGATGATCGGCTCGAAGGCGTTGAGCTGGAGCTGTCCGGCCTCGGCGGCCATGGTGATGGTGACGTCGTTGCCGATCACCTCGAAGGCGACCTGGTTGACGACCTCGGGGATCACCGGGTTGACCTTGCCGGGCATGATGGACGAACCGGCCTGCACCGGCGGCAGGTTGATCTCACCGAGGCCCGCGCGCGGGCCGGAGGACAGCAGCCGCAGGTCGTTGCAGCTCTTGGAGAGCTTGACGGCGATCCGCTTGAGCACACCGGACATCTGCACGAACGCGCCGCAGTCCTGGGTGGCTTCGACCAGGTTGGCGGCGGTGACCAGGGGCAGCCCGGTGATGGCCGCGAGGTGGCGGCGGGCCGACTCGGCGTATCCGGCGGGGGCATTGAGTCCCGTGCCGATGGCCGTGGCGCCCAGGTTGATCTCATGGATCAACTGGACGGCCTCGTCAAGACGGTTGCGGTCCTCGTCAATCATGACGGCATACGCGGAGAACTCTTGACCGAGCGTCATCGGCACGGCGTCCTGCAACTGTGTACGGCCCATCTTGAGCACGTTGCGGAACTCGACGGCCTTGCGGGCGAAAGCGTCCTGCAGTACGGACATCGCCTTGAGCAGTCCACGTACCGCGAAGACCGTCGCTATCTTGACGGCGGTGGGGTAGACGTCATTGGTCGACTGGCCGAGGTTGACGTCCTCATTGGGGTGCAGGTGCCGGTACTGGCCCTTCTCGAAGCCCAGCAGCTCCAGCGCCCGGTTGGCGACGACCTCGTTGGCGTTCATGTTGGTCGAGGTGCCGGCGCCGCCCTGGATGACGTCGACGACGAACTGGTCGTGCAGCTTGCCTTCGCGGATCTCGCGGCAGGCCTCGATGATGGCGGCGGCCTTCTTCGGCTCCAGCAGGCCGAGTTCCTCGTTGGCGAGGGCGGCGGCCTCCTTGACGGCGGCGAGCGCGTCGATCAGGTGCGGGTAGGCGGAGATCGGGGTGCCCGTGATGGGGAAGTTCTCCGTGGCGCGCAGGGTGTGCACACCCCAGTAGGCGTCGGCGGGGACGTCGCGGTCTCCGAGCAGGTCGTGTTCGCTGCGGGTGGCGGCGGTCATGAGGTGCGGGTCCTCTTTCTGAGGGTGGTGAGGGTTGGGTGGCTGGCGACGTCGGGGGTGGGTGGATCCGGCTCGGGCGGTACGGGGTGACGCCCGCCCGAGCCGGTCGAGGCACCGGCCCGGTGGTGACGGGGCCGGTGGTTCAGGGGGCGGCCGGGGGCATGCCGGCCGCACGGATCCGGCCGTACCGCGACCGGATCCGGTGGTCCGCCGGTGGCCACCGCGCACACTCGGTGGCCACCGGAGCCGTCAGGCGCAGGCCCGGACCGTGAGGGGCTCCAGCGCGCGGACCGGGCGGATCTCGCCGACCGGTTCGCCTCCGCCGAGGAGGGGTTCGCCCGCGAACCGGGTGAGGAGGGCGGGATCGACGCCGGCCCGGGCGAGGGCGGCGGCGGTGACGGGGATCCGGGCCCGGTTCGCGCCGTCGGAGATCTTGACGGCGACCGCCCGGCCGTCGGCCAGGGCGGCGACCTCGACGCCCTCGAAACCGTCCTTCGCGAGAAGCCTGGGGACGGCCCGCATCAGGGCGGCGACGTCACGGCCGGCACCGGAGGCCATCTCGGCGTGCTCGCGCATGGCGTCCGCGACCCGGGCCTCCGGAGTGCCCTGGGCCGCCGTGGCGATGCGGGCGGTGGCCCGGGCCAGGCCGTGCAGGGAGATGGAGAAGAGGGGGGCGCCGCACCCGTCGACGGTGACCCGGGCGATCCGCTGCCCGGTGAGGTCCTCGACGATCTCGGCGATCGCCTGCTGGAGCGGGTGCCGCGGGTCGAGGTAGCCGTCGAGGGACCAGCCGTTGAGCTTGCAGGTGTACAGCATGGCCGCGTGCTTGCCCGAGCAGTTCTGGGCCAGCCGGGAGGGCTCGCGGCCCTCACGTATCCATGTGTCGCGGACCGCCGGGTCGTACGGCATGTCCGTCACGTTGCGCAGGTCGTCCTCCGTGACGCCCGCGAGCTCCAGGATCCGCCGGGCCCCGGCGAGGTGGCGTTCCTCGCCGGAGTGACTGGCGGCGGCGAGCGAGAGCAGCTCCCCCTCCAGGGGCAGCCCCGCCCGCACCATGGCGGCGGCCTGGACGGGCTTGAGCGAGGAGCGCGGGTAGAAGGCGGCCTCGATGTCGCCGAGCTGGAACTCGACCTCACCGTCCGCCCCCAGGACGACCACGGAGCCGTAGTGGACGCCCTCGGTCACTCCGCCGCGGACGACGTGCGCGACGGGCGCGTGGAGGGGTTCGCGGATCGCGGGAGCGTCCGTGTGAGAGCTGCTGTACATCACTGCCTGTTCACTTCTGGGTTGTCTGGAGCCGGCGCCGGGTTACGCGTCGGCCTTGGCTGAGGTGCGCTGCAGGCGGCCGCGGATGACGTACCAGCCCGCGACGAGCGCTCCGACGATCAGCGGCAGGCACAGCACGGTGGTGCGGCCGGCGCCTCCGTCGGCGTACATGAGGACCAGGACGGAGGCGAGGAAGGCCAGCGTCACGAGTTCGGTCCAGGGGGAGCCCGGCAACCGGTAGCCGGGGCGGGTCAGCTCGCCCTTCTGGGTCTTCTTCCAGAAGAGGAGGTGACAGATCATGATCATGCCCCAGGTGGAGAGGATGCCGATCGCCGCGAAGTTCAGGACGATCTCGAAGGCGTCCGCCGGGACCACGAAGTTGAGGCCGACGCCCAGCACACAGATACCGCTGGTGAGCAGGATGCCGCCGTACGGGACCTGGCTGCGGCTCATCACCGAGGTGAACTTGGGGGCGGACCCGGACATCGCCATGGAGCGCAGGATGCGGCCGGTGGAGTACAGGCCGGAGTTGAGCGAGGACATGGCCGCGGTGAGGACGACGAGGTTCATCACGCCGCCGGCCGCCGGGATGCCGATGTGGGACAGCACGGTCACGAAGGGGCTCTCTGCGGCGCTGTACTTGTTCCAGGGCAGCAGCATGGAGAGCAGGACGACCGAGCCGACGTAGAAGAGGCCGACGCGCCACATGATCGAGTTGATCGCCTTCGGCATGATTTTCTCGGGGTTCTGGGTCTCACCCGCGGCGACACCCACCAGCTCGACGGAGGCGTAGGCGAACACGACGCCCTGGATGATCAGCAGCATGGGCAGCAGGCCGTTGGGGAAGACGCCGCCGTTGTCGGTGATCAGGGCCGGGCCGGGGTGGACGCCGTCCACGGGGTGCTGGGTGACCAGCAGGAAGATACCGATGCACATGAAGATCACGAGCGCGCTGACCTTGACGATGGCGAACCAGAACTCCAGCTCACCGAAGATCTTGACCGAGATCAGGTTGACCGTCAGGACGACCGCCAGGGCGATCAAGGCGATCAACCATTGAGGGATGTCGGAGAACATGCCCCAGTAGTGCGTGTAGGTGGCCACCGCTGTGATGTCGGCGATGCCGGTGGTCGCCCAGTTCAGGAAGTACATCCAGCCCGCGGTGTAGGCGCCCTTCTCGCCGAGGAACTCCCGGGCGTACGAGACGAAGGCACCGGACGAGGGCCGGTACAGGACGAGTTCGCCGAGGGCGCGCACCACCAGGAAGGCGAAGATGCCGCAGACCGCGTAGGCGATGAACAGGGAGGGGCCGGCGTCGGCGAGCCGTCCGCCCGCGCCGAGGAAGAGACCGGTGCCGATCGCGCCGCCGATGGCGATCATGTTGACGTGCCGGGACTTCAGCGACTTGCTGTAGCCCGCGTCGCCTGCGTCGACATGTGCGGCCGGTGTGCGCGTCTCTTCTTTGAGGTGCTCGCTCACGCCTCGGGTCCGCCTTCCGTGGGGATGTCCGTGCGCGCGGGGCGCACGATGTCGGTGAGGGTCGTCTCGACGCGGTCGAGGTGGTGCGCCATGGCGTCCACCGCGTCGAGTTCGGAACCGTCCATCAGCGCCTCGACGATCGCCCGGTGCTCGCGGTTGGACTGCTCGCGGCGTCCGCCCAGCTCGTTGAGGAAGGCCGACTGACGCGCCAGTGCGTCGCGGATCTCCTCGATGACCCGGCGGAAGACCGGGTTCTGGGCGGCCTGGGCGACAGCGAGGTGGAACAGCGTGTCGAGGGCGACCCACGAGGTGGTGTCGGTCTCCCGCTCCATGCGTTCCAGCAGGTGCGCCAGGTGGTCGAGGTCCTCGGGCGTGCGGCGCACGGCCGCGTAGCCCGCCACCGGGATCTCCACGTGGCGGCGCACCTCCAGCAGGTCGCTGGCCGCGTAGTCGCCGAAGGTGGGGTCCTCGACGGTGCTGGCGACGACGAAGGTGCCCTTGCCCGTCTTGGAGACGGTCAGGCCCATGGTCTGCAGGGCCCTGAGGGCCTCGCGCAGCACGGGCCGGCTGACCTCGAGGGTGCGGCACAGCTCCGCCTCGGAGGGGAGCTTGTCCCCCACGGCGTACTCGCCGTTCTCGATGGCGGAGCGCAGGTGCGCCAGGACTGCTTCCATGGCGCTGATGCGCCGCGGACCCTGACTGGCTGTCTTGCTGTCTGACAGGTTCACGGGAGCGATCCTGCGGGTGCCGGGCGGGGGCTGTCAAGGGAGGCGAAAGAGAAGATGGGTAGAGGGCTTCTTGATGAGGACGAGCCGAAACGCGGGAGGACGGTATGGACTGGGGCCGGTTCGCGCAGCAGATGGCGTCGATGGCCCGGGACCTGCTCGCCCAGGAGTCGGTCCACGCCACCCTGGAGCGGATCACCCACTCGGCCATCGAGCTGGTGGAGGGGTGCGACGCCGCGGGCATTCTGATGCTGCACGGCACAACGGTGGAGACACTGGCCCCCACGCAGAAGCTGGTCGTCGACAGCGACCAGTTGCAGGAACGGCTGGGCGAAGGGCCGTGCTTCGATGCCGCCCGCACCGCCGAGGGTGAGCGGGTCTTCCGCATCGCCGACTTCACCAAGGAGCAGCCGCGCTGGCCCGCCTACGCCCCGCAGGCGCGCGGACTCGGCGTGGGCAGCATGATGGGATTCCTGCTGTTCACCGAGGACGAAGAGCTCGGTGCGCTGAACCTCTACTCCCGCGAGCCCGGCGCCTTCACCGCGGCCAGCGAGCTGGCCGGCTGGCTGCTGGCCTCCCACGCCGCGGTCGCCTTCTCCAGCGCCCGCACGCATGCCCAGCTGGAACAGGCCGTCGCCACCCGCCACCTCATCGGCGAGGCCATGGGCATCCTCATGGGCGCCCACAGTCTCACCGAGGAGCAGGCGTTCGACACCCTTCGGCGCTTCTCGCAGGAGAACAACATCAAACTCCGCGAGGTCGCCCGCCGGGTCTGCGAGCGGGGCAGCGTCTCCTGACCAGGCAGCGGCTCCCCCGGCTCGTTGTCTGAACCAGAGGAGCCTGGCCAGGCCGGCCCCCTAGGGGAACGCCGCTCAACCCGGCCTCAGTCCCAAGTCCCCCGCACCGCATCCCTCACGCATCCGAGCGGTGTCAGACCTGCGCCAGCAGGCGCTCCAGCGGCCGCGGGACACGCGCGAGGTCCAGGTGCTCGACCATCGCCTGCGCGTAGAGCGCCTTGCGGCCGCTGTGGGTGCCCATGAAGCGCCGCAGCTGGTGCTCCACGGGCCTCTCCCGCTGTGCCGGCTGGCCCTGGAAGGTGTGGAAGGGGCGCGTCTCGCCCTGGGCCTCGATCACCTGCTGCACGCCTTCCGCCCCGAGCGCGCGGATCAGCTCGTCCTCCAGGTCGGCCACGCACAGCTGGAATCCGAGTGCTTCCAGCCCGGCGTGGGTGCGAGCGGACCCGAGCCCGACCCGCTCCAGATGCCGCCGGAAGTGCCGCTCCTCGCCGATGTCGCAGAGACCGGCCAACGGGAGGCCGAGTCCCGGAGGGCCGCACACGTCGAGGAAGCGCCCGATGTTCGTCGCCCCTCCGAGCGGCACCACCGCAACGCCCTGCGCAGCGAGGTCGCGGCCGTGGCGAGCGGCCAGCGCTTCGAGCGCGACCTGATCACTGCTGCCCTCGACGAGCACGACCGTCCGCACACCGCCGCCGGCCAGCTGCCGCGCCGCCTCGGCGGCTGCGCCGGCACCCGCTCCCCCGGCCGCCCACGCGACCAGCGCCCGGCAAAATCGCCTCATCTCGTCCACGAGACCTCGCTTCCCCGCGCCATCGTGGCACGGCGGAGATCCCGTACGCACGCGCGTTTTCCGGGGGATCGCCGCAAGGAACCGGCGGATACGGCGCCTGCTCGGCATCGCCGCGTACCAAGGGCTCGTCCACGACCATGTCCGGCTTTCCGAGAGGCGCCCGTTTCCGCGCCCGCCGTCAGCTGCTGAGGCCACCCGTGCTGAGCAGGCCCAGGAGCAGCACGCCGACGACGATCCGGTAGACGACGAAGGCGTTGAAGGAGTGCTTGGCGACGAACTTCAGCAGCCAGGCGATGGAGGCATAGGCGACGACGAAGGAGACGATCGTGCCGACGGCCAGCGGGGCGGCGCCCACGCCCGTGCCCAGGGCGTCCTTGAGCTCGTACAGGCCGGCGCCGGTCAGGGCCGGGATGCCGAGGAAGAAGGAGAGGCGGGTGGCGGCGACGCGGTCCAGGTCGAGGATGAGGGCCGTGGACATGGTGGCACCGGAGCGGGAGAAGCCGGGGAAGAGCAGGGCGAGGATCTGCGCACTGCCCACCAGCATCGCGTCCTTGAACGTGGTGTCGTCCTCACCGCGCTTGTGCCGGCCCATCTGGTCCGCCGCCCACATCACACCGGACCCGACGATGAGGGAAGCGGCCACCACCCACAGCGAGCCCAGCGGCCCCTCGACGAGTTTCTTGGCGCCCAGGCCCACGATCACGATCGGGATGGTGGCGTAGATCACCCACCAGGCGAACTTGTAGTCGTGGTGGTAGCGCTCCTCCTTGTTGCGCAGGCCCCGGCCCCAGGCGGAGACGATCCGCACGATGTCCTTGAAGAAGTACAGGAGCACGGCGGCGATCGCGCCGACCTGGATCACGGCCGAGAAGCCGACGACGGCCTTGTCGTCGACCGGGATGCTCATGAGCCCTTCGGTGATCTTCAGATGTCCGGTGGAGGAGACGGGAAGGAACTCGGTCAGCCCTTCCACGACTCCGAGGACGGCGGCCTGACCGACGTTGATGACGCTCATGGGATCCAGTTCTGAGGAGTTGGTCGACAGTGCTGTAGACAGTCTTACTACGTGCGGAATCCGGGCCGCTCGCCTACCCCCACAGGGCCTGGGCGACCGACACCCCGGCGAATGCAGCGCCGAGGCCTGCCGCCAGACTCCCGACGACGTTGGCGGCAGCGTAGAGCCCCGCCCCGGTCTCGGTCAGCCGCAGGGTCTCGTAGGAGAAGGTCGAGTACGTCGTCAGGGCCCCGCACAGGCCGGTGCCGAGGAGCAGCTGCAGATGGAGGCCGGCGGCCCCCTCGGCCACCGCGCCGGTGAGCAGACCGAGGATGAGGCAGCCGGTGACGTTCACCGCGAAGGTACCCCAGGGGAAGACCGAGTCGTGGCGGGACTGCACCGCGCGGTCGGTGAGGTAGCGCAGCGGGGCACCGACCGTGGCGCCCGCGACGACCAGCAGCCAGTTCACAACGACCTCTTACCCTTCATATCCGTTTTGTCGGATCCGCTCTCGCGGCCCACGTACCGGATGACCTCACAGTCGTCGAGGATGACGAGGCCCTCGCCGACGAGCTCGTCGAGCTGCGGCAGGAAGGCGCGGACGCGTTCCTCGGTGTCGACGACGACGATCGCGACGGGCAGGTCCTCGCTGAGCGACAGCAGCCGCGAGGTGTGGATCAGGGAGGAGGCGCCGAAGCCCTCGATCCCGCGGAAGACGCTGGCGCCGGCGAGGCCCGCCGCGTGGGCGCGGTGGACGATCTCCGAGTAGAGGGGCTTGTGGTGCCAGGTGTCGTTCTCGCCGATGAAGACGGTCACGCGCAGCGCGCTGCCGGTCAGCCTCGTCATGGCTGCCTCCACTTCAGGACGCGGCGGGCCGCGGTGACCGCGAGCCACACCGCCGTGAGCGCCGCGAGCAGGGTCGCGGCGAGGTAGGCCAGCCCGGTGCGCGGGTGGCCGGCGTCGACCAGCTTCTGGATGTCGACGGCGTAGGTGGAGAAGGTGGTGAAGCCGCCGAGCACGCCGGTGCCGAAGAAGGGGCGTACCAGGCGGTGGGCGGCCCACACGTCGGTGATGACGACCATGAACACGCCGATCACGGCGCAGCCGACGACGTTGGTCCAGAAGGTCGCCCAGGGGAATCCGCCGGGCTGGGTGGGCCACCACAGGGACAGGGCGTAGCGGCCGGTGGCACCGAGGGCGCCGCCGAGCGCGACCACCGCGACGACGGGGGCCTGGGTGCGCCAGGCGGGCGGTCGCGGGGGGCGGGGGCGGGCGCGGACGCTCTCGGCTTCCGGGGCTGTCATGGTCGTACGTCTCCTACTCGCCGGGGCCCGGGGCATGCGGGCGCCGCTCCTTCGCAAGTAGGGACCGTTGGCGGCACCACTGCCGCGGTTCGGGTACGGCGGGCCCCACCGCCGCGCCGCAAGGGGTGCTCGCGGCCGAGCAACAGGGTAGCGCCCGGCCCGCACCCGGGTCACTTCGGGGCCGGTCGCTCGCACACGGCGACGCCCCGCTCCCAGAGGCTGCCCAGGACCAGCTGCCCGGCCGCCTCGCAGACGCTGGTCACCATGCGGTAGCCGGAGTGCCGGCGGGCGAGGTGGTGGACGAACGCCCCCTGGTCGTCGACCGCGAGGGCGCCGATGGTGCCGGTGGGGCGGTAGGGGGCACGGACGGCGATGCGGGCGGCGGCGGCGCGGACGGCGGGGGCGGTACGGTGCAGCAGGTCGAGCGGGGGGACGCGGGGCCCTGCCAGGGAGACCCAGACCGGGCCGTCAGGGGCCCGCCAGAGGTTGTCGGGCATGCCCGGGAGGTTCTCCACGAAGGGCTCGCTCTGTCCGCCCTTCTCGCCGGTGAGCCAGTAGCGGGTGAGCCTGCGGGCGCCGGTCTCGGCGACGACCAGGAACGATTCATCAGCGCTCAGCGCCAGCCCGTTGGCGAACTGGAGCCCCTCCAGCAGGACTTCGGGGCTTTCACTGCCCGGGGCGAGGCGCAGCAGGCGGCCGGTTCCGGTGTGTTCGACGATGTCGCCGATCCACTGGTCCAGCGGGTAGCTGCGGCTGGAGACGGTGAAGCAGACGCTGCCGTCGGACAGCGCGACCGCATTGCTGCAGAACCGTAGCCTCTCCCCCGCCACCGAGTCGGCGAGGATCCGCACGATGCCCCCACGGAGGTCGACGCGCAGCAGCCCGAGTTCGGCGTCGCACACCAACAGGGCGTCGTCCGGGAGAAGTTCGAGGCCGAGCGGCCGGCCACCGGTTTCGGCGAGCACCTCGACGCGGGCGGCCGAGGGCTCGGTCAGCCCGTCGATGCGCAGGATGCGGCCGTCCTCCACTCCGGTCAGCACCCGGCCCCGGGCGTCGGCCACGACGTCCTCGGGGCCACGGCCGCCGATGGCGACGTACCGGAGCGGGACGAGTTCACTGGGACGGTCCATGAAAACCTCCTTGTCGAGGTCGGGACAGTTCATGCTGGCATGTGTAGGGATGCCCATCGGGTGCCGCGTCACCCGATCAGGTTTACCGGGATGCGTTCTGGCCACTCAGGACATCACCACCGGTAACCCCGGCCGGAGGAAGGGGTGGTCCCCATGTCACGGCTGGCCGCCTGGCACCGGCTGGGGCTTGCCGAGCTGCACCGGCGCGGCAATGAGCTGGAGTTGATGCACCGGGCGATGGGGTTCGCGACGCTCGCCCTGGTCACCCTGGCGCCGCTGCTGATCGTGGTGGCCGCCGCGGATCCGCTGGGGCACGGCGGCTTCGCGGGGTGGCTGGTGGACGGCATGGCTCTGAACGGCCGGTCCGCCGACGCACTCGCGCATGTCTTCGGCCCGACCCGCAAGGTGATCAGCACCACCAGCGCGCTGAGCCTGGCCCTGCTCGCGTTCTTCGGCATGTCCTTCGCCTCCAGCGTGCAGAACGGCTACGAACGGATCTGGAGGACGGCCGCCGCTCCCTGGCACCACCTCTGGCGGCACGCGATCTGGCTGATCATGCTGATGGCGTACCTGTACGCCCAGGTGCAGACCCGGACGGTACTGGAGGGCCCTCCCCGCATCCTGCTCAGCATGGGGGTCGGTGTGCTGTTCTTCTGGTGGGGGCCGCACTTCCTGCTCAGCCGGCAGGTGCCCTGGCGCTATCTGCTGCCCGGTGCGCTCGCCACGATGGCGGGCCTGGTGGGCCTGCGCGGCTTCTCCTATCTGGTCTTCACTCCGCTCCTGGTCACCAACGCGATCAGCTACGGCCCGGTCGGCACGGTCCTGGTGGTGGAGTCCTGGCTGGTCGGAGTGGGGTTCGTCGTCTACGGCGGAGCGCTTTTGGGGCGCCTCATATGCGAGTGGCTCGGACACCTCGACGAGCCGCCGGACCAGCCCGGCCGGACGGCACGGGAACCGACGGACCGCGGGCAGGGACCGTCGGCCCTGCGTTCCTGACACAAGCACCTGGGCGAGGGCCCGGCGGCTCCCCTGCGACCGGGCCCCCTCCACACCGGTTCAGCGGTGGCTGAACCAGCTCGTGGCCGAGGTGGCCTTGTTGCCGTAGTCGAAGAGGGCCTGGTTCTCCCCGCCGTTGCCGGAGCTGGAGTCGGTCGGGTCCCAGCCGTTGCCGGTGACCGCGGTCCGGGTCGCCTCCCAGGAGAAGACGCCGAGGCCCTTGTTGTCGGGGACGGCACCCTGTAGGCGGAGGCCGAGTAGTGGGACAGACGGTAGCTGCCGCTGTGGCCACCGGACTCGGTGTACGAGGCGGCGTTCTGGCCGGCTGCCGAGTACGTCGACCAGCCGGCCGGCGTGGCGGTGCCGGTGCCGTCGGACTCGAAGCCGCCGTTGGTGAGGGTGCCGGCCGCCTGCGCGCCGGGTGCGGGCAGGGCGACCAGGGCGAGCCCGGCCACAGGACGGCACATCGGCGCGGGTGCCGGTGCCGCTGATCTGGCTCAACGAGTCGAGAGCGGCGCCCAGTTCGACGAGCCCGCGCCAGACCCGGGTCTCCGTGCCGCCGTGCGGGGGCATCGCCGAGTGGAACTTCTCGGCGCCGCGCCTGGACTGGCGCCACTGGAAGAACATCGCGCCGTCGGAGCCGCGGGCCACGTGGGCGAGGGAGTTGCGGGCCATCTGGCCGGGGGCTTTGGCGGGGTTGCGGGGCCGCCTTGTACACCCTGGTGATCACGGGCACCAACACGGGGGGCCGACGCAGACCGCCGACGATCCACGACGTGGCCCGCGAGGCGGGTGCCTCGCGGGGCACCGTCTCGCGGGTGCTCAACGGCGGGCACTACGTCAGCCCGTCCGCCCAGGAGGCGGTCAACGCCGCGATCCGCAAGACGGGTTACGTGGTGAACCGGCACGCCCGTTCGCTGATCACCGGGCGTTCGGACTCGGTCGGCTTCCTGCTGACGGAGCCTCAGGAGCGGTTCTTCGAGGACCCGAACTTCAATGTCCTGCTGAGCGCGTGCAACCCAGGCGCTGGCCGCGCACGACATCCCGCTGCTGCTGATGCCGGCGGGCACCGAGGACGAACGGCGGCGCATCACGCGGTACATCACGGCCGGGCACGTCGACGGGGTGCTGCTGGTCTCCAGCCACTCCGGGGACCCGGTCGCCGAGCAGCTGCGCGAGGCGGGGGTGCCCCTCGTCCAGTGCGGCAAGCCCATGGGGCTCGGCTCCAAGGTGAGTCATGCGGCCGCGGACGAGGGGGACGGCGCCCGCGACATGGTGCGCCACCTGCTGTCACGGGGCCGCCGCCGGATCGGCATGGTGAGCGGCCCGCCGGACACCCCCGGCGGCGTCGATCGCCTCGCCGGCTACCAGGAGGTGCTCACGGAGGCGGGCGTCGAGATCGACGAGCGGCTCATCGTCTCCGGCGACTACAGCCGGGCCGGCGGCGAGGCCGGCTGCGAACGGCTGCTGGCGCAGGCCCCGGACATGGACGCCGTGTTCGTGGCCTCCGACCTGATGACACAGGGCGCCCTGACGGTGTTGCGCCGGGTGGGCCGCCGGGTGCCCGAGGACGTGTCCGTGGGCGGCTTCGACGACTCCGTCGCCGCGACGGAGGCGCCCCCCCCGCCCTCACCACGATCCGCCGGCCCTACGACCGCATCAGCTCCGAGATGGTACGGGTGCTGCCGGCACAGATCGGCGGCGAGGACCCCACAGCGGTGAATCTGCCGACGGAGCTGGTGAAGCGGGACTCGACGTAAGGACTCCGCGGAGGGCGCGCCGGCCGGCGATCCGGCCGCCTGCGCGCCCTCGGCCCCGGCTCGCCCGGTCGACCGATCAGGATCGAAGAAGCAGATTCCCCCTCCCCCGCTCTAGCGTGAAAGCACCGACGAAATCCGTCGGCCCACCACTGCGGAGGAGCTCGCCATGACCGCCGGCCTCAAGACGATCATCTACCCCGTCAAGGACATCGCCCGGGCGAAGGCCCTCTTCAGCGCCCTGCTGCAGGTGGAGCCGTACGCGGACGCGCCGTACTACGTCGGCTTCAAGGACGCCGGACAGGACGTCGGCCTCGACCCCAACGGACACGCGAAGGGCCTCACCGGGCCGGTGCCGTACTGGCACGTCGACGACATCCGCGGCCGGCTCGCCGCCCTGGTGGACGCGGGTGCGGAGGTGGTGCAGGACGTCCAGGACGTCGGCAACGGCAGGCTGATCGCCTCGCTGAAGGACGCCGACGGCAATCTGGTCGGACTGCTCCAGGACCCGCCCGCCTGACCACCGACGGGCTGTATGCACCCGCATTCATTGCACAGTCAACTAACGGTTGATTCGGTGTTACCGTGCAGGTATGGCAGTGAAGACGGCCGAGTCCCGGCTCGAAGAGAGATGGCGCGACATCCTCTCCGTGCATGCCCGCACGATGTGCGAGATCGACCGGGTCCTGCACCCGCACGGCCTGGGCGCGAGCGATTTCGAGGTGCTCGACATCCTCGCGTCCGAGGCCCCCGGCGAGGGCGACCAGTGCCGGGTGCAGAACCTCGCGGGACGGGTCCACCTCAGCCAGAGCGCCCTGTCCCGGCTCATCGGCCGGCTGGAGAAGGACGGCCTGGTGGAGCGTTCCGTCTGCGCGGAGGACCGGCGCGGGGTGTATGTCGCCCTGACGGGCAAGGGCCGCGACCTGCACACCGAGGTGCTGCCGCTGCAGCGCGAGGTGCTGGCCCGGCTGCTGGGCGGCCGGGCCGCGGCCCAGGGTTCTTCCTAGAGCTCGTGTCGAGCTCGCTGCCTCCTCGGCGTCACAGCTGTGCGGCCGTCTGCTCCCCGGCCGCGCTGCCTGCGAGCCACTCGGACCAGCTCAGGTTGAAGGCTGCGTAGCCGTTGTCGGCCGGGGCCTTGCCACGGGGTGAGCCGGTGACGGTGACCGGGTCGCCCTGCTTGACCTGGCCGTAGAACCACTTGGCGTCCGACATGGACAGATGGACGCAGCCGTGCGAGCCGCGGGCGCTGCCGCTGCCCGGGTTGGGGTCGCCGGTCGAGTAGTGCACGTAGGTGCCGGACTGGGTGAGGTGGACGTCCCAGGGCAGCGTCAGGTCGTAGAAGTTGGGGCTGCTCTTGTCGCAGCTGATGCCGACGCTGCAGGAGGTCATGTGGACCTTCTCCTGCTTGTCGATGACGGCCATCGTGCCGTCCCAGGTCGGGTACTGGGCGCTGCCCGCGTTGATCGACAGGGTGCGCACCAGCTTGCCGTTCCGGGTCACCTTCATGGTGTGGCCGGTCACCGAGACATCCGCGCGCACGTCGTCACCGATGGTGAAGGTGTGCGTGTATCCGTGCACGCCGTAGCGTCCGTTGCCGTTGCTGATGCCCTTCAGGTCGGCGTCGATCTTCACCTTGGTACCGGAGGGCCAGTATGTCTTCGGCCGCCAGTCGGCGCGCCGGTCGCCCATCCAGTGCCAGGCGCCGGCCACCGGCTGCGAGGCGCTCACCTTCATGTGCTTCTCGACTGTGGCCCGCGCCTTGGCCGCCACCGGGTTGGTGAAGATCACCGAGATCGGCATGGCCACACCGACCGTGGTGCCCGTCTGCGGGGTGATCGTGTCCAGCAGCATCGGCGGACCCGCGGGCTTCGTCGGTGACGGCGAGGCGCTCGCGCTCGCCTTGCCGGCCTTTCCGTCGTCCGCGCTCGCCTTGCTGCTGCCGGCTCCACCGCAGGCACTCGTACCCGCCAGCACCGCGACCGTGACGAGTGCGATCCCTATGCCCTTGCGCCGTCCCACGACCTGCCCCGCTCTCTCGCTACCTCGGCCCCAGAGGGGCCTGCTTCCCTGTCAGACAGTTACGACACGGGCGGCAGTTGCATCAGGCGGGCAGATCTTTAGTGATCCATGTCACGCCGGCGCGCATCCCCGAAGGATGAACGCGATCACGTCGTCCAGCCCGTGCTCGTCCACCTCGGGGGGCAGCATGCCGGTCACCGCGAGGTCGGCGTAGCCGTGGAGGGCCGCGAACACCGGTAGGCCGACGCGCTCCATCGGGCCCTCCCGCACCTCGCCCTGGGCCTGCCCCTCGCCGATCAGCCGGACCACCAGGTCCGACCAGCGCTGCTCGGCCTCGCGCAGCGCGTCGGAAGCCCCCGGATCGTGCTTGATCGAGTACATCAGGTCGAGCAGTTCGGCGTTGTCCCGGGCGAAACCCACATACGCCCGGACCATCGCGTCGAGCCGCTTGGCGAACGTCTCGCCGACGCCTTCCCGCGAAGCCCCGAGGACGGCGGTCAGCCGCTCGAATCCGGTCAGCGCGAGCGCGTCCAGCAGTGCCTGCTTGTCCTTGAAGTGACGGCTCGGCGCGGCATGACTGACACCGAGGTCGCGGGCGAGTTCGCGCAGGGACAGCGCGGCCGGCCCCTTCTCGCGGAGCGTGTCCTCGGCACGGGTCAGCAGAGCGGCGCGGAGGTCTCCGTGGTGGTAGCGGCGGTTGCGGGTGTGCATGCACGCCAGTGTATCGGTCATGTTTGTGCCGCCTACATTGTTGTCACCGTCACCATTGTTGTCATTGACAGCATTGTTGGCGCCGCCTACATTGACGGTCATGACTACTTCACCCAGCAAGTGGAACGTGACCGACATCCCCGACCAGACCGGCCGTACCGCCGTCGTGACCGGCGCCAACAGCGGGCTCGGCATCGCCACCGTCGAGGCGCTGGCCGGCGCCGGGGCGCATGTGGTGCTCGCCGTACGGGACGTGAAGCGCGGCGAGGCCGCCGCCGCGGGCGTGCGAGGGAGCGTGGAGGTGCGCCGGCTCGACCTCGCCGATCTCGCCTCGGTGCGCGAGTTCGCCGCCGGCTGGCAGGGCGCGCTTGATCTGCTCATCAACAACGCCGGCGTCATGAACATCCCGGAGTCCACCACCAAGGACGGCTTCGAGATGCAGTTCGGCACCAATCACCTGGGGCACTTCGCCCTGACGAACCTGCTGCTGCCGCACATCACCGACCGGGTGGTGACGGTGTCCTCTGGCGCGCACAAGATGCCGGGCAGCCCGCGCATCCACTTCGACAACCTCAACCTCACCGGCGAGTACGCGCCCATCACGGCGTACAGCCAGTCCAAGCTGGCCAACCTGCTCTTCACCCTCGAACTGCAGCGCCGCCTCACCGAGTCGGGCTCGTCCGTACGCGCCCTGGCCGCCCACCCCGGCTATGCCGCAACCAACCTCCAGAGCCACGACGGCAGTGCACTGCGCCGCGCCCTCATGCGGGTCGGCAACCGCTTCATGGCCCAGGACAGCAAGGCCGGGGCGCTGCCCACGCTGTACGCCGCCGTGCAGGACCTGCCCGGCGCGAGCTATGTCGGCCCTGACGGCCTCGGCGAGATGCGCGGTGCCCCGACCCTGGTCGGCCGCTCACCGGCGGCCAGCGACCCGGCCACCGCCCGCCGGCTGTGGACGGTCTCCGAGGAGCTGACCGGGGTCGCGTTCCCTCAGCCGGCCTCGGTCTCGGCCTGATTCCGCCATCAGATCGTTCGCGACGGGGGGCGCCACCCGGTCGAACCAGGCTTGTGTCCGGGTGGGTTCGAGTACCCGGTCCCGTCGCAGCGTTTGTGAACGGTCGGCGCCCGCGGCGGCGTGTTCGCGCGGGTTATGAACCCTTCGTCAACACCCTGCCGGACCAGCTTGCCGAGAGTCTTCACCAGTCCGCCGGTGCTCGCGCTCACCGGCTCCGGCAGCGGCCTCCGCCGGGTCACCCTGTCCCAGAACTCCGGCACCGCCGCGTTGAGCACCATGGCTTCGGGGCGACGAGGTCGTCGACGAGCAGGCTGATCTCCGCTGATGCGGGCGAACGCCGGCAAGCACTCCTGAGTGCCTGTGATCATGGCCCGCTCATACGAGAGGGGGTCCCGGCCGCTCTTCGCCGGGCCGGCGATCCGCCGGGCGGTGCGGCGGAATCGGCGTCGAGGTGAAGTCGCGCGGACCGGTCCACAGGGCAGGCACCGCGTCGCAGCGTCGACACAACGCATAGGCGATCGCCTCGTAGTTGACCCGCCAGCCGCGGAAGTGGGGCCAGGCCTCGGCGGTGGGGCGTTCGGCGTGGAAGCCCGCCGCCTCCAGCATGTCGGCCGCGGCGCCGAAATCGGCGAAGGTGAGCTGGACGGAGGCGTTTGGGGCCGGGTCGGGGTCGAACGGGAGGCGCAGGGCGCGGGCGATGTCGCGCAGGGCCGTGAACCCTGCCCGCAGGACGAGCCGCGCCTCCGGCGGGGCGCTGCGCGGGGTGAGCGCGAGCTGTACGGCCGCCGCGTCCATGACGGCGACGAGGCCGACCAGCCAGTGCCGGTAGGGGCGCGGCGAGCGGAAGGCGACCAGCACGGGGTACGTGGAGTGGCTCTCGCCCATGTCGGAGGCCAGCCGCTCCCAGGCCCGGTACAGCTCGGGCAGCGCGGTCTCGGTGTCGACCAGCCATTGGCGGGCCAGGATCTCCGGGCCCCAGGCGGGTTCGCCGGCCCGTGACTGCAGCAGGGTCACCTCCAGCTCACGGCGGTTGTAGGCGGCGTACAGCGTGGGCAGGTAGGCGATCTGCAGGGCGATCAGGACGGGCCCCGTGGCCGCGGCGAGGAAGTCGAGCGCGGACAGGCGCAGCCGGGCGCCGCTGGCGAAGCCGAGGGTGAGCAGGCTGGAGCCCGCCTCGCGGAAGGAGCTGCCCCAGGACAGCCCGGACACGGCGTGCAGCAGCAGCCCGTAGCCTGCCAGCGCTCCGCCGAGCCAGGTCACGAGCATGCCGATCAGGATCAGCGGAGCGAGCCAGGTCTGCGCCCGGTCGATGGCGTCGTACCCGCCTCGGGGTGCGAAGATCCGCAGCAGGCGGCGCAGGGCCCACCACAACCGGAACACCAGCGGGGAGTAGAGGCCGCGGGGCACCACCAGGGTGCGCAGGACGCTGACGCTCATGGCCGCCAGCAGCAGCCCGCCGGCCACGCCGGAGATCCAGTCCATGCGGCCATTGTGGACCGCGGTGGCCCGGGACGATCAGTTACGGGCGTGGAGGCGGAGGACCGGATGGTCGGCGGGGTCGGGCGGGGCGGTCAGAACCGCGGACACCGTCGGCATGCTGACGTACTTCCCAGTCGCTCAGGCCGCGGTAGGAGACGAGGTAGCGCTCACCCTCATGCACCAGCACGGCGACGGGCACCGTACGCCATCGCCCGCCACTGCGGCCGCGCACCGGCAGCCGTGACACGACGGACCGCCCGAACAGCGGTGCCAGACGGTTGCCGACGTGCCGTTGCATCCAGGCCGCTCTGAATCCTCGTCAGTTCCGCTTGGGCCGGGCGCCTGTCCCTGCCCTGGGCCCTTGCGACACCGTCCCGCTGTCCGGGCTCTCTGTACAGCGTCCGTCCCTGTTGCCATGCTCGAGTGACGCTGTGAACGGAGGCGCCGTGCTTCGGGATCTCTTGGCGGCTGCGGAGGAAGAGCTCCCCTTCGCCGTGACTCTTCGCCGAAAGCTGCACGCCACACCGGAGTTGGGCGGACAGGAGTTCGACACCGCTCGTCTCGTCGCCGACTCCCTGCCCGTGCGGCCGAGGTTCGTGAACAACTCGACGAACCTGGTGGCACGCGTGGGCGGACCGGGCCCCGCGGTTCTGGTCCGCGCCGAACTCGACGGCATCGAGCTGCAGGAGGAGACCAGGGTCTCCCACGCCGCCACGAACGGACGCATGCACGCCTGCGGGCACGACGTGCACTGCGCCGCGCTGGTCGCACTGGTCCGAGCGGCGCACCGGCTCCAGGACAGGTTGCCGGCTCCGTTGCTCGCCGTGTTCCAGGCGAGTGAGGAACGCACCCCG
Organism: Streptomyces sp. NPDC001351; assembly: GCF_042896045.1. Taxonomy (NCBI): domain Bacteria; kingdom Bacillati; phylum Actinomycetota; class Actinomycetes; order Kitasatosporales; family Streptomycetaceae; genus Streptomyces; species Streptomyces sp. NPDC001351. The sequence continues at coordinate 606,309 of NZ_JBIAWS010000005.1, read as the reverse complement.
TCGGGGGCCGAGGAGATCCTGAAGGACGATGAGTTGCTCAAGACCGTCCGAGCGGCCGTGGGCGCCCATGTGCACCCCGAGATCCCCTGGGGATGCCTGGGAGCGGATCCCGGCACGGTCAACGCTGCCACGTACGGCTTCGAAATCCTGGTCGAGGGCAGGGGCGGTCACGGCGCCTATCCGCACACGACCCTGGATCCGGTGCTGGCCCTCGCCCAGGTGGTAGTGGCCCTGCACACGATGACCGGCCGCCGGGTCGACCCACTGCATCCGGCGGTCCTCAGCATCTGTTGTCTGTCGGCCGGCTCCGGCGAGAACGTCATTCCGTCCAGCGCACGGGCCCTCGGCACCCTGCGCGCGATGGACACCGACGACCACGAGAGGTTGCGCAAGCTCGTCCACACCGTCGTCTCCCAGGTCGCCGAGGCACACGGCTGCGCCGGCAGCGTCCGTCAGACCAGGGACGAGCCCGCGCTGGTCAATGACCCCCGGCTGACCCTGGCCACGCGCACGCTGGCACAGCAGGCCGGTGCCCGCCTCGCCGAGCCGTGGCGTTCCTGCGGTGGGGACGACTTCGCCCGCTACGGAACCCGGTGGCCGTCCGTCATGATCTTCGTCGGTCTGGACAGCGGCCCGGATTTCGTTCCGGCGGGCCTGCACAACCCCTTCTTCCTTCCGCCCGATGACGCAGTCCGCCAGGTGGCACTGGCTCAGACCCTGGGCTATCTGGCGGCGGCCGGCACTCCGGGAGCAGACCTCACACCCTGACCTTCACGATGGGCAGCGACTTGGTCTTCAGGCGGCCGAACAAGCTGCTGAAGTGGTCGCACAACTGGGTCCCGGAAGCGCGGTCCTCCATCACCATCACACCGTGCAGCCCGAGCAGGGCGAAGCGGTCCCCGGGCTGATCGATGCGGGTCGGTATGGTGAACTGCAGTTCCTCGTCGTCGACCAGCAGAATCGACGGACAGTTGGGCAGAAACGGGATCACCCGCATCTGGATGTCGATCCGGCGGTTGGCTCCGGCGTGCCGGGCTATGTCCATGACCCTGGCCAGATGCTCGAACGCCTGCAGGTCCCCCTCCATGTCCTCACGGCGTAACTCCACGCCGTTCACGGAGCGTTGGACCATCTCGGCGTAGATCTCGGGGGGCCGCTGGATCAGCCGGTGGTACGAGAGGGGGGCGCCGGCCCTGCCGTTGGCGGACAGCCGCTGGGTGAGGCAGTCCTCGATCGCGTCGAGATACTCCGACCTGTTGTCGGGCGGGTCGAGGAGAGTCGCGCCCTCCCCTTCGGGAGGGCTGTAGTCGCTGACGACGTAGATACGACGACGGGCCTTGCGTACGGCGGCCGTCGCGACGTCGTATCCCGTTCCGTCTTCCTCGTCGCCCTGGCTGTCAGGGATGAACCGCACCCCCGCGTGAACCAGGTCGATGTGCCGGTCCAACTCGTTGCGCAGACGGGCCAGATGCGTCGAGACCTCGCGATTCAGCGTGCTCAGGTCGGTGTGGACCTGCTCTTTGGTCTCCCTCAGCGCGCTGGAGACCTCGTCCTCCGTGGCGAGCCTGAGCCGGTCGATGGCGAAGGCCCCCGAGGCCGCCAGCACACACAGGGCGAGCACGCCGACGCCGACCCGGGTGTCCTCCACCAGCAGCGCGATTCCGTATCCGGAGGCGAGCGACAGAATGATCTTCAGCAGGTCGATGGCGGTGAAATGGCGCCTGAGGAATCGTCGGAGATCGGATTCGGGCACGGCCTGGTTTCCCCCTCAATTCGGCCGGTTGGGGCACCTCTTGGACGGAGCGGAGAAGGCCGACGGTCCGGCGTACCGCCCCGTGCGGTCCTGCACGTCCCGGAAGCGCTCCTGGGTGCGCTGTGCGACATCTCCGAGCAGAGACCTCTCGATCTCGGCCAACGGCGGGGCGTCGGACGTCCAGTCCGTGGCCCGGAACGGCCGGTCGGCCTGTGTGTAGGGATCGCGTGCCCTGCCCGCCTCCCGCATGCGCGCCACGGTCTGCAGTGCGTCGGGAGATCCCGTGAGACTCCTGGTTCCGGTGTCCGCTCCCCCGAGGTTCGTACGCGGCAGGTTGATGTGTCCCAGCCGCCAGCGGTCGATGTGCAGCCCGATCGTCCGGGTCAGCGTCTGGATTTCGCGAGACCTGCCCTGGGACATTCGAGCGAGCGCCGGATACAAATCCCTCATGAGTTCGAAATGCAGCCCGACGGAATGGCTACCGCTGGTCACGCCGAGGGCTACACGGATCTCGTGATATTCCTCGGTCGTCATCTGATCCACCAGCAGATCCGTCATGCGTACGACGGCGTCCAGAAGGCGGTCCGCCCGTCTGAGCAGCGGCACGGCCCTGTGCTCATCCTCGCCCCCCATAGCGTCGACAGCACGCTCGAGGTGGTCATTGACCACCTGAATCAGCAGTTCCGGCATTTGATGGGCAGCCCGAAACTGCATGAATACCGTTTCCCCGGGCAGCTGCCGCTCTCGCACAGCTTCTCGAACTGCTTCCGGCTGCACGAAGTCGTCATACCCGCTCGGCGCCCCGCCCACGCAGGAGTACTCGAGCGACGCCCTCTGCAGCATCGCATAGCGCAGCACATGGCGTTTCCACTGCACGTCCCGCGAAGACTCCACGAGCGGCTTCAACTCCTGCGCGAGCTCCCGCTCCGCATTCATCAGATGCCGCCACGACGGAGAACTCACCACGGCGAGGACGTGCGGGCCGTCCTCCTGACCGAGCGGGGAGAAGTCCTGCACCAGCCAGGCCAATTCGTTCCACACGCGGCCGAAACCGACCATCCACTCCAGGCATCGGGCCGCACCCGCCTCGTCACCGGCCCTGAGCTTGTTCACAGCTGCGGCTGCCAGTTCCCCCAGGTTCACCAGGCTGACTTCCGTGGCCTGGAACAGAGCACGCAGCGCCTGCCAGGAGCTGCCGCGCTCGGGGACGACCCCTTTCGAAACCGCCTCGAAAAGCGCCGGCAACGATTGCAAATCGTCATACGACGCCGCAACTGGAGAGTCCACTATCACCACCCTTCCCTTCGGCCCTATCAGCCATTTCGCGCCAATGTGAGGGCTACGGTACCCCTTGAATCCACAACTCTCATACGGACGGGAACGCGCACCGAGCCGCGCACGACGCCGGGTCTACGGCCATGGACGCCGGGCGGAGGGAACGCAGTTGCGGTGTCCGCACGGTCGGGCCCGCACGTTCCCGCCGGCGCCGGGCCGGTGGCCGGACGGACACCGCGTCAGGCACTACTGGGCGCCGAAGTCGGGCAGTGTCACCGAGCCGTCGTCAGCCAAGGGGAAACCGGGGTTGTGGGCGATCTCCCAGGCGTGGCCGTCCGGGTCGACGAAGGCGCCGGAGTAGAAGCCGATGGCGTTGACGGCGGCAGGCTTGGTGATCGTTCCGCCCGCCCGCTCGACGGCGGCGAGCAGTGCGTCGGCCTCCGCCTCGGAGCGGACGTTGTGCGCGAGGGCGATCCCGCCGAAACCCCCGGCGGCTCGGGGCTCCAGGCCACAGTCCCGGGCGAGTTTCTCGCGGCTCCACAGGACCAGCCCCAGACCGCCCGCCTGGAAGAAGACGGTCTCCTCGACTTCCTGGCCCCGCCAGCCCAGCGCCTCGTAGAAGCGCTTGGCGCGGGCGAGATCGGACACTCCCAGCGTGATCAGTGTGATGCGCTGTTCCATGCGATCACGTTACTTCGGCCGCACACGTCTCACTCCTGACGCAGCAGATCCCTTACGGCGGCGAAGGCGGCCTCGGCCGTCGCCGGGTCGGCGCCCGGTCGTGCCAGGGCGCTCATGGGGATCGGGGTGACGGACGGGAGGCCTTCGTAGGGGGTCAGGCCGTCGGGGGCGGGACCGACCGCGGCGAGCAGGGCCACGCCCTCGCCGGTGCGGGCGATGTCGAGGACGCCCGCGAGATAGCCCGCGTCGCCGACGACCGTGGCGGGCACGCCGTGGGCGGCGAGGGTCGCGATCGCGCGGCGGCGGATGGCGCACGGGTCCTCGATGGCGACCAGCGGCACCGGGGCGGGCGCGGCCGGACGCTCCCAGCCGGGGACGGCGTGCCAGGTCAGCGGGAGGCCGCCGACGCGGGTGCCCTCGGTGGCGGCGGCCTCGGTGACGTACACCGCGACGTCCACGCTGCCGCGCTCCACTGCTTCGACCAGGCGTGCGGAACGGTCGATGCGGAAGCGGACCCGGCAGCCGGGGCGCACCTCCTGGACGGCCGCGGTCAGCCGGGGCAGGAACTGGTCGGCGGCGTGCTCGGTGGAGCCCACGGTGACGGTGTCGCCATCCGCGTCGAGCAGGCTGCGTAGGGCCTCGTCGTGCACGGCGAGGATGCGCCGCGCCTGCTCAAGCAGCAGACGGCCCTCGGACGTGAACCGGGTGCCGCGGCCCTCGCGTTCGACCACGGGCCGCCCCAGTGTCTTCTCCAGTCTGCGGACATGCTGGCTGACCGCCGACTGACTGAGCGAGAGCACCTGCGCCGCGCGGTGGAAGCCGCCGCAGTCGGCGATCGCGGTCAGGCTGCGCAGGGCCACGATGTCGAGGACGGGTTGGGGCATGCCGTGACAGTAACCGCTGCCGTCCACCGATCGCGATCCCTGATCGGTTTCGATGCGGAATCATCGTTGGACGCCGTCGCTCGCCGCCGGTCATGATGGGCGCATGCTGCACGCGACCGCTTCTGCTGCCCTTCTGACGCAGCGCCGAGTCATCGACTTCGGCGTGGCGTGCAGCGCGCGCTGTCGCTGACTTCCCCCTCGGTGCGCCGCCACCGTACGAGCTGATCACGTCAGCGCTTCGCTGACACGTGACAGTTCCGCGCGCCTGCCCTCTTTTCCCTGCATGAATCCCCGCATGAACCCCTGCATGTCCCCTGCCCTGAAACGGGAGTTGCCCCCTCATGTCCTCTTCCTTCTCCTGGGACGAACCCGAAGGTCTCGCCGCGCGAGGCACGCTGATCGTGCTCGCGGGGCGGGGTGAGCACGGCGGTGTGTACGAGCGGTTCGGCCGCCGGCTCGCCTTCGACGCGTACCGGGTGCGTGCCCTCGGCGACGCGTCCGCCGATCCGTCCGTGCTCGACGACGCGGCCAAGCTGCTCGCCGACGAGTCGCTGCCGGGTCCGAAGGTGCTGGTCGGTTCGGACACCGGGGCCCGTTACGCCGCCCATCTCGCCACCGAACACGCCACGGGTGTGGACGGGCTGATCCTGGCCGGGCTGCCCACCACGTCCTGGGCGTCCGGGAGTTGGGAGGAAGAGGTCGAGGCCCGTACGGCCTGCCCCACCCATCAGGGCCGTCTCACCCAGGACCCCGCCTTCCGGCGCGGGGCGCTGGAGGTGACCCCGGAGCTGCCCGCGCTGCGCCTCGGCCTCGTGCGCGTCCCGGTCCTCGCCCTGCACGGCAAGGACGACGCGGTGAGCCCGGTCGAGGACGCGCTTTCCGCGTATGCGGGGCATGCGGGCGTCAGGGCGGTGACCTTCAACGGCGGCCGGCACGACGTCCTCAACGACGCGCTGCACCGCACCGCCGCCGCCACGGTCGTGCTGTTCATGGAGCGGCTGCGGCTCTCCCCCGAGCTGCCCGCGATCGCGGAGGGCCTGGTATGAGCGTGACGACCACGGTGGCCGAGCTGCGCGAGCTGCTCGCCTCCGACGCCCCGCCCGCCGTGCTCGACGTCCGCTGGGCGCTGGGCGATCCGCACGGCCGCGACCACTACGCCGACGGACACATTCCGGGTGCCGTGTATGTCGACCTGGACCGCGAGCTGGCCGCGCCGCCGCGTGCGCGGGGCGGGCGGCATCCGCTTCCCGAGCTGTCGGATCTGCAGGCGGCGGCGCGCAGGTGGGGTCTGAGCGCAGGCCGGCGGGTCGTCGTGCACGACGACTCGGGCAACACGGCTGCCGCTCGCGCCTGGTGGCTGCTGCGGTACGCGGGGGTCGCACAGGTGACGCTGCTCGACGGGGCGTTGGGGGCCTGGCGGGCCGCCGGACTGCCGCTGGAATCCGGGATGCCGGCCGATCCACCGCCCGGGGACGTCGTCCTGCACGCGGGTGGCCTCGCGGTCACCGATGCCGACGGTGCCGCCGAACTCGCCGCGACGGGGCTGCTGTTGGACGCACGGGCCGGTGAGCGCTACCGGGGCGAGGTGGAGCCGGTGGACCCGCGGGCGGGGCACATCCCGGGCGCGGTGTCCGCTCCCACCGGGGAGAACCTCGCGGCCGACGGCACGTTCCTGCCGCCTCAGGTGCTGCGCAAACGGTTCGAGGCGCGGGGTGCCGGGGCGGGCTCACGCATCGGCGTGTACTGCGGGTCGGGGGTCACCGCCGCCCATCAGGTCGCCGCGCTGGAGATCGCCGGTTTCGAGGCGGTCCTCTTCCCCGGTTCCTGGTCCGCCTGGTCCGCCGATCCCGCCCGCCCGGCCGCGACCGGGCCGTCGCCCTCCTGAAGGAACCGCCATGACGACGAAACCGCTCGCCGCGGGAGTGCTGTCGCAACAGGACCTCCCCGAGGCGCCCGAGCAGCGCGCCCGCGTCACCATCCGCGGCACCGCCAGGAGCGGCCGCCGCTTCACCGTCCCCCGCTCCGTCCGCCGGACGGCAGGCCCCGTGGGTCTGGTCCTCTTGTGGTTCCTCACCTCGGCCACCGGAGTGCTCCCCGAGTCCGTACTGGCCTCTCCCGTGGACGTCGTACAGCAGGCCGTCGAGCTCACGAAGAACGGTGAACTGCCCAGCGCCATCGCCGCGTCGGGCCGCCGGGCGGCCACCGGCTTCCTGATCGGCGCGAGCGTCGCACTGGGCCTGTCCCTGCTGGCCGGGCTGTTCCGGCTCGGCGAGGACGTCATCGACTCCTCGATGGGCATGTTCCGGGCGATCCCCTGGGTGGGCCTGATCCCCCTGTTCATCGTCTGGTTCGGCATCGAGGAGACCCCGAAGATCGCCCTGGTCGCCCTCGGCGTGACCTACCCGCTGTACTTCAACATCTACGGCGGCATCCGCTCCACGGACTCCCAGCTCGTCGAGGCCGCACGGATGATGGGCCTCGGCCGGTTCGGGCTGATCAAGTACGTGATCCTGCCGAGCGCGCTGCCCGGTGCCCTCGTGGGGCTCCGGTACGCGCTGTCCACCGCCTGGCTGGCGCTCGTCTTCGCCGAGCAGGTCAACGCGGACGCGGGGCTGGGCTATCTGATGAGCAACGCCCAGCAGTACTTCCGCACGGACGTCATCGTGCTGTGCCTGGTCGTGTACGCGCTGCTGGGCCTGGCCTGCGACTTCGCCGTACGGATCCTGTCGCGGCGGCTGCTGACCTGGCGGGCCAACTTCGAGGGCGAGGCCTAGACATGCCCAACAGCGTGGACATACGGGGCCTTTCACGGGCCTTCGACGGCAACACCGTCCTGCACGACCTCGATCTCGACATCCGTGACGGCGAGTTCGTGGCCCTGCTCGGGCACAGCGGCTGCGGAAAGTCGACGCTGCTGCGGATTCTCGCCGGGCTCGACGAGGAGATCGGCGGGGAGGTGACGGTGCCCGCGCGGCGCAGTGCCGCCTTCCAGTCGCCGCGGCTGCTGCCCTGGCTGAAGGTGTGGCGCAACGTCGTCCTCGGCCTTCCCGGACGGCCCGACCGCGCCCTCGCCGAGAAGGCGCTGGACGAGGTCGGCATCGCGGACCGCGCCGGCGTCTGGCCCAAGACCCTCTCCGGCGGTCAGGCCCAGCGCGTCTCGCTCGCCCGCGCCCTGGTCCGCGAGCCCGAACTGCTGCTGCTGGACGAGCCGTTCGGCGCCCTGGACGCGCTGACCCGCGGCAAGGTGCAGCAACTGGTCGCCGAGCTGTGGCGGCTGCACGGCTGCGCGATCCTCCTGGTCACTCATGACGTGGAGGAGGCCCTGCTGCTCGCCGACCGTGTCCTGGTGATGGACGAGGGCCGTATCGCCCACGAGCTGACCGTCGAGCTGCCCCGCCCCCGCGATCTGACCGCCCCCGAGTTCGTGACCCTGCGCGCCCGCCTCCTGAACTGGCTCGGCGTGACCCACACCCTGGAAGGAACCCCCTCGTGATCCGCCACATCGCCGCCGTCGCGCTGAGCCTTTCCGCCCTGTCGGCGCTGACCGCCTGCGGCGCGGACTCCTCGGCGGACGCCTCCGCCGAGGACGGCCAGGTCACGCTCACCATCGGCGACCAGGCCAAGACCCTGCAGACCATCGTCAACGCCTCCGACGCCCTCAAGGGTGCCAAGTACAAGGTGAAGTGGGCCGAGTTCCAGGGCGCGGCCCCGCTCTACCAGGCCGTGCAGGCGGGCGCCGCCGACACCGGGTACTCGGCCGACCTGCCGGCGCTGCAGGCCCTCAGCGGCGGGGTGCGGGTCAAGAACGTCGCCGCCCTCAAGAACGACGGCCGGCACGTCGGCATCGTCGTCCGCAAGGACTCCGGCATCGGCAGCGTCAAGGACCTCAAGGGCCAGAAGGTCGTGGTGTCCTCGGCCAAGGGCAGCATCTCGGAGTATCTGCTGGCCAACGTGCTCAAACAGAACGGCCTCAGCTACCGGGACGTCCACGTCCAGTACCTGCTGCCGACGGACGCGCAGGCCGCCTTCGCCTCCGGGAAGATCAAGACCTGGGCGACCTTCGGTGTCTACCAGGCGGTCGGCCTGGAGCAGGGCGGCAAGCTCCTCGTGGACGGCGGCGACGGCCGCGTCAGCGGCTACGGCTTCATCAACGCCTCCGACAAGGCCCTCGCGGACTCCTCGAAGAAGGCCGCGCTCACCGACTTCCTGGGGCGCCTGGGCACGGCACTGCAGTGGACCAGCACCCACCAGGACGCGTACGCGAAGGCCATCGAGCAGCGCAACGGCGCCGACGCCACCGTGGCGAGGACGCTGGCCTCCGCCGCGTACAGCAAGGTCCTGCCGATCACTTCCGACGTGAACCGGACCGTGCAGGGCGTGGCCGACCTGATGAACGGCATCGGAGTCCTGGACCCGAACGTCGACGTGGCGAAGTCGGCCGACACCTCTGTCCTCAAGTGACCTTCGAAACCCGGGAGTTGCCCATGCCTGTCGAATTCATCAGCGCCGTCCACACCGACGCCGGGGCCTCGGGCCCGGCGGCCGCGAGCCGTACCGGCTTCGACCCCGCATATCTGCGCAGGTACGCCCGTGCCCTGGACGACGGCGGCTTCGACCACACCCTGGTCGCCTACCACTCGGCCTCGCCGGACGCCTTCCAGGTCGCCCAGTTCGTCGCCACCCACACCGAGCGGGTCCGGCCGATCCTGGCTCACCGGCCCGGCGTGATCTTCCCGACGCACGCGGCCCGCGCCCTCGCGACCCTGGACCGGATCAGCAACGGCCGGCTCACACTGCACATCATCTCCGGCGGCAGCGACGAGGAGCAGCACCGCGAGGGGGACTACCTGGGCAAGGCCGAGCGATATGAGCGTTCGGACGAATACATCCAGATCCTGAGGAAGGTGTGGCAGGCAGACGGGCCCGTCTCGCACGAGGGCAGGTACTTCAGGTTCGAGGGCTACTACTCGGACGTGAAGCCCGTGCACGGGCTCGTGCCGGTCTCGGTGGGCGGCTCCTCCCAGGACGCCTACCGGGTCGGCGGGCAGCAGGGCGACATCTTCGGGCTGTGGGGCGAGCCCCTGAAGGAGACGGCCGAGCAGATCGCCGCGGTGAACGCGGTCGCCGATGCGGCAGGCCGCCCCCGTCCCCGTATCTGGGTGTCGTTCCGCCCGATCATCGCGCCCACCGACGAACTGGCCTGGGAGAAGGCGCACCGCACGCTGGGCGTGCTCAAGGACCAGGCGGGCAACACCGAGTTGCTGCGGCACTACCGCACCACCGGGCGCCCGGCCAACGTCGGCTCCCAGCGGCTGCTCGACATCGCCGAGCGCGGCGAGGTCCACGACCGCTGCCTGTGGACCGCGCCCGCGGTCGCCACCAATGCCGCCGGTGCCTCGACCGCGCTGGTCGGCTCCCCGGAGACGGTCGCCAAGGCGCTGCTCGACTACGTCGACATCGGCTGCGACCTGCTCTCGATCCGCGGCTACGACCCGCTCAACGACGCCATCGACTACGCCCGTCACGTCCTGCCCCTGGTCCGGCAGGAGCTCGCCCACCGCGCCGCCACGACTCAGGCCGCCTGACCCACTCCCATGGAGCTTCCGTGTTCCCTCGCACCCTCCGCGCGTCCGCCGCCCTCGCCCTTCTGCTGCTGCCCTTCGCGGCGGCCTGCGGGAACCAGGCCCAGGCCGAGTCCTCGTCCGATCCCTCCTCCGTCACCCTGAAGGTCGGCGCCACCGGCTGGAAGACCGAGGAGGCGGTGCTGAAGTTCGCCCACCTCGACAACACCCCGTACAAGATCAAATGGAGTGTGTTCCAGGGCGGTGACCAGCAGCTCCAGGCCATCCGGGCCGGGGCGCTCGACGTGGCCTCCTCCAGTGAGATCCCGCCGGTCTTCGCGGCGGCCGACGGGAAACCGAACTTCAAGGTCGTCGCCGTCCAGCGCGGCTCGACCCTGAACCAGGAGGTCGTCGTCCCCAAGGACTCGAAGGTGACCGGCATCGCCGCCCTGAAGGGCAAGAAGGTCGGCTTTGTGCAGAACACCACCGCCCACTACTTCCTGTACGAGCTGCTGAAGCGGGCGGGCCTGAAGTGGTCGGACGTCGACGCCAAGCCGCTGCTGCCGGGCGACGGCCTCGCCGCCCTGAACGGCGGCAGCATCGACGCCTTCGCCTCCTACGGCACCTCGATCATCACCGCCCACCAGCAGGGCGCCCGCACGATCGGCTCGGGCGCGGACATCCTGTCGGGCAACTTCCTCTGGTCGGCACGGGACAGCGTGCTGAAGAGCCCGGCGCAGAAGGCGGCGCTGGCCGATCTGGTCGCGCGCATCAGCAAGGCGTACGCGTACGTCCGTGACGGCCACGAGGCCGGGTTCGCCGAGGTGATCGCCGAAAACACGCACCAGCCCCTCGCCCAGGCGCAGAGGGACCTGATCGCGCAGCAGAAGCAGCGGCCCACGCAGGCGCGCCCGGTCGGCGACGACACGATCGCCTCCCAGCAGAAGGTCGCCGACGCCTTCACCCGACTCGGCGCACTCAAGGACCACTTGGACGTGAAGTCTTTCTGGACCACGGCACTCGACGCCGACCTGAAGAAGGCACTGTGACCGCCCCGAGCGTGATCGAGCGCATCGCCGAACTGGCCCCCGGATACGACCGGTCGGGCACCTTCCCCGAGGACTCCCTCGGCATCGCCCACGAGGCCGGACTGCTCACCGCCACCATCGGGCGGCAGTACGGCGGTTCGGGCGCCGGCGTCGAAGACAGCGCCCGCATCCTGCACGCGCTGGGCCAGGGTGATCCCTCGGTCGCCCTGATCGCGGCGATGACGCTCGCCACGCACGCCCGGCAGGCGGCACAGCCGCACTGGCCGGAAGAGCTGTACGCGCGCGTGGTGAAGGAGTCGCTGGAGCGTCCCGTTCTCGTCAACCACGCGCGCGTGGAACCCGACCTGGGCTCCCCCGCCCGCGGCGGACTGCCCGCCACGCAGGCCCGGCGGACGGCCCACGGCTGGGCGATCAGCGGGACGAAACGGTTCGTGACCGGCGCGGACGGTCTTGACTGGTTCCTGGTGTGGGCGACCACCGACGAGACCGAGCCTCGCGTGGGTACCTTCCTGATGCCCGGCGGCTCGCCCGGGATCGAAGTCACCGGTCGCTGGGACCAGTTGGGGCTGCGGGCGAGTGGCAGTCACGACGTGACGTTCCGGGAGGTGGAGGTCCCCTACGAGCACGTGATCGGGATCGGGCCGCACGGTCCGGCCGCCGAGCAGGACAACCGGGCGGGCGCCGCCCTCCATCTCCCGCTCGCCGCCCTCTACTTGGGTGTCGCCCGGGCCGCACAGTCCTTCTTCCACACCTTCGCCCACGCGCGCGTGCCCGCCAACCTCGGCCATCCGGTGGCCCGTACGGAACGCTTCCGCCGGACCGCCGGGGAGATCGAGGTGCTGCTGGCCGCCGCCGAGCAGCTGGTGTTCGGCGGGGCGGCGAAGCTCGACGCCGGCGACCCCTCGTACACGCCCGAACAGGCCCTTGGCGCACGGGTGCTGGCCGACCGGCACGGCGTGCGGGCCGTGGAGCTGGCCGTGCGGCTGCTCGGCAATCCGGGCCTGTCCCGCGACAACCCGCTGGAGCGGCACTTCCGCGACATCCAGTGCGCGCCCGTGCACGCACCCCAGGAGGACATCTCCCTGCTCGCGATCGGAACGAAGGCGCTGAACCCGTGACGGCAGCACCGGAAACGACCGTGTCCGCGCAGTTCCTGGGCCTGCTGGCCCGCGATCTGCCGCCCGACCGGCTGACCACCGACCCGGCCGCGCTCGCGGCACATGCCACCGACCGCTCCGGCACCCGCCCCGCCGGTGAGCCCCTCGCTCTCGTGCACGCCCGGCGGACCGCGGACGTGACGGTCACCCTCCGGCATGCCCATGCGCTGGGTGTGCCGGTGGTGCCGCGTGGGGCGGGCACCGGGCTGTCGGGCGGGGCGACCACCGGCGAGGGGGCGCTCGTCCTGGATCTGTCCCGGATGGACCGCATCCGCGAACTGTCGGTGGACGACCAGCTCGCCGTCGTCGAACCGGGCCTGATCACCGCCGAGTTGGACCGGGCGGCGGCCGCGCACGGACTGCGGTACGCGCCCGACCCGGCGAGTGCGGCCCTGTCCACCGTCGGTGGGAACATCGCGACCAACGCCGGCGGACTGCGCTGCGCGAAGTACGGCGTCACCCGGGACAGCGTGCTCGGTCTGGAGGCCGTCCTCGCCGACGGCACGGTGGTCACAACCGGCCGCCGTACCGTCAAGGGCGTCACCGGCTACGACCTGACCGCGCTGCTCACCGGCTCCGAGGGCACCCTCGCCGTGATCACCTCGGCGACGCTGCGGCTGCGGCCGCTCCCCGTGGCGACGGCGACGCTCGCCGCCTGGTTCGACTCGTTCGAGGCGGCGGCCGATGCCTCGTACGCCATCGCCCGTGCCGGAGTGGTGCCCGCGCTGGCCGAGCTGGTCGACGGGCCGGTGCTGCAGGCGATCGACCCGGCGCTGCGGCAGCGGGGCGCGGCGCTGCTGGTCGTGCAGTGCGACGGCGCGGGCGCCGCACTCGAGGCGGCGGCGGTCGCCCGGCTGCTGGCGCCGCTGGCGTCGGCGGTGGAGACGACCGAGGACCCGGCCGAGGCCGAGCAGCTGCTGGCGGCCCGCCGGCAGGCTCTGCCCGCGCTGGAACGGCTGGGCCGGCCGCTGATCGAGGACATCGCGGTGCCGCGTTCCCGGCTGGCGGAGGCGGTGCGGGAGATCCGGGCGATCTCCGCGCGCCACGGCGTGCCGGTCTTCACCGTCGCGCATGCGGCGGACGGCAATCTGCATCCGATCATCGTGGTCGATCCGGCCCTGGACCGGCTGCCGGAGGCGGCCTGGGAGGCGGCGGGCGAGATCTTCGCGCTGGCGCTGCGGCTCGGCGGGACGCTGACCGGCGAGCACGGCGTGGGGATGCTGAAGCGGCAGTGGGTCGCCGATGAACTCGGGCCCGCCGCCCACGCGTTGCAGCGGCGGCTCAAGGACGTGTTCGACCCACGGGGGATCCTCAACCCGGGCAAGAGCCTCTGATGCTGCGAGAACCCGTGCTGCTCAAGGAGAGTCGCTCTCGGTGAAATGCCACCATCCGCCGTGATCTGCGGGCAGTGGCCACGCGTCCGGGAGCCATGCGGCGGCCGCGGCAGTCGTATCGTCTGGCACGGCGACCGTGGGCGCCCGGGCGTGAGCGGGGTCGGCGCCGTTCATCTCCCGGGCCCGGCGCCTCCCCTTGTCTCACTCGGCGGCTGTCAGGGCCGGACCAACAGGGTCCGTACGCCCTCGGAGGTGAGCGTCAGCGGGTGCTCGGACCCGGCGTCGATGGTGAGCGACAGATCGTCGGCGGGCCACTGCGAGGCCAGCGCGCCGAGCGGCACCAGGCGGTAGCGGGAGACGAACGGCAGCAGCCCGGCCATCTCCCCCTCGGAGGTGAACACGGGCACCACCGGGTCGCCGCCCGGCTGCTCCAGGACCGGCAGCGCCACCGCGCTCGGATCGACTGCATCCTCCTGGCTCGCGTCGTCGGGCACGGGAACGAGCACCTCGCTGCCGGCGAGGGTGTCCAGCGCCGCCGTGTCCTCGGTGTTCACGGCCAGCGCGTCCAGCGCCTGCCGGGCCGGTGTGGTGGTGTGGTCGTTGGCAGGTATCTCCATGGCAGATCCCCTGGTAGCGGCGGTCGTACGGCCCGCCCGGGACAAGATCGGCCCCCGGCGCGGTCCTGCTCGCGTACCCGATCCCCACCAGCCCATTCATCCGTTCCCCAGGAATTCACACGGGTGGTTGCCTCAGGGAATCAGCGGTATGTCCTGCGAGGGCAACCCCAGCCGGTCGCAGCCGACACGGCGGGTCAGCGGCTCCGCCATGCCGGCTCCCACATGCGTCCAGTACGTGGCCGCGTCCCGGAAGTAGCGCTGCATCCGCTCGCCGTCGCGGGCGTGCCGGGAGCCGGCCGTGCGGAAGAGGATGCCCTGCAGCACGTCCCAGGCCGCGCGCCCGGCGTTCAGGAACATCAGCGCGAGCCGGTTGTCCTCGACGACGGTGAAGGGTGCCTCACCGGTGACGTTGCGCCGGCAGGTCTCCATCCAGTCCTGCGCGGTCTGCCGCAGCGCCGCCTCGGCCATGTCGATGATGCCGAGTGCCTCGCCGAGGTGGCGCTGGTAGTCGTGCAGGTCGGCACGGGTGCGGTCGGGTTCCAGGGTGAGGGGGCGGGCGGCGACGACCCGGGCGTACTCGTCGGCGGCCGCGTACGCGGTGCCGATCATGATGGCGGCCAGCTCGCCGTGGAAGAAGCTCGCCGCCCGCCCGGCGTACATAGGGTTGCCGTGCAGTTCCGAGCCGACGCTGCCGCCCTCGACCGGCAGGTCGAGCAGGAAGGCCTCGCGGGTGAGGTACGCCGGGATGCGGGCCTGCTCCATGTGGACGCTGTTGGAGCCGCTGCCGCGCAGGCCGAGCACACCGTGCCAGTCGTCGAGCATCGTCCACACCGAGCGGGGCGCGACGAACAGCACGGGCGGTCCCGGCGCCTCGCCCGGTGCGGCCGGGGCGCGCAGGGTCTGGCCGACGTAGTGCGTGGAGTAGGGGGCGCCGGAGGAGTACGGCCAGGTGCCGTCCAGGACGACATGGCCGTCGCCGTCGGGCCGGGCGACTCCGACGGGTACGGCGGTGGACGCCGCCCGGAAGTCTCCGTCTGCGCCGAAGATCTCGTCCTGCGCCTGCTCGTCGAAGAGGGTGGCGACCTGGAGCACATGGGCGGCGGTGAGACAGAGCGCCCACCCCGTGGAGGGGCAGCCGCGCGCGATCTCGGTGACCACGCGGTAGAAGACCGGCAGGCCGAACTCGTAGCCGCCGTAGCGCCGCGGCTGGAGCATCCGGTAGAAGCCGGCCCGGAGGAAGTCGTCGTGGGTGTCCTTCGGGTAGTGCGTCAACTGCTCGGTCTCCGGCTGACGTTCGAGCAGGACGGGCCTGAGCGCGACGGCGCGCTCGATGATGTCGTCTGCGGTGAGGTCGGGTTCGGGAGCGGCGAGCACGGTGCCTCCTGACGGGTGGGGCCGTCTGTCACGTCACGCGATAGAGGTGATTGAACACGGCAAGTGCCCTGCGGGTACCGACCGGATAAGGCCAAGGTCGCCCGGGGCTCAGGTGAGCAGGCGGCACGGCAGCGCGCGCTCGTCGGCACCGCCCCGCCCGTCCGGCTCCACCCGGTGCACCTGGGCGCCCGGCACCCGCGTCACGGTCTCCGTCAGCTGCCCGTCCAGGAAGAGTGCGCCCACCCCGTCGTCCAGCGCCCAGCCGGCGGGCAGCGAGCCGTCGGCGACCGCTGCACGGTACGAGGGACGGCGGCCCGGCTCGCTGTCGTAGTGCGGGCAGACCGAGCCGGGCAGCAGGCCAAGGCCGTCCGGCAGGAAGGTGAGGGGGCCGAAGGAGTCGGTGTGCGAGCCCTCGGCCCAGCAGTTGGCGCCTGCGCTGATGCCGCACAGCAGGGTGCCCCGGTCGTACGCCTCGCGCAGCAGCCGGTCCACGCCGTGTGCGCGCCACACCGCCAGCATGTTCGCGGTGTTTCCGCCTCCCACATACACGACGTCCTGCGCCAGTACGAACGACCGCAGCGCTTCGTCGTCCGACTCCCGCCGGAACAACTGCAGTACCGTCGCCTCACCGGTGTGGCGTGACCGGAACACGTCGTAGAACCGCTCGATGTAGGCGGCGGCGTCCCCGCTGGCGGTGGGCACGAAGCACACACGGGGTCGGGTGGTGCGTGCGTGGCTCAGTAGCCAGTGGTCCAGCAGGCCGTCGTCGTCGAGGCTGAAGCCGCCTCCGAGGAGGGCCAGACGGCGCTGCTTGAGCGGGGATTCACTCATCCCGCCTCCCCGAGGAGTTCGGCGACGGTGGTCACGCGGATCAGCGGGCGGTACAGGTCCATGATCTGCAGCGCCTTGGCGTGCGAGTCGTCGTCCGCGCCCGCGCAGGCGTCGGCGGCGACCAGCACCTCGACACCGGCGTCGGCGGCGGCGAGCGCGGTGGACAGGACGCAGCAGTCGGTGCTGACGCCGGCCAGGACCAGGCGTTTCTCGGGGCCGAGGTGCCGGGCGAGTTCCGGTGTCCACTTGCCGAAGGTCGTGGCGTCGACGACATGCCTCGCGTGAGGCGTGAACTCGTCGGTCAGTTGCCAGAGTTGGGCGTCCGGCGGTTGCCGGGCGAAGGGCCACTGCTCGTAGTAGGCCTGCCAGGCGCCGTCCGGCTCGGCCGGGGCCAGGAAGCGGGTGAAGGCGACCCGGTCGCCGTAGGCCGACAGCAGGCGTCGCACTCCTGCCGCGGCCTCGGGGAAGCGCGGGGTGGCCCAGGGACTGTCGGGGTCGGCGAAGACGCGCTGCATGTCGATGACCGCGAGCAGTCCGGTGGCGGACGGGGTCATGCGATCGGCACCTCCTCCCCCGTGGCCGGGCTCGGCGCCCCGGCCTCCTGGGCGCGGACGCGGGCGCGGCCCAGGGCCAGGGTGCCGAGGAAGGCGAGGGCGAGGGCGGCGAGGACGCCGAGGTTGGCGTAGGCCCAGGCGCCGGACTTGCCGCCGAGGCCGAAGGGTTCGAGGAGGTAGCCCTGCCAGCTGAGCCAGCTCGCCGCGGAGTTGGTGACCAGGCCCCAGCCGAGGGCCGTGGCCGCGAGGGTGAGGAGCAGCGGGGCGGGCGGTACGTCGCCGTAGCGGCCCGCGGGGCGGTAGAGGTCTGCCTCGTCGTAGTCGCGGCGGCGCAGGGCGAGATCGGCGAGCATGATGCCGCACCAGGCGGCGATGGGGACGCCGAGGGTGGTCAGGAAGCCCATGAACTGGCCGAGGAAGTCGCCGGCGAAGAAGACGATGTAGATCGAGCCGGCGATCATCAGGACGCCGTCGACGAAGGCGGCCAGATGGCGGGGGATCCTGATGCCCGCGGACAGCAGGGCCAGGCCCGAGGAGTAGATGTCGAGGACCGCGCCGCCGACCAGACCGAGCACCGCGACCACGGCGAACGGGACCAGGAACCAGGTGGGCAGGATGGTGGTGAGGGCGCCGATCGGGTCGGCGGCGACGGCCGTGTCGAGTTTCGTGGAGGAGCCTGCCAGCAGCAGTCCGAAGACCAGCAGGAGCAGCGGGGCCACGGACGCGCCGAAGGTGGTCCAGCCGATCACGCCCCGGTTCGACGAACTGCGGGGCAGATAGCGGGAGTAGTCGGCGGCGGCGTTGACCCAGCCGAGGCCGAAGCCGGTCATCATGAACACCAGCGCGCCGATGAACTCCTGGGCGGAGCCCGCCGGGAGGGCGCTGACGGTGCTCCAGTGGATGTGGTCGGCGACCAGCGCGATGTACACGACGGTCAGGGCCCCGGTGACGACCGTGATCACTGTCTGCAGCCGCATGATCAGGTCGAAGCCCATCACGCCGCCGATGACAGTGAGAGCGCCGACCACGATCAGCGCGACGACCTGGGTCCCGGTGCCGCCGCCCCAGCCGAGCCGTCCGAAGACGGTGGCGGTGGCCATGGTGGCCAGGGCGCACAGCACGGTCTCCCAGCCGACGGTGAGCACCCAGGAGATCACCGAGGGCAGGCGGTTGCCGCGCACGCCGTACGCGGCGCGGCTGAGGACCATGGTCGGCGCCGACCCGCGTTTGCCGGCCACCGCGATGAACCCGCAGAGCAGGAACGAGAACACGATGCCGAGGACGCCCGCGGTCAGCGCCTGCCAGAAGGAGATCCGGAAGCCGAGCGCGAAGGCGCCGTAGCTCAGCCCCAGGATGGAGACGTTGGCGCCGAACCAGGGCCAGAACAGCGTCCGCGGGGTGCCCTTGCGCTCGGCGTCGGCGATGACGTCGAGGCCGTGCGTCTCCACCTGGAGCTGCCGGCCCGCGGCTCTGTTGTCGGGAGTGTCCGGGGAGTCTGCCATCGTCGTCCTACCTGTCCGGGCGGGTGTTGCCCGAAGCCTTGTCGGCGCAGGTCGGGGCGTCAAGGCTGCACAGGACGTACCGGTTCGCGCACCGGGAACCCCAGGAGGAGTACGGGGCCCCGGTGCGGGCCTTCCGGGTCAGGCCGTCGTCTCGGAGCGTTCCGGTGCGGTCCAGTGGGTGTGGAAGGTGCCAGGGCAGTCGGTGCGGTGGTAGGTGTGGGCGCCGAAGTAGTCGCGCTGGCCCTGCAGGAGGGCGGCGGGCAGACGGTCGGCGCGCAGGGTGTCGTAGTGGGCGAGGGCGGCGGAGAAGGCGGGGACGGGGATGCCGCGCCGGGCGGCGGAGGCGATGATCTCCCGCCAGGGGACCTGCGCGTCGGTGATCTCCATGGCGAATTCCATTTCGCCGAGCAGGCTGACCAGGTCGCGGTCGAAGGCGTAGGCGGCGCGGATGCGGTCCAGGAAGGAGGCGCGGATGATGCAGCCGCCGCGCCAGATCCGGGCGACTGTGCCGAGGTCGATCTTCCAGCCGTACTCGGCGGCCGCGTCCTGGATCATCTTCCAGCCCTGGTCGTAGGCGATGACCTTCGACGCGTACAGGGCGTGCTCGACCTGTGAGGTGAAGCGTTCGGCCTCGGTGCGGCTGAGCGGGGGCCGGGTGCCGCCGGGCAGGCCCGAGTAGGCGGCACGCAGGTCGCGCTGGCCGGAGGCGGCGCGGGCGAAGGTGGCCTGGGCGATGGCGGTGACCGGCGAGCCCAGGTCGAGCGCGGTCTGCACGGTCCAGCGGCCGGTGCCCTTCTGCCCCGCGGCGTCCGCGACGACGTCGACGAAGGGTGCGCCGGTGACCGGGTCGGTGTGGGCCAGCACCTCAGCGGTGATCTCGATCAGGTAGGAGCCGAGCCGGCCCTTGTTCCAGTGGCTGAACACCTCGGCGATCTCGGCGGGGGTGTAGCCGGCGACCTGGCGCAGCAGGTCGTAGGCCTCGGCGATGAGCTGCATGTCGGCGTACTCGATGCCGTTGTGGACCATCTTGACGAAGTGCCCGGCGCCGTCGCTGCCGATGTGCGCGGCGCAGGGTTCGCCGCCGACCTTGGCGCTGATGGTCTCGAACATGGGCCCGAGTACGTCATACGCCTCCGCCGAGCCGCCGACCATGATCGACGGGCCTTCGAGGGCGCCCTCCTCGCCGCCCGAGACGCCGGTGCCGACGAAGTGGATACCGCGGCCGCGCAGGGTGGCCTCGCGGCGGCGGGTGTCGGCGAAGTGGGCGTTGCCCCCGTCGATGATCATGTCGCCGGGCTCGAGGAGCGGGGCGAACTCGTCGATGACCGCGTCGGTGGCCTCTCCCGCCTGCACCATGACCATCAGCCGGCGGGGGCGCTGGAGGGCGGCCACGAAGTCCGCGGGCGTCTCGGCCGGGACGAACGTGCCCTCGTCGCCGTACACCTCCATGAGTGCGCGGGTGCGGCCCGCCGTGCGGTTGTGGACGGCGACGGTGTAGCCGTTGCGGGCGAAGTTCCGCGCCAGGTTGCGGCCCATCACGCCCAGGCCGGTCACGCCGATGGCTGCGGTTGCGTTCATGGTGTACGTCCCTCGGTCGGTCCGGTGGCGGTTTGAGGGGCGGGCGTGCCCCATGCCCGTCAGGTACGGACGGGCGGCCGGATCGTCTCGATTGCAGGTCTGGGCCGCTGTGAGGAGCGGTGTGACGAACCCCGCTCAAACGATCGATCAAACAGGGATTAACATATGAGCGCCGCCTAGCTCGAAAGATGGATCTGTGACTGTCAACGACGACTCGTTCACCAACTGGAAGACCCGCGAGGAGATCGCGGAGTCGATGATCCCGATCATCGGGAAGCTGCACCGCGAGCGGGACGTGACGGTCCTGCTGCACAGCCGCTCCTTGGTGAACAAGTCGGTGGTCAGCATCCTCAAGACGCACCGGTTCGCCCGGCAGATCGCCGGCGAGGAGCTCTCGGTCACCGAGACCCTGCCGTTCCTGGAGGCGCTCACCGCGCTCGACCTCGGTCCCTCGCAGATCGACATCGGCATGCTCGCGGCGACGTACAAGGCCGACGACCGCGGTCTGCCGGTGGAGGCGTTCACCGCGGAGGCCGTCGCGGGCGCGACCGGCGCCAACAAGATCGAGCGCGGCGAGGGCCGGGACGTCGTCCTCTACGGCTTCGGGCGCATCGGCCGTCTGGTGGCCCGCCTGCTGATCGAGAAGGCGGGCTCCGGCAACGGTCTCAGGCTGCGCGCGATCGTGGTGCGCGGCGGTGGCGAGCAGGACATCGTCAAGCGGGCCTCGCTGCTGCGCCGCGACTCCATCCACGGCCAGTTCCAGGGCACCATCACGGTGGACGAGGCGAGCAGCACGATCTTCGCCAACGGCAACGCGATCAAGGTGATCTACGCGAACGACCCGTCCGAGGTCGACTACACCGCGTACGGCATCAGCAACGCCATCCTGATCGACAACACCGGCAAGTGGCGCGACCGCGAGGGCCTCTCCCAGCACCTGCGCCCCGGCATCGACAAGGTCGTGCTGACCGCTCCGGGCAAGGGCGACGTCCCGAACATCGTGCACGGCGTCAACCACGACACCATCAAGCCGGACGAGCAGATCCTGTCCTGCGCCTCCTGCACCACCAACGCGATCGTGCCGCCGCTGAAGGCGATGGCGGACGAGTACGGCGTGCTGCGCGGGCATGTGGAGACCGTCCACTCGTTCACCAACGACCAGAACCTGCTGGACAACTACCACAAGGCCGACCGCCGCGGCCGCAGCGCGCCGCTCAACATGGTCATCACCGAGACCGGTGCCGCCTCCGCCGTCGCGAAGGCGCTGCCGGACCTCAAGGCGCCCATCACCGGCAGCTCGATCCGCGTGCCCGTGCCGGACGTCTCGATCGCGATCCTCAGCCTGCGGCTCGGCCGTGAGACCGACCGCGAGGAAGTCCTGGACTACCTGCGCAATGTGTCGCTGACCTCGCCGCTGAGGCGCCAGATCGACTTCACGACCGCTCCCGACGCGGTCTCCAGCGACTTCATCGGCTCACGCCACGCCTCGATCATCGACGCGGGTGCCACCAAGGTGGACGGCGACAACGCCATCCTCTACCTCTGGTACGACAACGAGTTCGGCTACTCCTGCCAGGTCATCCGTGTAGTCCAGCACGTCTCCGGGGTGGAGTACCCCACCTTCCCCAGCCCGGCGGTCTGACCTCCGTGATCCGTCCGGTCAAGGGTCGGCAATGACCGCTTGACCGGACGCCTCCGGGGAATGAATCCGGCCACAGGGGCGGGTCATCACGCTGGAGGTGCCGTGACCACTTCGTCGGAACCGCGGGTGTCGGGCCTGGAGATCCGCTCCATCGACTACGTCCCGCTGGACGAGCGCCACGGCAAGCTGTGGCACTTGGGCCCTCTGTGGTTCATGTCGAACGCGCAGATCGCCACCCTCGCGGTGGGTCTGATCAGCATCACCGAGGGCGCCAACCTCATCTGGTCACTGATCGCGATCGTGGCGGGCACCGTCCTCGGCACCTTCTTCATGGCCTTCCACTCGGCCCAGGGCCCGCAGCTGGGCCTCCCGCAGATGATCCAGTCGCGGCCCCAGTTCGGCTATGTGGGCGCCCTCCTGGTGTGGCTGTTCGCCTATGTGCAGTACGCGGGCTTCAACGTCTTCAACACGATCCTCGCCGGTGAGGCGATGCACACCACGGTGCACGGGGGCGTCAAGTTGTGGGTGGTCGTGGTCACCGCCGTGGCCCTGGTCATCGCGCTCGTCGGCTACGACGTCATCCACAAGGCCGAGCAGTTCCTGACGTACTCCTTCCTGGTCGTCTTCGGGATCTTCACCGTGGGCGTCCTGGTCGCTCTGCACTACCCGGCGGGCTCCTTCGACCTCGGGGCCTTCAAGGCCACACCGTTCCTCGCGCAGTTCGGCGTGGTCGCCGGCTACCAGATCAGCTGGGCCATCTATGTCTCCGACTACTCGCGCTACCTCCCGCCGGACGTGACCGTCCGCAAGACCTTCTACTGGACCTACTTCGGTTCGGCGCTCGGCGGCATCTGGCTGATGGTCCTCGGGGCGCTGCTCGCCGCCTGGGCGGGCAAGGACTTCGAGACGATCAAGTCGATCAACGCGGCCGGCGACAAGATCTTCAGCGGGTTCGGCGCGATCGTCCTGCTCTTCGCCGTCCTGGGCCTGGTCTCCGTCACCGCGCTGAACATGTACGGCGGTTCGCTGACCCTCATCAGCGCGATCGACTCGATCAAGCGGGTGACGCCGACGCTCGGCGTGCGGCTGGTGACCATCGGGCTGACGGCGGCGCTCTCCCTGGTGGGCGCGCTGGCCGCGACCTCCAACTTCCTCGAGAACTTCAACAACTTCCTGCTGCTGGTGCTGTACCTGTTCATCCCGTGGACCGCGGTCAACCTGATGGACTACTACGTGGTGCGCCGCGGCCACTACGCCATCGCCGAGATCTTCAACCCCCGTGGAATCTACGGACGTTGGGGCTGGCACGGCATCATCGCCTACCTGGTGGGCTTCGCCGTCATGATTCCCTTCTTCTCCGTCGGCACCCTCTACACCGGTCCCGTCGCACACGCACTCGACGGAGCCGACATCTCCCTGTTCATCGGACTGCCGGTGGCCGGGGCGCTCTACTGGCTGCTGACCCGTTCGATCGACGTGGAGGCCGAGCAGCGGCTGGCCGAGGCCGAGGCGGAGGCGCTGGAACAGGCGGCACACGAGCACCGCGAGCCCTGACCGCTCCCCGAGAAGCAACGTCCTTCCAAGACGGTCGAGAGATGTGACCCAGCCCATAAGGGGAACGCTGCCGTTTCGCTAATGGAGGGGACTATCCTGATCCCCAAGTGAACGAAACCGTTTCGTTTAGAGGCGGGAAGGACAGACATGGTCTCCGTACTCATCGTCAACGACCAGTCCCTGCAACGCGTCGGCCTGCGCATGCTCCTGGCCGCCGAGCCCGACCTGACCGTGGCCGGCGAAGCCGCGAGCGCAGCCGAGGCGGTCGGCCTGTGCTCCGCGCTCCGTCCGGACGTCGTCCTCATGGACAGCCACCTCACCGCTACCGACGACATCGAAGCCATCCGGCGCATCGCACGTCCCGCGCACCTCCCCCGGTTCCTCCCGGCCTCCGAGACCACCACGGCGGGCGGGCCCCCTCCCCGCGTCCTGGTTCTGACCTCGGCCCTGCACGAGAGGCATGCCTACGCCGCCCTGCGCGCCGGGGCAGCCGGATTCCTCCTCACGGACGCCGCCCCGGACGAACTGACCGCGGCCATCCGCGTGGTGGCCGCCGGAGACGCGGCGATCACCCCCGCCCTGACCCGGGCGCTTATCGACGCCGTCCGCGAGCAGCCGGCCTCCCGCCCCGCTGGGCGCGAGGCCGGACTGAACACCCTCACCGAACGCGAACGCGACGTCCTGACCGCCGTCGCCTCCGGCTGGTCCAACACCGAGATCGCGGTACGGCTGTCCATCGCCCCGACCACCGTCAAATCCCACGTCAGCCACATCCTCGCCAAAATCGGCGCCCACGCCCGCGTCCAGGCGGTGACCTTCGCCTACGAGTCGGGGCTGATACGGCCGGCGGCCTGAGGAGGCGTTCTCCAGTCGGCCTCGCCGTGCCGGTCATTCGTTGTCGCGGCCGTCACGCGCGGCATGGGCCGATCGGCCGGGCCAACCCCGCCCGGGCCTTGCAGAACCGGCCCTCCAACGGCGGCATCGCCCCTGCTCCGCCCCTGTGCGCCGGTCGTGCGTCTCGGAACTCCCGCGGAATTGTCCGTGATCAGTAACAGACGGATCCCGGAGCAACCTTTCGCCGTCCTGACAGGTGCACAAGAAACACCGGGATCACAGGGGCGGGGCAGAAATGGCGCGGCATGGCGGGCGGGGCTGGTACGGCCGGGTATTCGCGGCGGCGGTCGGGGTGACGGCGGTGGCGGCGGCCACCTCGATATGGACCGCGCAGGCCGGCCCCGTCGGCGGGCAGCACTCGGGCGCCTCGGCCCACCCCTCCTCAGCGGCGGCCGGCGCCGGCCGGACGACCCCGGTGGCGGTGAGCATCGTCCATGCCTCGGACCAGGGCGCCCGCGGCGTCAACATCACCATCGACGACGGGCCGGACCCGGTCTGGACCCCGCAGGTCCTGCAGGTGCTCAAGGACAACGGGGTGAAGGCCACCTTCTGCATGGTCGGCACTCAGGCCCAGGCGCACCCGGACCTGGTCAAGGCGGTGGTGGCGGCCGGGCACCGGCTGTGCGACCACACCGTGTCGCACGACACCGCCATGGACAAGAAGGCCGACTCCTACCAGTCCAAGGAGATCCTGGACGCCGCCGCCATGATCACCAAGGCCTCCGGGGGCGTCCGGCCGCTGTACTACCGGGCCCCGGGCGGTGCCTTCACGCCCTACAGCAGGCAACTCGCCGCCGCGCAGGGGATGCGGCCGCTGGGCTGGAACGTGGACTCCAAGGACTTCGAACGCCCCGGCACCGCCGCCATCATCGCCACCGTCAAGAACGAGCTGCCCAACGGCCCGACGATCCTCTTCCACGACGCCGGCGGAGACCGCTCGCAGACGGTGGCCGCGCTGCGCGAAATCCTGCCCTGGCTGAAGCAGCAGGGGCGCTCCTTCGGCTTCCCGGTGCGCTGAACCCCGGCCGGGCAACTTCCTCTGGTGCGTCAGAGCCTGGCGCCGAAGTCCTGCGTCCACCACGGCCCGCCCGACCCGTTGTGGACGCCCACGCCGATGTCCTTGAACGAGCAGTTGAGGATGTTGGCGCGGTGGCCGGGGCTGTTCATCCAGGACTCCATCACGGCCTCCGGCGTCTGCTGCCCCTGAGCGATGTTCTCCCCGTACGTGGACCACTTGTAGCCGGCCGCGGTGATGCGCTGCCCGGGGTCGAGGCCGTCCGGATTGGTGTGGTCGAAGAAGTTGCGGGCGGCCATGTCGTCGGAGTGGCCCTGCGCGGCCTTCTCCAGTTGCGGGTCCTCGGTGAGTGCACCGCAGCCGTTGGCCGCCCGTTCCTTGTTCACCAGCGCCACCACCTGCGCGACGGTGCCGGACGGCGTCGACGACGCCTCGGGTGTGGTGGTCGCCGTCCGCGAGGGCCGGGCGGAGGGGCGGGGGGCCGGGGCGTCCTTCTTCACGGGGCGCGGGCTCTTGGACGCGCCTGCCTTCTTCGTGGGTGACGCGGAGGGAGACGGAGACGTGGAGGCCGACGAAGGCGTCTCGACGGCTCCGGATTCCGACAGGTCCGCGACGGGGGCGCCCGCGGTCCGCTCGGCGCTCGCCGCTTCGCCGCCGGTGCCGGGGTCCGTGCCGAAGTACCACAGGCCGCCGCCCGCCACACACGCCGCGACGACCGCACCGCCGACGGCCCTGCGCCGGTTGCGCCGGCGCCGGCGCACCTCGCTCCGGGATGCCGCCCCGCCGCGCACGGCACGGTGTCCGGCTCCCGGGCCCGATTCAGTACGGCCATCGGAGGGCCGCGGCCCCGTGCCGGGCAGGGCCATCCCGGTCTCGGCCATCCCTCCGCCGGCGGCGCGCACACCCGCCAGCAGCGAGGGCGCCGCGGCCACCAGTGCCAGCCCGGCCAGCAGTCCCTCCACGGGCATCAGCCCGCTCCACAGGCCGGAGCACCGCCCGCAGCCACGGGCGTGCCGGGCTATTCGTTTGCGCCACAGCGCCGAGGGCCGTCCGTCCCAGGTGCCCAGCATGCCGTGCAGTTCCAGGCACGGCGGCTGCGCGTCGAGCGCCCGCACCACCACGCGGGCCGCCTCCAGCTGCGCCTTCATCCGCTGCACCCGTACGGCGGTGTGCTGCGGCGACAACTCCAGGGCGGCAGCCACCTCGGCCCGGGTCAGCTCGCCCGCGCACTCCAGCCACCACAGCGACAGCAGTCCCCGGTCGTCCGGCTCCAGCCAGCGAGTGGCGCGCGCGGTCTCCTGCCGCTGCCCGGAGAGCTGGAGCTGTACGAGGGTCAGGTCCACGAAGTCGGCGCCCGGATCGGCGAGTTCCTCGGCCTCCTCCACGGTGCCCGGGGTGAACTGACGGTCCTGCCAGTGCTTGCGGATCTCGTTCATCGCGATCGCCACGAGCCACGAACGGAAACTCTCGGGGGTGCGCAGACCGCCCAGTCCGTGCAGGGCACGCAGCATGGTCTCCTGCACCACGTCGTCGACGTCGACGGAGCCGTTCAGCGCCCGCCCCACGATGTTGTAGACCAGCGGGAGGAACGCACTGACCAGGGCGTCCTGAGCTTCCGGATCGCCCCCTCGGGCGGCGGCCACCAGTGCCGCCGGCTCCATCGTGCGCTGTGTACCCATGAAAACTGTCCCGTCCTCGACGCCGAACGATCCTGCCCGATACCTGGGAGACCGGTGGGTGAGTCTCGGATAACAGTTCTTCGGACACACGCTCAGTCAACCAGTGGCGTTCCGGCGGATGTCTGGCTGGAGGTGCCGTGAGTAATTCGCTACCTTCCGTTGCATCTGTTGCTCATTGCCCGTTCTGTGGAGGAGAACTTGACGTCCATGAGGAACGTCGCAGTCACCGTGGCGATCGCTGTCACCGCGCTGGCCGGCGCGTCCGTGCCGGCCGGCGCCGCGGACACGGCCGGCGACGCGCAGGCCCAGGCCACCAACGTCGACGGGCGAACCGTCCAGGAGAGCGCCCCGCTGGAGCACTCGCTGCTCGACTTCGTGCAGCGCGCCTCGTCCCCGGAGGAGAGCGAGCTGGGGGTGGCTTGCTTCAATGGGCGCACCGACGGCAACCGCAGCGTCTATCTGACCTGCGACAGCCACACGTACCCGGTGTATGTGGACTGCACCGACGGCCGCCATGAGTTCCGGCGCTCCTACTCCGGCCGGTGGGACTTCCGTCTGACCTGTCCTGCGGGAACCCGCGCGGTGTGGGGCGGCAGTTGGTTCGGGCACGCGTAGTCCGCGACTGACCGTTTGGGCATGAGGTCCGGCCTCGGACCGCCGGACGGAAGGGCGGAGAGGGTTGTCCCCTCTCCGCCCGCCACGTTTTCCTCAAGCGCCATGGACGACGTCCGCACCTTGCGGTCCCAGGCGGGCGAGTGGGGAGAGGGCCATCAGCGCCGGCGAAAGCAGCATGCCTGCCGCGGTCATCAGGAGGCTGGTGTGTGTCCCCCACGCTTCCGCGAGGAAGCCGCCGAGCAGGGAGCCGAGCGGGGCCAACCCCATGCCGGCGAAGTTGATCGTCGCGGCCACGCGGCCCTGCATCCCGTCCGGAGTGACGGTCTGCCGTACGGCCATGACCGTGACGTTCACCAGCTGACTGAACGTGCCGAAGACGAAGTTGAGCGCGACGAGCGCGGGACCCGTCACCGCCGAGGAACCGTGCAGTGCGGGCACGAACAGGAACGCACCGTCGCCGAGCGCTGCCGCGGACACGAGCACCGGGCCGTATCCGAGGCGGCCCGGTAGACGGGCGGCCAGCAGCGAGCCCAGGAGCGCGCCGGGTCCCGACGCCGCGAGGGCGAGCCCGATCGCGGTGCCCGACAGGTGCAGATCCCGCGGCAGGAACAGCAGATAGACGGTCATCGCAGCCGCGAAGAAGAACTGGAAGGCGGCTGACGCGAGGCAGACGGTCCGCAGCAAGGCGTCGCCGGCGACAAAACGCAGGCCCTCATGGATGCGCCGCCACAGCCGAGGAGGTCGTTGCGAGCGTTCCGGGACCGATTCGCGGCGCCCCATCCGTCGGATCGACAGGAACGACAGGGTGAAGAGCACCGCGCCGGAGGCGACAGCGATGGGCGCCGACAGCAGGGACACCAGCGCACCGCCGAGGGCGGGACCGCCGATCTGCGCAGCGGACCGGCTGCCCTCGAGCGCGCTGTTGCCCCGTACCAACTGGTCGCGTTCCACCAGCCGTACCAGTGAGGCCTGGTAGGCGATGTCGAAGAACACGGACAGAGCCCCGACGGCGAAGGCGACCACCAGCAGCTCCGGCAGGCTGAGCCGTCCGAGGAGGCCGGCCACGGCGGCGGCGCCCAGCGCCAGGGCCCGACCGGCGTCCGTCAGCACCATCACCGTACGGGTCCGCCACCTGTCCACCCACGCGCCGGCCAACAGCGACAGCAGCAGGAGCGGCGCCTGCCCCGCCGCGCGCAGGGCGCCCAACTGGCCGGGGCCGGCGTCGAGCGTCAGGACGGCAAGGAGCGGCAGGACCACCAGGCCTGCCTGCTCGCCCAGTTGGGAGACGGTCTGGCCGATCCAGAGCCGGCGGAAGTCGCCGTCCCGCCACAGGCTTGCCGGAGCACGTCGGCCGGAATCGGATACGGCGGAGGAAGACAACGGCACAGGGACCTCTCGTACGGCCGAAGGCGGGACGCCTCGCTGTGGCCCCCGATGGCTTCTGCCGGACAAGGTTCGCCCTCAACGCCCCGGCCACGCACGTCATTTACGCTTCGGGTCGGCGTATATCGTCGGCGTATCGAAAACCACATACGGGCCGGCAACACCCTGCTGCCTTGACTGGTGGCATGACTCGAACTCCGCCATCGGCACCCGCAACGAATGGCCGGATGCGCGGCCTGCTTGTCGTCGGCCTGACAGTGGTCATAGCGGTGATGACCGCAGTCCTCGGCTACCAGGTGCCGAAGTCCTCGTCCTCCTCGTCACTTTCACCTCCGTCGGCCGCATTACCGCCGGATGCTCACCGCGGTGAGCACAGCGGCGCGCTGGGCGAGGCCGACGGGATCGTCCCCGACGGCGTGACGGTCTTCGACGACACGATTCCGGCTGTGGCCAAGCTCGATCCGGATCTGCTCAAGGCCCTGCGCCGGGCGGCGTCGGCTGCCGCGCACGACGGAGTCGAGTTCTACGTCAACAGCGGCTGGCGTTCCGAGGCGTACCAGAATCAGCTGCTTCGCCAGGCGGTCGCCAAGTACGGATCCGAGAACGAGGCCGCCCGATGGGTGGCCACCGCGCGGACCTCTCCGCACGTCACAGGAGACGCGGTCGACCTCGGGCGTTCGGATGCGACGGCGTGGCTGTCCCGGCACGGCGCCGAGTACGGGCTGTGCCAGATCTACAGGAACGAAACCTGGCACTACGAGCTGCGCACCAGTGCGATCGCTCATGGGTGCCCGCCCATGTACGCCGACCCCACCGAGGACCCGAGGATGCAGCAGTGACCGGCAGTGAGCGAGGACGGACGATGACGCGGGTGGACACGGCGGAGACCGGACGGGGAGGCCGCCGGGCCACCGGCTCCCGCGCCTGGAGCGCGCCCATCCGGCGGGCGATCCGTCGCGGGTCGCGGCCGGAGCCCTGGAAGCGCGGCCCGGTCCTCGCAGCCTTGGCGGTGCTGCTCAGCCTGCTCATGCTGCTGCACACTCAGATCCCGAACCGGGTCGGGAACCTCGGCAGCCTGGTGGAGACCTTCCTGCCGTGGTTCGGCGTGTTCGTCCCGGTGCTGCTGGCCGGGGCGCTCTGGCGCCGCTCCGCCTCCGCGGTGGCCGCGCTGCTGCTGCCGGTGACGGTGTGGCTGTACCTCTTCGGCGGGATGCTCAGCGACAAGTCCCACCCGGGCAGCGACCTCACCGTGGCCAGCCACAATGTCGGCGCCGGCAATCCCGACCCGGTCGGCACCGCCCGCGACCTGGTCGCCTCCGGCGCGGACGTGCTGGCGCTGGAGGAGATCACCCCGCAGGCGCAGGGCGTCTACGAGAAGGGGCTGGCGAAGGCGTACCCGTACCACAAGGTGCTGGGCACGGTCGGGCTGTGGAGCAAGCTGCCGATCTCGGACACCCGGCCGGTCGACATCGGAATGGACTACGGGCCGCTGGCGGCCACCAAACCGGCCGCCGTCAAGCTGTCCTACAACCGGGGGCTGCGCACCACGGTGGCCACGCACCACGGTCCGCTGGCGGTGTATGTGACCCACCTGGGATCCGCACGGGTGAATCCCAGGGCGGGCTTCGCGACGGACTCACGGGACAGGAACGCGCAGGCGCTGGGCAAGGCCGTCGCCGCCGAGAAGTGCAAGCGGGTGGTGCTGCTCGGCGATCTCAACGGCACCACGGACGACCGTGCGTTCGCCGGCCTCACCTCGCAGCTGCGCTCCGTGCAGGAGGTGGCCGGGGACGGCTTCGGTTTCAGCTGGCCGGCGACGTTCCCGGTGGCGCGGATCGACCAGATCCTGGTCCGCGGCGTGCGGCCGGACAGCTCGTGGGTGCTGCCGGCCACCGGCAGCGACCACCTGCCGGTGGCGGCCGGAATCAGCTGGTGAACACCCGCGCAATAGGCTGGTCTTCGTTGCGATACCACCCCGCGTGAGAGGACGTCCGACGATGCCATCGGCCCGGCAGCACCCCTCGTTCGAGGGAAGCACTCAGACAGCGACCGAGGAATTCCTGTGCGGCCACGGAGCCGACCGATTGCCTCATCCGGGCGGCACCCTGCTCCAGCATCTGCAGCGGGTTCAGCGGCTGCTGGCCGCATGGGGAGCGGGCCCCGACGTCCAGACGGCGGGACTGTGTCACGCGACCTACGGAACCGACGGCTTCGCCACGACTCTGCTGCCGCTCACCGAGCGGGCCACACTCGTCGCCCTGATCGGTGAGTCGGCAGAGGAGTTGGTGTACCTGTACGCCAGCTGCGACCGCGCCACCGTCTACCCGAGGATCGACGGCAGCACGGCGGTCGCCTTCCGGGACCGCTTCACCGGCCGCGAGCACCAGCCCTCCCCCGACGACCTCAGGGCGTTCCTCGAGATCACGGCCGCCAACGAACTCGACGTACTGGCACACAACGCCGAACTGGCCGAGCAGCACGGCCGAGGGCTGTACGGCTTCCTCAAACGCGCCGGCTCGCTGCTGTCCCCTGCCGCTCAGGACGCCGTCGACCGGCAACTGGGGCAGGTCCACCAAGATGAGCAAGTGGGGATGAACTCTGCTCTGCCGCCGGAGAGTTGAGATGGTCCGTCCGGGGGCGACCTGTCGGTTCGAGGCGTCGTTACGGCGTTGTCAGCCCGAGGGGAGCGAACGTGTGCCGCTCCCAGAGACGACGGGAGGCTTCCTCGGGGTAGGCAGCCACCGCCGGTTCGGCATCGAGGAGTTGGACGAGACGGCGTTCACTGTCGTAGGTGGGCCAGCCCGGGTCGCCGGTGGCGGCGAAGGTGGTCCAGGCCGAGCGGAAGCGGGCGGAGAGTGCCTCGGTCTCGGGTGTGGGCGCGGGTCCGATGAGCATGGCGCCCAGGCCGCCGTACACACCGAAGGTCAGGGGCACGTCCAAGCCGTGGCAGGCGCCCAGGGCGCCGCCGTTCGCAGGCGCGGACCAGGTGAGTTCGTACAGGTGCGCCCGCCCGCCGCCCGCCACCTGTGCCTGAGCGAGGTGCAGCGTGGGCATGCGGAACAGCCAGTCCGACTGGACGAGTTCGAACAGGGACTCCGCGGAGGCCTCCGGGAAGGCGGACCGGTAGTCCTGCCCGGCGTCCGGCGTCGGGCCGAACAGCCCCAGCGCCATCGACGCGAGGTTGTCGTCCACCTGGCCGAGCAGTCCGCCGAGCAGGAGGAAGAGCCGGTACTCGTCCCGGTTGTGCCCGGCGATCAGCTCGATGTCCCGTGCGGATCCGCCCGCGAGTGCCTCCCATGGCGTGGCGGGGAGGACCTCACCGTCGACGACGGGCGAATACGGAGTCGGGGTGAGGGCGACCGGGCCCCACCGGTGGAGGTACTCGCGCATTCGGGCGCTCAACGCGGCCCCCGCCTCGGTCAGTTTGCGCGGGTCCACCCCCGACAGGTCGGCCACCGTCGGGCGCAACCCCAGTTCACCCGCGATCGCCTCGGCGATGTCCGCGGCCAGCGCGTCCGAGAAGAACGTGCCCGGCACACTCTGCGCGATGGCCCGCCGGAACAGGCCCCGGGCCCGCTCCATGGCCATCAGCGAGGCGATGGATCCGGCGCCGGCCGATTCGCCGAAGACGGTGACCTGGTCCGGGTCGCCGCCGAAGGCGGTGATGTTCTCCCGCACCCACTCCAGGGCGGCCACCTGGTCGAGCAGTCCCCGGTTCGCCGGGGCTCCCTCGATCCGTGCGAAACCCTCCATGCCCACGCGGTAGTTGAAGGTCACCACGACCAACTCGCCGTCCCGGGAGAGCCGACCGGCGTCGTAGGCGGGGTCGTCGGCAGAGCCGACCTTGTAGGCGCCGCCGTAGATCCACACCATCACCGGGCGTCGCGCCGTCGGGTCCGCTTCCGGGGTCCAGACGTTGACCGTCAGCCAGTCGTCACCGGCCGGGACGGTGCCGACGGGCCCGGCGTCGGGTCCGAGCGGCTCCTGCGGGGGCGGCGGACCGAACGCGAACGCCTCCCGTATGCCGTTCCAGCGCTCCGCCGGCCGCGGCGCCGCGAACCGGGCCTCGCCCACCGGCGGCTGCGCATACGGAATGCCACGGAAGACGGCAAGGCCCTGCTCGCGGCGGCCGCGCACCGCGCCCGCGGTGGTACCGGCCTCTGGAAACTCCGCATTGCTCATGATGGCTCCTCCGGCAGCCGCCATCGGCGGCCTCGGTCCGTGCGCGACTTTGCGGGCTCCAGTGAAGCACACTTCACCTGACGAACACAGCTGCCTGCGACACACCACACCGGCCCCTCCGGAATCGGTGACCGGTCTGGTCAGTGACCGGTGTCCGGCGGGCGCAGACCTCCCTCATGGGGACCCGCCGACTTCGTCCGGCCTCCGAACGATTCTCTGGAAGCGACGCCTCCGTCCTTCCTCCACACGTGTCGAGGGCATCAGCCCTTGACGGGACCGCCGTTGATGGCGACGCGCTGGCCGTAGCGAGCGTAGGGGTAGTAGTCGTACGTTGCGTGGTGCTGGACGCACCGGTTGTCCCAGAAGACGAGCGTGCCCGGGGTCCAGCGGACGCGGCAGTGCAGGACCGGCCTGCGGGCGATGATGTCGAAGAGCAGGTCGAGCAGGGCCCGGCTCTCGTCCACGGAGAGCTGCGGGATACGGCTGGTGTAGGCCTTGTTGACATAGAGCAGGCGGCGGTCGGTCTCGGGGTGCCGGGCGATGAGCGGGTGTTCGCTCTTGGGGATGACGTAGTCCGGGGGCAGTGGGTATCCCGCCAGTGCCTGCGCGCCGTCGTGTATCGCGGTCAGCGGCTCCAGCAGGGCGCGCATCGCCGGTGAGAGCATGTCGTAGGCGAGGTGCATGTTGGCGAACAGGGTGTCGCCGCCGCATCCCGGCTCGGGTATCTCGGTGATGTAGAGCATCGAGCCCAGGGAGGGTTCGGCGTCGGCGGTGCCGTCCGCGTGCCAGCCGTTGCCCGCCACGTTCGCCGCGGCCGACGTCGTGCGGATCTCCAGGATGAAGGGATCGCCCTCGGGCGGCGGCGGGTTGACGGGGCGCAGTTCTCCGAAGGCGGCGGCGAAGCGCTTGTGCTGCTCGGCGGTGATCGTCTGATCCCGGAAGACGAGGACGTGGTGGTCGCGGAAGGCGGTCCGGATCTCCTCCAGTTGCTCCGCCGGGATCTCCCGCGACAGGTCGACGCCGGAGATCTCCGCGCCCAGAACGGGGGTGATCCGTTCGACGGTGAGGGTGCGGTAGGGGTGCACGGGACGTGTCGTCACCGCTTCCAGCGCTTCGCGCTCGTACGACTCCATGTCAATCTCCAAGGGGGGGTGGGGTTTTACAGGTTCGCCCTGATGGTGTCGGCCACTGTGTCCACGTGGGGTGCCGCGACGATGCCGTAGTGGTCCGTGGGCAGGTAGGTGAGTACGGCGGACGGGGGCAGGCAGCTGTTCCACTGGCGCTGCGGCTCTTGAGGGGTGGCGGGGGTGGGCATGCCCGCCGTGGAGTGTTCGGCCAGCCACAGATACGTGGGGACCGAGACGAGCGGCCGGACGCGATGTTCCCCGAGACTGCGCAGGTTGGCGCGGCAGCAGCGAGCCAGCCTCTCGGCGTACGCCTGTGCGTGCTCGGCCGGCAACGAGGAGGCCTGGGCGCCGAGTTCGGCGGCGAACACCATTTCCAGGTGTTCCTCGTCGTAGGCGGCGACCAGCTCCTGTGCCCGGGGCGGCGGCGGATCGAGCAGGTACAGCGCCTGCGGTGGCTGGTGGGCCGACTCGGCGAGGCACGCCATCTCCATCGCCACACGTGCGCCGTAGGACCATCCGGCCAGGTGAAGGCGGTGGTCCGGGCCGCCGAAGCGCTCACGCAGTGCCGCGTCGTAGTGCCGGGCCCGCTCGGCCAGTGACCATGCGGGCATCTCGGCGTTGCGCAGTGCCGGATCGGCGATGAGGCACACCGTCGGCTCGGGTCCGAGCGCTGCCACCAGGGAGCGGTAGGCCTGGACGTCTCCGCCCACGGGGTGCACCAGGCACAGGACGGCCGAACCGGTTCCCTCCTGCCAGATGTCGAGTGCGACCCGGGAGGCGCCCGTGCCCGCCTCGGCGGAGGTGAGGGCCGCCTCGACGTGTTTCAGGACCTCCGTGAGGCTGACGCGGTGACTCAGGGAGGCGAGGTCGACCTCGACGCCGTAGTCGTCCTCGATCCGCGCGATCAGGCTGATCAGTGTCAGCGAGTCGGCACCCAGGTCGTAGAGCGAGTCCTCGGGGTCCAGCTCGGCCACGCCCAGCAGATCCCGGACCACCCGGGCCACGGCGTCCGCTCGCTCCCCGGCACCGTCGGCGGCGGCGGTGTCCCGCGCCTGCCCGGGTGCCGTGGGCCGGTCCGCGATGCCGGCAGGGGCATAAAAGGCCCGGGAGGCATCGATGTCGGTCGTCGACACGAGGAGTTGCGGCAGTTGCAGGGCGAGGGCGTGGCCGAAGACCGCTTTGCCCTCCTCGACAGTCAGACCGACCGCGAGATGGGCCTGATGGCGGCTGTCCGTGTCCAGGACCCGGGTCGCCATTCCGGTCTCGTTCCAGATGTCCCAGTCGATGGCGATCCGGGCGGTCGTCTCCGTCTCCGTGGCCCGGTGGTGGGCGAAGCCGTCGAGGAGGCTCGCGCCGGCCGCGTAGTCGCTCTGGCCGATGCCGCCGAGCAAGGCGGACATCGAGGAACAGTAGACCGCGATCTCCGGGCGGAAGGCCCTGATCAGGTGCTCGACGACGAGTGCGCCCCGCTCGCGGACCGCGGCGGCCTCGCGCATCGCGGTCGCGTCACGTCGTACGAGCAGCCCGCCGTGTCCGAGACCGGCCGCGTGGACGACACCGTCCAGCCGTGATGTGTGGGCGCCGACGGCCGCCGCCACGTCGTGAACGGGCATGGTCGTGAGATCCGCG
This sequence comes from Streptomyces sp. NPDC001351, assembly GCF_042896045.1. NCBI lineage: Bacteria > Bacillati > Actinomycetota > Actinomycetes > Kitasatosporales > Streptomycetaceae > Streptomyces > Streptomyces sp. NPDC001351. Next base: position 570,439 of record NZ_JBIAWS010000005.1, on the reverse strand, counting down.
GGGACGAGGTCGATGCGGTGTGCCCATTCGCTCAGCTGCTGGGGCAACCGCGGGTTTCTCGACAGCAACAGGACCCGGCCGCGGGTGTGTTCGAGCAGCCAGGCGGCAAGGGCGCGGCCGATACCGCCTGTGCCACCGAGCACCAGGTGGACGGTGTGCGCACCGGACGGCACAAGGGACCGTGTACCTTCCGGCTCCGGTACGGGCAGGGTCTCCGGCCGCCACCAGTAACCGTGCCGCAGCGCGAGTTGGCGCGGCAGGGCAGATCCGCCGGAACGACCGGCCTCCCGTGCTCCGGCGACGACCGCGGCCACAGGTCCGGCCCAGCGGGTGAGGTCGCCGTCCGGGAGGTCGAGCCAGTGGCCGTTCAGGGCGGACTCCTGCGAGGCGACCTCGACCGGCCCGGCGAGAAGCGCCAGTTCGGGCCGCTCCACCGCTCCTGCCACGGGCCGGGCTCCGTACGACAGCCACCACACACGTGGGGAGCCGGCCCGCGCGGTCAGCGCCTGGGCCAGGGCCGCCGTGCTGTCCAGGCAGGTGTGACGGGCGTGTTCCAGGGTGCCGGGACCGACCGGCCCCGACACGTCGAGCGGCAGGGCGTGCACCCACTCCATGCCGGTGGAGGCCGCAGCACCGTCCTCGGACAGCGCGTCGAGCAGCCGGCGCACGGACGCCGCATCGGCGGGGTCCACGTCGTAGGCGTCCGGTCCTGTGCGGGCGAACGCACCGGCCGGGTGCACCCGTATCACTCGCGACGCCACCGCGTGGAAGGGCGCGAGCGCTGCCTGCGGAGTGTTCTTCGAGGCTACGACGACCACGGCGGACGCGCGGTCGGCCGGCCCGGCGGTGTCCGCGAGCGTGGCACGGCGTACCCGGACCCAGTGCGGCTGGTGCAGCCAGTCCTTCCGGGGCAGCCGCCGGGGTGCGGCGGCCGGGGTCTCACGCGAGGCCTCGGGCAGCCGGTCGAAGTCGTACTCCGCGAGGGAGAAGGACGGGGGCGGGAAGTCCCAGGGCGCCGGAGCGGCGCCGGGCCCCCACTCGACGGGGCGTCCGGCGGCCCAGGCCTCAGCGAGCTCGTGGGCCGTCCGGCCGGCCGCGCGGACCGCCACGGCGTCCGGGTCCGCGGCACCCGGCGGCACCCCTCCCTCGGCCACCGTGCGCAGCCAGCGCACGGCCGCGGCGGCGTCCGCCACGGGGGCCGCGGCCCGCAGGCGGCGGGCGACCCGCCCGGCCTGGAGGTGACGCAGCACCGACCCGAGGCGCTCCGGGTGCCGTTGGAGGTGGTCGGCGATTCGAGCGGCGTCGGCGGCGAGCGTGTCCGCGCTGGAGGCCGACAGCACGAGGCACTCGGGTACCTCGCGGACGGCCACCGGTCCGGGCGCGGTGTCCTCCTCCACGATGACGTGGGCGTTGGTGCCGCCGATCCCGAAGCTGCTGACCGCGGCGACCCGTTGACGTCCCTCGGGCCAGGGCGTGGCTTCGACCGGGACGTGGAAGGGCGTGGGATCGGGGCCGATCTCCGGGTTGAAAGCACGGAAGTTGAGGTTGGGCGGGAGGATTCCGAAGCGCACGGCGAGGACCGCCCGTACGAGACCCACCACGCCGGCGGCCGCGCCGAGGTGGCCCAGCTGGCTCTTGACGGAGCTCAGTGCGCAGCGGCCGGATTCACTCACGTCGAACGCCTGCCGCAGCGCCGCCACTTCGATCGGATCGCCCAGCCGGGTGCCGGTGCCGTGGGCCTCCACATAGCCGAGGTCGGCGCCGGTGCGTCCGGCGCGGGACAGGGCGCTTTGGATCACCTCCCGCTGTCCGGCCAGGGACGGCGCGGTGTAACTCATCTTCGCCGCACCGTCGTTGTTGATCGCGGAGCCGGTGATGAGCGCGTGGACGGTGTCGCCGTCGCGGCGCGCCTGCCGCAGCGTCTTGAGGACGACGACGCCGACGCCGCTCGCGCCGACCGTGCCGGTGGCGTCGTCGCTGAAGGGCCGGCAGTCGCCGTCCGCGGAGAAGATGTGCTGCGGGCGGTAGCGGTAGCCGCCGGTCAGCCCGGGGTCGATGAGTACTCCCGCGGCCAGCATCACGTCGGCCTCGCCCTGTCTGAGCAGACCGGCGGCGAGGTGCACGGCGACCAGGGAGCTGGAGCAGGCTGTCTGGGCGCTGAAGACGGGACCGGTCAGCCCGAGGTGGTAGGCCACCTTCGTGGCCAGGAAGTCCTTCTCGTGGTGCAGCGCGAGCTGAAAGCCGTCGGGCAGCCGGTCGCGGTCCGCCTCGCGCAGCAGGGACTGGAAGTAGGTGTTCTCCCCGGCACCGGCCACCAGGCCCACCCGCGTTTCCGGGGTGTCCGTCACTCCGGCGTGTGCCAGGGCCTGCACGCCGGCCATCAGCAGGTGACGCTGCTGGGGGTCCATCACACGTGCTTCTTGAGGGCTGATGCCGAAGTGGCCCGGGTCGAAGTCGAGGATGCCGTCGAGTGTGCTGTGCGCGCCGACGACTCCCTCCGGCGCGTCGATACGGCGGATTCCGGTGCCCCCCGAGACGACCAGCTCCCAGAAGGCGCCCAGGTCCGGGGCGCCGGGCACGCGTACCGCCATGCCGACGACCGCCACCGGCTCGCCGGGGTCGAGGGGTGCGTCGTCCTTCGCGGCCGGCGGGGTGAGGGTCCGTGGGGCGGTGAGGTGGCGGGCCAGGGAGCGGACGGTGACGTGCTCGAACAGGTCCGCGACGCTGAAGCGCAGACCGAGCGCCGTGCTGCAGTGCAGGTGGAAGCGCATCAGAGCGAGACTGGAGGCACCCGCCTCGAAGAAGGTCTGGTCCGGTGCGATCACCGAACCGGTGACCTCCTCGAAAGCGGCGCTGAGGCGCTCCTCCTCGGCCGACAGGCCCGCGCGGACGACGACGGAACGGCGTATCTCCTCCCCCGGTGCCCGGACGACCGCCTGCCGGTCCAGCTTGCCGCTGGGAGTGCGGGGCAGCCTCTCCAGCCTGCGGAAGCGGTCCACACGGACGTAGGAGGGCAGCAGGGCCGACAGATGCGCGGTCAGGTCGTCGGCGGACGGTGCCTCGTCACGGACCTCCAGGCCCGCCGTCAGCCGGCCGCCCTCGGCTGTGACAACGGCGTTGACCACCGCCGGATGGCGCAGCAGAGCCGCCTCGACGGAGCCGAGTTCGAGCCGGTGCCCGCTCACCTTGATCTGCTGGTCGTCGCGGCCCGCGTAGTGCAGCAGGCCCGCACGGTCGAAGAACGCCCGGTCGCCGCTGCGGTAGAACAGTCCCGCGCCGGGGAGTTCGACGAACCGGGTGTCGTCGCGTGCGGGTTCGCCGAGGTAGCAGCGGGTGGTCATGGTCCCGCCGATCAGCAGCTCGCCGGTGCACCCGGCCGGGACCGGGTCGCCCTGGGCGTCCACCACCCGCAGATCGGCGCCGGCCACCGGGCGCCCGATGGCGGGCCGCTCGGGCCACAGCCCGGGATCTCCCTCCAGGCACAGGGCGCTGACCACATGTGTCTCGGTCGGGCCGTAGTGGTTGAACAAGCGCGCCCCGGGCAGTCCGGCGAACCAGCGCCGGATGCTGTCCGTGCACACCAACTGCTCGCCCGCGGTGACCACGTCGCGCAGCCGGGAGGGATACCTGTTCAGGCGGACGGCGTACTCCGCGAGCAGTTGCAGGGCCACGTAGGGCATGAAGACGCGCTCGGTGCCCGCGGACTCCAGCCGGTCCAGGAGCGCGGGAGCGTCCTGACGCCACTCGGGACGGATGAGCTGGAGGGTGCCACCTGTGCACAGGGTCCCGAAGATCTCCTGGAAGGACACGTCGAACGCCAGCATCGAGAACTGCTGGGTGGCCGCGGGGGCGGTGAGGCCGCCGGGACCGGACTGCCACCTGATCAGGTCGCACAGGGTGCGGTCGTGGATCTGGACGCCCTTGGGGACGCCGGTGGAGCCGGAGGTGAACAGGGTGTACAGGGGGCGGGCGCCGTTGTGCGGTGGCGTGTGCGAGGGGCGGGCGTCGTCGTGCGGTGGTACGACGAGGTGGCGCGCCACACCGTCCGGGAGCAGCGTCTCCAGCGCGGGCGAGCTGTCCCGCGTGGTCAGGACGCACAGCGGGTCGGTCCGGTCGAGGACGCGGCGCAGCACGTGAGCCGGGTAGGAGGGATCGAGGGGGACGGCGGTGACGTTCAGCCGAGCCAGCGCCAGCAGCGCCACCACGTGTTCGGCGGAGGGATCCAGGTACAGGGCCGCCCGGCAGGGACTGCTGTCGGCCGGGATCGGGTAACGGTCGGCCAGTTCCGCGGCGAGGGCCGCGGCACGGGCGTCGAGGGCCGCGTAGCTCAGGGTGGTGCCGTCGGCCGTGACGACGGCGGGGGCGTGCGGAGTGCGGGCGACCTGCCGGGCGAAGCCTTCGGCGACCGTGCTGAAGCCGGGCTCCGGGGCGGGTCCGCGCCCGTGCCGCGGAAGGGACCGCCGGTAGGGCGCGACGAGTTCACGCGCGCGGGAGCCGCCGCCGGCCGCGAGCGCGTCCACGCCCCGCCCGAACAGCTGCGCCATCGCCTCGACGTCCTCGTCGGTGAAGCGGTCCTCTGCGTACTCCCACAACACGTCCAGCCCGTCCGCGTGCTCGACCACGGAGACCGTCATCGGGCACTTGGCCTCCGGTGCCGCCCACCACAGGGGCCGCGCGGTGCAGCCAGACAGCCGCAGCGCCCCGAAGTCGGTGTTCTCCAGGACGAACAGGAAGTCGAACGGTGTGCTGTCGCCGACGCTCTCCCAGCCGGTCAGGACGTCCGTGAGCGCCACGTCCTGGCGTCCCAGCACCTGCCCCGTGCCGGTGCCGGTACGGGCGAGGTGTGAGCGCAGGTCCTCACCGGGCGCGACGGTCAGCGGCAGCAGCACGGTGTTCGCCATCATGCCCACGCTGTTCTCGAACTCGCGCACCGGGCGGCCCGCGACCGGTGCGGCGATGCGCGGGCGGACCAGGCCCCGCACGCCGTACAGGCACCAGGAGAACACGCTCAGCAGGATCTGGAACCGGGTCAGTGCGAACTCGGCGCACAACCGGTCCACTTGGTCACGCCGAGCGGCGTCGAGCTGCGTGTGCAGCACGCGCGCCCGAGGTGCCGGATCCGTGTCCCGGTCCGGCAGCGGCTCCTGCGGCTCGGCCAACCCCTGGTAGAACGCGAGGAGTTCGTCGCGCTGCGCCCGGTACGCCGGGCTCGCGAACCGGTTGCGCTGCCAGACGGCGAAGTCCAGCGGGGTCGGAGCGGGTACCTCGTCGCGGCCGCTTCCGGCGTAGGCGGCCGACAGGTCGCGCAGCAGGACGCTCAACGACCAGCCGTCCACGGCGATGTGGTGCAGGTGCAGCAGGAGCCTGCCGCCGCCGTCGCGCGGCAGCCAGCAGGCACGGAGCATACGGGGGACGGCGAGGTCGAAGGGCTCGGCGAAGAAGGTGTCGGCGAAGGTGTGCGCTTCCTCCTCGTCCCAGGCCCGCCCGTGGCCCGGCTCCTGCCAGGGGTCGTACGGCTCACCGACGGTCTGCTCCAGGCCGTCCGGGCCGAGGGTGAAACCCGTCCGCAGCGCTTCATGCCGTACCACCAGGCCGCGCAGTGCTCGCCTGAGCGCGGCGGTGTCGACGGGGCCGTCCACGCCGAAGACCTGGTGGACTGAGTAGGCCCGAGAGCCCGGAGCGCGGCGCTGCAGCAGCCACAGCCGCTGCTGTTCGCTGGTGGCGGGTGCCGAGCGGGCGCCGGAGACCACCGGTGCCGGCACCGCGCTCTCCTCGCCGGGACGGGCCGCGGCGAGGGACCGGGCGACGGCGGCCAGGTCGCCGTGCAGGACGGCCGCCTGCGTCAGCTCGCGGCCCCAGCGCTGTCGTACGGCGAAGCAGAACCGAAGCGCCTTCAAGGAGTCGCCGCCGCTGGCGATCCAGCGGTCACCGGGCCCGAGGCCGGTGGTGCCGAGGATCTCCTCGGCCAGGGCGACGACCTGGCGCTCGGTCTCCGTCGCGGCCGGTGCGCCCGCGTCGGAGGCGGCGGGCCGCCAGGGCCGGCCGGCCTGCCGCAGCAGAGCGGCCTGGTCGACCTTGCCGTTGGCGTTCAGCGGAATCCCGGCCACGAGATGGATCTGATGGGGGCGCATGTAGACGGGCAGACGGGCTGCCAGGTGACGGTCGAACTCCTCGTAGGACAGCTCCTGTTGGAGGACGACGAACGCCAGCAGTTCCCTCGGCCCCTCCGGGCCCGCACGGCGCGTGCACACGTGGGCGCGCTGGACGGCCGGGTGGGTGAGCACGCGCAACTCCACCTCGCCGGGCTCGATCCTGAAGCCGCGGACCTTGACCTGCCGGTCGATGCGTCCGACGTACTCCACCAGGCCCTCGTGGTCGACCCGTGCGAGGTCACCGGTGCGGTAGTACCGCTCCTCGCCGCCGTCGAGCCACGGCAGCCGCACGAAACGCCGCTCGGTCTCCTCGGGAAGGTTGCGGTACCCGACGGCCAGCCCGGCTCCGCTCAGCAGGAGTTCGCCGACCTCACCGGGCCCGGCGACCCGCTCCTGGCCCGGTACGACCAGGACCGCGCCGCTCTGCGGCAAGGGCCGGCCGATCGGCACCACGTCCCCGTCGAAGTCCGGCGGGATCGGATGGCACAAGGCGAAGGTGGTGGCCTCCGTCGGCCCGTACGCGTTGAACAGGCGGGCGGCGCTGCGTGCGTTGTCCCGGTACCAGCGGCGGATCACCTGGGCGTTGAGCTGCTCGCCGCCCACGAGCACCTGGCCGGCCTCGGCGAAGCAGTCCGGCACGGCCGTGGCCATCGCGTTGAACAGTGACGCGGTGATGAAGAAGGTGTGCACGCGGCCGCGCCGCAGCGCCTCGGCGAGCCGCTCGGGGGTCTGCACGTCGGCGTCGTTCAGGACCACGCAGCAGCCACCGGTCAGCAGGGGCACCCAGACGTCGAAACTCAGCGCGTCGAACGCCGGGTTGGCCAGGCAGCCGTAGCGCTGGCCGGGCTCGACGCGGATGTAGCCGGGTTGTGCAAGGCGCCGGATTCCCGCGTCGCGGACCTCGACTCCCTTCGGCAGGCCCGTCGTTCCGGAGGTGTAGAAGAGGAAGGACACCTCGCCGGGCGCGGACGGGGCCTCCACGGCGGCGGCCGCTTCCGGAAGGCCGGGCAGCAGGGCGTGTACGGCGAACGTCCGCACGTCCTGCGGGAGTTCGGCGGCGCTCTCGGCCGTCTCGTGCACCAGAGCGACGGCGGCGGAGTCCCGGAGGATGAAGTGCCGGCGTTCGGCGGGGCTCTGCGTGTCGAGCGGCACGACCTGCGCCCCGAGCCGCAGGATGCCCAGCATCACACAGACCAGCCGCCACGACCTCGGCAGCGCCACCGCCACGGCCTGCCCCGCGGCGACGCCTTGGCGCTCCAGCTCCCGGGCGACGGCGTCGGCCGCCGCGTTCAACGTCCCGTAGTCGAGGCTGACATCGCCGTCGACGACCGCCTCGGCGCGCGGTGTGCGAAGGGCTCGGCGGTGAATCTCAAGGGCGATCCCGGCCACGTCGGTGGGGGACGTCTCGCCGCGCGGTGTCATCGTGTCTCCGACGTGCCTGAAGGTGCGGTGCGCTCCGTTGCGTCCCGGCTGGGGGCGGTGGTCATCCGGTGCAGCTCCGCGGTGAGGACGGCGGCGACGCGGGGCAGTTCGGCGCTCTCCAGCATGTCCCAGTGGCCGCAGGCGACCGGCTCGACCGCGAACCCACCGAGGGCCCGCTGCCGCCAGAACGCGCGCAGGCGGGCGGCAGCGTCCTCGGCGTCCGACTCCTCCACGGCTGTCGCCTGCATCAGGACGACACGGGCGGGCGACGCGGGGACGGCGTAGTCGCGGGCCGTCTCGCGGTGGTGGTTGTAGACGTTCAGGTACCGGGCGACCTGGTCGTCGTCGATGCCCGGGTACATGCCGTTGAAACGCACCAGCTTGTCCCGGAACTCCGCCATGCCGACCGGCGCGAGCGCGGCGCGCTGCCCGTCGTCCTGGGCGCCGTGGGTGTCGAGGAGGACCACGCTCACCTGATCGTGGCCGGCTGCCGCCAGCCGGCGCCCCATCTCATGGGCGACGAGACCGCCGTAGGAGAGCCCGCACAGCACCAGTGCCTCGTCGGGGCGGGGACCGACGAGCCGCAGGTACTCCTCGGCCATCGCCTCGACACCGGGCAGGGTGGACTCGCCGGGGTTGATGCCGGGCGCCTGGAGCCCCACCACGCCGATGTCGTCGGCCAGTTCGGCGGACAGCGGCAGGTAGCAGAAGGCGGTGCCGCCGGCGGGATGCACGCAGACCACGCGCCGCCGCCCGCCGCCCGCACGGAACTCGACCAGACTGCTGGACCGCGCGACCCGGCCGTGGCCGCGCACCCGCTCGCCGAGCGCTTCGATCGTGGGGTGCAGCAGGACGTCCCGGACCGGCAGGGCGACGCCGAGTTCCCGCTCGACGGCGGAGGCCATCTTGATCGCCGATATCGAGGTGCCGCCCAGCTCGAAGAAGTTGTCGCCGATGCCGATGTCCGGGTGCAGTAGCACCGTGCGCCAGATCCGGTACAGCGCCATCTCCACGTGGTCACGGGGTGCTGCCGCGTTGACCCGCCCCGCGAGGGCCGCGGCCGTGGCGCGCAGCACCTGTGCCCGGTCGACCTTGCCGCTGCGGTTCAGCGGCAGGCGCGGGAACTCGGCGACCACGGCGGGGATCATGTAGTCCGGCAGCCGGTCCGCCAGGGCCGCGCGCCACTCGTACGGCATCCGCGTGGCCTCGGTTTCGCAGCCCACGCCGGCCACCAGGCGGGGGCCGCCGGGTGCGTCGCGATCGGCCAGGACGACGGCCTCCCGCACCCCGGGGACCGCCAGCAGCGCCGCCTCGACCTCGCCGGGTTCGATGCGGAAGCCGCGCAGCTTGAGCTGATCGTCGTGGCGGCCGACGTACTCGGCGTTGCCGTCCGGCAACCAGCGCGCCAGGTCGCCGGTGCGGTAGAGCCGTTCACCGGGGACGAACGGGTCGGGCACGAAGAGTTCGTCTGTGAGGTCGGGGCGGTTCAGGTAGCCGCGGGCCAGGCTCGCCCCGCCGAGGTAGACCTCGCCGGGGACTCCGACGGGTACCGGGCGCATCCGGCTGTCGAGCAGGTACAGGCGTGTGCCGCGCAGCGGCCGGCCGATGGGACACGACCGCTCGTACGGCTGCGGGTCGGTGTAGGCGGTGGAGTAGAGCGTGGCCTCGGTCGGGCCGTAGCCGAAGCAGACGCGCAGGCCGGGCAGCAGCTCACGCATGCGGTGCAGGGTGTTCTCGGGCAGGGATTCCACTCCGGTGAGGAGCTGGCGCAGGCTCGATCCGGCCAGCCGTGCGGCCGGGTCCTCGCCGATCCACAGAACGTAGGACGGGGGCAAAAACGCCTGGGTGACCTTGCGTTCGCGCATCCAGTCCAGCAGTTCCCGGGGGTCACCGCGCAGTTCGTCGGGGACCAGGTGGAGTACGGCGCCAGTGGTGAGCGGGACGAGGAGTTCGTGCACCGACGCGTCGAAGCCGATGCTCGACCAGGCCGAGGCCGCCTCGCCGGGGGCGTCCCCCATGAGGTCGCGCCAGTGGTCGAAGAGATTGACGACGCTGCCGTGCGTCACCGCCACACCTTTGGGGCGGCCGGTCGATCCCGAGGTGTAGATGACATAGGCGAGCCGGGCCGGGTCCGTGGCGACGTCCGGCGCCTCGTCGTGCGTCCCCTCCACCTCCACCTTCGTCAGGCGCTCCCACGGTTGTCCGTCGTCGTCCCCCCGGTCGGTCAGCACCAGGACCGGCGCGGCGTCGCTCACCATGGCGGCGAGCCGCTCCGGGGGCTGGCCGGGGTCGAGGGGCAGGTAGGCGGCTCCGGACTTGAGGATCCCGAGGACACCGACGACGAGGTCGGTCGTCCGTCCGGCGTGCAGGCCCACCACACGGTCGGGGCCGGCACCGCGGGCGATCAGCGCGTGGGCGAGCCGGTTGGCCCGGCGGTCGAGTGCCGCGTAGTCCAGCTCCCCGTCGTGGGCCACCACCGCCCACTGCGCGGGGCGTTCGCGGGCCTGTGCGGCGAAGCGCTCCAGCACACCCGGCGACTCGGTGTCGGGCACCGCGGGCCCCATGCTGAAGTCGGCGAGGAGCGCCCGCTGTTCGTCCTCGTCGAGCAGTGTCAGGTCGGTGATCTCGGCGTCGGGCCGCTCGGTCATGAGGCGCAGCACGCGGAGGAACTGGCGCAGGTACCGTTCGACCGTCGTCCGGTCGAAGAGCGCCACCGCGTAGTCGATCTCACCGGTGAGGTGCCGGCCCTCGTCGGCCAGGGCCAGGACCATGTCGAACTTCGCGGGAACGTGGGCGGCGTCTTCCCGGAGCTCGACCCTCAGACCCGGCAGTTCGAGCTCCCTGCGCATGGAGGGGACCCAGGCGAACATGGTCTGGAACAGGACGGTGCAGGCGGGGCTGCGCGGTGGGTTGACCAGTTCGACGACTCGCTCGAAGGGCAGGTCGACGTGGTGCAGGGCGTCACGGATCCGCTGGTTCACCCCCTTCAGGGCATCCCTGACACTGGGCGAGCCGGAGAGGTCCGCGCGTACGGCGACGGTGTTGACGAAGAAACCGATCAGCCCCTCGACATCCCCGCGCCGGCGGTTGGAGGTGGGGGCGCCGACAACGATGTCGTCCTGCCCGGAGAGCAGGGACAGCAGCACTGACCAGCCGGTGAGGACGGTCGCGTAGAGGGAGACATCGTTGTCGGCTGCCAGCGCGCGCAGGGCCCGCGTCAGCTCCTCGTCGACGGTCACGGGTAACCGGGCGCCGCGGAAGTCCTGTTCGGGCGGGCGGGGCCGGTCGGTCGGCAGGGAGACCACGGCCGGGGTGCCGGCCAGCGCGGTGGTCCAGTAGTCGGCGTGCGCGAGGGGCTCGTCTGTCGACATCCACTCCCACTGCCAGCGCGTGTAATCGCTGTACTGCCAGGTCAGTGCGGGCAGCGAGACCTCTTGCCCCTGCTGGAGCGCGGAGTACACCAGCCCCAGCTCTCTCAGCAGCAGGGAGCGGGACCAGCCGTCGAAGACGAGGTGATGCGCCGTCAGGATCAGTACGTGATGGTGCGGTTGGAGCGATATCAGGCAGCCGCGCACCATGGGCTCCTCCCCCAGGCGGAAGGGGGCGCCCTCCACCTTGGCCCGTATGCGCGTGAGTCGTTCGGCCCGGTCCGGCAGGCCCGTCAGATCCTCGAAGGTCACCGGGAACCCCGTGTCCGGCGGATCGACGACCTGGAGAGCCGACCCCTCGAAGGGGACCAGCCGGGTCCGCAGGGCCTCGTGCCGGGTCGCGAGCAGATCCAGCGCCTTGATGAGCAGGTCCTGGTCCAGCGGCCCCCGAATGTCGAAGGGCATCGGCTCGTTGTAGGCGGCGCCTGCGTCCCCGTCCATGCGCGCCATGACCCACAGACGCTCCTGCGCCAGAGACAAGGGCGCGGACTCTGTTTCCTCGCCGGAATGTTTACTGACTGCGATTCGGGGCAAAGACACGGATTACCCTTCACGAGAAGAGAAGCGTGACGGAAAACAGTTCCGGCGTTCCCGGAGTATCGGACCGACGTCGAGAACGTGTGCGTCGCGATCGGCGTGCGATCTGAAAGCAATGCCGAGACGGCGGGCCGTCTTACCTGTTCAACGCCCTTATAACGCCGTTGAGTGAATTCCTGAAGGGTGCGCGAAGTGTGCGCGAAGTGAAGGTTATGGACGCTTGTATTTATTCGGCCGCCCGTGCGGTGGCCTATTTGCGATGATGCTAAATGCGCTCCGATTGGGCGGTCAACTGTGACCAGTGCCACATCCATTTAATTGCGGAATGCTGTTTACGTTCGGCATGCGACATCAAGGGCCCATCCGCATGTAGTGGACCACATGGGACCAATGGCTCACTCCGGTGACTACAAGCCGGCGTCGTTCACCGCGACTCGTCGAGCAGCCGGTGCGCGGCCACCTCCGCTCCATCGGTACGGAGCCGGGCTCCCAGGGACTTCGCACGCGCGCGGGTCTCGGGCGACAGCGCGGTCTTGAGTGCGACGCCCAGGGATTCGGCGGTCGCGGCCGGAGCGTCGAGGGCCGCACCGAGGTCCAAAGCCGCCACCCGGCTGGCCCAGTACGGGTTGTCCGACAGCTGGAGAGGTATGACCACCTGCGGCACGCCCGCCCGGGCCGCCGTCAGTGTCGTACCCGCGCCACCGTGGTGGACCACCGCGGCCACCCTGCGGAACAGGTTCTGATGGTTGGCCTCACCGATGGCGAAGCAGTCGTCCCCGTCGTCGAGGAGATCGAGGTCCGCCCAGCCACGGGACACGAGCACGCGGTGACCCTGTGCGCGGATCGCATCGACTGCCATACCGCCGATGCCTTCGGCCGGGGACATGCTGCCGAAGCCCACATAGACCGGCGGGCTGCCCGCGTCCAGGAACCCCGCCAAGTCCGCCGGGAGGGGGCGTTCGTCCGGGAGGGTCCATGCGCCCGTCTGCACGACGTCAAGGCCGGGGGTCTCCCGCCACGGCCCCAGGACCTGGTCCGCAGCCAGCCAGGGACGGTCGGTGAGGATGTGGTCGCGCACATTGTTCACCAGAGGCAGACCGAGCGCTGCCCGGTGACGGTTGAGTGCCTCACCGAACTGTGCGTCGACGTTCCGGGCATCGCACTCCCAGAGGGTCCGGTTGTCGGCGGCCTCGGGTTCCGGCCAGCCCGGCCGGGGCGGTGGCGCGTGGTGCGGTGACGGCAGGTGGACCGCCGCATAGCTCACGTACACGTAGCGGATACCAGCGGCCTCGGCCACGGAACGCGCCGCGACCTGAGCCAGGCCTGCCGCCACCACCACGTCACATCCGTCGAACGCCCCGGGGAAGGCGCCGAACTGCGTCTCGACCAACTCGTTGCGGTAGCGGGCCAGGTCCGCCGCCGAGGGCAGGGTCTTCCCGCGCATCAACTCCCTGACCGGTGGCCCCACCGGCACCAACTGCACGCCGATACCTGCGAGCCGCTTGGCGAACTCCTCGTCCGGCGGGGCGCACATCCTCACCGCCGCGCCGAGCGCCCGTAGCCGCACGGCGAGTGCCACCAGCGGTTCGACGTCGCCACGTGTCCCGTATGTAGACAACAGCACCCGCATTCAGCGTCCTCTTTCGTCGGGTCTTGCATGCGTTTCTGCCGTTTCCGCCCAGGCCCGGAGTGCTAGTCGGCGGTGGTGATGCGTCGGCCGTCGGGAATGATCGGCAGCAGTGTAGGCCGCGTGTGGGTCTGGGCGGCCGACGGCCGTCTCGCTCGGTCGCCCAGGTGAACTCGGCCATGTCGCAGCGGACTTGTGCCTTCGGGAGCTACGGAAACGGCCGCCCCGGTCCTACGGTGCACGTGGGGCGGGAGGTTCAGTGGTGGCCGGATCTGGGCAGTCTGTGCTCGGCGCGGTGTGCAAGGCCCCCCTCATCCACACAATCGGAGTGCCACGCGATGCAGAGTTCGTTCACACCCGTACCCGATGTTTCAGTCATCCTGCCCTGCGCCGGACACGGAACACGTTTCGGTGCGCCCTACCCGAAGGAGCTGCACTGTCTGGCTCCCGGGGTCACGGTGCTGGACCGCAGCCTGGAAGCCGTCGTCGAACTCGCCAAGAGCGGACTGAATGTGCGCCTGGTCGTCGTGTTCGGGCCGCACAAGCTGGACACGGTGAGTCATCTCGCTCGCTATGCCGACATCTTCCAGATGGTCTTCGTCTACCAGGCGGAGTCGTTCGGACCCGGTCTCGACGGGGCGATACGGTCCGCCCTGCCGCTGACACGGGGGCCGGTGGCCCTCGTGCTGCCCGACATCGTTGTCGCGGGGCCGGATACACCGGGCAAGCTCCTGGACGCCTTCCGGCGGCTGGAGGTCGCGGACTGGAGTGTGGTGGCCGCCGAGGAACGGGATCACGACACGCTGCGGCAGATGGGCGCGTTGGCCGTGACCGAGGTGGGAGGGGTCCTGACCGTGGGGGCGGCCACGGACAAGCCGGCGGATCCCTCGGGCTTCAACGCGTTCTGGGGCATGGTGGCGGTCACCGAGAGCGAGGCGCACAAGCTGCCCGACGTCGTGTGCATGGGGACGGCCAACCCGCTGGCCGGTGCGGTCGCCCTCATGGTGGAGGGGATCGTCAACTACAACACCCCCGCGGGCTGACGTCTCACGCGGTCGGCACCGCGCCCGCGCCAACCCGTTGACCAGAAGAAACACGGAAGTCCGGCTGGAGTGCCGGCCCACTGCCGGCCCAGGTGGGCCATCAGGTTGACCGGTCCGAACTCGTCCACGCAGAGGACGACTTCGGGCTCGCCCTTGTCGGACATGACCTCGCCGTCGGCTATCGCGTAGAGGTGCTCGAAGGAGGCGCCGGTCCCCTAAGTGGCCGGTTCTGGCACAGCCAACTCCCGGCTGCAGTTCTATGCCTCCACTCTCTCATCTGGATGGGCAACCCCCGAGATCCGCGCCATCGATTCGGTGGTGTAACGCGCCCACAGGCCTTACTTTCATCGGCTCAACGCCGCCCCCTCCAGGTACTGGAACAAGTGTGGTTTTTTTATTGACAGCGGAAAAGATCCGACCTTAGGTTTCCGGCCATGCGCCCGACCTTCGCCCGCGAGTCGGCTCCCACCATGACTCCGGCCGCCTCCCTGGTCTTCACCACGCTGCTCTCCCACGGCCCGCTCACCCGGGCCGAGGTGGGGCGGCGCACCAAGCTCTCTCCGGCCGCGGTCACCAAGGCGGTCCGGCCGCTGATGGAGCTCGGCTATCTCGTCGAGGGCGCGGACGAGGAGGCCCGGCCCGCGGTGGGGCGTCCGGCCACCCTGGTGTCGGTGGACGCGGGAAGGGCGCTGTTCATCGGTGTGAAGGTGACCGGTGACGAGATCATCGGCGTGCTGGCCGACCTGTGTTGCCGTATCCGGGTGTCCCGGCACGTAGCCCTCACGGGCCGCGAGCCGCAGGCCGTACTGCCCGCCATCACCGCGCTGGTGCAGGAGTTGCTCATCGAGGCCGTCGGATTCGGTGTGCAGGTACGGGGGCTGGGCATCGCGATCTCGGGGGACGTGGACCGCGCGAACGGACTGGTCCGCTACTCCCCCTTCCTGGAGTGGCGCGACGTACCGCTCGCCGAGCTCGCCGCCACCGCGACGGGTCTGCCGGTCACGGTCGACAACGACGTGCGGGCGCTCACGGTCGCCGAGCACTGGTTCGGGGCCGGAGTCGGACTCTCGGACTTCGCCCTGGTGACCGTGGGCGCCGGCGTCGGCTGCGGCCTGGTGGTGCACGGCCGGGTGGTCTCGGGCGCGCACGGTGTGGCCGGCGAGATCGGGCATCTGTCCCTCGACCCGAGGGGCCCGCTCTGCCACTGCGGCAATCGCGGATGCGTGGAGGCGATCGCGGCGGACCCCGCGATTCTCCGCGCGGTGAGCGCGGCCACGGGCAGGCAACTGACCGATCCTGCCGAGGCGTTGGACCTGGCCCACGGTGGAGACGCCGGTGCCCGAGCGGTCTACGCACAGGCCGGTGAAGCCATCGGCAAGGCCATCGCCTCCCTGGTGAACCTCCTCGGTCCCGAGCGGGTGGTCATCTCCGGGGAGGGCCTGGCCGCGTACGACCTTTACGCCGAAGGCATCCGGGACGCATTCGCCGCCTCCGCCTTCGGTACGGCTTCGCAGTGTGACGTGATGACCCGTCCGCTGCCCTTCGAGGAGTGGGCGCGCGGGGCCGCGGCCACCGCAATCCAGTCCTTCATGGGGTCGGACACATACGAGGGACAGCCATGACGCCGCGGAGCCGCAGCCCGCGGTCCGCCACAGTCACCGACCTCCCCTAGCCCAGATCTCAGCGATACCCCGGCCCCCACCGCGTTCCGCCGCATCACCCCACTCACCGCAACAGCAGGAGGCGAGCCATGCCCTCATCCCCCTCCAGAGCCCTCCCCGGCCTCACGCGCCGTTCCCTCAGAGCCATGCTGGTGCTGGCCGTCACGACCGCGCTCGGCACCGCGGTCCCGGCCGCCGCCACTCAGACAGCGCCCGTCGCCTCCAAGTCCGCGGCCGCGGCGGCCAGTTCGGCTCCGGCGGCCGGGGACACCACCACCCCCGGCCCGGCGGACAAGCCGTACATGGGCTGGTCGAGTTGGAGCATGCAGTCCTCCCAGTACCCGGGCCTGAACCCGGACGGCAACTACAGCTACCTCACCGAGGCGAACGTACTGAAGCAGACGGACGCCCTGGCCACCACGCTGAAGAAGTACGGCTACGACCACGTCAACATCGACGCCGGCTGGTGGATGGACAAGAACTGGACCTCCGAGTTCGACCAGTACGGCCGGCAGACACCCGACCCCGTGCGCTTCCCGCACGGCATGAAGTCGGTAGCCGACCACATCCACACCAAGGGCCTCAAGGCCGGTATCTATCTGCCCGTCGGCCTGGAGAAGGGGGCGTACGGCGACGGCAAGGTGCCGGTCCACGACGCCCCGGGCTGCACCACCGCGGACGTCGTCTACCCGGACCTGCGCACCACCAATGGCTGGGACAGCGCCTACAAGCTGAACTTCGACAACCCGTGCGCGCAGAAGTACATCGACTCGCAGGCGCGGCTGCTCGCGGGCTGGGGCTACGACTTCCTCAAGCTCGACGGTGTGGGCCCCGGTTCGTCCAAGTCCGGTGACAACTACAACAACGTCGCCGACGTCGCCGCATGGCACCAGGCCATCGCCGGCACCGGGCGGCCGATCCACCTGGAGCTGTCCTGGTCCCTCGACATCTCCCACGCCGCGGACTGGAAGAAGTACTCCAACGGCTGGCGCATCGACACCGACGTGGAGTGCTACTGCAACACCCTGGTCACCTGGGAGAACTCGGTCAACGACCGCTGGAACGACGCCCCCGCGTGGAGCCGCGAGGCAGGCCCCGGCGGCTGGAACGACCTCGACGCGATCGACGTCGGCAACGGCGCCATGGACGGCCTCACCAAGGCCGAGCGGCAGAGCTACATGACGCTGTGGGCCATCGACAAGTCGCCCTTGTTCACCGGTGACGACCTCACCCAGCTCGACAGCTACGGCCTCTCCCTGCTCACCAACCAGGAGGTCATAGCGGTCGACCAGAACACCTCGCCCGTCGCACGTCCCGTCACACCGATGGGCGACCAGCAGGTCTGGGGAACCAAGAACCCCGACGGCACCTACACCGTCGCGCTGTTCAACCTCGGCGGCTCGCCGGCCTCCGTCACCGCGGACTGGGCCTCCTTCGGCTTCACCGGCGCGGCCGCCGTGCGCGACCTGTGGAACCACCAGGACCTCGGCACGTACAAGAACCGGATCACCTCGACGGTGCCCGCACACGGCTCCCGGCTGTTCACCGTCAAGCCCGGCGGCGCTTCCCTCGCCACCACCCGCTACGAGGCCGAGTCCGGCGACAACACCCTGACCGGGAACGCCTCCGTCGCCTCGTGCGACTCCTGCTCCGGCGGCAAGAAGGTCGGCAACCTGTACCTCGACAGCAAGCTGCAGTTCAACGACATCACGGTGAAGAAGGACGGTATCTACACCGTCAACGTCGCCTATGTCAGCGGCGATCCCCGCTCGGTGACCGTCTACTCCAACAGCGGCCACGGCACCAGTCTGAAGTTCCCCTCCACCGGCGACTGGAGCACGGTCGAGACCGTCAGCGTCCAGCTCGCCCTCAAGGCGGGCACCAACACGATCACATTCGACAGCGGCTGGGACTACTCCCCCGACATCGACCGGATCGACGTACCCAAATCCGCGTGACCAGTCCCCGCCCTGATCAGTCCGTCTCACGACGGCCCCCGTCCGTCGTTCCCGCATGCGCCCTTTCCCTCGGACATGGAGTGCACAACGTGGACACTCAGCACCCCGAGTCATCCGACAACCACCCGAGCCGCAGACGCTTTCTGACCTTCGCCTCCACAGCCGGCGCGGTCGCCGCGCTCGGCGGTCTGCCCGCCTTCACCGCCTCGGCGGCCCCGCTCCGGCCGGCTTCCTCCCCCTTGCTGTCCGCGGCCGCCGCCGCGAAGAACCAGTTGTGGTGGCGGGCCCCCGGTTCCCCCACCTCGATGATCCAGCAGGGCCTGCCGGTCGGAAACGGGCGCCTCGGAGCGCTCACGAGCAACGATCCCGCCGCCGAACTGCTGACGATCACCGACTCCACCCTGTGGACCGGCGGCCGCAACGACACCCTGCAGAGTGACGGCCAATTCCCCTACGGCCGCGACGACTTCGGCTCCCTGACGCTGCTGGCCGAGCTCACCGTCGACATCCCCGCGCACGACCTGGGCTCGGTCGACAACTACCGCCGTACCCTCGACCTGGCCCAGGGCTTCGTCAGCGCCTCGTACACCCTGTCCGGTGTCACCTACCGGCGGCAGATCTTCGCCAGCCGCCCCGACGACGTCATCGTCCTGTACTTCTCCCAGCAGGGCGGCGGCAGTTACACCGGCACCGTCTCCCTCGCCGGCACTCACGGCGAGACCACCACGGCGAACCGCGCGGGGCACTATGCCTCGTTCGGTGCTTCCTTCGCCAACGGCTTGAAGTACGGCGCCGCCGTCACGGCCCACAGCAGCACGGGCACGGTCGCGGCAGACGGTACGTCGATCTCGTTCCGCAGCTGCAAGGACCTGACCGTCGTGGTCAGCGGGGGCACCAACTACGCCCCTGACGCGGCCGCCGGGTTCCGCGACCCGTCCGTGGACCCAGAGCGCCTGGCGCGGACCAAGGTCATGGCCGCCGCCGGGCACTCCGCGAGCACACTGCTGTACACCCATGTCGCCGACTTCCGCCCGGTGTTCGAGCAGCAGGACATCAACCTGGGCACGTCGTCCACCGCCCAGCGCAGGCTGGACACCTGGCAGCGGATACAGGCGCGCTACCGGGACGACGTCCCCGACCCCGAGCTCGAGGCGGCCTGTCTGCAGTTCGGCCGCTATCTGATGATCTCCGGGTCGCGGGGCAGCCTGCCGATGGGCCTGCAGGGCCCGTGGCTGGACGGCAACGACCCGGACTGGATGGGCGACTACCACACGGACATCAACGTCCAGATGAACTACTGGATGGCCGACCGGACGGGACTGTCCGACTGCTTCGACGCCTTCGCGGACTACTGCCTCGCACAGCTGCCCTCGTGGACGGACGTCACGCGACGGCTGTTCAACACCTCGACCAACAGGTTCCGCAACTCCAGTGGGAAGGTGGCCGGTTGGGCCGTGGCCTTCTCCACCAACCCTTACGGCGGAAGCGGTTGGTGGTGGCACCCGGCGGGCAATGCCTGGCTCTGCCAGAACCTGTTCGAGCACTACGAGTTCACCCAGGACCGCGCCTACCTCGAACGGATCTACCCCCTCCTCAAGGGCGCCGTGGAGTTCTGGGAGGCCCGCCTCATCACCACGACCGTCACCGACGCCTCAGGAACCTCACGCGAGGTCCTCGTCGACGACAGCGACTGGTCGCCCGAGCAGGGCCCGCAGGACGCCAAGGGCATCACCTACGCCCAGGAAGCGGTATGGAACCTCTTCGGCACCTACCGGACCGCCACCCGTGTACTCGGCAGGGACCTCTCCTACGGCGCGACCGTAGACGGCCTGCGTGAGCGCCTGTATCTGCCCGTGGTCAGCCCCACAACCGGCTGGCTGGAGGAGTGGATGTCGCCCGACAACCTCGGCGAGACCACGCACCGTCATCTCTCCCCGCTCTTCGGCCTCTTCCCCGGCGACCGGATCCGCCCGGACGACTCCACACCGAAGGACATCCTCGCCGGCGCGACGGCCCTGCTGACCGCCCGCGGCATGAACAGCTACGGCTGGTCCAACGCCTGGCGCAGCCTGTGCTGGGCGCGGCTGAAGAACGCGGAGAAGGCCTACCAGCTGGTCGTCAACAACCTGAGGCCGTCGGTGAACGGCAGCAACGGCAGCGCGTCCAATCTCTTCGACATCATGGACATGGGAGGGGGCCGCGGCATCTTCCAGATCGACGCGAACTTCGGCACCCCCTCCGCGATGATCGAGATGCTGGTCTATTCGCGGCCGGGTCACGTCGAGTTGCTGCCCGCCCTGCCCGCCGCGTGGGCGGCATCCGGCTCGGTGTCCGGCGTCGGCGTCCGCGGCGGCTTCGTCGCCGACCTCAAGTGGCGGGGCGGCAAGGTCACGCAGCTGACGCTGAGGAGCGTCGGCGGCCGCGACACGACCGTCTTCGCGGGCAGCACCTCCCGGAAGGTCAGCCTCAAGCCCGGGGCGTCCGTGACGCTGAGCGACTTCGGCTGAGTCCGGTCCGGCCCTGATCCCCCGACACGACGACTTGAGCGGAGAGAACGACGATGTCCTCTGCAAAGGGAAGACCGGCGGCGTTTCGCCGACCGCTGCTGTCCGTGTGCGCCGCACTGACCGGCATGGCGCTCACGGTCGTTCCGTTGCGCACCGCCGACCTGGCACGCGCGGCCACTTCTGCGCCGCAGGGCAAGGCCACCAGGGTCAGCGCCTGGTCGCCCAGCATGACCACCGGCGGCCCGTCCTTCGACAACCAGACCATCCGGATGGTGGTCCACAGCAGTGTGGCGGGCTCGGGCGCACACATCACCCTGTCCAACCGGTACAGCAGCGCCCCGCTCGAGGTCGGCGAGGTGGACATGGCCGTCCAGGCGGACGGCGGCGAGGCCACACGCGGGACCATCCGCAACGTCACCTTCGCCGGCTCCCGCCACCTCACGATCCCGGCCGGCGAGCAGGCGATCAGTGACGTCGTCCCGATCCCGGTCGGCGCCGGCGAGAACCTGCTCGTCAGCCTCTACGTCCCCGGTGCGACCGGCATGTCGACCTGGCACTCCGACGCCTTCGACACCACCTACATCGCCTCCGGCAACCACACGGGTGACGACAGCGCCGCCGCCTTCGGCACCACCACGACCTCGTGGTACTACCTGGCGGGCCTTGACGTCCTGTCATCGACCGCAAGGGGGACCGTCGTCGCGTTCGGCGACTCCATCACGGACGGCTACCACTCCTCGACCGGCACCTACACCCGCTGGCCCGACTTCCTCGCACGCCGGCTCGGCGCCGGCGGGGGCCCGCAGAGGCTGAGCGTCGTCGACGCCGGCATCGGCGGCAACCGCGTCCTCACCGACGTCCCGAACCTGTGGCAGGGGATCAGCGCCCTCAAGCGCTTCGGCCACGACGCCCTCGGACAACCTGGCGTCAGGGACGTCATCCTCTTCGAAGGCATCAACGACATAGGCAACAACGCCGGCCCCGACGGCCGGCCGCTCACCGCCCAGGACCTCATCGCCGGCTACCGCACCCTGATCGACCAGGCACACGCCGCCCATGTCCACGTCATCGGCGCGACCCTCATGCCCGACGAGGGCAACGGCTACTACACACCCGCCGCCGAGGCCGTCCGCCAGAGCGTCAACCGGTGGATCCGCACCGGCGGCGCCTTCGACGGCGTCGTCGACTTCGACCGGACCATGCGTGACCCCGCGAACCCGGCCGCCCTCAGCCCGGCGTACGACTCCGGCGACCACATCCACCCCGACGACACGGGAATGAAAGCCATGGCGGACGCGATCGACCTGCGGCTCCTGCGCAGCTGACGCCCCCGGCACTCGACACGGCAGTGTCCGCACGCACACACAGCGCGGGCGGACACTGTCTCCCGAGATCCGGCTCGGGGTCAGGCGGCGGTGTTCAGATAGATCCCGTTGATGCGCGAGTTGACGGACAGGTCCTGGTTGCGGTCGAAGTGGGCCGTCGGTGGATCGACGGTGCCGGGGTAGACGACCGCGCCCCAGTTGTTGTTCGTCTCGATCTTCTGGACGGTCCAGTCCGGGTCGTTGGGGTCGAACCCGACGAAGCCCTGGCCGCTGAGGCACGAGGTGCCCCCGTCGGCGAACGTGACCTTCACCGATCCTGACGGTGCCATCCAGCAGAACGCCCAGTAGTCCGCGCCGTCCTGCTGTGCCGCGCCGGCGGCCGGCGCAGCGGCCCCCACGGTCGCCGTCGCGGCGACCGCGACCAGGGCGGCGGACATTCGCCGGAACATGGAAGAACGCATGGTCCTCCTCGTCTGTCTGGTCCCTGTCTCATGGCGTGGCCCGCATCCTGTCGGCACCTTCGAGTCGACGGGCGATGCGAAGCCTGGTGCCGACGGTAGGTGCTCGAGAAGACCCGGCCCGCCCCGACGATCGCCTTGAGGACATACCGTCACACCCCTCTGACACGGGGGCGTTCCCGCCTCACTCCCCCGGCACAGGCAACACGCGGCCTTCCGGTTGTGAACCGGCGCCCGGACCGCAGCAACTCGCTTCTCTCAACTCTTACTTCACACCTTGACGAAAGTGGTCCGTACCTTTAGTTTCACCGGCAGCCCCAACCCCGCGCGTGTACTGGCCCGTTCACAAGGTGAACGCGGCCCGAGCACCCCACCCCCCACGAAAGGGCGCCCGGCCATGCCCAGATCCCCGCGTTGAAGACCGTGAAGGCCGACAACCCCGGAGCGAAGACACCGCCCACCGGGACATGGGCATCTCGTCCATGAACGGCATCACCGACAACACCGAGACCGTCACGGTGGCCGACTTCCGGACCATCCTGGGCTACGCCCAGCAGCACCATCCGGCCCGGCTCACCTTCTGGTCCGCCAACCGCGACCGGCCCTGCACCGGCGGCTCCGCCGACAGCTGCTCCGGTGTGAGCCAGTCCGACTGGGACTACACCCGCGTCTTCGCCGGATACACCGGCTGACTCCCCCCCACGAGGCCAGGAGAACACCTCATGCTTTCCCTCCCAAGGCGCGGCGGGTCCGCCGCGGCCGCGGTGGTGGTCGCGGCCGCCGCGTCCCTGCTCACCGGCGCCCCCGCACACGCCGCGACCACAGCCCTGCCCACCGGCTTCGCGACCGTCATGAACGCCGCGAGCGGCCGGTGCCTCGACGCCAAAGCGGCCGGCACCGCCAACGGCACCGTCGTGCAGCAGTACTCGTGCAACGGCACCGCGGCGCAGCAGTGGAGCTTCACCGCCACGAGCGGCGAATACGTCCGGATCAACAACGCCAACGACACCAACCAGGTTGCGGACGTCGCCGACGTCTCCACGGCCGACAACGCAGTGGTCCATCTGTGGGCCTACGGTGGCGGCGCCAACCAGCAGTGGCTGCCGGTGGACGAGGGCGGCGGCGCCTACCACTTCGTCAACCGCAACAGCGGAAAGTGCCTCGACGACCCCGCGGCCTCGACCGCCGACAGCGTGCAGTTCGTGCAGTACACCTGCAACGGCACCGCGGCCCAGCGCTTCCAGGTAGTGCCCGCGACCCAGTCGGCCGCCAACCCCGACCTCGGCCCGAACGTCGTCGTCTTCGACCCGTCGATGTCGTCCTCGACGATCCAGAGCAGGCTCGACTCGATCTTCCAGCAGCAGGAGACCAACCAGTTCGGCTCCCAGCGCTACGCCGTGCTGTTCAAGCCGGGCGCCTACAGTGCCGACGTCAACGTCGGCTTCTACACACAGGTGCTGGGCCTCGGTCTGTCCCCCGACGCGGTGACGATCAACGGCGCGGTGCACGCCGAGGCCGACTGGTTCCAGGGCAACGCCACCCAGAACTTCTGGCGCGGCGCCGAGAATCTGTCGGTCAACCCGTCCGGCGGCAGCGACCGCTGGGCGGTCTCGCAGGCGGCGCCGTACCGCCGGATGCATCTTCGCGGCAACCTCGCCCTGGACGACGGCGGCTGGTCCAGCGGTGGCCTCATCGCCGACAGCAGGATCGACGGCCAGGTCGGATCGGGCACCCAGCAGCAGTGGCTGACCCGCAACTCCCAGCTGGGCAGCTGGACCGGCTCCAACTGGAACATGGTCTTCACCGGCAGCACCGGAGTCCCCGCCACCAGCTTCCCCAACCCGCCCTACACGACGGTCGCCCAGAGCCCGGTCTCCCGCGAGAAGCCGTTCCTGTACGTCGACGGCAACGGCGCCTACCAGGTGTTCGTGCCGTCCCTGCGGTCCAACTCCTCGGGCACCAGCTGGTCGGGCGGCGCCTCGGGCTCCTCCCTCTCGCTGGATTCCTTCTACGTCGTCAAGCCGGGCGCCACCGCCTCGCAGATCAACTCCGCCCTGGCCGCGGGCAAGAACCTCCTGGTCACCCCCGGTGTCTACCATCTCGACCAGACCCTGCGGATCGACCGCGCCGACACGGTCGTCCTCGGCCTGGGCCTGGCCACCTTCGTCCCCGACAACGGCATCACCGCCATGAAGGTCGCCGACGTCGACGGAGTGAAGATCGCGGGCCTGCTGTTCGACGCCGGCACCACCAACTCGCCGAGCCTGCTGGAGGTCGGGGCCAGCGGCTCCTCCGCCTCCCACACGGCGGACCCGACCTCCCTGCACGACGTCTACTTCCGCGTCGGCGGCGCGGGCGTCGGCAAGGTGACCACCGGCCTGATCGTCAACAGCGACAACGTCATCGGCGACCACATGTGGATCTGGCGCGCCGACCACGGCAGCGGCGTCGGCTGGACCAGCAACACCGCGGACACCGGAATGATCGTCAACGGCGACAGCGTGACGATGTACGGCCTGTTCGTCGAGCACTTCCAGAAGTACCAGACCCTCTGGAACGGCAACGGCGGCCGCACCTACTTCTTCCAGAACGAGATGCCCTACGACCCGCCCAACCAGGCGGCCTGGATGAACGGCTCCACCCAGGGCTACGCGGCCTACAAGGTCGCCGACTCGGTGACCAGCCACCAGGCGTACGGCCTCGGCAGCTACTGCTACTTCAACGTCAATCCGGGCGTGGTCGCCGCACATGCCGTCGAGGCGCCGAACAATGCGGGCGTCCGCTTCACCAGCATGGTGACGGTCTCTCTCGGCGGCACCGGCACCATCAGCCACGTCATCAACGACACGGGCGGCCCGTCCGACTCCAGCACCAATGTGGCCAACCTGACCAGCTATCCGTAGGAGTCGTAAAAGGCCCAGAACGGGTGTCCACGCGCCGGTTATGATCGCTGGAGGGGAGTTGGACACGACAGGGGGCTCGCGTTGGATCGCCTGGCAGGAGCGGGCCCGGAAGTCGGCGCGGGCCGGCCGTACGCGGTGTGCGTGTGACCGGCCGGCCGGCGCCCGCGGTGCTGCCCTCGTCGTTGCGCCCCTTGCTCGCACTGATCGCGGTTCTCGCCGTGCTGGTGGTCGCCGCGATCGGGGTCCTGTACGCCGGTCACAGCGAGCCCGGCAGGGTGGACCGGTGGATCGTCGAGCCGACGGCGGACAGTGTGCGTCCGCCGTGGCGGTATGTCGCCCTGACCCTGGACTTCCTGGGGGAGCCCGCCGGATCGGTCATGGTGATCGTGGCCACGGTGGCGGGGTGTCTGCTGCTTCGGAGCCCTCGCGTCGCGGTCCTCGTCGTGGCCGGTGTCGGCCTGACCGTGGGGGCGGCGACGCTGCTCAAGCACGTGGTGGGACGCACCATCCACGGCCCCGGCAACCTGTCCTACCCGAGCGGGCACACCGCCTTCTTCACCGCGCTCGCCCTCACGGCGGTGCTGCCCGCGACCGGCCGGCTCCGCCTCGGCAGGGCGGCCGGCATGTCACTCGTGCTCGCCGCGGCGCTGGTCGCCGGCGCCGCGATGGGGTGGGCGGAGGTCGCCCTGGGTGCGCACTACCCGACCGACGCGCTGGGCGGCTGGTGCACCGCACTCGCGGTGGTACCGGCGACCGCCTGGCTGGTCGACCGTGCGGCCGACCGGCGGGCCGATCGCACGGCCGACGCGGGTCGGCTGGAGCGTCGCTGACGTCACGCCAAGCGGCGGAACACCGGCTTCACCGGTCGTCCGGCCAGCCAGGGGGTGGGGTCACCGGCATCCAGTGCCTTCCGGTACACCGCGCATGCCTGGGCCACCACATCCACGGTGTGATCGATGTCCGCGTCGCTGAGCGCGCTGCTCACCACGAAGGACGGAGCCAGCACCCCGCCCTCCAGGAGCCGGCGCAGGAACAGGGTGCGGTACTCCTGCGACGGCTGACCGTTCTCGTCGAGGGTGGCGAAGACCAGGTTGCTGGCCCTGCCCCGGACGACGACATACTCGCCGACGCCCATGCCGGCCGCGGCCTCGCGGACACCGGCGGCCAGCCGTTCGCCGAGCGTGTGCAGCCGCGCGGTGACGCCCTCTTCGGTGTAGACGCTCTGCACGGCCATCGCGGCGGCCAGCGAGTGCGTTTCCGCACCGTGCGTCGTGGACAGCAGGAACACCCGCTCGCCCGAGTGGCGCAGCCCGCCCCGCTCCATCAGCTCGCGGCGACCGGCCAGCGCGGAGACGGCGAACCCGTTGCCCAGTGCCTTGCCGAAGGTGGAGAGATCGGGGACGACGCCGTACAGGCCCTGGGCGCCCGCCTCGGACCAGCGGAAGCCGGTGATCATCTCGTCGAAGATCAGCACGCAGCCGTGCCGGTCGGCCAGTTCGCGCAGGCCCTGGAGGTATCCGGGCGGCGGCTCGGTCTGGGTGGCGGCTTCGAGGATCAGGCAGGCGACCTCGTCCTGGTACCGGGTGAGCAGCTCCTCCGTGGCCGCCAGGTCACCGTAGGGGAAGGACACGGTGAGCTCGTTCGTCGCCGCCGGAATGCCGGCGGACATCGGCGTGGTGCCGATGAACCAGTCGTCGGTGGAGAAGAACGGATGGTCGGCGCAGAGGGCCACCCGCGGGCGGCCGGTGGCGGCGCGGGCCAGGCGTACCGCCGCGGTGGTGGCGTCGGAGCCGTTCTTCGCGAACTTCACCATCTCGGCGGTCGGCACCGTGGCCAGGAAGCGCTCCGCGGCTTCGACCTCCACCATGGACGGCCGGACGAAGTTGCTGCCGCGGTCGATCTCCCGCCGCACCGCCTCGGTCACCCGCGGGTGGGCGTGGCCGAGGCTGACCGAGCGCAGGCCGGAGCCGTACTCGATGTACCGGTTGCCGTCGACGTCCCAGACATGGGCGCCGCGGCCGTGACTGATGACCGGGGCCAGGTCCTCGGGGTACTGGTCGTCGCCCTTGGCATAGGTGTGGGCGCCTCCGGGGATCATGGCGTGCAGCCGCTCGTTCGCCGCCCGTGACCGGGGCAGGACGAACTTGGTGGTCTCCTCGGTGTGTTCGGTGGTCAACCGACTTCACCTTCCTTGTGCTTGAGGACCTCTGCGAGGCTCGGCGCCTCCCGGTCCCGCTGGGACATCGACGTGACCGGCAGCGGCCAGGGAATGGCGAGTTCGGGGTCGTCGAAGGCGATCGTCACGTCCTCGGACGGATCGTGCTGACGATCGATACGGTAAGAGGTGTCCGCGATTTCAGTAAGAGCCTGGAAGCCGTGTGCGCATCCCGCCGGGATGTACAGGGTCTTCTGCGTCTCGCCGGAGAGCTCGAAAGAGGCCCAGTTGCGGTAGGTCGGTGAGTCCGGGCGCAGGTCCACGACGACGTCGAAGATCTTCCCGTACGAGCAGCGCACCAGCTTGGCCTCGCCGGCGCCTGAGCGAAGGTGCAGGCCGCGCAGCACGCCCCCGACCGAGCGGGAGACGCTGTCCTGGACGAAGGCGTTCGGATCGAGGCCCACCGAGCGGACCACGTCGGCGTCGAAGGTGCGGCAGAAGAAGCCGCGTTCGTCGGCGTACGGAGTCGGCTCGAACAGGTACGCGCCGGCGATGTCCGGGACTTGGGTCGCTTTCATGGAGCCTTCCGCAGGGTGTGGGGCTGTTCGGCCGCCGGGAACAGGGCCGCGTTCAAGGCGGTGAACTGGTGCTCGAGTTGCCGCGCGGCCGCCTGGTTCCGCTCGGTGAGGACCTGCCGCAGCTCCGTCGACCGCTTCTCCAGCGTCCGGAACTGTTCGAGGAGCCGGTCGGCGTCGACCTCGCGGGCCGGATGGCAGAAGGCGCCCAGGCCCATGCGGTCCATGAGCGCGTCGCTCTTGGCCGCGTAGCTGAGGGCGAGCACCGGTGTGCCGGTCTTCAGCGCGCAGATCAGATTGTGATAGCGGACCGCGACCACGGTGTCCGCTGCCGCCATCTCCTTCATCAGGTCGGCCAGTGAGGCAGGCTCGGCGGCGGTGACCAGCGGCGAGTCCACCGCGTCGAGGATCGCCTCGACCACCGCCACATCGCACTGGTCGCCGGTCAGCAGCCGGATGGGCCTGCCCTCCTCGACCAGCGTGCGGACGAAGCGGATCGTCCCGTCGAGATAGCGCCGGTAGATCTCGTCGGCCCGATCGCGGTCGTCGTTTCCGCCGTGGAAGTCCATGACACCGAGGCAGACGGTGCCCGGCGCGCCCGAGGGCGCGCTCGTCTGCGGCGTCGGCAGGGAGAACGCGAGGTCCGGGTAGACCTCGTCGTGCGCGGTGTCCACGCCCATCGCGCGCATCGCGTCACGGCTCTGGGCGTCCCGGTACGACCGGTACGCGGCCAGCCGCGCCGACCAGCGCACCAGCGCCCGGGTGGGCCGGTTGCGGATCTCGGCGGCGCCGACGCTGACCAGTGCCACCCGGGTGCCGAGCAGCCGGCCGCTCGCGCAGAGCAGGAACAGCGAGTACGGGAAGCCCCAGGGCCGCAGCGGCAGGGTGGCCTCCAGGACGCCCATGCCCGGCACGATCACCACGTCGTGCCTGCGCACCCAGGCGGCGGTGCGGAAGACGTCGACGAGTTTGCCCAGTCCCTTCGACGCGATCGCGCCCGCACGTGACGCGGTCCGGTACTCCGCGCGGTTCCAGTGCAGCCGCGTGGCGGGGATCCCGAACCGGGTGGTCACGGCCTCGGGTCCGCCGCACAGTGCGTCCACGGCCGCGTCCGGGTGGTCGGTGCGCAGATATCCGAGGACGGCCTCGAGCGAGCCGTCGTTGCCGAGGTTGCCGGAGCCGAGGAGGCCGAACACCCCCACGCGTGGTGCCGTCTTCATGCCCGCCGCCCCTCGCGGCCCGCGACGAGGGCGTCGACGGAGACGCTGAGCGCGGCCGGGTCGACGGGGGCGCGGTCCTCGACGCGCTCGCCGGCGCCCGGCCGGACCCGGCTGGTCATCCAGGCTGCCATGTGGCGGTAGCATTCGCGCCGGTCGGCCGGGGACAGCGGTGCCCGCCGGATCGCCGCGCCGAAGCCCCAGATGTACTCGGCGAGCAGCCGGGGCGTCGGGTGCAGCGGGCCCGCACGGCGCGGGTCCAGGTTGACGCACCGGGCCCGCTTGGACGGGTTGGCCCGCTCGGCGCGGTTGGGGTGGTCGCGGCGGAAGTACAGCAGCTCCGGCACCTGGTGGAAGCGCCCGTGCAGGGTGATCTCGGCGACGAAGGTGCGGTCCGCGTGGTGGTAGCTGTCGAGGGGCTTGA
Source organism: Streptomyces sp. NPDC001351 (assembly GCF_042896045.1). NCBI lineage: Bacteria > Bacillati > Actinomycetota > Actinomycetes > Kitasatosporales > Streptomycetaceae > Streptomyces > Streptomyces sp. NPDC001351. The sequence continues at coordinate 541,047 of NZ_JBIAWS010000005.1, read as the reverse complement.
CCCGGCGCAGCATGTCGGCCCGCATCACCCCGTAGAAGTCGTCGCCGCCCGGCTCGAACAGCAGGCTGCGGAAGCGCTCCGGCGCGTGCGGCGAGTCGGTGGCGAGCGTGTACTCGTAGGGCACCTTCACCTGGCCGTCTCCGTCGATGACGGCCTGGTCGGCGTGGGCGAGGATGATGTCGGGCTGCTCGTCGAGGGCCTCGATGCAGCGCCGCAGCAGGTCGCGGGCGTACAAGTCGTCGTGCGAGGCCCACTTGAACAGCTCGCCGCGGCATTGGGTGAACACGTAGTTGTGGTTCGGTGTGGCGCCGACGTTCCTGAGCAGCCGGATGTACCGGATGCGGGAGTCCTGCGCCGCGTACTTGCGGCAGATGTCCTCGGTCCCGTCGGTCGAGGCGTTGTCGGAGATGACCAGCTCGAAGTCCTCGTAGGTCTGCCCGAGCAGGGCGTCGAGCGACTCGGCGAGGTACTCCTCGCCGTTGTACACGGGCAGGCCGATGCTCAGCCTGGGTTGGGCCGTCATGGGGTCCTCACTTCGGGAACGGAGTTGGGGTCGCGCTCGCGCAGGGCCGACCGCAGTTGCAGCCACCACACGGCCGAGCCGCTGAGGGTCGCGGCGGCGACACCCCAGGCCGAGCCGACCGTGCCGGCCAGGGCGGCGCCGCCGAGCCCGCCGCCGACGTAGCAGGCGGAGGCGAACAGCTGGCAGCGCAGGCTGCGCCGGGCCGCGCCGAGCGCGCGCAGCCCGGCCGCCGCGCCGGTGCCGAGACCCGCGCCCGCGACACTGAAGGTGATCGCCACGATGAGGTGCGAGGAGGAGTGCCAGACGTCGCCGAGCACGAGCCTGCCGAGCCGGTCCGGCACCAGCAGCAGGGCCCCGCCCCACAGGAGCGCGGCGCCGGCCTGCCCGCCGCCGAGCCGGAGGCAGAACGGGCCGAGGCGGTGCGGGGCCTGGCGCAGCACGCGTGCCGCCTCCGGGACGGTGACCAGCGACAGGCCCATCAGCACGGCGAGGAACGGGCCCATCAGAAGCTCGGCGCCCCGCACCGCACCCACCGCGCCGACCCCGACGATCGCGCCGAGCCCGTACGCCCGCAGCTGGCTGGCGCCGCTCAGGCTGACGTTCTCGACCAGGTACCGGTAGCCGAGATCGCGCTGTTCGCGCAGCCATCCGCGCGCCTCGGCCATCCGGGGCCGGATGCCGGACTGGAGGCAGCCGTAGGCGGCGGCCACGGCGGCGGACGCGCCCCAGGCGAGCACGAAGGCGGCCACGCTGCCCACATGGGCCGCGACGACCATGGCGGGGACGAGCGCGACCCCCCACACGACGTCGTTGACGAACGCCTTGCGCCCGTTGCCGGCGGCGAAGAACCCGAACCGCCAGGCGTCCTGCAGCAGCAGGCCCGGCATCATGACGCCGAGGCAGGCGAAGGCGGGCCCCAGCCGGCCGCCGAGACCGAGCCCGGCCACCAGGCACACCGCGCCTATGGCGGTGCCGACGCCGAGTGCGGTCCCCGTGGAGCGAGCCACCGCGCCGCGCCAGGACGCGTCCGGGACGCCGCTGAAGCGCACCACGAGCGGGTCGGTGGACAGGCCGCGGGAGACGTTGAGCACCACGCCGTAGGTCACCCAGGCCAGGCTGAACACGCCGAAGGCGGTCACCCCGAGCGAGCGGGCCACGTAGATGCCCACCGCGAAGTTGGACATGCTGGAGGCCGCCTGGTCGGCCAGCCCCCAGGACAGCCGGCCGACCAGGGCCCGCTTGGCGGACCCGGCCGGTCTGGTCGTCTTCTCCCCCTCGATGGTCATCGCGTCACGCCTTGATCAGTCCGGCGCCGTGCAGGGCGTCGGCCGCGGCGGCGACGGTGTCGAACGGCAGCCCGGACCGCTCGGCGACGTCCAGCAGACTGTGCTCGCCGTCGGAGAGGTTGAGCACCCAGAGCATGGCCATCTGGGCCTGCTTGGTGTCGCTGCGGCCGCCGAGCGCGTCGTACAACCCGCGCCGGCCCAGCTGCGGTTCGCCGTAGGGGCTGAGGTTGAGATAGCTCCGGTTGCGGTCCAGGACGGCGAACGCCTCGCGGCAGACCGCGAGGGTGTCCGCCATCGCCTCCGGGGAGACGAAGTCCGGGTTGTCCGCCGAGGTGTGGTACTCGGGATAACCGGCGTACGGGGTCCGGGTGAGCGAGCCCACGCCGAGGTTGAACCCGGGTGAGCAGTACTGCCGCTCGTCGTAGCCGTACGGAGTGAACTCGTTGACGCGGTGCGGCCGTTCGGATGCGGTCAGGACGTGCCGCATCACCCGGTCGATCTCCGCGTCGCCGCGTCTGCTCTGCTTGTACGTCAACTGGCCCCGGTCCCCGGCGCAGGCCAGCACGACGCCGTGCTTGACCCGCTCCACCCGCTCGGCGTTGCGGGCCAGCCAGGTGATCGCCCCGATGGTGCCGGGCGCGAAGATGAACCGGTAGGTGTAGTACGGCGTTTCCTCCGCGAGCGCCCGGGCCAGGAACGTCGCCACCGCGATGCCGGCCAGGTTGTCATTGGCCAGCGAGGGGTGGCAGACGTGGCAGGAGACGATCACCTCGTCGGAGACCTGCCCCGGGACCACGTGCTCGGCGTAGGTGAGGTGGCCGTCGGCGAGCGTGGAGTCGATGCGGACCTCGTACTCGCCGTCCGGCATCGCGTCCAGGGTCTCCTGGGCCAGGCAGAATCCCCATTCCGGCTTGTAGTAGCTGGTGCGGTACGGCACCCAGCTCGGGTGGTCCGGCAGGGTGTGCAGGTGTTCCCGCAGTTCGGCCAGCGGCATGGTCGCCGACACAGGGACGCTGTAGCCGAGCACGTGCAGGCTGGACGCGGCGAAGTCGACGATCCGGTTCCCGGCGCTGTCGGCGATGTACGCGTCGCGGATGTTCCACTCCTGCGGCACCGTCCAGTCGAGCACCTGCGTCCCGGTCGGCACTTCGTGCACCTGCAGCGGCAGGTACTCGCCGACGATGTCCAGGGTGGCGCGGACACCGTCGCCGGTGATGCTCCGGCACAGCGGGTACATCCGCTCCACCAGGGCGTGCATCTCTTCGCCGGGAAGGGTCATCGGCGCCACCGCAGGGTGTCGTCGACGGTGCCCGCCTCGGACGCCGCGCGCAGCACGGCGAGCCGGGTGAAGCGCTGGTCGAAGTCCTCCTTGGTCAGCCCGAACTTCCGGTAGGCGTCGGCGAGTTCGAGCGCGCCGCGCTTGACCGACCACTCGATGTCGAAGCCGGGGATCGCGGCGCGGAACCGGGCGAAGTCCACCCGGTAGGAGCGCGGGTCGGCCCCGTTCTCCCCGGTGATCCGCACCTTCGCGCCGGGCACCGCCTCGGCGACCTGCTCGGCGATCTCGGCGACCGTGACGTTGTTGGTCTCGCTGCCGATGTTGAACGCCCGGTCGTGGACCGCTTCGCGCGGCGCGGTCAGCGCGGCCGTGAAGGCCCGCGCGATGTCGGCGGCGTGCACCAGCGGCCGCCAGGGGGTGCCGTCGGAGAGCACCAGGACCTCGCCGGACAGCAGCGCGTGGCCCACCAGGTTGTTCAGGACGATGTCGGCGCGCAGCCGGGGCGAGTAGCCGAAGGCGGTGGCGTTGCGCATGTACACCGGGGTGAAGTCGTCGTCGGCCAGCGCGTGCAGGTCGTCCTCCACGCGGACCTTGGACTCCGCGTACGGCGTCACGGGGCGCAGCGGGGCGTCCTCGCCCACCAGGTCGTCGCCGCCTGCGGCGCCGTAGACCGAGCAGGTGGACGCGTACAGGAAGCGCCGCACTCCGGCCTCGCGGGCCAGCCGGGCCAGCCGTACGGAGGCGTGGTGGTTGATGTCGTAGGTGAGCTGCGGGGCCAGCGAGCCCAGCGGGTCGTTGGACAGGGCGGCCAGGTGGATCACGGCGTCCACGCCGGCCACGTGTTCGGCCGTGACGTCGCGCAGGTCGACCCGGTGTCCCTGCGGGTCGGCGGGTGTCTGACCGAGGACGGAGTCGGCGAACAGGCCGGAGTCGAGGCCGACGACCTCGTGTCCGGCGGCGGCGAGGACCGGGGCCATCACGGTGCCCAGGTATCCCTGGTGTCCGGTCAGGAGTACGCGCATGGTTCAACCCCCCAGGTTGAGCGTGAGTTTGGTGACGGCGAACGCCTCGGCGTATCGCTCGTGGCATTCGATGCCGCGGATCCGTGCAAGCCCGAGGAAGGCCTCGCGGTCGTACCAGGGCCGGTGGCGCTGTGAGGCGTAGTGCTCCTGCAGCAGCCGCACCTTTTCTTCGGCGATCTCCGGCGACAGCGGCTGGTAGGCGGCCATGCGGCCGAGGTCGCCGTCCCATTTGACGATCTCGTAGCCGAGGACCAGGTGGTCGCGGAAGGCGGTGGGTATCAGCTGGGCCAGGCCGCGGTGGTCCTGGTGGGCGTCGTCGGTGCGCGGGGCGAGGATGAGATCCGGGTCGGTCTGCGCGCGCAGTTCCTCGACCGCGGCCTTGGCCTCGTCCCAGTGCACGGGCAGCCGGCCGTCCGGCAGTTTGTGCACGGTCAGCCGCAGGTCGGCGCCCGGGCAGAAGGCGGCCAGCGCGGCCTGCTCCTCCTGCTCGCGCTCGCTACCGCCGCCGGAGAGCACCAGCGCGTCGACGCGGAGGCCCGGCCGGGCGTGGCACAGCGTCAGCAGGGTGCCGCCGGCCCCGATGGCGATGTCGTCGCAGTGCGCGCCCACGGCGACGATCCGGTCCAGGCGCCCGGCTTCGAGGCGGATCACGCGTGCACCCCGGCGTTGTCGTGTTCCCACACGGCCCACGGACGGTCGCCCCGGGCGTACGCCTCGTCGAGCGCGGCCCGCTCCTTGACGGTGTCGGTCGGCTTCCAGAAACCGCGGTGCTGGTGCGCTACCAGGCGGCCCCGCTTGGCCAGTTGGGCACATCCGTCGGCGACCAGATCGCCGTTCTCCGGGATGTGGTCGAAGACCTCCTGGCGGAGCACGAAGTAGCCGCCGTTCTCCCACAGCGGCATGTCGCTCACCGCGGTGATGCCGCCCACCAGGCCGTCCTCGCCCAGGTCCACGCAGTGGAAGGAGGACTGGGGCGGCACCACCATCATCGACGCGCCGGCGTCGCGCCGGGCGAAGTTGTCGATCATGTCCGGCAGCGGGGCGTCGGTGAGGACGTCGGCGTAGTTGGCGAGGAACATCTCGTCGCCGTCCAGGTGGTGGCGCACCCGGCGCAGCCGCTCGCCGATCGGCGACTCGATGCCGGTCTGTGCGAACGTGATGGTCCAGTCGGCGATGTCGGTGGACAGCAGCTCGGTCTTCCCGCCCCGCAGCACGAAGTCGTTGGACGTCGTCTCCTCGTAGTTGAGGAAGAAGTCCTTGATGTGGTGGGCGCCGTAGCCGAGGCACAGGATGAACTCCTTGTGCCCGAAGTGCGCGTAGTAGCGCATGACGTGCCAGATCAGCGGCCTGGGGCCGACCATCGCCATGGGCTTGGGCACGTCGTCGGAGGTTCCGTTGCGCATCCGCATCCCGTAACCGCCGCAGAACAGAACGACCTTCATGCTGTGACCTCTTCCGACGCGGCCTCGACGATGCTCAGTTCCGGGATGGGAAAGACCAGCCGGCCGCCCCACTCGTGCACGTAGGACAGCTGCTCGGTCAGCTCGGCCCGCAGGTTCCACGGGAGGACGAGGACGTAGTCCGGTTTGTCGATGGCGATCTGCTCGGGCGCGAGGATCGGGATGCGGGTGCCCGGGGTGAACCTGCCGTGCTTGTACGGGTTGCGGTCGACCGTGTACGCGAGCAGGTCGGGCCGGATGCCGCAGTGGTTGAGCAGGGTGTTGCCCTTGCCGGGGGCGCCGTAGCCGACGACCGTCTGGCCGCGCTCGGCCGCCTCGATGAGGAACTTGAGGAGGTCCCGGCGCACCTTGGCCACCCGGGCGGAGAACTCGGTGTAGCCGGACAGCTCCTGGAGCCCGGCGGCCTTCTCGCGGGCCAGTACGTCGGCCACCCGCTCGCTCGGTTCGCCGGCCGCATCGGCGGGGCGGGCCCACAGCCGGATGGAGCCGCCGTGCGTGGGCAGCAACTCGACGTCCACGAGCGCGAGTCCGCCGCTCGCCAGCGCCTGGATCGCGGAGGCGACCGTGTAGTACTGGAAGTGCTCGTGGTAGATCGTGTCGTACTGGTTGTCCTCGATCAGGGTCAGCAGGTGCTGCACCTCGATGGAGACCCAGCCGTCGTCGGCGACGAGGGCGCGCAGCCCCTGGGTGAAGCCGACCACGTCGGGGATGTGCGCGTACACGTTGTTGGCCACGACGAGGTTCGCCGGGCCGTGCTCGGCGCGGACGGCCGCGCCGGTCTGAGGGCTCAGGAACTCCGTGAGCGTGGGCACGCCCTTGTCCCGTGCCGCCGCGCCGACGTTCACCGACGGCTCGATGCCCAGGCAGCGGATCCCGCGGTCCACCACGTGCTTCAGCAGGTACCCGTCGTTGCTCGCGACCTCGACCACGAAGGCGTCGGAGCCTTCGGTGCCGAGCCCCACCCGCTGCACCGCGTCGGCGACGAACGTCCGGGCGTGCTCCACCCAGGAGGTCGAGTACGAGGAGAAGTACGCGTACTCCTTGAAGGTCTCCTCCGGCGTGATCAGCGGCGGGATCTGCGCCAGCCAGCAGTCGGTGCAGACCCGCAGGTGCAGCGGGTACGCCGGTTCCGGCTGGTCGAGTTGGTCCGCGGCGAGAAAGCTCTCGCACGGTGGCGTCGCCCCGAGGTCGACGACGCTCGCCGTCGCCTCCGAGCCGCACAGTCGGCATCGTGTCATCTGCTGTTCCCATCCCCCCTGCTCGCGCGGGTGTCCCCGCCGCGAGTCTGTGCTGACCGCCCCGCGATCGCGGTGCGGTACTCATCAACCAGACGGTCGAGGCCGACCGCCGGGCTGAAACCCTGTTCGTACCGGAGCCGGGCCGCTCGGCCCATCTCCCGGTTGTGGCCCGGCTCGGCCGCGATGCGGCGTATGCAGGACGCGAGCGAGGCGGACTCCCCCGGCTTGTGCAGCAGCCCGGTCACGCCCTCCTCGACGAGTTCGACGAAGGCGCCGTGCCCGGCCGCGACGACCGGGACCCCCGCCGCCATCGCCTCCACGACCACCAGGCCGAACGCCTCCAGCCAGGTCGAGGGAGCCACCACGGCGACGGACTGCGCGATGGCCTTCTGGCACTCCGCCGTGTCGTACAGGCCGACGTAGCGCACGTCGTCCCGGCCCGCCGCCCAGGCGGTCACCTCCGCCTCCAGCGGCCCGGTGCCGGCGATCACCAGCGGCACGCCCACACAGCCGCTCGCCGCGAGTTCGTCCCACGCGGCCATCAGCAGCCGTACGCCCTTGGCCTCCGCGAGCCGGCCGAGATAGAGCAGATGCTCGCCCTCGCCCGCTCGGCGTTCGCCCGGGTCGGGCACGAAGTTGTGCTTCACCGCCAGCCGCTCGGCCGGCATGCCGGCCCGCACCAGGGTGTCGCGCTGCGCCGCGGAGATGCAGAAGAACCGCTCCACGCCGGACCACCAGCGCCGCCGGTTGGCCGACATGCTGACCGCGAGCGGCACCGTGGCCAGGCGGGAGCCCCGGTAGCAGCCGTGCCGGACGGCGGGCAGCGGCACTGCCGTTCCGACGCACTCGGTGCACGGCCGGCCGTCCCGCTGCAGGGTGCCGGGCGGGCAGACCTGGGTGTAGTTGTGCAGGGTGGCCACGGCGGGCACGCCGGCGTCGGCGCAGGCGGCGAGGACCGCGGGCGACAGGAGCGGGAAGACGTTGTGGACGTGCACCACGTCGGGCCGCTCATTGCGCAGCTTGGCGGCGAGCTCCGTGCGCACCGCCGGGTTCCACGGCACGAGCAGCGGCACCGCGACCTTGCCCAGCAGGGAGCGGGCGGCGATGTCGTCGCTGCGCCGCTCGAACACCTCGACCCGGTGGCCGGCCGCGCGCAGCAGCTCCACCTCCTGGTCGACGACCTTGTTCTCGCCGCTCGGCTGCGCCGAGGCGTAGCGGTTGTGCACCACGAGGATGTGCATGCTCAGGTCGCCTCCGATCGGCGGGCCCAGCGCGGGATGCGCTGTCGAGGGACTTCCGGCATCACAAGCCGGGGGACTGCGGGCGTCGCGAGGACGGTGGCCTGGGCCGGCGCCACCAGCAGTGAGGCGGCCAGGGCCAGATGCAGCAGATACGGCGACGCGTCACCGAGACCGGCCTCGGTGTACGAGGCCATCGCGCAGTAGCTGATCAGGAAGATCGCGCAGGCCCGCTGCAGCGACGGGGGCCGCAGCAGCGCGACGCCGCCCAGCACGACGATGATCACCGCGACGAGGGTCACGCCGATCAGGCCCTGCTCGTTGTAGACGGCCAGCCAGCTGTTGTCGATCGGCAGCCCGCCGAACGACTTGTCGCCGAGGCCCACGCCGAACAGCTGCTCCGAGGTCGAGCGGGGCGCGGCCAGCAGGGCGTCCCAGACCTTGGCCCGGCCGGTGAGGCTGGAGAAGTTCTCCTTGCTCTGTCCGCGCAGGAACCACGACTGGAGCATGGAGGCGAACCCCACCGCGGCGACCGTGGCCAACACCACCGTCCAGCTGAAGAAGCGGCGCGCGGCGGCGCTGGTCAGCAGGAGCGAGCCGATCGCCAGCACCAGCCCGACGATCAGACCGAGCGTGGCCGTACGGGTATGGGTGAGCGCGAGCAGGACGAGGGACGGCACGATGATGATCGCCGCGCTCTTCTTGTCGGTCCGGCGGCCCAGCAGGAGCAGCACGGTGAGCCCGATGATCACCGCGGCGTACTGTCCGATCTGCGGCGGGGTGAGCGGCCAGAGCGCGCCGACCAGGCGCCCGCCGTAGAGGTCGGGCAGGGCCGCGCCCGGTGAGACGGCGAGGCCCGCGGCCACCGATCCGAGCACCGCGAAGTACATCCGGATGTGGTGCCGGACGAACGTCAGGCCGCCGTCCCACCAGCGGGTGACCAGCCACAGGGTGCCGACGAAGAGAGTCAGCCGGAAGCAGCGGAACAGCGCGCCGAAACCGGACTCCAGGTGCGCGCTGGAGATCACGCTCGAGACCAGCAGCAGGGTGAGCAGGAGCACGTAGGCGCTGGGCCGGATCCGCAGCCGGAGGTTGACCGCGAGCGCCAGGGTGAAGGCGGTGACCAGGGCGCCCATCGTGACCATCTGGATGAGGGAGCGGGGCAGCGGGACGATGGTCTTCGCCCCGGCGGAGCCCAGCGTGTTGAGGACCAGCAGCCCCCAGACGATCCCGATGATCCTCGGTGTGCCGGCGGGGCGCGGTTCGGCGCCGGAGAGCGTACTCATCTCAACCACCGGCCTGTGCGCTGAAGGTGCTGCCCGCGTCCTGCTGGTAGGGCACGCCCTGCCAGCTCTGGAAGTCGAGCACCTTGCTGGGATCGTGGACGACGAAGGCCCACGGCCCGACGTAGACGTTGTCGTGCCAGCGGTTGTGCTGCTTGAGGGTGATCGCGTCGGCCACCGTCTCGCCCTTGTAGGGCGACCAGTCCGGATAGGTGCCGTAGTTGGACAGCACCGCCATGCGGTCGCACTTCGTCGTGCACTTGAGGACGGACTTGTCCAGCACGAAGCGGTTGTCGTGGATGTCCACCCGCTGGGTCTTCCACCGGCAGTCGGCGTAGAGCGGTGCCCTGGTGATCGTCGACTTCGTGCAACGGCTGGTCTTCTTCACCAGCAAGGTGCAGTCGCCGGAGGAGGTGTTGGCCGGGCTGTTGCAGAACCGGTCGGCGTTCTCCCACAGGGTGATCCCGGACCAGTTGTTCTCCAGCAGGTTGCCGTAGATCTCGATCTTGTTCGTGCGGGCTTTGACCCGTGGTTCGCCGCCGGACTCGGACAGGTAGACGGTTGCGAACGGGAAGGTGTCGCCGCGGCCTGCTGCCTTGCGGCCCTCGACCCAGTTGTTCCGCCGGATCGTGTTGTTGCGGATGACCGCGTTGTAGCTGGTCTCGTAGATCAGCGCGGCACCGTCGTTGGCCTCCAGCACGTTGTCCTCGATGCGGAAGTCGTTGTTGTTGGTGTCCGCCCACAACCCGGTTCCGCGGTTGTCGTGCACCCAGTTGCCGCGTACGTCGGCGCCGTCGACGGCCCAGAACTTGATGCCGCCGGTGCAGCCGCAGCCCTGCTGGCGCCGCTCCCAGTCGCCGGTGTTGTTGCCCACGATCTCGTTGCCCTCGACCACCAGGCCGCTGATACGGCCGCTGCCCTTGTAGGCGTTCATGCCGTACTGGCCGTTGGCGCGCAGGCAGTTGCCGCGGACCTGCTGACGGGCTCCGGCCATCAGCCCGGCCCCCAGGTTGTTCTGGATCGTCGAGTGCTCGATCACCCATCCGTCGGCCGAGTCGTGGTTGACCACGCCCTCGTTCTGCGGCGGCACGAAGCCCTGCACGGTCAGGTAGCCGATGGTGACGCCCTCGGCGGTGCCGGCGAACGCGTACTGGTTGATCTTCCGGCCGTCGAGCACCGCGCCGGGCGCACCGAGGTAGTGGTCCCCCTTCTTGGGGATGACCTGGGCATAGCGGTCGGGGTCGAGCCGGTGTTTGCCCGGTCGCAGCCAGAACGTGGTGCCTGGGGGGTTGTCCTTGGTCTTCGCCGCCAGGTCACCGACCTTCGCGGGGTCGACCGTCACCGCGCCCGCCGGCGCCTTCGCCGGCCCGGCCTCGGGCTTGGCGCACACCCGGGCCACGGCCGTGGACCGCGCCCCGGACATGGTGGGCGCGGCGGTCGTCGCCTTCGCCTCGGCGGGCTGTGTGCTGTCGCAGCCGGTCAACGCGAGCAGGGCCAGCGTCAGCGGTGCCGCCGCCCACGCCCAGTGCCGCCTCTTGATCCCCACGTGCCCCCCTAGCCGTGGAACCTGAGCACGGTGGTGAAGCCCTCCGTGCCGTCGGTGAAGCCGGTGCCGACGAGGGTGGTGGCGGGTTCCTTGCGCCCGAATCCGGCGGAGTACCAGCCCAGCGGCGGATCGGTCTCGCCGCGATGCGCCTGCCAGGACAGCTGCCCTGGCAGGTCGAGCACCGCAAAGCGGTCCTCGCCGTCCCGGGTCCAGGTGAGTTCGGCCCGGTTGTCCACCAGGTCCGCGGTGATCGCCGGGCCGAGGTGGAAGGCCAGCCGCACGGCCCCACCGGGGCCGCGCACCTCGTCGAGCACCCTCAACTCCCGGCTTTCGGCGGTGAGTTCCACCTGGCGGCGGTGCACCGACCCCTGATAACCGTCGTGCTCCGCACTCCAGCGGGCCGTCCCCTCCCCGGACGGGTCCGCGACCAGCACGCGGCTCTCGGCATGCCGCGTCCACAGGAACGGGCCGCCGGAGACGGACTGGTCGGCGCCGTCCAGCTCGAGGGTGTTGTGGCCGAGGGTCGAGCGGAAGTACTGCCGCCACTCGGGCTGCCCGTGGTAGCAGTACGTCCCCGGGTCGGCGAGCACGTCGACGCCGTCGTGGCGGACCTCCACGGACAGTGCGTCCGCGTGGGCGTGCGCGGCGATGGACAGGAAGCCGTGCGGGCCGCCGTCGCAGCGGCACCAGATCTCCTCCGGGCCGCGCAGGATGGTCATGCCCGCGTCCGCGAAGTGGCCCGGCCTGCTGTCCTGGCGGGACACGGCCGGTCCGCTTCCGTTTTTCGCGTACGGCCGGATGAGCGCGGCCAGCAGTGGGGTGCGCACATCGGTGCCGGTCACCGTCGGCCACCAGTCGAGCCGGCCGAACACCGCCTCCCCGGTGGACAGCAGCGAGCCCCAGCGGTCGGTGCCCTCGCCGTCCAGGATCAGACCGTGCCCGTCGTCCGCGTCGCCCTGGCGCGGCGGCCGCAGCCGGTTGTCCACGACGGCGGCGAGCGCGTCGGTCATCCGCAGCAGGACGAGCCGGACGGTCGCGGGGACCGGCACGCCTGCGGCATCGGCCTCGGCCACGGCGGCAAGGCCGAGCTCCAGCACCAGGCCGTGGTACTCGGAGGCCAGTTCACGGTTGAGGCCGGAGAGGAAGGTGTTGCTGCGCAGATGCCGGTCGAGCGAGCGCAGGGCGTCGGCCCGCCAGCGCTCCGAGGCGGGGAACCATCCGAACGCGCAGGCCGCGGCGAACTGCCCGGCGGCCTCGGCGATGACGTGGTTGTTCGCCGACGATCCCCGGCTGGGGAAGGCGGCCAGCCAGCGCTGGTGGTGCCAGATCTGGTTCAGCGCCACCGGGTTGTCCTCGAACAGCCCGGCCGCGCCCGACCAGCCCTCCAGCAGCCGGCGCACCCACACCCAGGACAGCAGCCGGATGCCCAGCTCGATGCCGCTGATCCAATGGACCCCGCGCAGCGGCGGGTTGGCCTCCCACCACGACCGCAGATGCGCTGACACGCGCTCGGCGTACCGCTCGTCCCCGGTGATCGCGTAGGCGGCGGCGAGCTGGGTGAGGTGATGGTGCCGGGACAGCTCCCAGATCTGCTTGATGTCCCCGACCGCGTCCTCGCTGCGGTACGGCACGTCGAAGGCGTAGCCCGACGGGGCGCGGCGCCCGGTCTTCGGGTCGTACCACCAGTCCGGGTCGACGAGGTCGTCGCGGGCCACCCCGAAGTACTCGACGTGCCCCTCCATCAGCCGGTCCGCCTCGGCGACGAGGCGTTTCGCGGCGTCCGACGGCACCGCGGCGATCGCCTCGGCGGGCAGCACCGCGGTGAACCGGGCCCCGGTCACGCTCGGGCAGGCCGGCGGCGCGGACCGCCACCGCCGACGGCGCACCGTGTCGCCCACCCGGCCCGCGACCTCCTGCGGTCCCATCCGGGACAGCCGTCGCAGGTACCAGCCCGCGCTCATCGTCATCGTGCGTTCTCCAACGTCACCGGCGCGCCGCCGGCCAGGCCGGCCTGCACGGCGAGGGTGGCCGCGGTGGTGGCGACCAGCGACTGAAGCGGCACCGGCATCGGCCCGCCCGTCCGCACGGCCTTGATGAACGCGGCGAGTTCGGCGTTCTGGCCCTTGTCCCGGGCCTTGGGCAGGCGCGAGCTGACCCACTTCTTACGGCCGTAGACCGAGGCGCGAACGAAGTCGTCCAGCCGCAGCACCTTGCCGTCGGCGACCAGGTCCAGCGTCTCCTTGGGGAAGCCGGCCGCGCCGGTGGTGACGTAGCTGATGGTGGCGGTGGACCCGTCCGGGTAGCGCAGCACGACCTGCAGGTCCTCGTTGCCGGAGGGGGCGACCGCGTAGACGGAGACCGGGTCGGCGTCGAGCAGCCAGCTCGCCGTGTCGATGAAGTGGCCGCCCTCCCCGGCGAACCGCGAGCCCTCGGTGCCCTGCTGGAGGTACCAGCTGCCGTGCTGCAGCCGGCCCGCGTTGACCAGGTAGCGCAGGCTCGCCGGGCCGGTGCGGGCACCGAACTGCTTCCTGGCCTCCTGCAGCAGCGGCGCGAAGCGGCGGTTGAAGCCGACCTGCAGCCGGTCGTTGCCGGACTCCTCCACCGCCGCGAGCACACCGGCCAGCTCGTCCTCGGTGAGCGCCAGCGGCTTCTCCACGAAGACGGTCTTGCCCGCCAGCAGTGCCTTGCGGGTCAGGTCGGCGTGCGAGCTGTGCCGGGTGACCATGAAGACGGCGTCGATGGACTTGTCGCCGAGCACGGCGTCGAGGTCGGTGGTCGCCTCGGTGAAGCCGAACTTCCGCTGCGCGTTGGCCGCGGAGAGCGCCGTCGTGGTGACGACGGTCGACAACTCGACGCCCTCGCGCTGCGTGAGGTGCGGCAGCAGCATCGACGTCGCGTAGTTCCCTGCGCCGACGAACGCCAGCTTCACCGGCGTGCTGGCGGGGCGGGCCGGACTCGGCTGCACGGTCACCGCGGGCACGGCCACCGCCGGGGCCTTCGTCTCCTCCGCTTCCCCTGCCGGTTCCGGGTAGCGGAACAGCGCGGTGATGGCCTTCAGCTCGCCGTCCTTCAGGCGCTGATAGGTCTCGACGGCGTCGTCGAAGTCGGCGACGTGGGAGATCAGCGGCTCCACGTCGACCTTGCCGCGGGCGGCGAGGTCGAGGAAGCAGGCCAGGTTGCGGCGCTCGGTCCAGCGGACGTAGCCGATCGGGTAGTCGCGGCCCTCCAGCTCGTACTCCGGGTCGTAGCGCCCGGGGCCGTACGAGCGGGAGAAGCGGACGTCGAGTTCCTTCTCGTAGTACGCGTTCCACGGCAGGTCCAGGCGGCACTTGCCGATGTCGACGACCCGGCCGCGGTCCCGGGCCAGCTTGGCGGCCAGCTCGACGGGCTGGTTGCTGCCACCGCCGGCGGCCAGGTACACCTGGTCCACGCCGTGACCGTCGGTGAGTTCGGCGACGGCGTTCTCCACGGCGGCGGAGGCCGGGTCGCCGCAGGCCGCGGCGCCCAGGCGCTCGGCGAGCTCGCAGCGCGCCGGGTCGGGGTCGGCGCCGACGACGCGGACTCCCGCGGCGGCCAGGAGCTGCACGACCAGCTGCCCGATCAGCCCGAGACCGATGACCAGGGCCACTTCGCCGAGCTGCGGCTCGCCCTGGCGGACGCCCTGCATCGCGATCGACCCGACGGTGCCGAACGCGGCGTGCTGCGGCGCGAGGCCGTCCGGCACCGGGACGTAGAGGTTCTTCGGCACCCAGTTGAGCTCGGCGTGCAGCGCGTGCTCGTTGCCGGCGCAGGCCACGAGGTCGCCGACCTTCACGTCGTCGACGCCGGCGCCGACCTGCTCGACCACCCCGCACAGCGAATAGCCCAGCGGCGTGTAGGAGTCCAGCTTGCCCATCACCTTGCGGTAGGTGGCGGGCACCCCGTTGGTGGCCACGCTCTGCATGACCTTGGCCACCTGGTCCGGGCGGGAGCGGGCCTTGCCCAGCATCGACATGCCGGCCTCGGACACCTTCATCATCTCGGTGCCGGTGGAGATCAGCGAGTAGGCGCTGCGGACCAGCACCCCGCCCGGCTTGCACCCCGGCACCGGAACGTCGAGCACCGCCAGCTCGCCGCTCTTGTAGTTCTGTACAACCTGCTTCACTCGAACTCCCCTGATTCCTAAGCCGTTTGCCGAGTGCTCTGGCGGGACCCAGAGGTCGCGTCGCGATACCAGTACTCGAGGGTCAGCACATGCCACAGATGCTTGGAGAAGTCCTGCTGCCCGGCCGCGTCCTCGGCGACCATCCGCTGCAGTGCGTCGCGGCGCAGGATCCCGGAACGGACGAGCTCGCCGTCGTTGACCACCTCGCGCACCAGCGGTGCCAGGTCCCGGCTCATCCAGGCCCGTAGCGGGGCGCTGAACAGGCCCTTGGGCCGGTAGACGATCTCCTGGGGCAGGATCGAGGTGGCCGCCTCCTTCAGGACCGCCTTGCCCTGCCGTCCGGCGATCTTGCGGTCGCCGGGGATGGCGAACGCCGCCTTGACCACCTCGACGTCCACGTACGGCGTCCGTACCTCGGTCGAGGCGGCCATGCTGGAGCGGTCCGTGTACGTGAGGTTCAGGCCCGGCAGGAACATCCGGGCGTCGGTCAGGCACATCCGGTTGACGAAGTCGTCGAGGTCGTTGTCCTGGTAGACGTCCGCGTGCTCGGTCAGTACGTCGTCGACCGTGCCGGCCAGGTCCGGGTCGAGCAGGGCGAGCAGCTCGGCCTGGTCGTACATGGTGTAGCTGCGCCGGAAGGCGGTCTCCTCCGGCAGCTCGGCGAAGGACAGGAACCGCTTGGCGAAGCGCACGGACCTGAACCCCCGGCGGGAGGTGGCGACCGGCAGCCGGTCCACGGCCGCGGACACCCCGCGCCGCAGGGGCCGCGGGACGCGCTGGTAGCGCAGCGCGATCAGGTTGGCCAGGTGCTTGCGGTACCCGGCGAACAGCTCGTCGGCGCCCATCCCGGAGAGCATCACCTTGACCCCGGCCTCCCGTGCGGCCGTGCAGATCAGGTAGGTGTTGATCGCGGCGGGGTCGCCGATCGGCTCGTCGAGGTGGTAGGTCATCTCCGGCAGCAGGTCCAGCACGTTCGGGGCGATCTCGATCTCGTGCAGGTCGACGCCGAACCGCTGGGCCACCTGCCGGGCGTAGCGCAGGTCGTCCGGCATCGCCTCGAACTTGGCGTCCTCGGCGCGGAACCCGATCGTGTAGGCGGAGATGCCCGGTTGGTGGCGGGCCGCCAGCGCGGTCAGGTAGCTGGAGTCGAGGCCGCCGGAGAGGAAGGTGGCCACGGGTACGTCGGAGAGCAGGTGACGCCGGGTCGACTCCTCGACGACGGCGGCCAGGTCGGGCTGGTCTCCGGCCCGGGCCCGCTCCCGGCCCTCGGCGGCGACCTCCTTCAGGTCCCAGAACCGGCCGCGCTCCACCCGGCCGTCGGGCCGGCAGCGCAGCCAGCTGCCCGGCGGCAGCTTCTCAGCCTCGCGGAACGCGCACCGCGAGTCCGGCACCCAGTAATAGAGGAGTGAGGCCACCAGTGCCGCGTGGTCCACCTCCAGCTTGCCGCCGGTGGCGGCGGCGAGCGCCTTGAGCTCGGAGGCGAACACCAGGCCCTCGCCGCGCCGCAGCAGGAACAGCGGCTTGATGCCCAACTGGTCGCGGACCAGGACCAGTTCACCGGTGCGCTCGTCGAAGATCCCGAACGCGAACATGCCGCGCAGCCGGGGCAGGCAGTCCGTGCCCCAGCGCCGCCAGGCCTCGAGCAGCACCTCGGTGTCGGAGGTGCCGCGGAAGCGCACCCCGGCCGCCTCCAGCTCGGCGCGCAGCTCGGGCGCGTTGTACAGCTCGCCGTTGTACGTCAGGGCGAGGCCGTCCGAGACCATCGGCTGGGCGCCGGTCTCGGTCAGGTCGATGATGGAGAGGCGGCGGTGCCCGAGGTGCACCTCGCCGTCACCGACGGGGTGGCCGTAGCGGCCCGCCCCGTCCGGGCCGCGGTGGGCGAGGGTCTCGGTGAGCCGGTCGGTCACGACCTTTCCGTCCGGCCAGCGGTACGTGCCTGCGATGCCACACATGTGCTACCGCCCGTCCTGGTCGTTGCCCGGGATGCGTGCGGCCCAGATCGGCTGCCGCTCCGTCCGCGGCTGGTTGGTGCCGTTCTGCCGGGCCGGCCGCTCGGCGCGGCCGCGCAGCGCGGTGTGCAGCCCGTCCCACAGGGTCCCGTCGGTACGGTCGCGCGGATCGGGGTCGATCAGCACCACACCGATCACCGGGATGCGCTGGTCCGCGAGCTGCCGTGCCACGGTGTGCAGCCAGGCCGCGCTGCCGTGTCCGGCCCGTACGACGAGCACGGTCTGGGTGCCGAGGTGGCGCAGGTCGGTCCACGCCGTGCCGGGCGCCACCGAGCCGACGCCGATGCGGCGCTCCTGAGGTGACAGGGTCGCGGCACGCTCGCCGCTGACCACGGGCGGATCTCCCGGCTTCTTGCGCCCTTCGAGCTGCCCGCCGGGCAGATCGTCGACGACGGTCACCGGGCCCTGTGCCGCCAGGGCCCTGGCGAGGTCCAGGGCGATCACGCTCGTGCTGCGCGCGCAGCCCAGTTCCAGCAGCGACACCGGTTCCGCGGAGTCACCGGTGGTGCGGGCCAGGGTCGCGGTGAGCCGTTCACGGGTCACCCGGGTGCGTCGGCGCCGCCACAGCTTGCCCGAGCGGCGGGGCAGCTCCGCGATGACCGAGGCGCCCAGGTTCGCCGCGATGTCCCGGCGCAGCACGGGGCGGTCCGCCACCACGGTGCCGACCGCGGCGATGGCAAGCCCGAGGACGAGCCCGAGGATCCCCCCGACGGCGGCGTCGGTGACCAGGGCCTTGGGCAGGGAGTGGGGCACCGTGCGCGGTGCGTCCACGATCTGCGTGCCGGCGATGACCTGGGGCGTGCCGGTGCGGGCGTCCGCGGCGCGCTGGTCGAAGTCGGAGATGCGCGAGTTGAGTTCGGCCCGGCGGGCGAAGAGCGACTCGATGCCGGCCGACGCCTTCGGGTCGCTGTCCGGCGACCGGTTTCCGATCTCCTGGTTGACCTGGGCGAGTTCGACCCGCATGCGGTCGCGCTGGTCGAGCAGGGCCTTGGCCTCGGCCTGTGCGGTGTCCTTCATCCGCCGTACATGGTCGGCGATGAACGAGTCGGCCAGTGCCTTGGCGCGGGCCACCGCCTGTGCGTCGCTGTCGCCTGTCACGGTGATCTGCAGCAGGTTGTTGGTCAGACCGGCACCCTGGTAGTCCTTCATGAAGTCCTCTGCCTTCACCGGGGACTTCAGGGCCTGCAGGGCCTTGTCGGCGATCTGGGTGGTCTGCAGCAGCTGGACGTCGGTGCGGATCAGGGTTCCGGTGTCGTTCGGCTGGTCCTCCGCGTGCGTGACCAGCACCTTGGTCACCGCGGTCGGCGGCGGCGGCATCAGGACCGCCACCGCGGCGCCCGCCAGCAGGCCGAGCAGCGCCATGGCCGTCCACAGTCGGCGGCGCCTGCGCACCGCCACCACCAGCGCCTGCAGGTCGATGAGCGGGGTGGCGGCCGACGACTCCGTGGTCGTGCTTGTCGTCACGCTGAACCTCCCGTTGCGTGGCCGGGCACGGCGAGAGCCAGCGTGGCGTCGTCCGGAAGCGGGCCGGCGGACCTGGTGGGGCGGGCCTGGACCAGGTCGGCGACGACGATGCCGACCACCTCGTGCCTGCCGTCCGCGCACGCCTCCGCGATGCCGACGAGTTCTTCCGCGGTCCAGCTGTCTGCGCTGAGGACCACCACGGCGCCGGACTCGTTGTCGCGGTCCGGGACCACCGGCCGGTCCACCGAGACCTCCACCATCCGCAGCATCGGACCGCTTCTGGCCTCGGCGACGAGCTGTCCTGCGGCCCGGCGGGCGATCTCGTCGCCCTCCGGTACGACGAGCAACAGCCGCTGGGCGGAGGGCAGCCGCTCCTTCAGACGGGCACACACCCGCCGGTAGCGGAGCCGTCGGCCGGCCTCGTCGCCGGACTTCTGCGGGGCCGGTACGTTCCACGGGGTGTCGGCGCCGAGGAGTCGGCGGATCCGGACTCGTGAGCCCCCGCCTTCGGGCCGGTGCGCGCGCCGTTCACCGGCCACGTCGACGGTGCCCAGCAGCGTCGAACCCAGCGCCGCGGCGATCTCCGGTTCGGTGCGCAGCCGGCGGTTCATCCGGGCGGCGACCAGATGGCCGATGACCGCGAGCAGGAAGAACAGCAGCGCTCCGCCGACGATGAGCTGCATCCTCGTCGGCGCGGCCTCCCCGGTCGGCGGGGCGGCGGGCCCCATGACCACCATGCCTGCCTTGTTGGTCGCCGGGTTGGCCTCGTCCACCTTCTTCATGGCCCCCTCCAGCGAGGTGCGCAGGTTCTCGAGCGCTGTGCGGGCCTGCACGCTCTCCACCGTCTGACCGGGATCGGCCGCCTTGGCCAGGTCGCTGATGCGGCGGTTGGTCTCCTCGACCTTCTTGCGCAGCGCGTCGTTCGCGGTGGTGGTGGCGGAGTCCGTGCCGCTGCCCGCGATCTGCGCGGTGTACTGCACGAATTGCTGAGCCACCTGGTCGGCGAGCTGCTGCGCGCGCTTGGGGGTGTCGGCCGTACCCGCGATCGTGATGATGTTCCCGTCCGCGGCCTTGGCGCTCACTTGTTTCCGCAGGTCGGTGCTGCTGACGCCGGACCAGTGCAGAGCGTCGGCCGCGCGGTCGACCACTGCCGAACTGGTCGCGAGGTCCACCTGGGTGAGCAGCTCGCGCTCCTCCCACAGTCCCGGCAGCAGCACCGGTGCCGACGCCGTGTAACGCGGTGGGAACACCACGACCGAGGCGCCGAAGCCGACCAGCGCGCCCACGACGGCGAGGACGGCGAGCAGCCGCCAGCGCCGACGGAATATCCGCCCGATGGTGACCAGGCGTATCGTGTCCTCGCTCAACTGCGCTGCCTCTTCCCTGTCCGGACCGGCTCGACAGCCGGCACCGGGGTGTGGTCACGGCAGGCGGCGGCATAGGCGGCGAGCAGCGACGCTTGTGAGTTCTCCCAGGAGAGCGGCCCGCTGATCCGCTCCTGGCCGATCTTGCCCATGCGGGCCCGCTTGTCCGGATCGTCCATCAACTCGGCGACGAGCTCGGCGAACCGGGCCTCGTCGTTGGCGGGTGCGTAGACGGCGGCGTCACCGGCGGAGACGCGCGCCTCCTTCAGCTCGAAGGAGACGATCGGCCGGCCCATCGCCATGTACTCGAGGACCTTGTTCATCGTCGACACGTCGTTGAGCGGATTGCGCGGGTCGGGAGACAGGCACACGTCCGCGGTGGACAGGTAGCGCACCAGGTCCGCGTCCGGAATGCGCCCGGTGAACTGCACCTGCTCGGTGAGACCGAGCTTCCTGGACAGCCCCACCATCGCGTCGAAGGCGTCGCCGGAGCCGACGAACACCGCATGCCAGTCGGTCCGGCCGAGCTCGTCCCGCAGCTTCGCCAGGGCCCGCAGGGCGTAGTCGACGCCGTCCTGAGGGCCCATGACACCGAGGTAGCACAGCAGATGAGGCTTGCCGCGCTTCAACTCCGGCTCGGGCGGCACCGGTTGGAAGCGCTCGATGGCGGGCGCGCTGCGCACCACGAAGACGTCCTCCGGGCGCTTGCCGCCACGGCGTACCGCGACGTCCCGGTAGCTCTCGTTCGTGGCGAGGACGATGTCCGCCGCCCGGTAGGTCCGCCGTTCCAGCGCGCACACACCGCGGTAGAGCAGGTCCTTGCCGCGGTCGAACCGGGACAGGTACAGCTCGGGCACCAGG
This sequence comes from Streptomyces sp. NPDC001351, assembly GCF_042896045.1. Classification (NCBI taxonomy): domain Bacteria; kingdom Bacillati; phylum Actinomycetota; class Actinomycetes; order Kitasatosporales; family Streptomycetaceae; genus Streptomyces; species Streptomyces sp. NPDC001351. The sequence continues at coordinate 520,330 of NZ_JBIAWS010000005.1, read as the reverse complement.
TCGTGCTGGTCGAAGACGAACCGCGCGCCGCGCCGCTTGAGCCACAGGGCCGGCAGGAACAGCAGGTCGGGCGGGTTGCAGGCGTGGACCACGTCGACCGGGCCGACCTTGCGGGCCAGCCGGGCCGTGTGCCACAGCGCCGATCCGTACTCCTTCAGATAGCCGGCCGGTCCTCCGGTGGCCGCGCGCAGCGGGTAGCGGTGGATCCGCACCCCGTCGATCACGGCCTCCGGCTCCGTGTCGCGCTTGGTGCCCTGCGGACAGATGACGTCCACCGTCCAGCCCGCGTCGCGCAGCGTCGTGCACTCCTGCCACACCCGCCGGTCGAAGGGCACCGACAGGTTCTCCACCAGGATCAGGGCGCGTCGCCCCGATCCCTCACCGCTGATTGCATTACCAAGCAAGGCCCACGTACCCCGGTTCGGCCCGGCGCTCGTCGGCGTCGGGAAGGTGGATGAGGTCGACGATCACCGGGGTGTTCCCATGGGGCAGCACCGACAGCACAGCCGGGTCCCTGGTGCCGACCAGGCACACTTCGGCATGGTCGAGCACCTCCTCGACGGACTCCGCGAGCAGCTGCGCGAGGTGCGGCAGCCGGTTCTCGATGTACTCGCGGTTCGCGCCGAGCAGCCGGGACAGGCTCACATTGGCGTCGTAGATCTTGAGTTCGTACCCCTTGCCGAAGAGGCGCTCCGCCAGCTCGACGAGCGGGCTCTCGCGGAGGTCGTCGGTGCCGGGTTTGAAGGACAGCCCGAACATTCCCACCCGGCGCTTGCCGGTGCGCTCGACCAGGTCCACCGCACGCTGCAGATGGTCGGCGTTGGAGGGCAGCACATGGGAGAGGATGGGCACCGAGACGTCGGCCCGCTGCGCCGCGTGCACCAGGCTGCGCAGGTCCTTGGGCAGGCAGGAGCCGCCGAAGGCGAAGCCGGGCCGCAGATAGGCGGGGCTGATGTTCAGCTTGCGGTCGGCCAGGAACACGTCCATCACCTGGTGCGAGTCCACCCCGAGCGCCTGGCACACCGCGCCCAGCTCGTTCGCGAAGCCGATCTTCAGGCCGTGGAAGGCGTTGTCCGCGTACTTGATCGCCTCGGCCGTGGGGACCGGCACCCGGAACACCTCGCCGGGCAGGCCCTCGTACAGCGCGATCACCGCGTCGCCGCTGGCCGGGTCGAGCTCGCCGACGACGGTCTTGGGCGGGTCGAAGAAGTCCCGCACGCTGGTGCCCTCGCGCAGGAACTCCGGGTTGACGGCGACCCCGACGTCCACCCCGACCGTGCCGCCGAGGTTCTTCTCCAGGATCGGCACCAGCAGGTTCAGGCAGGTGCCCGGGAGCATGGTGCTGCGGAACACGACGGTGTGCCGCCCGCCGCGCTCGGCCAGCGCTGCGCCGATCTCCTCGGTGACCCGCTCCAAGTACGTGGTGCACAGGCTGCCGTTGGGCTCCGACGGCGTGCCGACGCAGACGAGCGAGATCTCGCTGTCCATGATGGCTTCGCGGACGTCGGCGGTGGCGCGCAGGGCCCCGGTCCGCACGACGTCGGCGATGAGCTCGCCGATCCGCTCCTCGACCACCGGGGCCTTGCCGTCGTTGACCAGGTCGACCTTCACCTGGTTGACGTCCACGCCGATGACCTCGTGCCCCATGCCGGCCAGGCACGCGGCCGATACGCAGCCCACGTAGCCGAGCCCGAAAACGCTGACTCTCATGACCCGTTCCTCCCCCCACGCAGGCCCTTGTGGCCTGCGGTCCCCCCAGCAAGGCCCTTGTGGCCTGCCGTCCACATGTCGGCCGGACGACGCACCCCGCGCATCAGTAGGCCCCCTGCCCGTGAAGCACCGCACGCATCGTCTTCCACAAGATCACCGTGTCGAGGGCGAGCGACCAGTCCTCCACGTACCTGAGGTCGAGGCGGACCGCCTCCTCCCACGGCAGGTCGCTGCGCCCGCTGATCTGCCACAGACCGGTGAGCCCGGGCTTGACCAGCAGCCGCCGCCGGATGTCCGGGTCGTACGCGGCGCACTCCTCCGGCAGGGGCGGCCGTGGACCGACGAGCGACATCGATCCCGTCAGTACGTTGAAGAGCTGCGGGAGTTCGTCTATCGAGTACCGGCGCAGCACTCCCCCCACCCGGGTCACCCTCGGATCGTCGCGGACCTTGAACAGCAGCCCTGCGCCCTCGTTCTGGTCGGCGAGTTCGGCACGTGCCCGGTGGGCGTCGACGACCATGGTGCGGAATTTGAGGATGGTGAACTCGCGGCCGTCCTTGCCGACCCTGCGCTGGCGGTAGAAGGCCCCGCCCCTGCTGTCCGCCAGCACGAGCAGCGCGACGAACACCATCAGCGGCGCGAACAGCATCAGCAGCACCGCCGAGCCGACCCGGTCGACGACCGCCTTGATGGCCCGGCGCCCCCCGGTGAAGGCCGGCAGGCTGACCCGCAGCAACGGGATACCGAGCACCGCGTCGACGTGCAGCCGCGGTCCGGCCACCTCCATCAGCACCGGCGCCACGACCATTTCGGCATCGCTGCCTTCGAGGTTCCAGGCCAGCCGCTGCAGCCGGTCCGGTGTCCAGTGCGGGTCGGGTGTGACGGCGACGACGCGGTAGCCGTCGTGGTGGACGTGCTTGGCGACGTCCGTCAGTCGGCCGACGACCGGCACTCCGTCCAGCTGGTCGCCGTCGCGCCCGCGGCCGTCCGGCGTGCACACGGCCTCAACACGCCAGCCGATGTGCGGGAACTTGCGGGTTCGGGTGATCAGGTCGCGCACGGTGGCCGGACTTCCGGCGGCGAGCACCGGCCTCAGGCACCGGCCTTCCTTGCGCTGCTTGTGCAGCCACAGGCGGAGCACATACCGCGCGGTCATGGTGACCAGCGCGATCGCGGGGATGGCGACGAAGATCCAGAGCTTGATGTTGCGCGAGGTGAGGGCTATCCCGCCGAGCGCCAGCACGACGGTGGCCGCGAACAGTGAGCGTCCGAGTCTTCGGAACTCCTCGGCGCCCTGGCCGAGCACGGCCGGAGCCCACGCCCGGCCGACCGCAAGCGCTGCCAGCACCAGCAGCCAGGTACCGAAGGCGAGTATCCCCCATTTCTCATGCCAGTTGGCCGCGTCCCGGGCCCCGAAGAAGTTGCCTATCGATGCCACCACCAAGGCGGTGGCCACGGTGTCGCTGGTGATCACGGTACGGCGGTACCGCTGTTCCCAGTCGTTCGCGGGCTGGCTCATCGCCTCTTTCGCCAGACGCCCGCGCGCCGACGAAAAAGGGTCGACTATTCCCCCCTGCCGCACAGAAACCCCCCGGTCCCCAGTGATACGACGTGTTCGTCCAACACGGCTGCCCCTCCCCCACGGGAGGCCCCCGCCTCCCGCACGCTTCCTCCCCTTGGGAGGTCCCCGCCCCCCGCGATGCGCTGTCCCTTCCCGAGAGAGGCCCCCGCCTCCCGCGCACGACATCACGGCTACTGCAACCCCACCTGAACAACTCGCCCTGGCCGCAGCGGACTCATATACCCGGCCAGACTCCCGAGTTGCACGGAGACCCGTCGGCACCTCGGATGCTCCCCGCACCCGAAGCCCCTTTCGGGCCCCAAGAATTGATCACCCCCACGTCGGCGCCAGAGACGCGGCTTCTCGCCGTCTGCATCGCCGACCCATGGATCACCATTTGTCGCCTCGTGTCCCAGCATGCGAAGCAAGGTCAATCTAGACCATCGGAACCCGCATGAAGAGAGGAACGTGTGGAATTTGTGCCCGAGATTTGAAGATGGCTCCAATGGATCGGTGGCGGCCTGCGGGTGCCATGGCGACGGAGGACGTGCCTGTGACCTGTGCTGCCGGGCTCGGACGGGGTCTGTCCGGCGAGATCTCGTCGGTGAGCACGGGGCGGTGGCTGCGAGCGGGGGCGGTCGACGGCACCCGGAAAACGGAATCTCGCCGCCCTGTTCACGCAGGCAGACACCGAGGCCGCGCAGACGGCCTGCCCCGGACCAGGGGGAAGTCAAGGGTCACTTTCGGCAATCTCCGCCATGGGGTGCCGCGTTCCGCACGGCACGTGGCCGACGCCGTCCCCGCTCCCGCTCGGCCGTCCGGGCCAGGACGCCGACGCCCTCGGCCCGGCTCGCGCGTGCGCAGCGCAGACGGACGTCGCCGATCATGCCCGCGCCGATGACCGCTGCCCGCAGGCGCGGGGCGCGCCGCGTCCGGACGGCCGCGGTCGCCGTCATGGGGGCGGACCGGGCGGGGTGGTGCCGTCGCCGCCGGGCGCGTGCGGGGAGCGCCCGGCGGGAGCCGTCAAGCCTGGCCCTGCCGTTCGATGTGCGCGGTGTGATCGTCCGCCGGCGGCCACGCCCGGGCCTCCTCCACGACGGCCCTCCCCGCCCGCAGAGCGGCAATGGGATCAGCCGCCTCGTCCAGCTCGACGAGGACGATGTCGGCGCCGGGCGTACGGGACATCGCGTCGGCCCATGCCTTCCAGTCCACGATGCCGGTGCCCATTTCGGTCATGTAGGGCTGTTGCTGAGCGAAGACCGTCTCGTCGATGGTGAGTTCGACGTCGATCGGCTTGACGGCGTCCTTCCAGTGCGCGAGTGCGATGCGCCGGGAGTGACGGCGCGCGACGGCGACGGGGTCGCCGCCGCCGAGTGCGATGTGGCAGGAGTCGGGGCACAGCCACACGTAGCGCGGATCGGTCAGGGCCATGAACAGGTCGATGTCCCTCTCGTACCAGAGTGTGCTGCTGGACTCCGTGTGGAAGGCGAGCTTCACGGCGTACCCGGAGACGGCCTCGCCGACCACATGGGCGATGTCGGCCATCCGGGTCATGTACGCGGCGTCCACGAAGAAGGGCGGACGCGTACCGAACGTCGTCCGCATCGGCAGTCCGGCGACGAGCACCTCCGCCCCCACCTCGGAGAGAAAGGCGGCGCGCCGCTCGGCGTCGGCGACGATCTCGGGCAGGTTGCCGCCCTGCCGCCAGTCGGGTGCGTCGCTGCCGGCGACGAACGCGCTCACCACGGACAGGCCACGGGCCGCCAGCTCGCGGCGGAAGGAGGCCGCGCTGCCGAAGGCGCGCAGGGCCGAGTCGATGTCGCCGGGTGCGAAGGTCAGCTCCAGGCCGGTGACCCCGGCCTCGGCCAGCGCGTCCATCACACGTTCCCAGAAGGGCCGAGGGTGCTCGCGGGCCCAGTCGCGCAGGGTGTCGGCGCAGTCCAGTCCCCAGAAGTCCGGGTGGTAGAAGGTGATGACGTCGGTCGCGAAGCGCGGTGCCGGCGAATCCAGTGGTGTCATGCGGTGCCTCCGCGGGCGTTGTAGACGGTGACGTCGTCGGCGTCGACGGCGTCCCGGTAGCCGCGGAACACGGCGAGCGCCTCGTCCCGCAGCACATCCCGTACGACCTTGATGCCGCGGGCCTCGAACTGCTCGGCCCAGTCCGCGCCGAGCGGGCCCTCGTCGAAGGTCGTGATCTCCTCCAGGTCCGGCCCCTCGCCCGCGACCACGAGCCCCCGCACCCCGGACCACATCGTCGCGCCGTAACACTGCACGCACGGACGCCAGTTGACGACCAGCTCGTGCGCCGGCAGGCCCTCGGCGCCCAGGTCCCAGCCTCCGGTCGCCATCTGGGCGAGGCCCAGCGCGACGACTTCGGCGTGCGCGCTGGAGACACCGGAGGCGAGCACGACGTTCACGCCGACCGAGAGGATCCGGCCGGTGTCCTGCTCGGCGACGAGTGCCGCGAACGGACCGCCGTTGCCCTCGCGCCAGTTGCGGTCGGCGAGGCGGTGCACGAGGTGCATCCGGTCCTCGCGATCGGGGATGACGGCCGGCACGTCGGCGAGTTCGTCGTCGATCCACGCGGGCAGCGCCACGCGGTATTCCTTCACGATGTCAATCACGGTTGTGGATCCCTCTCAGTGGACGGCGGGCGCGATGGGGGCCCCTCCCGCGCGAGGTTGTTCGAGCGTGGGGGAGCGTTCGGCGACGGCGCGCGCGGCCCGCACGGCGGTCACCGCGCCGGCCAGCGTGACGTTGGCGGCCATCGCGGTGGGGATCACGCCGTTGCCGGCGAGATACAGGTTGTCGAAGCCCCACACCCGGCCGTCGGGGTCGCACACGCTGGTGCCGTCGTCGGCACTGCCCGCCCGGACGGTGCCGGTCTGGTGCAGCGACGAGCCGGGCGGCAGCAGCGCCAGTTCGGTCTCGGGATCGAACGTGCCGAACTCCTCGGCGAGTGACCGGACCTGGTCCAGCGCCCGGCCGATCAGCTCGCGGTCGGCGTCGGAGTAGCCGAACTCGACGGTGAACCGCGGCATTCCGGCGAGGTCGGTGTCCGACTCCGAGAAGACGAGCCGGTTCTCGGGGCGGGACTCGACAGGGGCGTACAGCGACAGGCCCACCGAGTGCGCAAGGGGGCGGCCGGCCTCGTCCACGTACGTGCGGTTCATGATCTGGCCGTGGAACGGCTGTGCCGCTCCGTTCTGCGGCAGCCAGAGCGAGTCGGTGGCGAACTCGCCGGGGAGCGGCAGGGGCAGGGCGTCGAGGTCGATGCCGAACCGGTCGAGGTCGAGCAGCACCCGGGCGCTGATGAACGCGTGCTCGTTGAGCTGACGCCCCAGTGCCGCGGGCCGTATGCCGGACGCGAACAGCAGTTGCGGGGTGCGCAGGGCGTCGGCGCACACCACCACGGTGTCCGCGAGGAGTTCGGACTCGGCGCCGTCGGCCACGCGGCGCAGCCGGGCGCCGGCGACCCTGCCGCCCTCGGTGACGAGAGCGGTGGCGAGGGTGCCGGTGAGGAGCGTGAAGGCCGGGTCGCCGCCCGCCGCGATCGCGGGGAAGACCGTGCCGGGAGCCGTGCGCGGCATGGGTCCCGCCGAGGTCGCGGTGACCGCCATCGGCATCGGCTGCGGCCGCCGGTCGTCCGGTCCGACGCCGTCGTAGCGTCGGCGCAGCACATCAAGTACCCGCTGGCCGACCGGAGTTGGGCCGATGGCGGCGGGCGTGACCGCGAGCAGACGGCGCGCGGTGTCCAGATCCGTCGCCCAGCGGTCCGGGTCGCCGAAGTCGAACACCTCGTCCCCGGCGGGCCAGGGGGTCGCGGCGGTCCAGTGCACTCCCATGCCGCCCGCGTTCCACGCGAGGGCGGCAGCCGGCATCGCTTCGGCGTCCTCGCCGAAGGCGAGCGCGTGGAACATTCCGGGTGGCAGACCGGTGATGCTGTCCGCGACCTCGCGCACCACTTCGGCGCCCGTGTAGAGGCCCTGGATACCCGTGGCGATCCGTTCGTTGTAGCGCGACCACAGGGTCGGGTCGTCGAGGTCGTGCAGGTGCAGGCCGGGGGCCGGTCCGATCGGCCGGCCGCCGTCGACCATGGTGATGTCCAGCGTCGGATCGGTGTCCCGCAGCAGCCGGGCCACGACGGATCCCATGATGCCGCTGCCCACGATGAGGACGCCGGTCCTGCTGGTGCCGGTCATGGTTGGGCTCCTGTCCTGCGAAACGTGGTGCGGGGGAAGGTGGGGACGGGGGTGCGCGATCACGCGCTCGGGACGGGTGGGCCGAACAGCTCGGTGTCCATGTGGTCGAGCACGAACTTGACGGCGCCGATGAGCGGGCCGTCGAAGCCCAGTGCGGTGGCGCGCAGTTCGACGGCGGGGGTACGGGCGCCGCGCATCGCCTCGCGCACCCGGGGCAGCAGCACGTCGGCCGCGTCCTCCAGCCCCCCGCCCAGCACGATGAGTGACGGCGCGACCGTCCACGACAGGGTGGTGAGGATCGATGCGATGTTCTCGACGAACTCGTCGACCTCCGCGAGCGCTGCCGCATCACCGGCCCGAGCCGCGTCGAAGCGGCCAAGCGCGACCCGCCGCCGGGCCGGATCCGGTGAGGTCAGCCACGCCGCGGGACGGTCCTCGACCGAGCCGGCCGGCAGCGACACGGCCTCGGCGATCTCGCCCGCGGCGCCTTCGAGACCACGGTGTACCTCCCCGCGTATGAGGATGCCGAGACCGGTCCGGTTGCCGAGCATCGCCCATACGACGTTGTCGTGGTCACCGGCCGCGCCTCGCCAACGCTCGGCCAGCGCACCGAGGTTGGTGTCGTTGTCCGCGAACCACGGCACGCCGATGCGCCGCCCGAGTTCTTTGGGCAGGTGCACGCCTTCCCATCGCGTGGTGTGCACCAGACGTCGTACGACGCCGTCGTCGTCGATCGCGCCACCGCTCGCGAGCGCGCCGGCCCGCAGCCGGTCGGCCGACCCGCCCGCGTCGTCGAGCGCCTCCAGCACCAGCGCCGCCGCGTCGTCGAGCGTGGCCTGCGGATCCTGGTAGGCGCGCAGCGGCCGGTGCGCCCGGCCGACGATGCGGCCGCGCACGTCGGCGACGACCGCGGACACATCCTGGGTGGTGATGCGCACGGCCGCCAGCAGCGCGTGGTCGGCCCGCAGTTCGTACCGGCGGGCGGGGCGCCCGGCGCAGCCGCTCACCGGCACCCGGTCGAGTTCGCTCACCCAGCCCGCGTCGACGAGTGAGTCCAGGATGAGTTCGATGGTGCGGCGGGACAGGCCGACCCGCTCGGACAGCTCGGCCAGCGTCATCGACCCAGCCGACACCGCCAGCGCGCGAAGGATCACCGAGGTGTTGACCCGCCGGACGGCGCTCTGGTTCATCCCGGGCATCAGCACGCCTCCGCCGTAACGGACCCAGCGGCCACCACCGGGTCGAACACGCCTGTGGTGTCGGCCGCCGGTGGCGCCCCGGGCCTGCCGTACTCGCGAGCGGGGTCGCCGAGCCTCCCGGTCGCCGGCTCCCAGGCCGGCGACCGGCCGTGGACGAACGCGGCCAGGTCGGCGTGCATGGACGCGGCGAGTTCCGGGGGCGGCTGCGTTCCGAGGGCCTCGGCGGTACCCGGCGCGTCGAGTACGTCGAAGAAGAACGGGATGTCCGCGCAGTGCACGGCTCCACCGAGTACGGGGGAGGGCCATTCGAAGGAGTACAGCCAGGTGCCGGCGGTGGCGTCGCGACGCGAGGCCGCCGCGCGCGGACAGGCGGCGCGGAACAGGGTGTCCGTCACCCGGGTGCCCATCGCGCGAGCGGCGGCGTTACGGATGCCACCGCCGCCGTCGAACTCGTCGCCCGTCGCGCCGAGCAGCAGCGGTACGCCGTGCCCGTGCACGGCCAGTCCCTCGGCGACGGGCACCGGAAGGACGTCGTCGCCGACCACCGGACCGAACACGGGCGGGCCGTCGTCGCCACGTTCGCTGCGCAGCAGCTGGACGCCCAGCTGAACGGCTTCCACCGTGAGGCCGCCGAAGCCGTCACGCGTCGGCGGCACCCCGAGCCGGTCACCCAGTTGCCCGGCGAAGTGGCGCGCGGTGTCCGCGCCCACCTCGAAGAAACCGCCGGACACACTGACGGCCCGATGGAAGCGACCAGTGCCGAGGGGCGAGGAGAGCAGGGCGAGCACCGCACCGCCGCCGGCCGACTGACCGGCGAGGGTGACCCGGTCCGGATCACCGCCGAACGCGGCGATGTTCTCCCGCACCCAGTCGAGCGCGAGCAGCAGGTCGAGCAGCCCGAGGTTCGGGGGTACGCCGTCCAGCGGGGCGAACCCGTCGACGCCGAGGCGGTAGCCGGGCGTCACGGTGACGATTCCGTCGCGGGCGAAGGCGCGGCCGTCGTACCAAGGACTGGCCGGGCTGCCCGCGAGGAAGCCGCCGCCGTGGATCCACACCAGCACCGGGCACGACACACCGTCCGCGGGAGCGACGACACTCAGGTTCAGCACGTCGTCGCCCGGCACCGACGGCTCCGGAATGGTGGTCGCGGTGAACAGTGGCACGCACTGCGAGGTGGCACCGTGCCGGGACGCGTCGAACGGCTGCGTGAACCGGCCGCGTGGCACCGGCGCCGCGAACCGCCGTGCACCCACGGGTGCTTCGGCGAACGGCATGCCGAGGAAACGCCGTACCCGGCCGGTACGGCGGCCGACGACCGTACCCGCGGGAGCCTCCACCACGTCCACCGCGGTCACCGCATTCCCGTTCCGGAGATGCCCTGCACGAAGTAGCGCTGCAGGAACAGGAAGAGGACGAGGACCGGCAGCATCACGACGATCGCGCCGGCGAGCATCAGACCGTAGTCGGTGACGTGCGCGGAGGCCTGGCTGGTGGCGGCCAGGCCCACCGGTAGCGTGTAGCTGGAGGTGCTCTGGGCGACGACGAGCGGCCAGATGAAGTTGTTCCACGAGTAGAGGAACGACATGATCGTGATCGTCGCGACGGCGGGGCCCGCCAGCGGCAGGAAGATCCGGAAGAAGATCCGGAACTCGCCCGCCCCGTCGATCCGGGCCGCTTCCAGCAGTTCGTCAGGGACCGACAGGGCGTACTGCCGCATGATGAACACGGACAGTGGCAGCGCCGCACCGGGCAGGGCGATACCGGTGAGGGTGTCCGCCAGGCCCAGATCGACGGTGATCACGAACTGGGTGACGAACACCGTGGTGAACGGCACCATCAGCGCCGCCATGACCGCGCCGAACGCGATCCGCTTGCCCGCGAAGTCCAGTTTGGCGAGCGCGTAACCCGCGGCCGAGGCCGCCACGATGTTGCCGGCGACGACGATGACCGCGACCACGATGCTGTTGACCAGGAACCGCCCGAAGCCCTGGGTCCTGAACAACCGTACGAAGTTGTCGAGGGTGACGTGGCGCGGAAGCCAGGCGCCGGGGTCGGAACGGATCTCGCCGAGGCTGCGCAGCGAGCCGCTGAGCACCCAGACGAACGGCAGCAGCGTGAGCAGCGCGCACAGTACGAGCGCGCCGTACAGCACGGGACGGGCGACGGACCGGCGGCGCACGTCCGTCCGTTCGCCTGTCATCTCGGCATTCCGCGGTGCGGCGATGGTGGTCATGCGCGAGGCCTCAGCATTCGGAACTGGACGATGCTCACCAACATCACGAGCAGGAGCATCACGAAGGACGCCGCGGAGGACATGCCGAACTCGCCGACGCCGAACTGGTGGTAGGTGTACAGCGCCACCGACTCGGTGGAGCCCAGCGGGCCGCCGCCCGTGAGCAGATACGGCTCGTCGAACACCTGGAGGTAGAAGACGGTCAGCAGCACCGACACCATCAGCGTGGTCGGCATCAGCAACGGCAGTGTGATGTGCCTGAGCTGCCGCCACCGGCCGGCCCCGTCGAGGGAGGCGGCCTCGTACACGTCCTGCGGCACCGCCTGCAGACCGGCGAGGAACAGCACCATCGCGATGCCGAAGTTGCGCCAGACACCGAGAGCGATCACCACGGGCATGGCCAGGTGCGTGTCGTCCAGCCAGTTCGGTCCGGCGAAACCGATGGCGCCGAGCACCTTGTTGACGGTGCCGTCGACGTTGAAGGCGTACTGCCAGATCATGGCGACGGCGACGACGTTCGTGACGACCGGCGCGAAGAAGACCGTACGGAAGGTGCCGCGCAGCCGCCGGATGCCGGAGTTGAGCGCGAGGGCGAGCGCGAACCCGACCCCCATCGTCAACGGCACACCGACGGCCACGAACAGGACGGTGTTGAGGATGTCCCGCAGGAAGCTCGGGTCCTCCAGCAGCCGGAGATAGTTCTGCACTCCGGTGACGTTGACGGCGAGCGGATGCCGCAGGTCCGTGCCGCGCAGATCGGTGAGGCTGAACCCGAGCGCGGCGACGGTGGGTATCGCCGTGTAGAGCAGGAACACGAGGGCGAACGGTGCGAGGAACAGCCAGGCGACAGCGGTTCGCCGGGCGCCCCGGGGCCGACGCGCACCGCGCGGCGTCGCCGGTCCGATGATGGCGGTCATCCGGGGATCACCCCTTGCCCGTGCCGAGACTCTCGGCGTATGCCTGCACGTTGGCGGCGGCCTTCGCGGCGGTCCCCTTGCCCTTGGCCACGGCTTCCATCTCCTTGCCCAGCCGGGTGGCGACCTGCTGCCAGGTGCTCACCTGCGGGAACGCCCGGGTGTTCTTCAGCTGCGCGAGGAAGGCGTCCAGCAGCGGCTGGCCCGCGATGGCCGGGTTGGCCCAGGCGGAGGCGACGGCCGGCAGCGAGCTGTACGCCTTGTACTGCGCGACCTGAGTGCTCGGCTCGGAGACGTACCGGATGAACTTCCAGGCCGCGTCCGCGTTGCCGCTGTCGGCGAGCACCCCCCAGCTGCCCCCGGCGGAGAAGGAGGTGCTGCCCGACGGTCCGGCCGGCAGCGGTGCGGTGGCGACGTCGGACGCCGTCCAGCCGGTCTTCTTCGCGACCGCGTCGAGCTGGCCGATGACCCACGGGCCCGTGATCATGCAGGCGGTCTTGCCCGAGACGAAGTACGGCTGCGCGTCGAGGAACGTGGGCCCGCTGGTGTCGGCGGTGCCCGAGGTGAAGAACGACGCGTTGTACTTGATCGCGTCGACCATCGCCGGCGTGTCGAGCGTCCACTTGCCGCCGGACGAGAGCAGCGAGCCGCCCGCCTGCCAGGCGTACATCGCGACATCCTGGCCGTTGAAGATGTCCCAGCCGATGTCCGCCCCGAGCCCGTGGCCGGCGCCGGCGCGCTGCAACGCCTTGAAGAACGGCACCACGTCGTCCCATGTCGTCGGCGCCTTGACGCCCGCCTTCTTGGCGAGGTCGGAGCGGTAGACGAGCGCGTACGTGTAGGCGTACCAGGGCACCGTGTAGACGACGTTCTTCACCACACCCGCGTCCCACAGACTCGTGAAGAAGGCGGACGGGTCGACGAGACCGTCGGGGACGGGCCGCAGGATGGACGGATCGAGGAACTGCGCCTGCGACTCGGGGAAGAACTGTGCGACATCGGGCCCCTTGCCCGCTGCGATCGCCGACTGGAGCTTGGTGTAGTACTCGGCGTTCGGGATCAGCGTGAACTTCACCGTGAGCTTGGGGTTCGCGGCCTTGAAGGGCTTGATGACCTTGTCGAGCACGTCGGCGTCGCCCTGGGCGGCCCAGACGTTGACGGTTCCCTTGGCCTGGGAGTTGTCGACGGGCTTGGCGGTTGCGGCGCTCGCGGCGTTGTCACTGCCGCGACCACAGCCTGCCAGGGCGAAGCTGCCGAGGAGAGCTGTGCCGGCGGTCAGCCGTAGGACACCGCGTCTGGAGGGGTGGGACACGCTGGGCTCCTGTCTCATGGCGCTGAGCGCACAGGGGATTTCGGGGAAAGTAGCGATTTGGGTCCGATGGGATGTGATCGGCGTGATGGCGCCTTTACGGCGTGGCAGTGACCGTAGGCGTGACGGGTTGCCGCGGCATCGCGCGTCCGTCACCGCGAAATTTCGGAAGTTGTAGCAAAATCCATCTGCGCCGCATCCGACCGGGGCCCGGTGCGTGCTGACTGGTGGGTGATTCAGCACGGCGGTTCGTCGAGCAAGTACCAGCTCGGTGCTGTGGACGGCTCGGGTGGACCGCCGGGCAGGGCAAGCAGCTGACGCCGGCGCGGTCGGAGATGCGCGCCAGGCCCCGCCTGGGCCGTCGGGCGCGTCGCCCTCGGGTTTCCTCGTCCGGGCGGGTGAGTGCAGCCGATCCGCATCGACTTCAGGAACGACGCGGTAGCGCTGTACCGCGCGGCGGGTGGGAAGCGCACGAATCCGCCGCGGCCACCGCTCCGGCGCCCCTCCGGGGCGTTCGTCTCAGTGCCGTCGCAGATCGTGACCGATGCTGATGGCCGTGGCGGCCAGAAGACCCAGCGCCGGCGTCACGGCGAGGGAATCCGGGCGAGCAGCGGTGCCGACGGCGGCGAGGAGGTTCTGGCCCGCGGCGACGGCCAGTCCGGTCCCGGTGCACACAAGGGCCGTGGACAGTCGGTGCGTGGTGGGCAGCGTGGCGGTCCGGGCGATGCGGGCGACGAGGACACACAGGCGGAGTGCGACGAATCCGAGCGTGAGCCAGTAGTAGGTGACCACGGCGGTATCGGCGAAGCCGGTGAGGTGTTCGGCCGTGCCGCTCCACGCCGTCAGGCACAGGGCCACGACCGCGGCGGCCGGGGCGGCCAGGGTGCGGACCGCTGTGGCGGTCATGCCGCGAAGTGCCTGTCCGCTCAGCGGTGGAAGCGGTGCGGCGAGGACGATGCCCAGCAGGAACGGGACCAGCCACAGGCTGGTCGCGGGCTGACGGATGTCGGCCGTCAGGGTGGTGGAGGGCTCGGCGGAGCGCAGCAGCAGCCCGGTGGCCGCGGTGAGCGCGAACAGGGCGACGGTCAGCACGCGGCGGGTCTGGCCGGTGAATGTCTCGGGCCAGTCGCCGGGGTGGAGCCAGAGCCGGGCGGCACCGGCGAGAGTGTCGGGCCAGGAGCGGATTCCGCTGGCGGACACCTCGTGACTGATGTCCTCGCCCCATCGCTCACGCACGGCCGGCGGGTAGAGCCGGATCAGGAGTGTGGCCGCGTTCATGCCGGGGTGATCCCGAGTGCGCGCAGGCCGGCGGCGGAGATCCGGGCCATCTGCTGGAGTTCGGCGCGCAGTTGGTCCCGGCCCGCGTCGGTGATCCGCATGGTGCGGTGCCGTTCCCGGGCCTCGCCCTCCTCGTCCGCGGCCTGGATCAGCCCGCGCCCTTCCAGCCGGGCCAGCGCGCCGTAGAGGCTGCCCGGACCGAGTCTGCTGCCGGTCAACTCCTCGATCGCCGTGTTGATGGCGTATCCGTGCAGCGACCTGTCCGCGAGGGCGGTGAGCACGAGCATCTGGGCGTCGTTGCTGTGCATGGGTCTCCTCGTCTCCCGACCCCATACTACGAGCCGCGATACTACTTGTCACGTAGTACGAGACGCGTACTATGACGATTCATGGAACCCATGGAGGAGAACGGGTGGGCGCCCTCGGCCGTGGTCTGGGCAGCCCTCGGCGCCGCCGCTGTGTTCGAGGCTCTGACGGTGCTGGAGACCCAGGACAAAACGGTCAGGGCCGCGAGCCCGTGGCAGGACGACCCGTACGACGTGATGGTGTCCCTGGCTCAGTTCACGGTGCCGATGCTCGCCCTGGTCATCGCCTTGCGGCTGCTCGTGTGGGGGGCGCCGGGCGGTGCGGACCGGGCGCGGCAGACGCTGCGTGCGGCGGGGGTGATGCTCACGCTGGCCGGGCTCACGCTGGCTTCCGAGTGGGCCGCAGTCGTCGTCAGGGGCTCCTTCTCGGTCTCTGGATGGGCATCGGTGCTGATCGGCGGACTGGTCGTCAACTCCGTACTGACCGTGAGGGCGGCGGCGTCGCTCGTGCGATGTCGTCGTCGGCACGGCTCGTCAGGCGGTTGGCGGCACGACTGGCTCGGCGACGCCGTCATCGTCTGCCGGCGCGTTCCCGTGCTGCGACGCTGGGTCGGTCCGGACACCGCGGCCTGGGTGCGCCGCCGCACGATGACCGTGTTCGTGGTGCTGAGCCTGCTGGCGGCAGCGACGGTGACGAGTGCGCAGGCCATCGGCGAACGCTGGACGGACCCTCTGCTCATCGCCTGGTTTCTGCTCGTTGCGGCCACCTCCAACCTCGTGTTCTGCGTGATCAGCAACACGGTTGCCGGATTCATCGCGCGCCCGCCGCGCACCCGGCTCCGCCGTATCGGCGAGGCGTCGGTGGTCGCCGGCTGCATCGCGATCAGCGTGGCGACGGCGTTCCGCGACGTACTGTGGCCCGTCTTCGGATCGGGATCGCTGACGTCCGTACCGGCCCTGGTCGCACTCACGCTCGGCGCGGGTCTGGGCACGTCCATGATCACGGCGGCTCTCCTGCTCACCTGCACACGCGGTGCCTCGCCTCGCGATCACGACGGTGCCGCTTCGGCGTGATCACCACCCCGCGCATACTCCTCAACGGCTCGAACGCCCTGCACGCGGTGCGGGTCGTCCTCCCGTGCACCAGGCGCAGGCCCGGCAGTGAGCTCGCGCGCCCGCTCCGCGACCCGCCGGGCTGCGGCGGTGGCGATCAACCCGTCGCGGTGGCGCCGTAAGCTGCGCCGGGGTTCTAATCGCGGGAGGCGTGGGTGGGGCGGGATATGGTCCTCAGCGGCCGGTACGAGCTGGTCGAGAAGCTCGGTCAGGGCGGCATGGGAACGGTCCATCGGGGTGTGGACCGGCAGCTGCGCCGTACCGTCGCAGTCAAGCTGCTCTCCTCACAGCTGGCGCACGATCCGCAGTCGCGAGCCCGCTTCCGGCGCGAGGCCCACGCTGCCGCCGCGCTCAACCATCCAGCGGTGGCCACCATCCACGACGTCGGCGAGGAGCCGCACCCGGACGGTCCGCGGCCGTACCTGGTCATGGAGTACGTGCAAGGCGCCACCCTCGCCGAGGTCCTGCACGACGGCCCGCTCCCCGTCGCCAAGGCGGTCAACGCGGCCTGCGCGGTACTGGATGCGCTGCGACACAGTCACGAACGCGGAATCGTGCACCGGGACATCAAGCCCTCGAACATCATGCTCACCGGACCCGAAACCGTGAAGGTCCTCGACTTCGGCATCGCCAAGGCGTTCACCGAGGCCGCCACCCGTATCACCGGCAGCGGTGCGGCCATAGGCACCCCGGCTTACCTCTCTCCCGAGCAGATCAGCGGCGCGGAGATCGACCACCGGGCCGATCTCTACGCGATGGGGTGCCTGCTGCACGAACTGCTGACCGGGCAGACCCCGTTCCGTGGCGATTCGCCGTTCGCCGTCATGCACCAGCACCTGTACGCCGAACCCGAGCCGGTCTCCCGGCTTCGACCGCAGATACCGCCGGCGGTCGAGGCAGTGATCCTGCGCGCGCTGCGCAAGGACCCGGCGGAACGATTCGTCGATGCGGGACAGATGCGCGCAGCCCTCGCCGACGCCCTGGCACAGGCCTCCATGCCGACGGCCCAGGCCACCACGCCCCGGCCCCCGGCGACGAGGTCCGCCGACCGAACCACGCTCCGCGACAAGTTCCGTATCTCACTGCGCCCTTCCGCCGACAGCGCCCTGGCTCTGCTCGGATGCCTGCTTTCGGTGCTGTGCGCACATGGCCAACTGGTGGACACCGCCCACTTCGGCCGGATCGCCATCGCGGCCGGTGTGCTGGGCGTGGTGACGCTGCCGTGGTCGACACGCCTGTCGTGTGCGCTGGGCTGGGGGCCGGTGGCCGAGGCTGTGGCGGTCAACTCCGAACTGCGGCGCGCCTACGTCGGATGGCACGGTTCGTATGTCGGTATCGCCGCTCTGCTGGCACTGGCCGCCGTCTGCTGCCTCGTCAGCGCGGTACGCAGCCGGGAGCGCGCCGTCGGCTCGCTGGTCGCCTTCTGGTTCAGTGCCACCGCGTCGATCTGGTACTTCCTCGACGACCTGCACAAGCTCTTCGTCTTCTACCTGCTGCTGTCCCTCGTGGCCATTGCCACTGTGTCGTGGGAGACGGTCGGACTCGTACGGCGCCGGGCGAGGAACGGACGGTCGGCGCCGGAAGGGCTCTCCGCCGGCCTGACGCCACCTGGTCGCCGGCCCACGACCACACCGACCCGAAACCTCAGGGCATGACGAGGTCGAGGTCGTAGGGCGGGCCGGGAGCCGGGGCGGCCCGCGACACCCGTTTGGGAGGTCGGAGCTGTCGTCTTCACCGGCCAGTTGGCGTGCGGTGAGTGTGCAGACGCCGGGGTGAGGGGTGACGAGCTGGTCCTCCTCACCATCGCTGGCGCCTGGCACGGCCGCCTCCGCCTGGCCCGCGACATCACCGTGGCCGCCGCCCGCGCAGCACTCCAACTCGCCGCAGTCGGTGCCCTGCTGCTCCTGGTCTTCCGCCACACCGGACTCGCCGGAGCCATCGGCCGGCTCGCCCTCACGGTCCTCATCGCCGACCGGGTCATCGCCCGCCGCACCCCCGCCCTGCCCCGGGCCCCGCTCACCGCGACCGTCGGAATCACCCTGGGCACGGCAGCGACCATGGGCACCCTGCTCGCCCTTGGCGTGATCGCCACCCGGGCCCGCGTCGTCATCCCTGTCGGCGGCATGATCGTCTCCGGCTTCATCAGCCTCCCCGGCGCCATGACCGGCCTCATCCTCGCCGGAGTCGACCCTTCACCGCGATCCGATACCAGATGGTCGTGATGAACATGCTGCTCGCCGCCGCACTGGCCGCCCTCATCGCGGTCCGCCTCGCCGAACGCGTCCTGTTCGACGACGCCCACCGCCTCCGGCCGCTCGCAGCGCAGCCCGCCGACCGCTGACTTTCAGACGCAGACCCGACGCTGAGCCGATCAACCCCAGATGTCCGGTTCAACGGAGCGTAGTCAGCACCAAAGCAGCACGGGAGTCAGCACCGCACCGTCACATCACCTCGAACCGTGCGTCCGGGACAGCACTCGTTTCGACCATCTTCGAGCCCCTGAACCGCCCTTCCGTGAGCCGGCATGGTGGCCGCACGCATAGGCAACGCTCGAACTATGTTGCCCCACCACATGTGCGCCTGACCTGCATGTTTCTACCGTGTGCCGACACGTACCCGTCCCCGACGCACACGAGGAAGTGGCGCACATGGCCTCCGGAACCACCGCTCCCCCACCACCCGTGAACCTCAAGCGCATCGTCGCCGCCAGCCTCATCGGCACCACCATCGAGTGGTACGACTTCTTCCTCTACGGTTCCGCCGCCGCGCTCGTCTTCAACAAGCTGTTCTTCCCGGACTCCGACCCCCTGGTCGGCACGCTCCTGTCCTTCCTGACGTACGCCGTCGGGTTCGCCGCCCGCCCACTGGGCGCGCTCGTTTTCGGGCACTACGGCGACCGGATCGGGCGCAAGAAGCTGCTGGTGCTGAGTCTGCTGCTGATGGGCGGGGCGACGTTCGCGATCGGGTTGCTGCCGACGCACGCGACGGTCGGAGCGGCCGCGCCCGTGCTGCTGACAACTCTGCGCCTGATCCAGGGCTTCGCGCTGGGCGGCGAGTGGGGCGGGGCCGTGTTGCTGGTCTCCGAGCACGGGGATGCCCGGCGGCGCGGTTTCTGGGCCTCGTGGCCGCAGACCGGTGCGCCCGCGGGGCAGTTGCTCGCCACCGGTGTGCTGTCCCTGCTGACGGCCGTGCTGTCGGACGACGCCTTCGGGACCTGGGGCTGGCGGATCCCGTTCCTGCTCTCCGGAGTGCTGGTGGTCGTCGGTTTGTGGATTCGTCTGTCTGTCGATGAATCGCCCGTGTTCCAGCAGGCGTTGGCACAGGCCGAGGCCCGCAAGGCCGACCGCGGTGCGCAGGCGGAGAAGCTGCCGCTGGTGTCCGTGCTGCGCCATCACTGGCGGGACGTGCTGGTCGCCATGGGGGCGCGCATGGCGGAGAACATCAGCTACTACGTCATCACCGCGTTCATCCTCGTCTACGCCACCACTTCGGCCGGCGTCACCAAGCAGACCGCGCTCAACGCGGTACTGATCGCATCTGCCGTGCACTTCGCGGTCATCCCGGCCTGGGGCGCACTGTCGGACCGGGTCGGACGGCGTCCGGTGTATCTGCTGGGCGCGGTGGGCGTGGGGCTGTGGATGTTCCCGTTCTTCTCGCTCATCGACACCGGCGGCTTCGGCAACCTGATCCTCGCGGTCACCGTGGGTCTGGTGCTGCACGGTGCGATGTACGCACCACAAGCCGCCTTCTTCTCCGAGATGTTCGCCACCCGGATGCGTTACTCCGGTGCCTCGATCGGCGCCCAGTTCGCCTCGGTCGCGGCGGGCGCCCCGGCCCCCCTGATCGCCACCGCACTGCTGGAGGACTACGGCAGCTCCACCCCGATCGCCCTGTACGTCATCGCCGCGGCCGCTCTGACGGTCCTCGCGGTGGCGGTCGCCAAAGAGACACGTCAACGGGACCTGGCCGACGTCGAAGCGTCCACGGGCGCGGAGCCTGCGCCGGCCCCGGCGGCGGACGCCCGCACCGTGTGACCTGCCGTCAGCCCGCCCCCGTACGCCTCGCGTACGGGGGTCAGTGCTGTGCGCGGGCCGACAACCGGTGCAGCCGCAGGGCGAGTTGGATCTCCAGGGCGCGGGCGGGGTCCTGCCAGTCGTCGCCCAGAAGGCGGGCCACGCGCTCCAGGCGCTGCGCCACCGTGTTGACGTGGACGTGCAGTTCGTCCTTGGTGCGGGCCGGGCTCATGCCGCAGGTGAAGTAGGCGTCGAGGGTGTGCACGAGGTCGGTGCCGCGTCGTTCGTCGTAGGCGACGACCTGGCCGATGGTGCGCTCCACGAAGCCGGCGATGTCCCGGTCCCCGGCGAGCAGCAGGCCGAGGAAGCCGAAGTCCTCGGCCGCTGCCCCGTCGCCGGAGCGGCCCAGCAGGCGCAGGGCGTCCAGGCAGCGTCGGCCCTCGGCGTAGGCGGCGGCCGCCGTGTCGGGGTGGGCGGCGAGGTCCCGGACAGGGGCCGAGGCGCCGACGGTGACCGCCTCGTGGACCGCCGTGCCCAGTTGGCGGGCGGTGCGGCGGGCCACATCGGTGGCGGTGTCGCCGGGGGCCAGCGGCAGCAGCAGGACGGTGCCGCCGTCGCGCGCGGCGGCCAGGCCGTGCCGGGTCGCGGCGAGGTGCGAGGCAGCGGACCACAGGCGGCGGCGGGCGGCCGCTTCCTGGTCGGCGTCGGGTGCGGTGCCGTCGAGTCGGGCGGCGAGCACCACGTGGGTGGCGTCGAGGTCGGCGTGCAGCCGGGACGCCCGCTCGCACAGCAGACGCGGGTCGCGGTCGCGGGCGTCCAGGAGGTCGTCCAACAGCTCGCCGCGGACGCGCCGTTCGGCCTCGGCGGCCGAGCGTCTGGCGAGCAGCAGCAGCGAGGTGACCATCGCGGCCCGTTCCAGGGTGAGTTGGTCGACGGGGTCGAGGCCGGGGTGGCCACGCAGGACGAGCGCGCCGAGCAGTTCGCCGCCGGCGGCCACGGCGGCGATCCAGTCGTCCTCGTGCCGTACGGCGTGACCTTCGGCCCGGGACGCCTCCAGGGGTGCTGCCGGTGCGTCACCCGCCTCGGTGAACTCGACCGTGCCGTCGAGGACTTGGGAGACCGCCGCGGCCACGTCGTGGACCCCGCCGCCGCGCAGCACCAGCTCCGCGAGCCGGTCGTGGACGTCGGAGGCGCGCTCGATGACGGCGCTGCGGTCCCGGATGATCTCGTTGGCGCGTTCCAGACCGGCGAGGGCCGAGCGGGTCTCGCTGAGGAGGTTGGCGGTGTCGATGGCGGCCGCGGCCAGTGCGGCGAACGAGCCGAGCAACGCGATCTGTTCCCGTTCGAAGACCCGGGCGCGCCGGTCGGCCGCGAACAGGACGCCGATGACGTGGTGGCCCAGCATCAGTGGTACACCGAGGATGGCGACCAGGCCCTCGTCGCGCACTCCGGAATCGATGGCGTGCGTGTGCTGGAAGCGGTCGTCCTTGAAGTAGTCGTCGGTGACGTACGGGCGTGCCGTCTGGGCCACGAGGCCGCCGAGCCCCTCCCCCATGCCGAGCCGCAGCTGCTGGAAGCGGGCGGCGACCGAGCCCTCGGTCACCCGCATGTAGGTGTCGCCGCGGTCCGGGTCGTTCAGACTGAGGTAGGCGACATCGGTGCCGAGCAGGGAGCGGGCGCGCTGCACGATCGCCTGCAGTACGGCGTCCAGGTCCCGCAGGCCCGCCAGGTCGTGGGCGGTCTCGAAGAGAGCGGACAGTTCGGCCTCGCGGCGACGGCGCCCCTCCAGTTCCGCGCGCACGCGCAGCGCGAGCAGCTTGGCGTGCTCGAGCGCGGCGATCGCCTCGGCGGGTCGACCCTCGGCTCGGGCGAGCAGCACCGGCTGCTCGTAGGCGTCGGCGGACGCACCCCGGGCCAGCAGCTGAAGGAACGGCGTCTCGGCGCCGGTGAGCGCCCCAGCTGCGGCTTCTGCGTCGGTGCGCTCGGCGGACTGCACGTGATCGCGGGACATGCCCACAGGATTACTCATCACACGGCCGCCCCGTCAGCCCTGTGGACAACTTGCCGATGCACTGCGGCCTGCCCGCTCAGTGCGCGGTCCAGCCGCCGTCGAGGACGAGCGAGGTACCGGTCACGAAGGAGGCCTGCGGGCTGCACAGATAGGCCACGGCCTCAGCGACCTCCTCCGGTTCGATGAGCCGTTTGACGGCGCTGTCCTGAAGCAGCACCTCCGCTAGGACGCGTTCCGCGGGGATGCCGTGCGCCTGCGCCTGGTCGGCGAGCTGCTTCTCGACGAGGGGGGTGCGCACATAGGCGGGGTTCACGCAGTTCGAGGTGACGCCGTGGGGTGCGCCTTCGAGGGCGGCTGTCTTGGACAGGCCCTCCAGACCGTGCTTGGCCGCCACATACGCCGACTTGTAGGCCGAGGCGCGCAGTCCGTGGACGGAGGACACGTTGACGATGCGGCCCCACCCCTGGCCGTACATGTGGGGCAGCGCTCCGCGGATGAGGCGGAACGGCGCCTCCAGCATCACGGTGAGCACGGTGTGGAAGACCTCGGGCGGGAACTCCTCGATGGGGCGCACCAGCTGCAGCCCGGCGTTGTTGACCAGCACGTCGGTGCCCGCGGCGGCCAGTTCGGCGGCGTCGAGGTCGGTGAGGTCCAGGACGAGGGGTTCGACCGTGCCCGCGAGGCCCCGGGCCTGCTCGGCCAGCGTGTCCAGGCCCTCGGCGTCCCGGTCGACCGCTCTCACCTTGGCCCCGGCGGCCGCGAGGCGCAGCGCACAGGCGCCGCCGATGCCACCGGCGGCGCCGGTGACGAGGGCGGTGCGGCCGCCGAGGTCGAGGGAGGGGGCGTGGGGAGCCGGGAGGGCGCTGGGCGGGGTCATGTCCCGACCCTAAGCAGCAGCCCCGCCTCCCCACATGTGCTCACCACCCATATTTCACTCGGAACTCATGGGCTCGAACCATGTGGGTTCGTCGAACAGGGCCTGCTTGATCCGGAAGTGGTGGTAGTCGGTCATGTCCGGCAGCTCGTCCAGCGCGAACCAGCCGACCGCCAGGGACTCGTCGTCGTTCACCCGGGCCTCGCCGTCGATGGCGCGGCAGCGGAAGCAGAGGTCCATGAACTGGCAGATGTCGCCGTTGGGGTAGGTGACCTGCCGTCCGGAGC
Organism: Streptomyces sp. NPDC001351; assembly: GCF_042896045.1. NCBI lineage: Bacteria > Bacillati > Actinomycetota > Actinomycetes > Kitasatosporales > Streptomycetaceae > Streptomyces > Streptomyces sp. NPDC001351. Next base: position 497,321 of record NZ_JBIAWS010000005.1, on the reverse strand, counting down.
GCACCGTGATCAGCCGCTCGACCTCGGCCCGGACGCCCGTCTCCTCCTGCACCTCGCGCACGATGGCGGCGGCGGGTTGCTCACCGGGGTCCGGGATGCCGGAGATCAGCGCCCAGCGGTGGTTGTCCGCGCGCTGCCCGAGCAGGACTCTGCCCGCGTCGTCGAAGACCACGGCGCTCACGCCGGGAAGCCAGAGCAACTGGTGGCCTGCGGAGGCCCGGATCTCGCGGATGAAGTCAGGAGTTGGCATGACACCGACCCTAAGGGCCGGTGTCCCGGTCCCGGCGCACTTCAAGGGGCGTGCGCCGGGCGTACGGCTACACGTTCCGGGCGCGCCGCCCGCGTACACCGGCGCCGATCGCCCAGCCGAGGCCCCCCGCGGCGACCAGTACCAGGGCGATCTCCGGCAGGATGCCCACGCGAGTGGCGGGCGTCTCCGAGGAGCGCAGCGGAACCTTCTGCACCAGGTGGGCGTGGACGAACATGCCGGTCTTCTGCGTGATCTTCCCGTCCGGCATGATGACCGCGCTGACGCCGCTGGTGACGGGGACGGTGACGGTCCGGCTGTGTTCGACGGCGCGGACGCGGGACATGGCGAGCTGCTGGTAGGTCATCTCGCTGCGGTCGAAGGTCGCGTTGTTGCTCGGCACGGAGATCAGCTGCGCCCCGTCGGTGACCTCGGAGCGTACGGCCCAGTCGAAGGCGGCCTCGTAGCAGGTGACCAGGCCGATCTTGGCGTGGTCCATGCTGAAGACGCCCGGCTTGGTGCCGCGGCTGAAGTCCTGGTGGACCATCGAGGTCCAGTTGCTGTTGATCGCGCCGATGAAAGAGCGCAGCGGCAGGTACTCGCCGAACGGCTGGATCTGCCGCTTGTCGTAGCTGTCGGTGGGACCCTTCTTGGGGTCCCACAGGATCTGCTCGTTCCACAGCTTGCCGTCCCGCTCGACGACGCCGCCGACCGAGACGGGCACACCGATCGCCTTGGCCGCGCCGTCGATGACGGCGTACGCGTCGGCGTTGGCGAAGGGGTCGACGTCGGAGGAGTTCTCCGGCCACAGCACGAAGTCGGGCCTGGGCGTCTTGCCGGCCTTGACCTCGGCGGCCAGGCGCAACGTCTCGCGTGCGTGGTTGTCGAGCACGGCGCGCCGCTGGGCGTTGAACTCCAGCCCGGAGCGCGGCACATTGCCCTGGATGAGGGCGACGGTCGCATAGCCGTCCTCGGCCTTGTCGCTGACCAGCGAGCGGGCGGCGACCGCGCCGACGACCGGGACGGCCACACTCAGCAGGGCGACGGCCGCGGCCGACCGCTGGACGGCCCGGGTGCGCCGCGCGTCCAGGGCGAGGCGTACGACCTCGTAGAGGCCGAAGCCGCACAGCACGACCGCGAAACCGAGGACCGGGGTGCCGCCGACCGCCGCCAGCGGCAGGAACACGCCGTCGGCCTGACCGAAGGCGATCTTGCCCCAGGGGAAGCCGTTGAACGGCACGCGCGCGCGTGCCGCCTCGCCGGCCGTCCATACCGCTGCCGCCCACACCGGCCACGCGGGCAGCTTGGACACCGCGGCAACGCCCGCGCCGACCAGCGCGACGAAGATCGCTTCGATGGCCACCAGCGCCAGCCAGGGCACGGGGCCGACCTCCACTCCGGTCCACACCAGCAGCGGCAGCAGGAAGCCGAGGCCGAAGAGGTAGCCGAGGCCCAGGCCCGCCTTCCAGGTGCGGCCGCGCAGCACCCAGCCGAAGACGGCGAAGGCCGGAACGGCCAGCCACCACAGGGTGCGGGGCGGGAAACTGACGTAGAGCAGCACTCCGGAGAGCGCCGCGGCGAGGGCCGGAACGAAGCGTACGAGGCGCGCCGCGCGCGATGCGGGCGCGCCCTGCGGCTGCAACTGGTCCGACTCGTCCACGGAGGTTGCGGTGACGGTCACTCCGGGAGTGTACGGCGCGTGACTTTGACGGGGACAGCACGGTCCGCAGGGCGGCACGGGACCCCGGACCGCACAGGAGCCGTATCGTTCCTGCGCAACTCGGTCCAACTCATCCACAAAACCTCCATCAGCCGTTACGGTGTGCCCAGCCACAGTCGCGCGGCCGGTCACGGCCTCGGCGGCCTGGGTCGTTCGAGGTCGGGGGGCTTCGGTCCGGTTCGGGGGGCGGGGTGGGTTCCACAGGGATGACGTCTGAAGCCGGTCCGGGGGAGGCCGGCGAGAGACGAAGCGTTTCCGATGCGGTGGGCGTGGTGGTGCTCGGGGCGTGCGCCACCTGGTCGCTGGTCACGGCGACCGTGCATGACGGCCGCCCGGAGGGTGTGCTGCTCGCGGTCCTGGCGGTGGCGGCCGGTTATGCCGCGGGGCGGATCTGCGGGGCGTTGCTGCCGGTGGCCGCGCCGTGTGCCGGGGCGCTGGCCGGGCTGGGCCTGGCGGTGGCCGTGCCGCACCTCACCCCTGGGCCGCAGATCGTGGCACCGCTCGGACACGCCGGTGCCACTGCCGCGCTGCTGACCCTGTGTGTGGGCGCCGCGTGCTGCGCGGCCTGGGCCGCCGACTCGCCGGCGGGGCGGTTCGCCATGGGCGTGCTGGCCGCCGGTATCACCGTGACCGCGGCCTTCCTGGGGTCGATCAGCGGTTTCGTCCTCTGCAGCGCCGTGCTGCTGTGCTCGCTGGCCGCCGGCCGCATGCACAGCCGTGCAGCGGGCATCGCCGGACTCGCGCTGACCGTGGCCCTGGTCACCGGTCTGACCTGGGCCGTCGCGGGAAATGCGCTGCCCGAGGGGCTGACCACGTCCTTGGACGGCCCGCTCACCCAGCACCGGGTCCAGCTGTGGCAGGACGCCCTGCACATGGCGCACCACAACGCCGCGCTGGGCGTGGGACCGGAGCGTTTCGGTGAACTGAGCACGACGGCAACCCGCACCCTGCTCTCGGACGGCAAGCCGCACTCGGCGCTGCTGCAGCAGGCATCGGAACAGGGCGCCGTAGGGGTGGTTCTGCTGGGGGCGTCGTTCTGCTGGGTGCTGCATGGGCTCTGGCGCTCTCCCCGGCCCACGCCGGTGGTGCTCACCGCGGGAGCGGCCCTGACGGGACTCGCGGCGATCGCCGCGGTCGGCAACGCGCTCAGCTTCACCGCCGTGTCGGTCGGCGCCGGCCTCCTCGCCGGCCTGGCCACCGCCCGGCCGCTGGCCGAGGACTCACCTCAGCAGGAGGTGGCCGTACGCCCGCGTCGTGACCGGCTCACACCGTGACGTGGCTGCTCAGTGCAGTGCGCCGGTCGTGCCCGGACGCAGCCGGTCCTTGATGACCCGTACCGCCGCCTCGGCGTTGTCCACGGTGACGGTGAACGTGTGGCCGTCCCACAGGCGCAGGACGACGCCCTCGCCGCGCCGCACGACGACCGCGGTTCCCTTCTCGGGACGCCAGCGGTAGCCCCAGCCGCCCCACTGGCGCGGGTTGACGTGCTCCGCGAACTCGGCGCCCGCGACATGGGAGAGCGGAATGCGGCGGCGCGGCACCCCGATGTGCCCGCAGCGCACCTCCAGGCACTCCGTGTCGAGCTTCAGATCGACGTGCAGGAAGGCGAGCGTGCCGAAGAGGACCAGCAGCCCGGCGGCGATGCAGCCGACGACGGCCATGACGAGCGGGGCGATGCCCGACGTCCAGGCGGAGTCGACGGCCAGCTCGATGCCGAGCGCCATGACAGCCGCGCCGGCAAGCGCCGGCAGCCACTGGACCCGCTTGGTGGCGTGCCCGGTCCAGACATCGGGGTGCTTGGCTTTCTCACCGTGGGGGTGGTCCCTCATGGCTACGAGGTTACTCAGGTTTCGCTGTGCGGGCACCGAGTCGCGGAGTGTGACTGTGCCGACGGCACCGATCGCGGACCCAGGGCGTCCGTTTCGCGGCTCTCGGTCACCGTGCGGGGCTGACCGCCTGCAGGAGCCGGCCTTCCTCGTACGCCAGGGCGGGCGCGAGGAGGGCGCCCTCGCGCCCGCTCAGGAGCACCGTCAGGGTTCCGGTGGCCGGCGCTTCGGGGGCGGGCTGCTCGCCGAGGCGGCGCAGCGCCTGGGCGGCGACGGCGCCCGCGGAGCCGTGCAGGACGAGCGGCGGGAAGCCGGGCTGCTGCACGGCGGCACGGATGCGCTCGGCGACGAGCTCGTAATGGGTGCAGCCCAGGACGACGGTCGTTACATCGCCGGGGGTCAGTGCGGCGGCCGCGGCGACGGCGGTGTCGATGGCCGCCTCGTCGGCGTGCTCCACGGCCTCGGCGAGCCCGTGGCAGGGCACCTCGGTGACCGTCACACCGTCGGCGAACTCCGCGATGAGGTTGCGCTGGTAGGGGCTGCCGGTGGTGGCGGGTGTCGCCCAGATCGCCAGGGGGCCGCCGCCCGCAGCGGCCGGCTTGATCGCCGGGACGGTGCCGATGACCGGCAGCTCGGGTTCGAGGCGGGCGCGCAGCGCGGACAGGGCGTGCACGGACGCCGTGTTGCAGCCGACGATCAGGGCGTCCGGCTTGTGCGCGGCGGCCGCCTCGGCGACGGCGAGAGCGCGCGCGGTCAGGTCCTCGGGGGTCCTGGGGCCCCAGGGCATGCCGTCGGGGTCCAGGGACAGCACGAGATCCGCGTCGGGCCGCAGACGCCGTACCGCAGCGGTGGCCGCCAGCAGACCGATTCCGGAGTCCATGAGCGCGATCTTCACCCGGCCACGATAGACGATGGGCCCTTGCGGGCAGGTCGGGTGGGGCAGACTGCGCGAGTGAGCGCCATCGTGTGGATCGCCGCCGTATCACTCGCCGCCTGGCTGTGGCTGCTGCTGTGTCAGGGCTTCTTCTGGCGGACGGATGTCAGGCTGCCGCCCCGCCGGGATCCCGACGAGTGGCCGTCGGTGTGCGTCGTCGTCCCCGCGCGTGACGAGGCCGCCGTGCTGCCCGCGAGCCTGCCGTCGCTGCTCGCCCAGGAGTATCCGGGCCGGGCGGAGATCTTCCTGGTCGACGACGGCAGCTCGGACGGCACCGGCGAGCTGGCCCGCGAACTCGCGGACAGCTGCGGCGGACTGCCCCTGACCGTCGCCTCCCCCGGTGAACCGCCCGCCGGCTGGACGGGCAAATTGTGGGCCGTGCGGCACGGCATCGACCTGGCACGCGCGCGTGGACCGGAATATCTGCTGCTCACGGACGCGGACATCGCGCACGCACCGGACAGTCTGCGCGAGCTGGTCGCCGCCGCGCGCGGCGGCGGCTTCGACGTCGTGTCGCAGATGGCCCGGCTGCGGGTGGAGAGCCTGTGGGAGCGGCTCGTGGTGCCCGCCTTCGTCTATTTCTTCGCGCAGCTGTACCCGTTCCGCCGCATCGGCAGGAAGGGGACGCGGACGGCTGCCGCCGCGGGCGGCTGCGTGCTGCTGCGCACCGAGGCCGCCGAGCGGGCGCGGGTCCCGGACGTGATCCGGCACGCCGTCATCGACGACGTGGCGCTCGCGCGCGCGGTCAAGGGCAGTGGCGGACGCATCTGGCTGGGGCTGGCCGAGCTGGTGGACAGCGTGCGGCCCTATCCGCGGCTGCACGACCTGTGGCGGATGGTGTCACGCAGCGCGTACGCGCAGTTGCGGCACAACCCCCTGCTGCTGCTCGGGACGGTCGCCGGGCTGATCCTGGTCTATCTGGTGCCGCCGGCGGCCCTGGTCGCGGGTCTGGCCACCGGGGACGGGGCAGCCGCGGTCGTCGGCGGTTCCGCGTGGCTGGTGATGACGGGGACGTACGTCCCGATGCTCCGCTATTACCGCCAGCCGCTGTGGCTGGCTCCGCTGCTGCCGTTCACCGCGTTCCTCTATCTCCTCATGACGGTCGATTCAGCGGTGCAGCACTACCGGGGACACGGCGCGGCCTGGAAGGGCCGCACCTACGCGCGCCCGGACGCCGTCGCGGACGAGCACCCTCTTTAGGGCGCTCACTTCCGGCCGGGAGTCCAGTTCATGCCCCACCCGTAGGCGTAGTCGACGGTCCGCTGGGGGCTCACCCCGCGCTCGGGCACCAGATAGCGGGCCTCGCGCTGGACGACCAGGTCGCTGCCCGTGTTGGTGATCAGGGCGAGGGCGCACACCGTCGAGGGGACCGTGCACTCGTCGAGCGAGAAGTCGATCGCGGCGCCGTGCTGCGGCTGAAGGGTGACCGTGGCGTGCAGGTCGGCGAAGGAGCGGGCACCCTCGTAGATGGTCACGAAGACCAGAATCCGCCTGAAGGACTGCTTGTGGTCCAGGTTGATCGTGAGGTTCTCGCCGCTCGCGAGGGCACCGGTGCGGTCGTCGCCGTCGAGATGGATGTACGGCGGCCGCTGCAGTGACCCGAACGCGTTGCCCAGGGCCTGGACGACGCCCTTGCTGCCGTCGGTGAGTTCGTACAGGGCGCACAGGTCGAGGTCGAGGTCCGCGTGCATGGCCACCGCCCGGCCGCGTTTGCTGCCCCATCCCGAGAACTGCTTGCGCACCTGCCAGTTGAGGTTCACACGCATCGCACCCGAAGTGCCGCCCTGTTTCGCCAGCGACACCGCGGGCGCCGCCTTGGTGAGTGTCACCTTGCTCAGGCGGACCGGCTGCGCCGGGGGCGCGGGTGGCGGGGGTGGCTGCACGGCGGCCGGGGGTGCGACCGGTGGGGGCATGTGGACCGGCGGTGCGGCGGGCGGCGGCATGGTCACCGGCGACGCGACGGGCGGCGGGGTCATCGGCGGCGCAACCGGGGGCGGGGATGCGGGAGCGGTGTGCTGCGGTTCGTCCACCGTGATCCCGAAGTCCGTCGCCAGTCCCTCGAGTCCGCTGCTGTAGCCCTGGCCGACGGCGCGGAACTTCCAGGCGCCCTGGCGGCGGTAGAACTCACCGAGTACGAAAGCGGTTTCCACGCTGGCGCCCGTGCTGTCGAAGCGGGCGACCACACCGCCCTGGGCGGCATCGCGAACCTCGATGTAGAGGTCGGGGACCTGTCCGAACGTGCCGCCGTCCGCGGAGGCGGCGAGGACGATCGTCTCGACCGAGGGCTCCACGCGCGTGAGGTCGACAAGGAGGGTGTCGACGACGCGGCCGCCGCCGTCGCGCTTGCCCTCGTGCCGGACCGCCCCGGAGGCGTGCGCGGGCTGGTTGTAGAAGACGAAGTCGCCGTCCGAGCGGACCTTGCCGCTCACGAGCAGAAGGGCCGAGGCGTCCGCGTCCGGGACACCGGGGCCGGAACGCCAGCCCAATTCCACCCGCAGTGCCGTCGTCGGCACCGGCGTATTCGATCCTTTCGGCATTGACATGTCCGCCCCCATCACGTGTCACTGCGCCAGTCCGTGGCCCCGGCGGCTCTTCCGGCTCTCTACCCGCACAACCTATTCCCCGGCACGGCGAACTCCTACGAGAAGCACAGGAAGAGCAAGTGACCAACCCGCCGGTAACCCGCCCGGAGCTTGGCCTTTACAGGACCGGTACCTGGATCGGCGCCCCTTTTTGCCAAGTTCGCTCGCATTGGGGATCCCCGGTCACTGCGAACACTCAAAACAACCCTCTTATCGGTCTCCCCAACTAGCACATCGAGGGCTTAACTTATGAGCCATGACCTCCCCCCGCTCCACCTTCGGCGGCGGCTACTACTCCGCCTTCCCGGACACCCCGATCTACGACCGGCTCGTCGCCGAGCGGGGCACCCCGCAGATCGCTCCGATCCGGGTCCCCGCCGCGTACGACGCGCCGGGCAGCTATCTGCCGGCCCTGCCGTCGGCCCTGCCCGCCCTTCCGGCGGGTCCCTCCCAGCCCTCCTACGGCTATCCGCAGGCGCAGCAGCCGGCTCCGCTGCAGCAGGCGCCCGCGGCCTACATCCCTCAGCAGGCCACGGCGGCGCGCGGCTATCCCGGCCCGCAGCCGCCGCAGCCACAACGGCCGATGGCGGCCGGCACGGGCTACGAGGCGATGCGCCCCGCGGCCGCCCGGCCCGCTCCGGCTCCGTATCAGGATCCGTACAACAACCAGCAGCAGTACCGCGGCTACTGAGCCGTCCTCCCGGGTCGTCACTGCCGCCTGGCAGGATGGCCTGATGGGGAACGCGCTGCTGCAGTCGATTCACGTCCATCCGGTGAAGGCGTTCCGGGGCCTTGTGCCCCGGGAAGCCGTCGTGGAGCCCTGGGGGCTGGCCGGAGACCGTCGCTGGGTGCTGATCGACGACGGGGGAAAGGTCGTCACACAACGTCAGCAGCCGCGCCTTGCGCTGGCCGCCGCCGAGCTCCTGCCCGGCGGCGGCGTTCGCCTGTCCGCGCCGGGCATGGACCCGCTGACCGTGCCGGTACCCCGCCCGGTCGGCACGGTCCCGGTGGAGATCTTCGGCGACAAGGTCGAGGGGGTCCCCGCCGCGGAGGCCGCCGCGCACGCCTGGTGCAGCGAGTATCTCGGCATTGGTGCGCGCCTCGTGCACATGGACGACCCGGCCACGCGCCGACCGGTCGACCCGGAGTACGGACAGCCGGGCGAGACGGTCAGCTTCGCCGACGGCTACCCGCTGCTGCTCACCACGGTCGCCTCCCTCGACGCTCTCAACTCCCTGATCGCTCAAGGTTCCCACCCGGCGGAGGGGCCGCTGCCGATGAACCGCTTCCGGCCGAACGTGGTCGTGGCCGGCACCGCGGCCTGGGCCGAGGACGACTGGTCCCGCATCGCGATCGGCGAGGTCACCTTCCGCATCGCCAAGATCTGCGGGCGCTGCGTGGTGACCACCACCGACCAGGGCAGCGCCGTGCGCGGCAAGGAACCACTGGCCACGCTGGAACGCCACCGCCGCATCGACGGCAGGCTGGCGTTCGGCCAGAACCTGGTACCCCTCTCCACCGGCACGATCCGGGCCGGGGACCCGGTGACGGTCCTCGCATAGCCCTGCGGAGCGGTGGGAGGCTGCGCGGCGGCCCGCGGAGAAAGATCCGGACAAGGACCGGTACGCGGGAACCCGCGGCAGGGGCCTGGGCGTTGAGTTTTCGTGAGAAGTTCATGAGAGGCCCCGGGAACAGGTGATTTCGATCTCTCTTTGACCGGGCCCGCGGGTGAACGGCTCCGCCGGGGGTTATCACGGAGCGGGAAGGGGGTGCGGGACAGTGCGAGCAATCGGCGGACTCTGGCGCTGGCGGCACAATCCGCTGCGGCGCACGAGCGATCTCATCGAGGCGTGGGTGGCGCTGGTGGCGCTGCTGCTGATCCTGGCCGTCGCGCCCGTGATCGGTTCCCTCGTCGGCGGCATCGCCCAGGACGCCCTGCAGCAGTCCGTCCGCGACCAGCGCACGGCCCGCCACCTGGTGACGGCCACCGTGGTGCGCAAACTGGACCGCTCCCCGCTGGACACCGACCCGGAGACCTCCGCGGCGCGGGACCTGCGCAGCCGCGTCATCGCCGACTGGACCGCGCCGGACGGCTCCCGCCGTCACGGCGCGGCCCTCGCGGAGCTCAAGTCCCCGCACCACGGCGACCACTTCAAGATATGGACGGACCTGCACGGCCAGCTGGTGGCCCGTCCACTGGACTCCACGACGGCGACGACCCACGCGGTGCTCGCCGGTTTCGGTGCCGCCATGCTCACCGCGGGTGCCGTCGAGGCCGGCCGACGGCTGATCGTCTGGCGCATGGTCCGTCGCCGGTACGCCCGTTGGGACCAGGCCTGGGACCGGGCGGGCCCGGACTGGGGCAGGACCGGCACGGGCAGCTGACGGCCTTACGGCTCTGGTCAACCCACCGCCCGCGCGCACGCTACGGTGGACCGGCCGAACGCAATCGGCATCAACCCGCGTACCACGAGGTGGGGGCACAGCAACGCCATGGCACAGGGCACGGTCCAGGTGACGCACACCGGCACATCGCGGTGGCGACGCCGCACGGGTGAGTACGCATCGCTCGCCGCCGCCCTGGAGGCCGCCGCCGACGGTGACGTCCTCACCGTCGCGCCCGGCACCTACCGGGAAAACCTCGTCGTCCAGCGGTCGGTGACGCTGCGAGGGCCCGAGGGCTCCCCCGGTTCGGTGCGGATCGCACCGGTGGACGGGGTGCCGCTGACCGTGCGTGCCTCTGCCGTGGTCCAGGACCTGCACGTCGAGGGGCAGGACGCTTCGGTGCCGGCCCTGCTGGTCGAGGAGGGCACACCGGAGTTGCTGGACGTGCGGATCATCACCCGGTCCGCGGCCGGCATAGAGGTGCGGGCGGGCGCCCGTCCGACCGTGCGGCGGTGCACCGTGGACAACCCGGCCGGCATCGGTATCGCCGTACTCGACGGCGGGGGCGGGGTGTTCGAGGAGTGCGAGGTCGTGGCCGCCGGTCAGTCGGGGGTCGCGGTCCGCGGCGGTGCGCACCCGCGCCTGGAGCGCTGCCGGATCCATCACGCCTCGGGGGCGGGGCTGTCGGCGACCGGGGAGAACTCCGCCCTGGAAGCGGTGGGTTGCGAGGTGTACGAGGTGCGGGGCAGCGGCGTCCAGGTCACCGGCCGGGCCACCGCGCACCTCACGGACTGCGATGTGCACCGCACCACCGCGGACGGGGTCACGCTCGACACGGACGCGGTGCTCACCCTGGCCGACTGCCGCATCCACGACATCCCGGAGAACGCGGTCGATCTGCGCTCGCGCTCGGTGCTCACGCTGACCCGCACGACGGTGCGTCAGTTCGGGCGCAACGGCCTGTCGGTGTGGGATCCGGGCACGCGCGTGGACGCCAACCAGTGCGAGATCTTCGACAGCACGGGCGACTACCCGGCCGTGTGGGTCAGCGACGGCGCCACCGCGGTGCTGGAGTCCTGCCGGGTGCACGACGTGCCCGACGCCCTGTTCGTCCTGGACCGCGGCTCGCGCGCGGACGTCGTCGACAGCGACCTGACCCAGGTCCGCAACACGGCCGTGTCGGTGAGCGACGGCGCCACCGCGCAGCTCGACGACTGCCGCATCCGGGACGCCGCGACCGGCGCCTGGTTCCGCGACCACGGCAGCGGCGGAACCCTGAGCAACTGCACCATCGACGCCACCCAGACCGGCGTGATCGTCACCAAGGGCGCGGACCCGACCATCGAGCGCTGCACGGTGGACTCCCCCGCCGAGGCGGGCTTCTACGTGTCGGCGGGCGGCCGCGGCAGCTTCGTGGGCTGCCGGGTGACCGGCAGCGGCGGCTACGGCTTCCATGTGATCGACGGCAGCCGTACGACGCTGCGCAAGTGCCGCACCGAGCGGTGCGCACGCGGTGGGTACGAGTTCGCGGAGGGCGGCGACGCGGCCCCCGGTTCCGGCCCGGTCGTCGAGGACTGCACCAGCGACGAGAGCGCGGGCCTGAGGCCTCCCGCGGCCCGGGAGGCCGCCGTACAGCAGGCCGCTCAGTCGCCCGGACTGCTGGGCGCGATCCCCGGGCAGCGCAGCACCGAGCAGGAGCCCCTGCTCGCCGCCGCGCAGCCCCCGCAGCCCGAGCAGCCGGCACGGACGTCGAAGGCCGTGCTGGGCGAACTGGACGCGCTGGTGGGCCTGGAGAGCGTCAAGCGCGAGGTGCGGGCGCTGACCGACATGATCGAGGTGGGCCGGCGCCGGCAGCAGGCGGGCCTCAAGGCGGCCTCGGTCAAGCGGCACCTGGTCTTCACCGGCTCCCCCGGCACCGGCAAGACGACCGTGGCCCGGCTCTACGGCGAGATCCTCGCCTCGCTCGGCGTGCTGGAGAAGGGGCATCTCGTCGAGGTGTCGCGGGTCGACCTGGTCGGCGAGCACATCGGCTCGACGGCGATCCGCACCCAGGAGGCCTTCGACCGGGCGCGTGGCGGTGTGCTGTTCATCGACGAGGCGTACGCGCTGTCGCCGGAGGACTCGGGCCGGGACTTCGGCAAGGAGGCCATCGACACACTGGTGAAGCTGATGGAGGACCACCGGGACGCGGTCGTGGTGATCGTCGCGGGCTACACGGCCGAGATGGAGCGGTTCCTTTCGGTCAACCCCGGTGTGGCCTCCCGATTCTCACGGACCATCACCTTCAGCGACTACGAGCCCGACGAACTGCTCAGGATCGTCGAGCAGCAGGCCGACGAGCACGAGTACCGGCTGGCGCCGGGCACCGCGGAGGCGCTGCTGAAGTACTTCACGGCGCTCCCGAAGGGCCCGGCCTTCGGCAACGGCCGGACGGCACGCCAGACCTTCGAGGCGATGGTGGAGCGGCATGCGGGCCGGGTCGCCCAGGTCGACGAGCCGAGCACGGACGATCTGACCCTGCTCTACGCCGAGGATCTGCCCGAGTCCCCCTGAGGTACCTGCTCGGGGCGTGGACCGGGTAGCTCCGAGCGCAGGCGGGCCAGCAGCCGTTCCCGCTCCTCGGCGAAGGCCGGGTCGGCCTGGTAGTCGCCGTGGCCGAGGATCGGGGCGGGCAGCGGGTGCTGTGCGGTGCGGCCGTAGGCGAGGGGGTCCTTCAGGGGTGCGCGGTCCACCTCGGGGCCGCAGTCGCCGGACAGCCGGACCGGGCCGCCGATGGGGTCGGTGAGCCGGTACAGGTTGCGCCAGCAGTCGACGTCGTGGTGCAGCGAGCTGAGGGCGGCGGCGCCGAAGTGGGCCGGGAACCAGCGGCCGTAGAGGCGCTCGAGCGGGGAGCCGTAGGTCAGCAGGGCGACCCGTCTGCGGACGGACGGCTTCAGCTGCCAGGCCGCGGCGGCCGCGAGCACGCTGCCCTGGGAGTGCCCGGACAGGACGAGTCGCCCGCCCGTGGCGCGCGTCCAGGTGGCCATCCGCCAGGTCAGGTCGGGCACCGCGCGCTCCGCGTAGCAGGGCGGGGCGAAGGGGTGGGCGGCGCGCGGCCAGAAGGTGCCGACGTCCCACAGGATGCCGATGGTGCGCCGGGCGGAGGCGTCCTTGTAGGCGCGCCTGCCCCAGGTGACGAAGAGTATGAAGCCCAGGCCGATCAGCCAGGAGCCCAGTGCCTGGGCGGTCTGTGCGGCGCCGTGCACAAAGGCGAAGGCGTGCTGTGCGGCCTCGCCGGGCACCTTTTCGGTGATCTTCGCGCCGAGGAGGGCTCCGGCGCCCAGCAGCAGGGTGGTGGCGGAGGTGACGGCGACGACGAGGGGGCCGCGGTCGGTGAGTGCGGCCAGCGCGCGGGTGGTGGCGATGCGTCGGGTGCGTGCCGTGTCCTTGGGTTCGCCGGGGTAGTCGAACTCGACGGTGCCCAGTTCGGTGCGGCGCAGCAACCAGGCCCGCCGGCCGAGCCCGGCGCAGAAGACGAGCAGGACGAGGAGCAGTACGGGGATCACGGACGCCTGCCAGGTCAAGAGGACCGGCGGGCCGTCGATGGAGGTCCCGGTCCCGTCCAGCCAGTCGGACACCCGCTGGGAGACGCCACCGGACATCACCCCTCCCAGGGCGCAGGCCAGCATGGCGACGGCGGGTCCGCCCTGGCCGCGCAGCACGGTGCGGGCATCGGGGTGGCTGCGGTACAGCAGGTGGGCGACCACCGCGAGGGCGATCACCAGTAAGCCCTGGACCAGGGCGAGGGCGCCGAAGGTGGTGCCGCCGCCGGGCAGCAGACCGGCCGAGCGCCAGCCCGGGCGCTCCCAGCCGGCGTACACCGCACAAAGCAGCAGCAGGAGGAGGGCGGTCAGCGGCAGGCGTCGTACGAGGTGCTCGTCCATTTCCTGGTCGAGGCGGTTCTCGCTGCGTCCCCGGCGGCAGACCACCCACACCACGACGGCGGCGGTGGCGACGAGTGCGATCTCCAGGAGCCGGCCCGCGGTGTCGAGTGCCGCGGGGCCGCCTGGCCTGCGGTCGAAGCGGGCCGCGGAGGACACGACCGCCGCGGCGACCGTCAGCAGGCCCGCCGCGGTGTGCGCGGCGCGCAGCCGGGCGACCAGCCGGCGGCCGTACCAGAAGCCGGGCCGGCCCAGGGCGGTGCGGCCGGTGTCCTCGTCGGGTTCGGGCCGGCGGTCGATGGGCTGCTGGGACTCGTATGCGCTCCAGGTGCGGTGGGAGAGGTACCAGAGCAGGGCGGTGAGCGCGGCAGGGGCCAGGGCCGCGAGGGCGAGCCGCCGGCCGGGCCTGCTCCACCAGCCGTTCTGCGATACCTCGGGCGACAGGAAGCCCAGCCAGGAGTGCCGCTCGGCGCACGCGCGCGTGCCCGCGCACTGCCAGGCCGCCAGGTCCAGGGCGACCTCGCAGGCGGCCGCGACCAGCAGCACCGTCAGCGTCAGGCCCGCCAGCCGTACGAGCAGCCCGTACAGGCGGACCGTCCGCCGGTGGCCGCGCGCGGTGGGCCGCATCCAGTGGGCGAGGTTGACCACCATGAACGGCAGGAGCAGCAGCCACAGGGCCCGCGCGCTGTTGCCGGAGGTGAGATTGCACCAGACGTAGGCCTCCGGAACCGGTCTGCCCCGGTAGTCCTCCGGCCGGCTCTCCGCGTCGACGTCCTCGGCGCGCCGGAAGACGGCCGCCGTGTCGTCGCCGGTGATCCGCACCGTGCGCGGATCATTGAGCATCTCCTGGGGCGTGGTGCCGCCCACGCCGTGGACCAGGAGCTCCAGGGCGGTTGCGGATCTCTCGGGTCCCGGGACGGGACCGCTGGTCGGGACACGTTCCTGTGCATGTTCCACTGTTCGCACTTCCCCCGTGACGCGCCGTCTTCTTGTCACCGTGCGGGCACAAGGATCTCCGCTCGGGCGGGGGCGTACACCCGTGAACACGGAATCTCCCCGATCCGGGTGATCTGCGGGAAACAGAAGGGGCATTGGTGACATGCGCGCGTCGGGCAGATGGCGTCATGGGTGCCCACCCGTGCAAGGATGGGACGTCCGCGCACCGGGGCAGGGGAGAATGTCCTTGTCGGAGCAGGTGCGCAGGGCGTGTCGGACGGCTTGAGGCGAAAGGACCGGAGCGTACGTGAGCGAGAATCAGAACCTCCTCGCGGAGCAGCGGCGCGCCCTGATCCTGGACGAGGTCCGGCGCCGGGGCGGGGTCCGCGTGAACGAGCTGACCCGCAAGCTCGGCGTGTCGGACATGACGGTGCGCCGCGACCTGGACGCGCTGTCCCGCCAGGGCGTGCTGGAGAAGGTGCACGGCGGCGCGGTGCCGGTCGTGGAGGCGAGCACGCACGAGCCGGGCTTCGAGGCCAAGTCGGGCCTGGAGCTGACGGCCAAGGAGGACATCGCGCGCTCGGCGGCCCAGCTGGTGGCGCCGGGTACCGCGATCGCCCTGTCGGGCGGTACGACGACGTATGCGCTCGCCCACCATCTGCTGGACGTGCCGGATCTGACCGTCGTGACGAACTCGGTGCGGGTGGCCGACGTCTTCCATGCGGCGCAGCGCACGTCGGGCCCCCGGCAGGGTGCGGCCACGGTGGTGCTGACCGGCGGGGTGCGCACGCCCTCCGACTCGCTGGTGGGACCGGTGGCCGACCAGGCGATCGCGGCGCTCCACTTCGACGTGCTGTTCCTCGGTGTGCACGGCATATCGGTCGAGGCCGGTCTGTCGACGCCGAACCTCGCGGAGGCCGAGACCAACCGGCGCCTGGTGCAGTCGGCGCGGCGGGTCGTGGTGGTCGCCGACCACACCAAGTGGGGCGTGGTGGGCCTGAGTTCGTTCGCGGCGCTGGAGCAGGTCGACACGCTGGTGACGGACGCGGGCCTGGCGGGCGACGCGCGCGAGGAGATCTCCGAGCATCTGCGCCGGCTGGTCGTGGTGGGCGAGCCGGAGAGCTGACCACGCAGGGCGCTGCTGACATCTGACAGGTCGTCAGCTATCGTGACGTCGCCCCGGTCACCCTTCTCCGCCAAGGGGGTTCGCGTTCATGGCACACCGTCTGCGTCCCGTCGGGCTCGACTTCGTCGACACCGCACCCGTGCGTCTGGTCTTCGCCCAGGAGATCTCCGCGACCCCCGAGGCGGTGTTCCACGCCCTCAACGACGATGTGCCGGGGTGGGCGGAGTGGTTCGCGGCCGTGACACACGCGCGGCCCCTCGACGACGGTGCCGGGCGCGACATACGGCTCAAGGGCGGCGGGCGCTT
The DNA here is from genome assembly GCF_042896045.1 of Streptomyces sp. NPDC001351. NCBI lineage: Bacteria > Bacillati > Actinomycetota > Actinomycetes > Kitasatosporales > Streptomycetaceae > Streptomyces > Streptomyces sp. NPDC001351. The sequence continues at coordinate 481,339 of NZ_JBIAWS010000005.1, read as the reverse complement.
CCAGGAGACGGTCATCGCGGCGAAAGAAGCGGAGGTGTACGCCTACCGGGTCGACGTCACCAACGCACCCGGCGCCCGCGCCCTCGCCGAGGAGTGGCGGCTGGTACCGGCCGGGACGGGCACACGCGTCCGGTGGACCTTCGCCGCGGACGGCACGGCCCCGTTCAGGTTCGCGGTGAAGGCGGCACGGGCGGGGCTCGGGCGGGCATTCCGGGACGCGGTGAGGTCGCTGGACCGCCGGCTCGCGCGCGAGGGCTGAGCAGTTCTGAGCTACCTGCGGTTCGGGAGCGCCCCACAGGGGCACGGGGCCGTGTCGATTCACGGCCCCGCCGCGCGGGCGTGACCAACCACGACGAAGCCGCAGACAAGGGATGGCGCTCCCCAAGCAGCACTCAGCAGGGCCAGACGCCGGTCTCCAACAACGCATCGATCGCCGCCGAGTACGGCTCGATGTCCAGCCCCTGCTCGGAGAGCCACGCATCCGAGTAGTACTTGTCCAGGTACCGGTCCCCCGGATCACACAGCAGCGTCACCACGCTCCCCTGCCGCCCCTCGGCCACCATCTCAGCGACGATCTTCAGCGCGCTCCACAACCCGGTGCCCGTCGAGCCGCCCGCCTTGCGGCCGATGGCCCGCTCCAGCGCCCGTACGGCGGCGACACTGGCCGCGTCGGGCACCTTCATCATCCGGTCGATGGCGCCAGGCACGAAGCTCGGCTCCATCCGCGGCCGGCCGATGCCCTCGATACGTGATCCGCAGTCGCTGGTGACGTCCGGATCGCCGGTGGTCCAGCCCTCGAAGAAACAGGAGTTCTCCGGATCGGCCACGCAGATGCGGGTGTCTCGCTGGGTGTAGTGGACATAGCGCGCGAGGGTCGCCGAGGTGCCGCCGGTACCCGCCGTCGCCACGATCCACGCGGGCTCCGGGAACCGCTCCAACTCCAGCTGGCGGAAGATGGATTCGGCGATGTTGTTGTTGCCGCGCCAGTCCGTGGCCCGTTCGGCGTAGGTGAACTGGTCCATGTAGTGGCCGCCGGTCTCCACCGCGAGGCCCGCCGACTCCTCGTACATTTTGCGCGAGTCGTCCACGAAGTGGCACTGCCCGCCATGGAATTCGATGAGGCGGCACTTCTCCGCGCTCGTCGTGCGCGGCATGACCGCGATGAAGGGCACGCCGATCAGCTTCGCGAAGTACGCCTCGGAGACGGCCGTCGAGCCGCTGGACGCCTCGATCACCGGACGGCCCGGCCGGATCCAGCCGTTGCACAGTCCATAGAGGAAGAGCGAGCGGGCGAGCCGGTGCTTGAGGCTGCCGGTCGGGTGGGTCGACTCGTCCTTCAGGTACAGGTCGATCCCCCACTTCTCGGGCAGCGGGAAGCGGAGCAGATGCGTGTCGGCCGAGCGGTTGGCGTCGGCCTGGACCTTGCGGACGGCTTCTTTCAGCCAGTCGCGGTAGGCGGCGTCGCTGTGGTCGACATCGAGGGTCTTGCCGGTCCGGGTCTGCTGGGGGGTGCTCACGACGGGTGCTCCTTAGGCTGTGCGCCGACGGCGCGTCGCGCGGCCGACGCACCGATCATAAACACCTTCAGCACGCTTCTCACCTGCATAAACGCACCTTTGAGCACCCCAAAGAACACCCTGGAGCCGGGGGCGGGCGAAGGTGGGGGCGCATTCGCGCGAGTGCTCCGGGCGCTCGCTCCGAGCGTGTCGTGCGTACTGGTGCTGTACGTCGGGTGCGGGCAGACTGCACCGAACAGGGGCGCACACTGGATCACGACACGAGCTGGATCACGACCCACGCAGGAGGACGGTCCAGCGCACCGGACGGCCACAAGGGGGCGGGCGGCATGGCGGAGCCGGAGTTCACGGCGACGGGCGTGCGGATCGGCAAACGGCTGCGTTCGCTCACCCGGGCCGGGCAGGTCCGGATCAGCGACGGCAGACTCGCGCTGCTCACCAGTTACGGCACCGAGATCGACAGCGCGCCGGTGCAGGCGGTGCGTGCCTCCAAGCCCTGGTTCGCCGCCGAGGACCGGGCGCTCGCGGACCTCAACGGCAAGCGGTACCTGCTGACCCTGGGCGATCACGACCCGGCGCCGGGCGAGCCGGGGCCTCCCGCGGCACGCCGCTTCATCGAGGCCGTACGCAAAGCGGCGGGGCGCGGCGGCTGACGGAACCCACGGGACGGTGGCGGGCTCGCCCCCGGTCGGTTGGCATCGATCGCGAGTTGCGGTCCCGCGCCCCCTGGGTCACGCTGTTCTCACGTCACTCTGGGTTTACCGGCGATAACGCTGCGAACCAGCCCGCCGGGCACGACGGCAGGTGGCCAGGCCCTCAGGCACCTGCTGGATCCGTACTCCGTGTTCTTCCGGACCTCTTAAGTCGGGGAGTCGCAGCCGTGATCAGTCACCCAAGCAGGCACTGCACGGTAGAGCTGCAAGCCCTGCCGTCGCGGATCGGCCAGGTCCGCAGAATCGTCTCTGCGCAGTTGCGCTACTGGCATCTGGACGCCCTCATCGACCGGGCCGCGCTCGGTGTGACGGAGCTGTTGACCAACGTCCACCTGCACGCCCAGCCCGACAAGCTGTGCACCGTGGAGATAGAGCTCGTGCTGGACCGGCTCATGGTCTCCGTGCACGACCACGACCCCCGCCTGCCCGAGGTCCGGGACGTCGAAGCCTCCGCCACCACCGGACGCGGGCTGGCCATGGTGGCCGCGGTGAGCGAGAGCTGGGGCGCGCGCCCGGACGGCGACTCGGGCAAGGTCGTCTGGTTCGCGCTGCCCACCACGCCCGCTCCGGTCACGGCGCCGGCCCGCCCTCCACGCCGTACGGCCGACACGCCGGCCCGCCGGCTCGTGGAACTCGAGCACGCGGCCGACAGCCACAGGTCCACGCACGCTCCCGCCCGGTCCGCCGTTCCCGGCTGACCGGGCGGTGATTTTGAGTCGCCCTCTTTTTCTGGGTCGGTCGCCTCCGGGGCGCCTCAGTCGGTGTCGAGAGGCCGATCGTGCTCAGCGCTTCGCGCCACCCCTCTTTTGGGTCGGTCGCCTCCGGGGCGCCTCAGTCGGTGTCGAGACGGCGATCGTGCTCAGCGCTTCGCGCCTCCGCGCGTTCGCCGTCTCGACACCGACGCGCCCCTGCGGCTCCCTCCCGGCCGGTGTCCGGCGGTGCAGTGGGCGTTGGAGGGCCTGTACCGGTGGGCGGTCGGCCGTTGGGTGCCGTTTTGCGCGGCCGCGACCGTATTGCTGCCGAGCGTCGGTCACTCGGTGGCGATGGCCCGCAGTACATCCAGGCGTGCCGCCCGTCGGGCCCGGCGCAGGCCTGCGAGGGCGCCGGCGGTGAGGCCCACCAGGGCCACGATCGCGAGCTGCGTGGGCGGGATCGCGAAGGCGAAGGTGCTGTCGCCGGCGCCGTCCGAGGCCTTGACCAGTACCCAGCCCAGGAAGGTGCCCAGGCCGAGGCCGCCGGCTGTGCCGAAGGCGGCGACGAGGACCGACTCCCAGCGGACCATGGCCCGCAGTTGGGGACGGGTCTGGCCGACTGCCCTGAGCAGGCCCAGTTCGCGGGTGCGTTCATGGATCGCCAGGGTGAGGGTGTTGGCGATGCCGAGCAGCGCGATGAGGACCGCGAGGGCGAGCAGGGCGTAGACGAGGGTCAGCATCATGTCGATGCCGCCGGCCGAGGACTGCGCGTACTCGCTGCGGGTCTGGACCTCGGGGTTGCCGTACCGGTCGGCGACCCTCTGCACGGCGGCCTTCCCCGTGTCCGTGCTCACGCCGTCCTTGAAGGAGACGGCGACCAGGGTGTCGGAGTCCTGGGTGCGGTGCGGGGCTCAGGCGGCGCGGGTGATGACGTAGTCGCCGGCGAGTTCCGACTGACCGTAGACCGCTCGGACGGTGAAGGTCTGCTTTTTGCCGTCGGTGAAGGTGAGTTGGGCCCTGTCCCCGGTGGACAGGTGTTGCTTGTCGGCTTCTGCCCTGGTGAGGGCTATGCCGTCGGTGCCGAGGGCGCGGAGTGAGCCGTCGACCTTGCCGAGGTCGAAGGTGCGCTCCAGGGCGAGGGGGTCGGTGACGGTCAGCGCACGCCCCTTGCCGTCGACTTTCGCCACTCCGCGGCCAAGGCCCACGGCCGTGTCGACCTCGGGGAGTTGTTGTATCGCGTCGGCGAGCCGGGGGCTCAGGCCGCTGCCGCCCGCGCCGAAGGACGGTGTGCTGACGGCGACGTCGCCGGCGAAGGAGCGGGACACGGTCTGGTCCATGGTGGCCTTCAGCGAGGCGCCGAAGACGGTGAAGAGGGACACGACGGCCACGCCGATCATCAGGGCGCTCGCGGTGGCGGCCGTCCGCTTGGGGCTGCGCAGGGCGTTGCGGCGGGCGAGGCCACCGGTGACGCCGCGGAGCTTGTCGAGCGGGCTGCCGAGGATGCGTACAACCGTGGTCGAGGCGACGGGGCCGAGGACCACGAACGCCGCCAGGGCCAGTACGGCGCCGAGTCCGGCCATCCAGAGGGACGGTGAGACAAGTACTCCGCCGAGCGTGGTGGCTACGGCGAGGGTGGCGAGGCCCATGCCGGTGACGGCGCGGGTGCGGGAGGCGCCGGAGGTGTCGACGGCCGTCTCGCGCAGGGCGGCCAGCGGGGCGGTGCGGCCGGCGCGTGCGGCGGGCAGCAGCGCGGAGCCCAGGCAGACCACGATGCCGACCGCGAGCGGAAGCGTCATGGACAGGGCGCTGATGACCAGGTTGCCGTCGGGGAAGGGGAATCCGATCGCCGGGAACAGGGCCTGCAGTCCGGCGGCGATGCCGATGCCGCCCGCGAGGCCCGCCGCCGAGGCGGTCACGGCGACGGCCGTGGCCTCGGTCAGGGTCGTGGCGGTCACCTGGCGGCGAGAGGCGCCGAGGGCGCGCAACAGGGCGTTCTCGCGGGTGCGTTGGGCGACGACGATCGCGAAGGTGTTGTGGATGGAGAAGGTCGCGACGAGGAGGGCGATGCCGGAGAAGACGAGCAGGAAGGTGGTGAAGATGGTCAGAAACTGGCTGGAGATCATGTCGGTGTTCTCCTGAGCCGAGGCCTGACCGGTGATGGCCTCAACTCCCTTGGGCAGTACGGGGGTCAGGCGGTCGACGAGTTCCTTCTCGCTGACGCCTGGGCCCGCCCGCACCTTGATGCTCGCCGCCTCGCCGGGGCGGGCGGTGAGGTATTTCTCGGCGTCGGCTCGGGTCATGCCGGTGAAGGTCACCTGCGCCATGCCGTCCTCGCCGCCGAAGGTCGCGAGGCCGACGATGGTCACCTTGACCGGGTCGGGGGTTCGGAGGGTGGTGGTGTCGCCGATCTTCAGGCTGCCCTTCTTCGCGGCGCCGCGGTTGACGACGACCTCGCCGGACTTCTGCGGCGCGCGGCCCTCGGCCAGCTGGTAGGGGTTGAGCTCGGCGTCGGGGATCCAGTTGCCGGCGAGGGTGGGCGGGCCCTTGCCGCCGATGGGCTTGCCGTTCTTGCCGACGAGCTGGCCGGCGCCCTCGATGTCGGGTGCGGCGGCCGCGACCCCGGGTACCTGTTCGAGGGTGTTCACCAGGGCCGTGTCGACCGGCTGCCGCACGCCCTGGCTCTCGCCCGGCGTGGTGATGGCGTCGGCGCTGCGGACGACGGCGTCCGTGCCGCTGGTGGCCTTGCCGAACATCGAGTCGAAGCCGGCGCGCAGCGTGTCGCCCATGACGAGGGTGCCGGCCAGGAAGGCGACGCCGAGGAACACGGCGAGAAAGGTGCCGGCGAAGCGCCGCTTGTGGGCGCGCAGGGAGGACACGCTCAGGCGTACGGCGGCGTTCATGAGGGCACCTCAAAGGCTTTCATGCGGTCCAGGACCCCGTCGGCGGTCGGGGATTCCATGCGGTCGACCAGGCGTCCGTCGGCGAGGAAGACGACCTCGTCGGCGTGGGCGGCGGCGACCGGGTCGTGGGTGACCATGACGACGGTGCGGGAGGTCTGGCGCACGGCGCGGCCGAGCAGGCCGAGGACTTCCTCGCCGGAGCGGGAGTCGAGGTTGCCGGTGGGTTCGTCGGCGAAGACGACGTCGGGCTGCCCGGCGAACGCCCGTGCCACGGCGACGCGTTGCTGCTGGCCGCCGGAGAGTTCGGAGGGCCGGTGGTGGAGGCGGTCGCGCAGGCCGACGACGTCGATCAGCGCCTCGATCCACTCCGGGTCGCCCTTGCCGCCGGCGAGGTCCAGCGGCAGCGTGATGTTCTCCGCGACGCTCAGCGTGGGCACCAGGTTGAACGCCTGGAAGACGAAGCCGACGCGGTCGCGGCGCAGCAGGGTCAGACGGCGGTCGTCGAGGCCGCCGAGGTCGGTGTCACCGATGTACGCGGTGCCCGAGCTGAGCGTGTCGAGGCCGGCAGCGCAGTGCATCAGGGTGGACTTTCCTGAGCCCGAGGGCCCCATGATCGCGGTGAAGCGGCCGGCCGGGAAGTCGACGCTCACCCCGTCCAGGGCCCTCACCTCGGTGTCGCCGCGGCCGTACACCTTCACGGCGTCGACGACCCGGGCGGCCGCACGGAGGGCGGTCGTGGTGGTCACGCCGCACCGCCCTTGGTGCGGCCGAACTGCTCGTCGAGCACGGACAGCCGGCGCCAGTACTCGTCCTCGTCGATCTCTCCGGAGGCGAAGCGGCGGCCGAGCACGGCAAGGGGTGAGTCGCCGGAGGGGCGAGTGTCCCCCATGGCCCGCCACGGGCCGCCGCGGCCGCGCCACACGGTGCGGCGCAGGACGGTCACGACGCCGATCACGACGGCCGCCCAGATCAGCGGGAGGAAGAGGATCCACGGGCCGGGGCCGCCGTGCCAGTCTGCGAGGGTCTGCATCTCGGGTCATCTCCTGAACGGTCTGTGGTGCGTCTTGTGGTGATGGCTCGAGGCTCCCGCCGGGGAGGGGTCCGGGTCGTCGTACGGCCAGCGGCAGTGCGCGTACCTCCCGGGGAGTACACGGAGTGGGGTCCGCTGCTCCCCAATGGGCTCGACTTTTGTAACTACTAGTATGTACAGTCCGTTCATGAGCACCTCGGAGAGCACCTCGGAACGGCTGATCGAGTCCACCCGTGAGCTGCTGTGGGAGCGCGGTTACGTGGGCACCAGCCCCAAGGCGATCCTGGAGCGCTCGGGCGCCGGACAGGGCAGCATGTACCACCACTTCAAGGGGAAGCCGGATCTCGCACTGGCGGCGATCCGGCGGACGGCCGAGGAGTTGCGGGCTACCGCCGAGGGAGTACTGGGCGGGCCGGGAACGCCGTACGAGCGCATCGAGGCCTATCTGCGGCGGGAGCGTGACGTGCTGCGCGGCTGCCCCGTCGGGCGGCTGACGATGGACCCGGACGTGAACGCCAGCGACGAACTGCGCGCGCCGGTCGACGACACGCTCGACGCGATCCGCGAGCTGATCGCCGGGATCGTCGAAGAGGGCAAGGAGCAGGGGCAGTTCGCGCCCTCGCTGGACGGCGAGGAGATCGCCGCGACCGTCCTCGCGACCGTCCAGGGCGGTTATGTCCTCGCGCGTGCCTCCGGCTCCCCCGCCGCCTTCGACGCCGGCGTCCGAGGGCTGCTCTCCCTTCTGGCCCCGCGTTAGGAGTTCAGGTCCGTGCACATCACGAAGAAGCGCCCCGACACCCGGCAGGGCCCGGCGGAGAACTTCACCGGCTCGGTATGGCTGACGAGATAGCCGCCCCCGCGGCCCCCTCCCGGCTGCGCATGTTCAACGTCCACTTCGCGCCCGGCGCCCACACGGCCTGGCACCGCCATCCGCACGGCCAGGTGCTGCACGTCCTGGAGGGTGAGGGGCTCGTGCAGCGCAAGGGCGGCGCGCCGGAGGCGATCCGCGCGGGCGACACCGTGTGGATCGAGCCGGACGAATGGCACTGGCACGGCGCCGGGCCGCGCACCTTCCTGACGCATCTCGCGGTCGTCGAGGCCGCCGAGGACGGCACCACCACGGAGTGGGACGCGCACGTGGGCCCCGGGGACTACCCCGCGAACGGCTCTTCTGCCTGAGGAGGCATCCGATGCACGCCATGCAGTACGAGTTGACGCTGCCCGCCGACTACGACACGGGCATCATCCGCGGCCGTGTCGCCCGCATCGGGCATCTGCTGGACGACTGGGAGGGCCTCGGCTTCAAGACGTATCTCCTGCGGGAGCGCGGGGTGAACGGCTCGCCGGTCAACCAGTACGCGCCGTTCTACCTGTGGAACACCATGGAGGGCATGAACACCTTCCTGTGGGGCGGCGCCTTCCAGGGGCTCAGCAACGACTTCGGGCGACCCGCCGTCCGGCAGTGGACGGGCCTGGCGTACGAGGAGGGCGGCACCCCCGGCTCACCGGCGCGGTTCGCGGTGCGGCGGCGTCAACCGGTGGCCGAGGGTGTGGTGCTGGCCGACGTCATGGCGGACGCCGCGCAGGAGACCGCGCGGCTGGCCGGCGAGGACGGCGCCGTGCTCGCGGCGGCGGCCGTGGACTCCAGCCGCTGGGAGCTGGTCCACTTCTCGCTGTGGGAGCACGACACGCCGAAGGCCGACGGCGATGTGTTCGAGGTGCTGCACATGTCGGCGCCGGGGCGTGAGAAGTTGCCGCGCGGGCGGCAGTGGTGAGCAGTGTCCGTACGGTGCTGGGGGACGTACGGCCCGAGGACCTGGGCGTGTGCGACGCGCACGACCATCTCTTCCTCCGCAGCCCGCAACTGCCCGGCCAGGAGCTGAACGACGCCACCGCCGCGCGGGCCGAGCTGGAGGCGTTCCGTGCGGCGGGCGGGGCGAGCGTCGTCCAATGGACCCCGCTCGGGATGGGGCGGCGGGCCGCTGACCTGCCGCTCCTCTCCCGGGCGGCCGGTGTGCACGTGGTCTGCGCGACCGGACTGCACCAAGCCGCCCACTACGCACCGGAGTTGCTCGACGAGCTGCGCGGCAGGCTCGCTGACGTGTTCGTCTCCGAACTCACCGAAGGCATCGGCACGTCGGGCGTCCGCGCCGGCCTCGTCAAGGTGGCGGGCGGCTTCCACGGCCTCGACGCGCACACCCGCTGGACCATGACCGCGGCGGCCGAGGCCCACCACGCCACGGGGGCGCCGATCGCCGTCCACCTGGAGATGGGCACGGGCGCGCTCGACGTACTGGACCTGCTGTGCGGCGAGTTGGGCGTCCCGCCGGGGCGCGTGATACTCGGCCACCTCAACCGCTCCCCCGACCTCGTGGTCCAGCGGCAGGCCGCGGAGGCGGGCTGCTGGCTGGCCTTCGACGGCCCGTCTCGCGCCCACCACGCCACCGACTGGCGCATGCCGGACGCGGTACGGGCCCTCGCCGAGGCAGGGTTCGGGCACCGGCTGCTGCTCGGCGGGGACACGGTCGTGGCCGGGGCACGGTCGGTCGACGGCGGACCTGGGATGCCGTATCTGCTGCGCAGGGTCCGGCCACGTCTCGCGCGGGAGCTGGGTGAGGAACTGATGAACCGCGTCCTCACGGAGAACCCCGGCCGGGCGTTCGCCGTCGAGTGGCGCTGAGCGGAAAGGAGGACCACCACCGATGCCCCTGGTCCGTATCGACGCACTGGGTGCCGATCCGGCACGCCTCGACGCGCTCGGCCGAGCCGTGCACGAGGCTCTGGTGGAGACGCTCGGCATCCCCGCCGACGACCACTTCCAGATCCTGGTCGGACACGACGGCACCAACGGCACGCTGCGGTACGGCGGTTATCTCGGTGTGCAACGCGACCACGGCATCGTCTATGTGGCGATCACCATGCGCTCCGGCCGCACGGCTGCCCAGAAACAGGCGTTGTACCGGCGGATCGCCGAACTCGCCCAGGCCCACGCGGGGACCGAGCCGCGGAACGTCTTCGTCACCGTGACCGAGAACGAGTCGGCCGACTGGTCGCTCGGTCACGGGGCGGCGCAGTACCTCGATGCGGCCGGTTCCTGACCGGTCGCATCAACGGCAGAGCTCGTCCAGGTCCTCGGCGAAGGCAGGGAACTCGGCCTGCGCCTCGGCGACGATCTCCCGGGCGGTCCGGCGGGGGGTGGTGGCGTGTCGCTCGGCCAGTTCTGCCAGCGTCGAGTTGGGGCGGGCCTCGCGGTGCTCGTGCTCGATGACCTCCATCGGGCCCAGGCCGTCGGCCAGCACCCACAGGAAGTCGGAGAGGTTGCCGGCGATGACGCCCCGCTCTCCCTCCGACCCCAGGAACACCACGGGCTGTTCGGCGAGGGGCCGCCCGGGCCGCGCGCACCAAAGGGCGGCGAGGCCTCCGGTGCCGTCCTGGCCGAAGACACGGTAGGCGTCGCCGTCCAGCTCGTGGTTGCCGGTCCAGTGCCGGATCCAGTCGGTGGTCTCCTCCGCGGAGTCGAAGGCCTCGTAGGGCTCGAAGTCGATGCCCTCGCCGTCGTCGTAGTCGAACTCCACCTCGGCCACGGCGGCCAGGGCGGGCGGAAGTCGGCGGTCGTCGCCGGTCGTCTCGATCACGGGTGCAGGCTAATCGGCACCACCGACAACGTCCCTGGGCGCTGTCGCCCCCAGGAAGAGCTCGTCCACCTTGCCATGGAGCAGGCCCTGCTCGGCAGGCGCGGCGTTCAGCCCGGCAGGCTCAGGGGTACAGGCCGGCGCGAAAGGTGAACGAGACGAGTTGCGCTCGATCACGTGCGCCGACCTTCGTCATGGCTCGCACCGCATGCGTCTTCACGGTGAACGGCGACACGGACATCTGGGCCGCGATCTCGTCGTTGCCGAGACCGCTCGCGACGAGGACGACCACGTCCCGCTCCCTGGGCGTCAGAGCGGCGAAGCGGCGCAGCAGTTCCTGGTCGATCACCGGGGGCGGACTGTGGGTCATGTGACCGATGAGCGCGGCCGTCGCAGCGGCCGACAGCGCACCGCCACCGCCGACGACCTCGGTGATTCCGGCGACGAGTTCAGCAGGGCTCACGGTCTTGCTGAGGAAACCGTTGGCCCCCGCGCGAAGGGCGGCGAGAACGATGTCGTCCTGGTCAAAAGTGGTCAGCACGATCACCCGCAGTTCTTCGGGTGGGTGCTCCTTGCGGATCCGGCGGGTGGCTTCGACACCGTCGATGCCCGGCATACGGATGTCCATCAGGACGAGGTCGACGGGGTGGTCCCGCAGATAGGGGACGACCTGGAGTCCATCGGAGAGATCAGCCACGACCACGAGACTCGGGTCGAGCCGAAGCATCGCCCGGATCCCGGCCCTGATCTCGGCCTGGTCGTCGACGATCAGAATCCGCGTGGTCATACGGCGGCTCCCAGCGGGCTGAATTCCGCATGGACCCGGAATCGCCCGTCGTCACTGTCGATCGTCAGTCGCCCGCTGGAGGACTCGACGCGTTCACGCATCCCCACGAGTCCGAGTCCGCTGCCCGAGCCGGATCCGCGCGGTGAGTGACCGACGCGGTTCTCGACGGTGACGCAGATCCTGCCGTTGCGCTCGCGCACGTCCACCGTCGCCGCCCCCTCTCCATGCCGGTAGGCATTCGTGAGTGCTTCCTGAACGACCCGGTAGACCGTCACGCCGACGCTGGGTTCCACGAAGCCGGCGGGGATGTCGATGGAGGGCCGGACGTCGAGGCCGATGCTCTCGAAAGAGGCGACAAGACCTTCCAGGCCGCTGAGCGCCGGGGTCGGCCGGAGCGCCTCGTCGTCGGAGATCTCGTCTGAGAGGCGCAGGAGCGTGAGGATGCGTTGCGTTTCCACGACGACGGTGCGGGCGCTCGACCTGGCTGACACGAGGGCCTGCCGGGCGGACTCTGCCTCCTCGGGCAGCCCGATCTCCGCGGCACCGAGGTGCATGCTCAGCATCGCGACCTGGTGGCCGATGACGTCGTGGAGGTCCCGGGCGATGCGGAGTCGTTCCTCGGTCACCCGTCGGGTGGCTTCGATCTCGCGGGTGGCGATGGCGCTCTCCGCCCTTTCCTCCAGAGTGCGCCAGTGCTCTCGATGGATGCGCAGCGCGGCCCCTGTCGCGCCTCCGCCTACGGCTGAGAAGAGTGCGGCGGCGCCCACGATCGCGCCGCCGCGGAATCCTCCCAGCGTCATGAACGCCCCCAGGAAGAACGCCGCCACAATGCCGGTTGCGACCAGCGGCTGTTTGCCCCTGAGGGTGACCGAGAACAGCACGAGCACTGCCATCATCCACACCGACAGGGGGTCGTGGCCCACCGCTGTGACGGCGAAGGACGCCGCGCTCGCCACGACCAGTCCTGCCCACGGCCGCCACCATGACAGGGCGACACCGCCGCCGGCGAGGAGCACGGAGAGGGCCGTCGGCCAGTCCGACCCGCGCAGGATCACTGCCACGATCTGGCCGGTGAACACCAGCGCGGCCACCGAATAGGCGGCAAGGCGCAGCGCCTCGGGGCGGCGGACCCACAGGGGTGCCACAGGACCGTCGGGATTGTTCTGTGCCTTGCCCATGGCCTGATTCTCGTGCACATGTGCTGCGGCCGTGTACTTCGAACGATGTAGACGGCAGGCCCGGGCGGGGTGGTGGGGACGGCGGAACTCGTTCGATCCAAGGTCGACGGCAGAACTACTTCGTTCGAAGTACGCGGCCCCTTCCGAGGCCGCTGAGACTCCTCATCGAGGCGACCGTCTCACACCACCACGATCACAAAACGGGACACCCGATGACTCAGACCACTGTGACTTCGAGTACGACCACGACCATGACGACGTCCTCCTCCGGGCTCCGACGGCTCCACCTGATCCGAGTCGCCTTCTCCCTGATCTGGGTGGCACTCGTCGTCACGACCTCCGCCTCGCTCGTGTCGCCGGACAGGCCCACGACGATCGCGGCCGTGCTGCTCGTCATCTACCCCCTGTGGGACGTCATCGCCACGCTCCTCGAGCGTCGTATGGCAGGCGACGGCTCCACGGACCGCGTCGGTACCACCAACATCGCTGTCGGCCTCGCCACCGCCGCCGGGATGATCGCCGCCGTCTTCACCACCATCGGGACGACCCTGCTCGTGTTCGGCGTCTGGGCCCTCCTTTCCGGGGCGATCCAGCTCGCCGTGGCGATCCGGCGCCGACGCACCGTCGGTGCCCAGTGGCCCATGGTCATCAGCGGCGGACTGTCCGTCCTGGCCGGTATCTCCTTCGCTGCCATGTCCGCCTCGGCGACCAGCAGCCTGTCCTCCGTCGCCGGATACTCGGCCTTCGGTGCCTTCTGGTTCCTCGTCTCCGGCATCGCCCTGAGCATCCGCGGCCGACGCGGAAAGCATTGACCATCGACCGCCGCAGCCACCGCACCGGCGGTGCCCAGACATCGGGCTCCTCCGGCCAGGACACGGAGATGTCCACGGACGGCCGCAGTTTCGCCGCCGCGGCCAGGGGCTCGTGCAACGGTGGCTGTCGAAGGCCGTCAACAGGGCTTTGTCCGCCGGGCGTTCGGCCGCCGGGTGGGCGATCTGCTGAGCACAGTGCGGTGCGCGACCGGCCGGCGGCGGTTCCCGCGGATCCGCCGCCGGAGCGGTTCCCGATCGGGCTGTGCGTACGGCGGGCGGACCTGCGGCTGCCGTTGGTGGCGGCCCTGTTGGACCTGTGAGCCGCCGCGGGGGTCTCAGCCGAGCTTGGCGTACTCGACGGCGATGCGTGCGCCGAGCCGCGCGTTGTTCTTGACCAGCGCGATGTTGGTGCGCAGGCTCTCGCCGCCGGTGAGCTCGACGATCCGGCCGAGGAGGTAGGGGGTGGTGTCCTTGCCGGTGATGCCGGCCTTGTCCATCTCGGCCAGGGCCTGGGCGATGACGCCGTCCATGCGCTCGGCCGGGACCTCCTCGTCCTCGGGCACGGGATTGGCGATGCTGACGCCGCCGGGGATGCCGAGGTCCCAGCGGGCGTGCATGACGGCGGCGATCTCGGCGGGCGAGTCCACGCGCATGGGTGAGGTGAAGCCGCTGCGGCGCGAGTAGAACGCCGGGAACTCGTCCGTGCCGTAGGTCAGGACCGGGACGCCCAGGGTCTCCAGGGTCTCCAGGGTCAGGCCGATGTCGAGGATGCTCTTGACGCCCGCGCTGATCACCGCGACGCCCGTCGCGGCCAGTTCGGTCAGGTCGGCGCTGATGTCGAACGTCGTGGGCGCTCCGCGGTGCACCCCGCCGATGCCGCCGGTCACGAAGGTACGGATACCGGCGAGCGCGGCCAGCCGCATGGTCGCGGCGACCGTCGTCGCGCCGTGGGTGCCCCGTGCGATGACGTAGGCGAGGTCGCGGACGCTGGCCTTGGTGACGTCCGGCGCGGTCGCGAGGAGCTCCAGATCCGCCTGGGTCAGCCCGATGTGGGGCCGGCCGTTCAGGACGGCGATCGTCGCGGGGACGGCGCCGCCGTCGCGGATGATCTGCTCGACCTCCACGGCCATCTGCACGTTCTGCGGGTACGGCATGCCGTGGCTGATGATCGTCGACTCCAGCGCCACGACGGGACGCCCGTCGCGCAGCGCCTCGCGGACCTCGTCGGTCAGCACCAGACGCGGGTGCGGGACGGGGGTCGCGGGAGTCGGGGCGGGGGTGGGCGTGGTCATCTCTGGCTCCGCATCGGATCGTTCAGGTCGTTCGGTTCGGTCGGGTCGGTCAGTGCGTCCTCGATCAGACGCGGGGTCAGGTCGGGGCGCACCGTCGCCGGGCTCTGCACCGTCAGGGCCGCGGCCGCGTGCCCGTAGCGGGCGGCGTCCACCGGGTCGCCGCCCGCCAGCAGGGCGTGGACGAACGCGGCGAGCATCGCGTCCCCGGCGCCGGTGACGTCGGCGACCTCCGCGGGCGGCGCGGGAAGGAAGGCCGCCTCCTCGCCCGCGGTGCTCAGCACGCTGCCGCGCGCCCCGAGCCGTACCCACACATGACGCACCCCGCGCGCGTGCAGCGTGTCGGCGGCGGCCGTCACCTCGGCCTCGCTGTCACCGACGGGGTGGCCGAGCAGGGCCCGCAGTTCGTCGAGGTTCGGGGTGAGGGCGAAGAGCGGGCGGCGGGCGGTGAGCAGCGGTGCGAGCAGGGCCGCCTTGGGGGCGCTGACCGGGTCGATCACCACCGGTACGGCGGCGGGCTGCGCGACGTCCATCGCGTGGGCCAGCACCTCGGCGGGCAGATTGCCGTCCAGGACCAGCATGTCGGCGTGGGCGATCAGCTCGCGGGCCGGGTGCAGGTCCCCGGGCGCCAGGGCCTCGGTGGCCGCCATGTCCGCGACCGCCACGACCAGGTCCCCGTCGGCATCGAGGACCGCCGTGTACGTCCCCGTCGGGTGGGCGCTGCGGTGCACGTGGTCGAGGCGCACCCCGGCCGCCGCGGTCTCGGCGAGGAGCCGCTCGCCCGCCGCGTCCCGGCCGACGGCGGCGATCAGGTGGGTCGGGGTCCCCAGCCGCGCCAGGTTCTCCGCGATGTTGCGGCCCACGCCGCCCGCGGTGGTGTCGGCCCGCCCGGGGTTGCTGGTGCGCTGCCGTACGGGGGCGAGGCTGCGTACCTTCACGTCCACGTTGGCCCCGCCGACGACCACGACGGCGTTCTCCTCGCGGAGGATGTAGCCGCGGCCCAGGATGGCGCCCTTCTTGCCCAGGTTGGACAGGTGCACGTTCACCGCGGCCCGGGTGCTGCCGAGGGCGTCGGCGATCGCCTGCGGCCCGGCCAGCGGGTCGCGGCGCAGCAGCGCGATGATCTCGCGCTCCCGCTGGGTCAACATCATGCTGACTAAACTAAAGCGCCTTTATTGGAGTAAGCAAGAGGTGATCGTGGAGGTCTTGCCCCGGCGGTGCGCCTTGTCAGCCAGCGCGCCTGGCGTTGTCGAGCCGTTCCACGCGCTCCACGTTCTCGCGGTCCTCGGCATCCTGGCTGGGCTGCGCCGCGAACCAGGCGTCGAGGATCTCCTTGAGCAGTGGCTCGGACGTCAGGCGCAGGCTGAGCGCCAGCACATTGGCGTCGTTCCAGCGGCGGGCGCCCTCCGCCGTGTACGCGTCGGTGCACAGGGCGGCCCGTACGCCGGGCACCTTGTTCGCGGCGATGGACGCGCCGGTGCCGGTCCAGCAGCACACGACCGCCTGGTCGGAGCTTCCCTCGGCGACCTCGCGGGCCGCGGCCTGCGAGCACGCGGCCCACTGGGGGTCGTCCCCGGGGCTCAGCGCCCCATGGGGTACGACCTCGTGGCCGCGCCTGCCCAGTTCCGCGACGAGCGAGCGCGCCACGGGTTCGTCCATGTCGGAGGAAACGGAGATCCGCATGTGCGGAGCCTAACGCCGGCCGCTGTCCACGCCCCCTCCGCGGGGCCAGGCCCGCAGAGGGGGCGTGCCTGGCCCCGGTGGGTCAGTTCTGCAGGCGCCAGTGCTGGTTCGCACCGCCCGAGCAGCTCCACAGCTGGACTTTCGTCCCGTTGGCGGTCCCTTGGCCGCTGGCGTCCAGGCAGAGCCCCGACTGCACGGCTGTGATCGTGCCGTCGGGATTGATGTTCCACTGCTGGTCCGCCTGTCCACTGCAGTCCCAGATGGCCGCGGCGGTGCCGTTGCCCGCGGACTGGCCGACGCCCAGGCACTTGTTGCCGTAGACGACCAGCTGTTTTCCGGCGGAGTAGGTCCACCGTTGGTTGGCGCCGCCGTTGCAGTCCCACAGCTGTGCCTGCGTGCCGTTGGCCGTGGTGGAGTTGTTGATGTCGAGGCAGCGCCCCGACTGCTGGCCGACGATCTCCTGGTTGCCGGAGGGCGGCGGTGGCGGCGGGTTCGACCCGAACTGGGTGAAGAACTGCCACACCGCTGCCGACGTCCAGGTGCGCCAGCCGTCACCGGTGGAACCGTCGATGGGGCCGGGGTCGTGGCCCGCCCCGTCGAACGCGGCCCAGACGACGGGGTATCCGGACCTGCATCCGGAGTAGGTGGTGATGATGTGCGTCAGGCTTCCGTAGGCCGGCTCGGGCGGGTTCTGCGGGGTGCAGCCGTTGTTCCGGACGAAGGTGTCGCGCAGGTCTCGTCCCGACTGGATGGGCAGCACGTTGTCCCTGAGACCGTGCAGTCCCATGTAGGCGATGGGCTGGGTGCCGCCGTCGCAGCCGCTGAGGTTCGCGCCGGAGTAGACCGCGACCGCGCGGAAGACCGTCGCCCGGGAGCAGGCGAGGGCGTAGGACATCGCGCCGCCGTAGCTGAAGCCGGCGGAGAACAACTGCGTGGTGTCGACGCACAGACCCGCTTCGATCTGGTTGACCATGGCGTCGACGAAGGCCACGTCCTGGCCGCCGGGGTTGGCCCAGCCGTTGCCGTTGCCCTGGGGGGCGACGAAGATCGTGCTGTTGTTCGCGCTGTCCGCCAGGCGCCTGAGGCCGTAGTAGGACCAGTTGTATCCGTCCGTTCCGCCCGAGTCGACGTCGTTTGCTGTGCCGCCCCGCCAGTGGAAGCCGAAGATCAGCCGGTAGGGGTGGTTGCTGTCGTAGCCGGCCGGCACCCGCAGGATGTAGCTGCGCGTCTGGCCGCCGCTCTGGATCGTGTGGTTACCACTGGTCAGCGCCGGGGCCTTGCCACAGCCGGTGCTCGCCGCCGCGGCGGCGGTCTTCGTGGCCGGGGCGGGCGCGCCCAGGCCGCTGCTGAACGAGGTGCCCGCAGCGGTCAGGACGAGGAGTACCGCGGCCACGAGGGACATTAAGAGCGGTTTGCGTTTCATGCACACCTTCTTCCGTAGTCGACTTCAGAGGGCGGTGATGGTCCATGCGTTGTTGGTGCTGGAGTTCGGCGTCCACAGCACGGTGGTGGATCCGGCCGTGGTGCTGCCGCTGCCGTCGAGGGCGGTGCCGGTGCCGCGGTTGACGATCTGGTAGCGGTTGTCGCCGAGGCCGACCAGCGACCACTGCTGGTTGTTGCCGCCGTTCCACGCCTGCTGGCGGGCGGGAGCGCCGTTGGCGGAATTGCCGTAACTGTCGGCGACCATGCCGTTGGTGCGGTTCACGATGCGGTGGTAGCCGTTGCCGAGGTCGATGAGCTGCCACTGCAGGTTGGTGCTGCCGTCGTAGTTCCACTGCTTGAGGTTGGAGCCGGAGGCGACCTTGCCTCCGCTGTCGAGCACCAGTCCGCTGGTCGCGTTGGCGATCTTCACCCAGGTCGTGGAGCCGCCCGGAGCGCCGAGGACGGGGATCTCTCCGGAGAAGGTGAGCTTGACCGTGTACGCCAGGGCGCTGAACGGCGGGTTGGCCGAGGGCATGGCCAGGTGCAGCCCGGAGGCGTCCTGGGTCGGGGCGGGCAGGTTGATGTAGGTGCCGGCGGCGTTGCCCAGCAGTTGGGCGCCGGTCAGGCTGCTGAGGTTGATCTGGTTGGAGTTGAGCGTGGTGACGGTCATGGTGCCGCCCTGCCAGCCCAGCGCGGTGACGTAGAGGACCTTGTTGTCCTGGGTGCGGGTGAACCGGATGTCCTGTGGTTTGCCGGCCACCGGTCCGCTGAAGGAACCTCCGCCCATCTTGGTGGGGCCCTCGCCGTAACTGGTCCAGGAGCGGGTGCCGTAGACCGCCTCTCCGAAGCGGCCGAGCCAGTCGCCCATGCCGAGCAGGATCGACTGCTGCCCTGAGGGGATGGTGCCGTCGGCCATGGGGGCGATGTTCAGCAGCATGGTGCCGCCCTTGCTGACCCGATCGATCAGCGAGTGCAGCAGTGCCTGCGTCGAGTAGTAGCCGATGCCCACCGTGTAGCACCAGCTGGAGGAGGAGATGCTGTCGTCGGTCAGCCAGTACGGGGTGAGCAGCCCTGCCGGGCCGCCGCGCTCGAAGTCGAAGACCTCGCCCTTGTTGTCGAGGCCGTCCTTGTAGGTGGCGACGACGTCCTTGTTCCAGGCGACCGCCCGGTTGTAGTAGTACGCGAGGAACTGGAGCCGGTCCGACTCCTGCACCAGGTTGAGGTCGAAGTCCTGCCAGATCAGGTCGGGTTGGTAGCCGTCGACGACCTCGACCAGCTTGTCGTACCAGAGCTGGTTCTCGGCGGCCGAGCCCTGCTGGCCGAAGAGGATGCGCAGGGTCGGATCCGACTGGTTCGGCACGTGGTCGTAGTAGCCGTTGAAGTGGTAGGCGTGGTGGAGGGAGGCCATGAACTTCAGGCCCTGCCCGCGGATGGCCTGGGCGTGCAGCCCCACGAGGTCGAGTCTGGGGCCGTGCCGGACCGAGTTCCACGGGTTGGCGCGGCTGTTCCACATGGAGAAGCCGTCGTGGTGCTCGGCGACCGGGCCGGCGAACCGCGCGCCCGCGGCCTTGAACAGCCGGGCCCAGGCGTCCGGGTCCCAACTACCGCCCTGGGACGCCAGTTTGGGGGCGAACTGCACGAAGTTGCCGGCCTTGTCGCGGGCGCCGTCGATGAAGTTGTTGTACGGCCACACCGAGGGGTCTCCGTACGTGGCGATGTGGTGATTGTTCTCGGCCGAGCCTCCGATGTACATGTTGCGCGGATACCACTCGTTGCCGAACGCGGGGACGCTGAAGACGCCCCAGTGGTAGTAGATGCCGAACTTGGCGTCCTTGAACCAGGCCGCGGCCGGGGGGTGCTGGTCCACGGAGGGCCAGGTCGCGGTGTAGCTGGAGGGGCCGTCGGTCGCGGCGGCCTCGGGGGCGAACCGCAGCAGGCCGAAGGCCGCGGCCGCGCCGGTCGCCGCCAGCAGCCGACGCCGGCTGATCGGGAGGGGGGAGGAAGTCATGCGGAGCCTCTCAGCGTCGTCGTGGGGGGTGGGTGATCTCGTCCGTCACCGGATCAGTTGCGCGTCCACTTCTGGTTGTCGGCGCCGGTGCAGGTCCACAGCTCCAGCAGGGTTCCGTTGGCCGTTCCCGCACCGGTGGCGTCCAGGCACAGGCCGGACCGGACACCGGTGATCGTGCCGTCGGCGTTGAACTTCCACTGCTGGTTCGCGCTGCCGTCACAGGTCCCGATGTCGACCTTGGTGCCGGGGCCGGTACCACCACTCGCGGCGTCCAGACAGGAGTTGCCGTAGACCCGCAGTTCACCGGCGGAGGTGCTGGTCCACTGCTGGTTGGCGCCGCCGTTGCAGTCCCACAGCTCGACCTGGGTGCCGGAGGTCTGCGACTGGTTGGGCACGTCCACGCACCGGCTGGAGCCGACGCCGACGATCGAGCCGACCGTGCCGCCGCCGGATCCCCCGCTGCCGGGAGTGAGGGAGAGGTTGTCGAACTGCGCCGTCTCGCCCTGGCTGGTCGCGTAGCCGACCTGTCCTCCGGCCCAGGTGCGGTCGCTCACGGAGCCGACCGTGGCACCGTCGATGACGGCGGTGAGGGTCGTGCCCGAGAAGGCGAGTGCCAGCGTGTGCCACCGGTTGGTGCCCAGCGCCGCGACCGTGCCGCGGGCGAGGGTGGAGACATTGCCGTTGGTGCCCGAGTTCAGGATCGACCAGGCCCCGGTGTCACTCACCCGCAGGTGGTAGGCGTTGAGCTGGCCCGTGCTGGTGTAGTCCTGCCCGTTCGCGCGGCCGATCAGCTCGGCGTATCCCGGCTGTTCGAG
This sequence comes from Streptomyces sp. NPDC001351, assembly GCF_042896045.1. Taxonomy (NCBI): domain Bacteria; kingdom Bacillati; phylum Actinomycetota; class Actinomycetes; order Kitasatosporales; family Streptomycetaceae; genus Streptomyces; species Streptomyces sp. NPDC001351. The sequence continues at coordinate 460,861 of NZ_JBIAWS010000005.1, read as the reverse complement.
CAGCACGTCGGACGAGACGGTGTAGTTGCCCCAGCCCACGTCACCGAGCAGGGCGTGCGGATCGGACAGCGCGTCCCAGGTGATCGGCTTCTGCGGGCTCATCTGGCGCACGCACTTGCCGCTGCGGCCGCCGCCGCAGCCCGCCACCTCGAAGGCGCCCTGCCAGTCCATGAGGTATTTCGCCTCGCTGCCGCTGGTGTAGCCGTCGAAGGAGTCGCTGTAGGGCAGGCTCATCGCCCCCTGGGCGGGAGCGGTGGCGGTGCCCTTGCCCTGACCGGTCGTGGTGGTCAGGGTGTAGACGTGGTGGGGCTGTACGGTCAGGCTGAAACCGCCGCCGGACGGGGTGAGGTCCGTGGTGTGCACGAAGTAGTCGGCGGGATTGCCGGAGTTGACGTCCGTCGACCAGACGTGGACGGTTCCGGTGGACAGCCCTCCGGTGATGTTGAAGTTCAGCGTCTGGGCGCTGCCGGCGTCCATCGTCTCGATGACCGTGGAGTAGTCGGAGTTGTCGGTGGACTTCAGCGAGACATAGCTGCCGTTGTTGCGGTTGCCGCCGATGTAGTCGCTGGAGGAGTCGAGGTAGTGCCAGCCGGGGGCGGTGAACTGGCTGGTGTGCGCCATCACCCAGGTGTTCTTGCCGATCGCGTAGTGTCCCGACCACGGCTGCGAGGCCAGCGCGAGCCCCATGGTGGGATAGGGCAGGTTCGGTGTGATCGCGGCGACCACCGGCCAGTTGAGGTACGCGGTCATGCGGCCGTCGATGTATCCGCGGTTGATGCCGCGGGCCATGGCCGGCGCTCCGCCGTTGTAGTCGTCGGAGCCGTTCTCACTCGCCCACAGCGGCTTGCCGGACGACGTGGCGGCCGACGGCACCGAACAGGTGGACTGGGAGGAACGGTAGCCGCAGGGGTAGTGGGTGCCGATGACGCTGACGGCGGCGGCGAACGCCTGGTTGGAGTTGACGTCGTTCGCCACGGCCCAGTCCGAGTCGGCCGCGACGATCTTGACGCTGCCGTAGCCGTCGCTGTTGAGCGCGCTGCGCAGCTGCTCGTACCACGAGACGTTGTAGCCCCGCTCGTTCCATCCGCCGAGGTAGTCGATGGACAGTCCGTGCTGTTTGGCACAACCGAGCCACGAGACCAGGTAGTTGATCATGTCGGTGGACCAGAAGTTCCCGCCGCCGATCCAGCCCGGGGCGCCCCACGCGAGCCCGTACAGCTTGATGTTCGGGTTGCGCGCTTTGGCCTGCTCCATCAGCCACCACTCGTAGCCCCGGTCGCAGTTCAGGTCGGAGCGGGTGTGCTGGTGGCTGGGCTCGGCTCCCGAGGTGGAGTTGGTGTCCCCTCCGACCTCGGCCTTGAGGATCTGCAGGGAGGCGCCGTAGCCGGGCTTGAAGAGGTAGTCGAGGATCTGGCCGCGCTGGGGCTCGGGGTAGTCGATCAGGAGCCTGCTGTTGCCGCCTCCGCCGCTGATCGCGCCGACGCCGTCGAAGGTCCGCCCGCCGGATGCGCCGTTGATGGTGATGGATGTGGCGGCCTGGGCCGGGGCGGCGGCCGTGCCCACGAGGCCGCCGACCGCCAGGACGAGGCCCGCGAGCACGGCCGTCGAGGCGCGCAGGCGCCGCAGCAGCCGTCTGAATGCTGACACGGTGGTTCCTTTCGCAGGTCGGGTGTCCGCCGCCGGTGCGGCCGGCGGACGGTTCAGCGGACGACGAAGTCCTGGTTGGTGCCCGGAGCGTTCTTGCACTGCCACTGGTCCAGCTGTTGGCCCGCGTTGCTGCCGGCGCCGTAGACGTCCAGGCACAGGCCGCTGTTGCGGTTCTGGAACGCGTACGAGCCGTCGGACTGGCGCACCGGCAGCCACAGGCCGTTGGCCGCCGTGCCGGGAGCCTGCTGGACGATGTCCGGGGTGCCCGCCGCCGTGGAGGTTCCGGCGACCGCGACGTCCAACCCCGAGCTCTGGGTGCGCAGTTCGCCGTAACCGCCCGAGGCCGGCACGAACTGGAACTGCTGGTTGCCCTGCCCGTTGCAGCCCCACTGGTCGATCGCGGCGCCCGCACTGCCGGAGTTGCCGTACACGTCCAGGCACAAGTTGCTGTTGGCGACGACGAGTTGGTGGTAACCGTCCGGATAACCGCCGCCGCCGGACGAGCCCGGGGTCAGCTGGACGGCGAACGCGTCGTGCGCGCCCTGGAACGTGAACGGCACGGTGATCGAGCCGCCCGAGGCGCTCACGTTCTGGTCGTAGACGGTCTGCGGCGCACCCAGCGGCGCCTGGTCCGGGATGCGGTGGACGGTGACGTGCACGCTTCCGGCATTCGTCAGCCAGGGCAGGGACGACAGCCCGTTGAAGGTCACGGACGCGGCGCCGGTGTAGCCGTTCGAGTCGCCGATGACGGCCACCGCACGTTGGTTGGCGGGGTCCTCGGAGGCCGCGATCGCCGTCGAGCCGACCTGGCCGGAGGTGTCGACGAGGGTGCCGGTCATGTCGGCGTAGTCGCGAAGCGCCCACCAGTTGCCGGTCGGCTGCCAGGTGCCCCCGCTCTGGGTGAGGACCCCCGTCAGGTTGGGGGTGACACAGCACACCCAGTTGCCGCGCATCGCGTTGGTGTACCCGGACTGCGCGAACCGCGCCAGGTACCAGGCCGTCACCCCGGCGGTCTGCTGGTCGGCCGGCTGGTACTCGTTCGAGGACAGCGGCAACGGGCCGATGCCCGCCGAGCTCAGGGCGTTGCGGAGGCTCTGGGCGACAGTGACCGGGTCGTCGACATCGCCCTCGTTGTGGTTGGTGATCATGTCCGGGACCGTCCCGGCCGCCTTCACATGCGCGAGCCAGGCCTGCCATTCACCCGGGTTGCGCTGCGGGGTGAAGGCGAGGGAAGGTCCCACGATCTGCGCGCCGGGCGCGATGCGCCGGATCTCCCGGTAGGCGCTGTCCCACATCTGGAAGTACTGGGTGCTGTTGACACCCCGGGTCCAGAAGACGGAGATGTCCGGCTCGTTCCAGATGTCGTACGAGAACGTCAGGCCCGAGGCCTGCAGCGCGCCCACCGTGGAGTCGATGAAGCTGATCCAGTTCGAGCAGTCGCCGTTGTCGCACGGGTATTTCGTGTTCGACGGCTGGCCGCCGTTCGCGCCGTAGATGTCGCTGACCAGCACCTGGTACTGGGTGTGGTACGGCGGACGGGTGAGCCGCTTCGCCTGCGCGATGATGGAGTCGAGGTCGGCCCGGGTCGCCGAGCCGTACTGATAGCCGTCCTTGATCCAGCCGCCGGAGAACCATCCACCGCCGCGGAAGGCGTTGATCCCCAGCGGCTGCAGGTACTGGTCGACGGGTTGGCTGCCGTCCTCGCTGATGCCGTAGAGGAACCCCTCCCCCACTCCGGTCGACGGCCCGCGCGTCGACGCCAGGTTCACGCTCAGCGACGTGGCCGAGGCCGCCTGACTCGGGGCCGTCGACAGCAGCGCCAGCACGAGTGCCAGGACGATGCCGGCCACCAGTGCCGGGCGGGGTGGTCTCGCTCTGCTCCTCATCCGATCCTCCTGCGGTTGGGCGCCGCTGCGCCGCGGCGCAGCGGCCTGCCGGGGCGGCGGTCGGATGCCGCCCCGGAGTCGGGTGCGAGGTCCCTTGACGGGTCAGCTCATGGACCACTTCTGGTTGGACTGGCCGTTGCAGGTCCACAGCTGTACGGGGGTGCCGTTGGCGGTGGCGGCGCCGGTCACGTCCAGGCACAGGCCGGACTGGGCGCCCGTGACGCTGCCGTCGGCGTTGAGCGTCCACTGCTGGTTGCTCTGGCCGTTGCAGGTCCAGGTGATGACCTTGGTGCCGGAGCTGGTGCCCTGCCCGGAGGCGTCCAGGCACAGGCGGCTGCCGCCGACGGAGACGGCCAGCTCGTGGGAGGCGCTCTGGGACCAGGACTGGTTCGCCGCTCCTGTGCAGTCCCGGATCTGCGTCTGTGTGCCCGGCGTCGTGGACCCGCCCGGCACCTCCAGGCACTTGCCCGCGCCCACGGCGTGCAGCGCGCCCGTCGTGCCGCCCCCGCCGCTTCCCGTGCCGTAGCCGGCGGCGGTGATGCTCGCCTGGACGGCGTTCTCGGTGGCGTCGGAGGGGTAGCCCGCGGTCATCGCGCCCTCGAAGAACTCGCCCACGCCCGAGACGCTGTTGTCGCCGCCGGTGCCGAGCAGCACCGAATTGTCGGCCTTCATCGGCGAGTAGCCGTTCGGCAGGGGGCCGGAGAAGGTGGTGGTCAGGCTGCCACCGGCACCGTTTCCGTATTTGAGAGTGAAGTTGCTGGTGCCGTTGTTCTTCTCCCACGCGCTGACGAACGGGTAGTGCACGCCCTGGTTGTTCGGGTCCTTGTTGGAGCCGGTGTTGGTGTGGAACATGCCGTTCTCCAGGTCGGCCTCGACCCACGGGCCGCTGCCGGTGCAGCCGCCGAACCAGCAGGCGTTGCCCCAGTAGATGGCGTTCATGGTGGCGTTCCCGGTGTCGGTGTGGGAGTTCTCACCGCTGCCGTAGTCGAAGCAGCACCACTGGTTGGTGTAGTTCGACGAGGTCACCATGTAGATGCCCTCGGGCTGGGATCCGGTGGCCACACCATTCGCGTGGTCGATCCGGTAGCCGACGCCTTGGGTGACCTTGACGCCGAAGACCTGGTGGCCGGCCGCCGTGACCGGCAGGGCCATGGCGTCCGCCCCGACGTCGGAGCCGTTCGGGCCGGGGCCTTTCCAGTAGCCGCCCCAGGAGATCGGCAGGTCGTTGTGCTTGGCGGTCTGGTCGTAGATCTTCGTGATCGTGCACGAGGTGCCCGCACAGAACGACACCTGGGACGCGGCATCGGCGTACCCGCCCGCGGCGAGCACCCCGATGTCACGGTAGCCGTGGTCGGAGGACCGCTGGATCTGGTAGAGCGGCCCGTTGTACGCCGCGAACAGCGCCCTGGTCGTGGAGTGCGCCGTCACACACGGCGTTCCGCCCGCGGCATAGATGTCGCAGGGAAGCGGAGTGTCGGCCGCGGGGGCGTACACCGCCGCCGGTCGGACGCCGGCGGGCGTGCCGGTCCGCGGGGATGTGGCGAACGCCGGTGTGCCGAGCGCGGCCAGGGCCAGCGCCAGGATGATCAGGAGCACGGCGGGGAATCGCCTGTGCCGGCGATCTGCCGCTGATCGGGGCATGGAGACCTCCTCTGCGGTGGTGCCGCCGCGCTGACGGCACCGAAGCTGCCCGTGGCTGTGGGAGGGGCGAGTCATCCCAGCGTCCAGCGCTGACCGCTGCCGCCGTTGCAGGTCCACAGCTCGGCGAGGGTTCCGTCAGCAGTGGCCCCGCCCGTGACGTCAAGGCACAGGCCGGACTGGACGCCGGTGATCGTGCCGTCGGAGTTCAGCGACCACTGCTGGTTGCTCTGGCCGTTGCACTGCCAGATCTCCACCTTCGTCCCCGGTGTGGTCTGGTTGTTGTAGGCGTCCAGGCACATCTGACCGCTGCCGGAGTAGACGGTGAGCTGGTTGGAGGTGGTGTGTGTCCAGGTCTGGTTGGCGCCGCCGTTGCAGCTCCAGATCTCCACCTGGGTACCGGCGGTCGTGGTGGAGTTCGGTACGTCCAGGCACTTGCCCGCGCCGACCGCGTGCAGCTCACCGGTCACGCCGGTGCCCCCGCCGCTGGTGCCGCCCGCGACCCGGTACATCACCGTGCCGTGCGCCGGAACCGAGGCGCTGATCGTGCCGGAGGTGGTGGAGGACGCTCCCGACCACAGGTCGGTGAGGGTGTAGGCGGACGCGCCGGTCTTGCCGATCGCGGCCGCGGTGGTGGTGATGGTCGCCGTGGAACCGGTCTCGTTGAACAGCGCCACCGACACGTCCCCGTTTGCGAGGGGCTTGGCCAGCACGTCCAGGCCGCCCGAGGAGGACACCATGGTCCCCTGTTTGCCGAGGGAGTCCTGGTCGACCGCGATCACCCGGGAGTTGGTCAGGACGGACAGGGTGTCGGAACTGGCCGAGGGGATGTTGGTGCCCGCGATCAGCGGCGCGGCCATCTCCGCCCAGAGACTGAACTCGCTGCGGCTCTCGGTGGCCGTCATCGAGCCGTTGCCGACCTCCAGCATGTCCGGGTCGTTCCAGTGGCCGGGTCCGGCGTAGGAGGCCAGTCCGACGTTGCTGTGGAAGATCGACAGCATGCTGGAGAAGTTCGGGCTGATGTCCCCGGTGGTGCGCCAGCTGTTGCCCACGTCCGCGCCCCAGGTCCACACGTTCTCCTGACCCCAGTTGCACAGGCTGAACAGGATCGGCCGGCCGGTGGCCGCCAGCGCGTCCCGCATCGCGGTGTACCGGGTCCGCGCCGGCACACCGGTGTTGTTGCAGTTGTCGTACTTCAGGTAGTCCACGCCCCACGACGCGAACGACTGCGCGTCCGTGGTCTCGTGCCCGAGGCTGCCCGGGTATCCGGCACAGGTCGCGGTGCCGGCGTCCTCGTAGATCCCGAGCTTCAGCCCGAGCGAGTGCACGTAGTCGGCGGTTCCCTTGATGCCGTCGGGGAACTTCGCCGGGTCCGGCACCAGGTGGCCGCCGGAGTCGCGGCTGTTGGTCATCCAGCAGTCGTCGATGTTGACGTACGTGTAGCCCGCCGCCTGCATGCCGTTGGTGTGCATCGCCTGCGCGGTGGACTTGATCAGTGACTCGGAGACGTTGCAGCCGTACGCGTTCCAGTCGTTGAAGCCCATCTGCGGGGTGGGCGCGAGCCCGTTGCCGAGCGCCGCGGCCGGCTGCGCCGTGCTGAGCGAGAGCACGGGGGCGGCCAGGATGAGCAGCAAGGCCGAGAACGTGAGCGCCAGCGTTCTGCGCAGGGACAGCAGCGGGGGCAGCGGCCTAGGACGCCTGGTTCTCGACATGGTCATGGGCATAAGTCATCGGCTCCTGGGGCGAGTTGGGGACTGAAAGGCGTTCAGCGATAGCCGGCGGCGGTGATGTCGGCCTGCACCGCGTTGTCGGTGGCGTCGGAGGGGTAGCCTGCGACGACGGCTCCCTCGTAGAAGGTGCCGGCGCTCAGGTTGGCGCCGCCGCCGGGCTTGCAGCAGTCGCCGCCGCTGCCCAGGACGATGGCCCCTTGTTTCTTCATGGGGCTGTAGCCGCCGGGAAGCCCGCCGTCCCACAGGGTGGTCAGGCCGCCCGACTGGGCGTTGCCGCCCTTGAGGGCGAACCTCGACGTGCCGTTGTTCTTCAGCATCGCGGTGACGAACTTGCTCGTGAACGCCCGCTGGTTGGGGTTCCAGGACTGGCTGCCGCCCGGGTACAGGCCCCATTCGAGGTCGGCCTGCACCCAGGGACCGCTTCCCGAGCAGCCGCCGAACCAACACTCCGTACCGAAGTTGATGGCGTCCATCGCGCCGGCGGCGTCGGCCTTCCTGGTCGTCTCGCTGTTGCCGTAGTCGAAGCAGCAGCCGCCGTTGACGTGGGTGCCGCTGGTCACCATGTACGCCCCTTCGGGTGCGGCGCCGGTCGGCACGCCCGTCAGGTGTCCGTCCCGCCAGTAGCTGTTGCCGGGGTTGATGTACAGCGAGTACGCCTTGGTGCCGCCGGCGGTCAGCGACTCGGAGGTCGCCTTGGCGGGGCTGCTCTGACTCGAGCCCGGGACCTGGGCCGAGCCCTGGTACCACAGGTCGTTGCCGTGTCCCGACTGGTCGCGGACGGCGGTGATCACGCAGGAGGTGCCCGCGCAGAACGAGTCCTGCGCCGCGGCGTCGGCGAAACCGCCGGGCGCCAGCACGCCGATGTCCTTGGTCGCGTTGTCCGAGGAACGCCTGACCTGGTACAGGGAGCCGTTGTACGAGCCGTAGAGCGCCCGCACCGTGCTGTGCGCGGCCACGCACGGCGTACCTCCCGCGGCGTAGAGGTCGCACGGGCGGTCCGACCCGCCGGACGGCGGCGGTGGGATCGACGCGGTCGCCCACTTCTGGTTGCTCTGGCCGTTGCAGGTCCACAGGATGACGGCGGTGCCGTCGGCGGTGTCCGCACCGCTGACGTCCAGGCAGAATCCGGCGGCGACACCGGTGACGGACCCGTCGGAGTTCTGCCGCCACCTCTGGGTCGGCCGCCCGTCGCACGGCCGGATGACCACCGGGGCCCCGGGAGCCGTGCGGTTGTCGTAGGCGTCCACGCACCGGGTGCCGTTCATCGTCCGCAGCTCACCCGCCGACGTGAACTCGAACGCCTGGTTGGCCTGGTCGTTGCAGTCCCAGATCTCCAGCGCCGTGCCCGACGTGTCGACATTGCCCTTGACGTCCAGGCACCGCCCCGACGCCGCGCTCACCAGGGCTGCCGCGGACGCCGGCGCCGACCAGGTCGGTGCGGACGCCAGCAGCATGGCCAGCAGTGCGGTCACGCATACGGCTGCGGCCGCCGGTAAGCGTGGGACACCAGCCGCGGGGCGGCAGGGCGGAGCGGATGGAGGCTGCATTCTGTGTCCTCGGATCTGCGGGGGAAAGGGGACGGAGAGTGCCGTGCCTGTCCGAAGGTGCTCGGGAGGGGCGTCGATGCTCCCGTCAGCGCGCGCTGGAGCGCCCACAGGGAACACTCAGACATCCCATGACGCCTAGTGATCCCACAGCCTCATCTCCCTGTCAATAGACCTGTCTTGGCGATTCAAGGCGGGATACATCCCATGTCTTGGTCCCGGTCAGACGGTTGTGAGGGCATGCCGAAACCCGCGTCCGGCGACGGCCCGCCGTGCCGGACGCGGGGGTGGGCCCCGATCACCTCACCTGAGGTTCCAGTGCTGGTTGGCACCGCCGTTGGCGTCCCAGACCTGGACGGGACTTCCGTTGGCGCCCTGCCCCGCCGGAACCTCCAGCGCCCGGCCGGAGGCCACGTTGATCAGGGTGTACGAACCGTCGCCGTTCTGGGTGGCCCGCCAGTGCTGGTTCGCACCGCCGTTGTTGTCCCAGATCGTCAGGCGCGTGCCGTTGCCGGTCTGGCCACCTGGCTCGTCCAGCACCCGCCCACTGGCGATGTTGGTCAGCGTGTACGAGCCGTCGCTGTTCTGGTTCGCCCGCCACTGCTGGTTCGCGGCGCTCCCGTTGGCGTCCCAGACCTGCACCGGCGTGCCGTTCCCGGTCTGCCCGCTCGGCACGTCCAGCACCCGCCCCGCGGAGGCCACGCTCACCTGGTACACCTGGCCGGAGACGATGCCGCCGCCCGGGTTCTGGGTGCCGCCGCCCAGCGCGGACAGGACCGCGTCGTAGGCGGGCTTCTTGTTGCCGTTGTTGTCGAACAGCAGCGGGTTCTCGCCGCTGCGCCAGGAGTCGCTGTCCCGGATGCCCCACACGGTGATACCGGTGCAACGCGCGACGTTCATGCACGCCTTGACGGTGTTCGCGTAGGCGCTTGCCGGCGCCTGCGCGATGTCCAGCTCGGTTATCTGTACGTCGACGCCGAGCGCGGCGAAGTTGGACAGCGTGGTCTGGAAGCTCGCGGGCGGTCCGCCGGTGCCGAAGTGGGACTGGAAGCCGACGCAGTCGATGGGCACGCCACGGGACTTGAAGTCGCGCACCATGTTGTAGACGCCCTGGGTCTTGGCGTCGGACCAGTTCTCGATGTTGTAGTCGTTGTAGCAGAGCTTGGCCGCCGGGTCGACGTTCCGGGCGGTGCGGAACGCCTCCTCGATGAAGCCGTTGCCCAGCACGTCGTGGAACACCGAACTGCGCTGCTGGCCGCTGCCATCGTCGGCGAAGGCCTCGTTGACCACGTCCCAGGCGTAGATCTTGCCCTTGAAGTGGTTCATCTCGGTGGTGATGTGGTTGTCCATCACGCTGCGCAGGGTGTTCGCGTCCCTGATGGAGCTGACCCAGGACGGGAGTTGGGAGTGCCAGACGAGCGTGTGCCCGCGCATGCGCTGGCCGTGCGCGGAGGCGTGGCTGACGATCTGGTCGCCGGGCCCGAAGTTGAAGGTGCCGCGGGACGGTTCGGTGGTGTCCCACTTCATCTCGTTCTCCGGGGTGATCATGTTGAACTCCCGGTCGAGAATCGTGGAGTACGTCGAGTCGCCGAGACGGCCCGCGGCCACGGCTGTGCCGAAGTAGCGGCCGCTGTCGGCCGCTGCCGCGCCCAGGGTGCCGGAGGCCGCGTGGGCGGCGGTGTTCGCCGGGCCGGCCAGGGCCAGAGCCGTGCCGGCTGCCAGTACGGCGGCCAGGGCCAAGGCCTTGCGCGGACGAGGCTCTGCGTTGAGCCAGAACATGACGGATTCTTCTCCTTGTGTGTGTGGGGGAGCACCGATCACAAGCCGGTGCCGGGGTCGCGAGTCGGGCCGGTCACTGGGCCGAGCTGACCGGCAGTGCGCTCCACTGCTGGTTGGCTCCGCCGTTGCAGTCCCACAGGACCAGTTGCGTACCGTCGGTGGTGGACGCACCCGGGTCGTCGAGGCAGCGGCCGGAGACCGGGTTGCGGTAACCGCCGTTGTAGGCCTGCCATTGCTGGTTGCTGCCGCCGTTGCAGTCCCAGATCTCGATCCTGGTGCCGTTGGCGGTACCACCGCCCGTGGCGTCGAGGCACTTCCCGAGCGCCCGCAAGGTGCCGTCCGAGCGCGCGGACCACTGCTGCGCGTCGGCGCCGTTGCAGGACCAGATCTGCGCGGCGGTCCCGTTGGCGCTGTTGCCGCCGTTGACGTCCAGGCACTTCCCCGCCACCCCGGAGTACACCGGCCCGCCCACGGAGACCGGCGGCTTGATCCAGCCTGCGGCGTCCGCGGCCTGGACTCCGGCGTTGAAGGCGTCAGCCATTTTGCTGTAGCCGTTGTCGTTGGGGTGGAAGGGGTCGGACAGGTCCGCGGTGGTCACAGCGCTCATGTCCACCAGGCGCACATGCTTGCCGGCAGCCTGCTCGGCCTGGACGATGCCGGGCAGCTTGGCGTTGAACGCGGGGCGGGTGGCCTCCTCGGTGCTGCTGGTGGAGACGATCACGGTGCCGACGAGGACGGTCGCGTCAGGGGCGTCGGCCGTGATCTGGTCGATGAGCGCATGGAGCCGTTCGGCTGCGGGTTCGGCCTGAGAGCCGCCGTTCAGATCATTGGTGCCGATCTCCAAGGTGATCACGTTGGGCCGGTACCGGGCCAGCACGGAGTCCGCGATGCCGGCTATCTCGCCGATGTGCCAGCCGGAGTGGCCCTCGTTGTCCGGGTCGGACATGGTGCCGTTGCGGCCCGACCCCACGAAATCCAGGCCATGCCCCTCGTTCGCCAGCCGGTTCCACAGGAAGCCCCGGTAGCCGTTCCCGGACGAACTGCCGACGCCCCAGGTGATGGAGTCGCCCAGCGGCATCAGCCGCAGGGCAGTGGGAGCGGCGGCGGCCGGTGACCTGGTGCCGGTGGCGGCCGCCGCAGGCAACGCGGTGCCCGTGCCGATCGCTGCCGTCAGAGCGACGGCCAGGAGTGCCGCGTACTTCTTCATCTGTGTTCCTCACTGGGTGCGGGACAGTGGGTGGGGGTGAACGAGCGCGGGTGAGTCGGTCAGCGCGGGGTGAACGCCTGGTTGCTGCCTGCCGTGTTCTTGCAGGGCCATTGGTCGAGCTGCCGGCCGAGGTTGCTGCCGCCGCCGTAGACGTCCAGGCACAGGCCGCTGTTCTGGTTCTGGAAGGAGTACGAGCCGTCGGACTGCCGTACCGGCAGCCACAGGGCGCCGGTCGCTCCGCTCGGGGCCTGCTGCACGATGTCGGGCGTACCGGAGGCCGTGAGGCTGCCCGAAACCCCCACCACCAGGCCCGAGTTCTGCGCCTGCAGCTGCCCGTAACCTCCGGAGACCGGCACGAACTGGAACTGCTGGTTGCTCTGCCCGTTGCAGGTCCACTGGTCGATCGCGGCGCCCGCACTGCCGGAGTTGCCGTACACGTCCAGGCACAGGCTGTCGCTGCCGATCACCAACTGGTGGTAACCGGTGGGGAAGCCGCCACCGCCGCCCGAGGCCTGGACGCCCGCCTGCTGGATGACCTGCTGCGCGCCCTGCGGCCAGTTGGTGCCACTGACCTGGACGTTGCCGGTCAGCACGTTGTTGTGCGGTGGCCCCGTGGCCACGTACGTGTTGCCGCCGTTGTACCAGTTGCCGGAGAACGTGCTGTCGTCCGTGTGGTTGTTGGCGTTGGCGTTGGTGAGCGCCCAATTGCCCGCGTCCTGGACCACGTTGTTGGACACCTTCAGATACCGGGAGCCCTCGTCGAGGTACAGCGCGGTGGTGCGGTGGTTGTCGTACATGTAGTTCTCGGAGATCACCGAGCCGGGGTTCGCCGACAGGTTGTAGATGCTGCCGCCGTCGAACATCGCGTTCTTGGTGTCGAAGATCAGGTTGTGGGTGACGGTGTTGTTCTTCAGCGTCGTCGGGGTGCTGTAGACGGGCTGGTAGTTGTACGTGCCCCGGTTGACGTAGTCCTGGCTGCCGCCCGGGTCGTTGGCACCCCAGCCCCACCCGATGTCGATCCCGTCGTAGGGCAGGTGGTCGCACTGGTTGTGGGTGATCGTCGCGTTCGTGACGTAGGTGGACAGGATCGCGGCGGTCTCCTTGTAGTCGGTGCCCACCCCGCTGACCTTGTTGTTGCTGATGGTGATGTTCTGGTTGGTCATCTGCGGGTTGCTGGGATGGTGCGCGTCCGGCTGGATCCCGCCGACCTGGATGCCGCTGCCCGCGGTGTCGGTGAACGTGTTGCCGGTGATGGTGACGCCGTTCGCGCCGAGTCCGGTGCCGGAGGCGTTGGCGACGCCGTCGTTGCCCACGCCGAGCCCGGCCTGTCCGAGCTCGGAGAAGGTGTTGCCGGAGAAGGTGATGCCGCCGGCGGCCGAGACCTGGACGGCCGCGGGCATCTGCGCCCAGCGGTTTCGGGTGGCCTCGAACTGGGTGCATCCCGACTTGCAGCTGCTCAGCCAGTTGTCCGGCATCGGGTAGGCGCCGGTGATGTGCGCGCCGCTCTGCTGGTCCGCGTAGCCGTCGGGTCCGCCGGGTCCGAGCCAGGAGGTTCCCGTGAACCGGATGCCGCTGAAGGCGAGCCCGGTCGCCGGTGTGCCGTAGCTGCCGCTGATGCCGAGCAGGCTCTGCAGCCGGGGCAGTTCGACGTCGAGGCTGTTCGGGTTCTGGCCCGATGGGGCGCGGTAGTACAGATCGCCGGTGGACGAGTCGAGGTACCACTGTCCGGCCTGCTGCAGGAACGCGTAGTTGTTCTCCAGGTACATCGTCCCGCCGGCGAACGGCGCGTTGATGGTGTCGTAGCCCCAGGAGTTGTTGTTCCATGCGGGCTGCTGCATCGTGATGGTCCTGCCGCTGATGGACTGGACCGGGGCGTAGCGGTCGGTGAAGGAGTTGAGGCTCTCGACCTCCATGTGGTTCTGGTCCGAGAGGCCGGCCAGGTAGTCGAGGGAGGAGTCGGTGACGGTCAGGCCGGTCTGGGTGAAGGTGAAGGCGGAGCGGGGCACCTGGATCGCCGCCCGCGGCGCCTCCCTGCCGTTCACGTACAGCTGGCGGGTGTTGATGCCCGTACCCACGTGGACGGACCAGATGTTCTTCGCCTGGTCATGGACCTGCCAACCAGTGATCTGTTGGGCGCCGGACACGACCGGCTGCTGACCGGACGCGGCCTGGTAGCTGATGGTGTGACCGTTCTGGCCGCCGTCGCCGGAGCCGAAGGTCAGGGGCCTGGACAGCCGGTAGGTGCCGCCCGCCAGATGGACGACGACGTCCGTGTCGGCCGACAGCTTGTGCGCGGGCTGCTGCGCCTGGTCGAGGGCGGCGAACGGATGCGCGGCGCTGCCGTCACCGCCGGGCGCCGCGTCCGGCGCCACGTACAGGTCGGCGGCCGCCACGGGGCGCTCGACGGACAGCGCGTGGGCGACCCCGGCCGTGGCCGGCCCGCAGGCCAGCAGGGCGAGCAGCGCCATGGGGGTGGCCCACAGGCCACGCAGCGCTCTGGCTCTGGACATCGTCATCCTCCGGTGGTGACGCTTGTGGTCCTGTGCTGTCTGTCACGCGGTGGTGCGGCCCGAGACCGGCGGCGAGCCGGCCTCGGGCCGGAGCCCTTCAGGTCAGTTCAGGCGCCACTGCTGGTTGGACCCGCCGTTGCAGGTCCACAGTTCGGCCAGGGCACCGTTGGCGGTGGAGGCGCCGGTGACGTCGAGGCAGAGCCCGGACTGGACGCCCGTGACGGTGCCGTCGGAGTTCACCTGCCACTGCTGGTTGGCACCGCCGTTGCAGGGCCAGGTCACCACCTTGGTGCCGGCGGACGTCTGGTTGTTGTAGGCGTCCAGGCACATCTGGCTGCTGCCGCTGTAGACGGTCAGTTGGCCCGCGGACGTGCGCGTCCAGGTCTGGTTGGCGCCACCGCTGCAGTCCCAGATCTGCAGCTGCGTACCGGCCGTGGTGGACGAGCCCGGCACGTCCAGGCACTTGCCCGCGCCCACCGCCTGCAGCGCGCCCGTGCCCATGCCGCCGGAGGCGTTGCTGTAGCCGGCCGCGGTGATGTTGGCCTGGACGGCGTCCTCGGTGGCGTCCGAGGGGTATCCCGAGGTCATCACGCCTTCGTAGAAGGTGCCTTGGGCGCCCTTGCTGTTGTCGCCGCCCGTGCCGAGGATGATGGCGCCCTGCTTGCGCATCGGGTTGTAGCCCGCGACATTGGGGCGCACCCCGTCGTAGAACGTGGACAGGCTGCCCGACTGGGCGTTGCCGCCGCGGATCGCCCAGTGGTTGGGGCCGCCCTTGATGATGGCGGTCGTGTAGCGGTAGTTGATGGTCGGATCATTGGCGTTGTAGTGCTGGTTGACGCCGGAGAACAGGCCGTTCTCGAGGTCGGCCATGATCCAGGGGCCGTTGCCGCTGCCGTAGCCCCAGACCTTGATGTTGCCGAAGTAGATGGCCTCCATCGTGCCGTTGCCGTCGTCGTTGCTGTCCGTCTCGGCGTTGCCGTAGTCGAAGCAGCAGCCGCCGTTGTAGTGCGTGCCGTCGAAGATCGCGTACATGCCCTCGGGGTTGTCCCCGGTCGCGATGCCGTTGGTGCGGTTGTTGCGGTAGCCGGTGCCGGGCGCCACGAAGACGCCGTACGCCTTGTGGCCGCCCACCGTGGTCGGCGCCGCGGTCGCGTTCGCGAGGTTGTCCGGTCCGCCCGCGGCGCCGCCCCCGGGCGCCTGGGTGAGATTGTTCCCGCGGCCCGACTGGTCGTAGATGACCGTGATCAGGCAGCTCGTCCCCGAGCAGAACGAGTCCTGGGCGGCGGCGTCGGCGTACCCGCCCGCGCTCAGGACGCCGATGTTGCGGGTGGTGTTGTCCGAGGCACGCCTGACCTGGTAGAGCGGCCCGTTGTACGAGGCGTACAGCGCTCGCGTCGTGCTGTGCGCCGCCACGCAGGGCGTACCGCCGGCGGCGTAGATGTCGCACGGACCGGACGTGGCGGCCCGGGCCGTCCCGGCCGTGGCCGTGGCCCCGGCCAGCGCCCCGGCGACGAGCGCGGCCGCGGCCCCCGCCCGGGCGACTGTCCTCCAGCGAGTGCGGGCCGAGCGGCCCGGCGCAGGCGCGTCTGCCCGCAGCGGCATGTCGTCCGGCGTGCCGCGGTGGCGAAGCGCTGCGCACCACCGCTGGACGCCACCGCGTCCGAAAGGCAGTCGGCGTCTGGTACGTGTGGTTCCCATCTGATCTCCCTACCGTGCCGGCGCAACCCGGTCGGGTTGTGGCGGTGGCGCTGCCAGAAGCGGAAGCGCTCGAACGTGCGGTATTGCCAGGGGATTGCAGAGAGGTTTCAGGGGGAGACAGGGCTCCCGGTGTCGTGGGGGGTGGCAAGGGCACAAAGCCCAGTGCTGCGAACGTTGTTGCGGAATCGATTCGACTGCTGATTCCTGTGGTGCGCAAGCCGTCGGCGCCGTCGAAAAGTTGCGATGTGGCGGCAGTAGGACCACGGCGCCACCGCCTTCCGCACGGACGCCGGGGGGAGGCGGGTGTGACGCCCGGGTCCTCCACAGGCCCCACGATCATGCTGGTGAGCAGGTATGCCGTCAGTAGACCGGGCCACGGAGAGCCAGTTCACGGGGCACTGGCCGAAGCTGTCGCGCCTCACCCACGCGTCGCTGACGCAATTCGCGCCAGGCACGCCAATGACCCGGCACACAGCCCGTCGTGGCGTCCCGTCGAAGCGCTTGCGTCGAACCGATTCGCCCACACCTTGCGGTGCCGAGTGCGACTCGGACGTATGCCAATGCCGGCGGCTCGGCGCCGAACCGGTGAACTGCCGACCGGGCGGCGTCCTGTGCCGGGCGGACGCCGCAACGGTCTTGTGGAGCGGGCGAGGTGCGGTACGAGCGCTACGCGTTCCAGCCCCGCCCCCTACCGGCTGAGCGCCCCCAGCGGATCGTCCAGTACCGGCTGCCACGCCAACTCTGCCGCGCCGACCAGGCTGTTGTGGTCGAGGGTGCAGGCCAGGATGGGCACTCCCCCGCTCTGGCCCCACAGGCTGCGGTCGGCGACGACGGCGCGCAGGCGCTCGGGATCGGCATCCAGGAGGGTGCGGTGCAGGCCGCCGAGGATGATGCGGTCGGGGTTGAGGATGTTGACCAGGCCCGCGAGGCCGAGGCCGAGGCGGTCGATGAGGGCCTCGGTGGCGGTGCGGATGGCGGGGTCGTCGTAGTGGAGGCGGATCAGGTCGTTGGCCTGGCGGAGGAGGTTGACCTCGGGGCCGGGGTCGCGGCCCGCGGCGGTGAGCAGGGCCAGCGGGTCGGCCTCCACGTCGAGGCAGCCGCGGCTGCCGCAGTGGCAGGGGCGGCCCTCGGGGTTGACGGTGAGATGGCCGACCTCCAGGGCCAGGCCCGAACTGCCCGTGTGCAGGCGGCCGTCCAGGACCAGCGCGCCGCCCACGCCCCGGTGGCCGGTGGCCACGCACAGCAGGTCCCGGGCGCCGCGGCCCGCGCCGTGCCGGTGCTCGGCGAGGGCGGCGAGGTTGACGTCGTTGCCCGCGAAGGCGGGCCCGGAGATACCGGCGGCGCGCACACACTCGGCGAAGATACGGCGGACGGGCGCACCGGCGGGCCACGCCAGGTGCAGGGGGTTGAGGGCGAGCCCGTCCGGTTCGGCGACCGCGGACGGTACGGCGAGTCCGGCGCCGACACAGCGCCGTCCCGTCGAGTGCAGCAGCTCGGCGCCCGCCTCAACGACGGAGCCGAGCACCTTCGCCGGGTCGGCGTCCACGGTCTCGCAGCCGGGTGCAGTGGCGACGATACGGCCGCCGAGACCCACCAGCGCCGCCCGGAACCCGTCGGCGTGCACCTGCGCGGCGAGGACGACCGGGCCGTCCTCGGCGACCGCGAGCCGGTGCGAGGGCCTGCCCTGCGAGCCGGCCGCCGCGCCGGGACGGGCGTCGACCCGGATCAGCCCGAGCGCCTCCAGTTCGGCGGCGACCGCTCCGGCCGTGGCCCGCGTCACGCCGAGCTCGGCGGTGAGTACCGCCCTCGTGGGCGCGCGCCCGGTGTGCACGAGCTCCAACGCGGGCCCGAGCGCACCACGCCCCCGGTCCAACCGCGTCCTCGAGGTGGTCCCTTCCCCCGTCGGCCGGGGGTCCGCCTTGCCGCTCATGAGGGCGAGTCTCCCATGATCCGCAGTTACGCCGGGCTACAGGCCGCTGACCCGAAGCGTGATGTTCAGCCGTCCTCTCAGCCCCAACTCCGGGGGCGCGGTGCCCGCGTACACGCGCGGCACGCCGTGGTGGGCGAGCCGGGACGGTCCGCCGAACACGAACAGGTCGCCGCTGCGCAGCTCGACGTCCGTGTAGGGCTTCGTGCGGGTCTCGGTGTTGCCGAAGCGGAAGACGCAGGTGTCGCCCAGGCTCAGGGAGACCACCGGTGCGTCGGACTTCTCGTCGCTGTCGCGGTGCATGCCCATGCGGGCGTCGCCGTCGTAGAAATTGATCAGCGCTATGTCGTAGGGCAGGGGCCGTGCCATGTCCCATGCCACGGTTGCCGTCCTCAGCGCGTCGGCGACCGCCCGCCGCCCCAGCTCGCCCAGCCATCCCGGAAACGGCTTCACCGGGGCACCGTCACCGTCGACCACCGTGCGGGCATAGCCGTACGGATACCAGTGCCGGCCCAGGCAGACCTGCCGGGCGGTCATCGTGCCGCCGCCGGGCGTGCGGACCGTGCGCAGGCCGGCCGGTGGGCGCGCCCACGCGCGGCAGGCGTCCAGCAGCTCGCGCTGGGCGTCCGCGGCCAGCCAGCCGGGCACGTGCACCGCGCCGGGCGCGACCTCCGTGCGCTCCCGCGGGAACAGCTCGGCATCCATGCCGCCCATCCTCCCCCACCGGCCGTGAGCTGCGGCTCGGCTAGCCTTGACGCACGATGAACGACCGTATGACGACGCCGTGGGGCGAGCTCGCGCTGGCCCGTTTCCCCGAGGACCCGCGCGAGAGGCTGCGTGCCTGGGACGCCTCCGACGAGTACCTGCTCAGGCACCTCGCGGCCGAGAGGGTCCCGCTGTCCGGCACGGTCGTGGTCCTCGGCGACCGCTGGGGCGCCCTGGTCACCGCGCTCGCCGCGCACCGGCCCGTGCAGATCACCGACTCGTTCCTGGCGCAGGAGGCGACCCGCGCGAACCTGGCCCGGGCCGGCGTCGGGACCGGTGCCGTACGGCTGCTGACCACCCAGGACCCGCCGCCCGACCGCATCGACGTCCTCCTGGTCAGGGTCCCCAAGAGTCTCGCGCTCCTGGAGGACCAGTTGCTGCGGCTGGCGCCCGCGGTGCACGAGGGGACGGTCGTCGTCGGCACCGGGATGGTGAAGGAGATCCACACCTCGACACTGCAGCTGTTCGAGCGGATCCTGGGCCCGACCCGCACCTCGCTGGCCGAGCGGAAGGCCCGGCTGATCTTCTGCACACCCGAAGCCGCGCCGGAGCGGCCCGCGAACCCGTGGCCGTACAGCTACGCGCTGCCCGAGGGCATCGGTCCGGTCTCGGGGCGCACCGTGGTCAACCACGCGGGGGTGTTCTGCGCCGACCGCCTCGACATCGGCACCCGCTTCTTCCTGCAGCACCTGCCCGCCGCGCTCGGCGGCCGCCGGGTGGTGGACCTGGGCTGCGGCAACGGCGTGGTCGGCACGGCGGTGGCACTGGCCGAGCCGTCGGCCGAGGTGCTGTTCGTGGACGAGTCGTTCCAGGCCGTGGCCTCGGCGGAGGCGACGTACAAGGCGAACGGCGTGCCCGGGCACGCGGAGTTCCGGGTCGGGGACGGACTGGCGGGGCTGCCGGACGGGAGTGTCGACCTCGTGCTCAGCAATCCGCCGTTCCACTCGCACCAGGCGACGACCGACACGACGGCGTGGCGGATGTTCACCGGGGCGCGGCGCGTGCTGCGTCCCGGCGGTGAGATGTGGGTGGTCGGCAACCGGCACCTGGGTTACCACGTGAAGCTGCGCAAGGTGTTCGGCAACAGTCAACTGGTCGCCGGCGACCCGAAGTTCGTGGTGCTGAAGGCCGTCAGGAAGTGATCAGACGGCGGGCCGGCCGATGGTCCGGATGATCCCGGCCACCGCCCGCACCATCGCCTCCCTCCCCACGTTCAGGTAGGTGCGTGAGTCGACCGCCTCGGGATGGGCGGCGAGGAAGTCGCGGATCGCGCCCGTCATGGCGATGTTGAGGGCCGTGCCGACGTTCACCTTGGCGATGCCGCCCGCGACCGCCGCGGCGAGTTCATGGTCCGGTACGCCCGAGGAGCCGTGCAGGACGAGGGGCACGTCCAGCGCGGCCGAGAGGCGTTTGAGGAGGTCGTGGTCGAGGGTGGCGGTGCGGGTGGTCATCGCGTGGGTGCTGCCGATGGCGACGGCGAGGGCGTTCACGCCGGAGTCGGCGACGAAGGCGCGCGCCTCGGCGGGGTCGGTGCGGGCGCCGGGCGCGTGGGCGTCCAGCGGGGGCTCGGCGGGCTTCTCCCGGCCACCGGGCCCCGGCTTGCCGCCGACCTGCCCCAACTCGGCCTCGATCCACAGCCCTTGGGCGTGCGCCCAGTCGACGGCGGCTCTGGTCGCGGCGAGGTTCTGCTCGTAGGGCAGACGGGCCGCGTCGTACATGACGGAGCTGAATCCGGCGTCCGCCGCCTGGCGCAGCAGGTCGTCGCTCTGGACGTGGTCGAGGTGCAGCGCGACGGGCACGGAGGCGCGTTCGGCGGCGGCGACGGCCGCGCGGGCCAGCGGGAGCAGCCGTCCGTAGCGGAACTTGACGGCGTTCTCGCTGACCTGGAGGACGACGGGGGCCTCGGCGGACTCGGCGCCGGCGACGACGGCTTCGACGTGTTCGAGGGTGATGATGTTGAAGGCGGCGACGGCGGAGCGCTCGGCGGCGGCCCGGGTGACGAGTTCGCCGGTGGTGACGAGGGGCACGGCTTCTCCTTCGGGCTTTTCGGGGCGGTCAGGGTGCGAGGATCACCGAGCGGGTGAGGTGGCGCGGCTGGTCCGGGTCGAGGCCGCGGGCCGCGGCGAAGGCGACCGCGAGGCGCTGTGCGCGGACCAGTTCGGCGAGCGGGTCGAGGCCGCCCGCGATCCACAGCCCGCCGGTGGCGCGCACCTGCTCGGCGAGGCCCTCGGGGGCTTCGCCGAGCATCCAGGTCGCCGTGCCGTGGGTGGTGATGCTGATGGGGCCGTGCCGGTACTCCATCGCCGGGTAGGCCTCGGTCCAGGCGAGTGAGGCCTCGCGCATCTTCAGCCCGGCCTCGTTGGCCAGGCCGACCGTCCAGCCCCTGCCGAGGAAGGTGAACTGGGTGCAGGCGACGAGCCCTTCGGGCAGCGGGGTCGTGAGGGCGGTGCGGGCGTCGGCGACGACGGCGTCGGCGTGCAGGCCCAGCCGGGTGCGGAGCAGGGTCAGCGCGGTCGTCGCGAACCGCGTCTGCACGACGGACCGTTCGTCCGCGTAGTCCAGGACGACGAGGTCGTCGGCGGCCGCCATGACCGGCGTGTCCGGGTCGGCGGTGATCGCCGTGGTGCGCGTGCGTCCCTTCACCCGGCCGAGCAGGTCGAGGACTTCGGTGGTGGTGCCGGACCGGGTGAGGGCCACGACACGGTCGTACGAGCGGCCGTGGGGGAACTCGGAGGCGGCGAAGGCGTCCGTCTCGCCCTGTCCCGCACCCTCGCGCAGTGCGGCGGCCGCCTGCGCCATGAAGTACGAGGTGCCGCATCCGACGATCGCGACCCGCTCGCCCGGCACCGGAAGCGCTCCGCGGTGCCGGTCCGCCTCCGACGCGGCGCGCATCCAGCACTCGGGCTGGCTGGTCAGCTCGTCCTCGACATGGGTCATGCCGGGCCCTCCCCTGATTCGATCCCTCGTCCCGATGCCCCGTTTGATTGTTCTTGCAAGATATAGGCACCTTTCAAGCAGAATCAAGCATGCGAGCGCATACAGTCGCGCCAGGGGCGCCGGGAGACCGAGGAACCGAGCGGTCGTCACGCTCCGACTCCCGACAGTGCGCCCCGGCCCCCGCGATCCACACGCCCGGCCGGTTGATTCCGCCTAGGCTGGGAGTGCGGACGCGGGTCGGGGCAGGGAGGCTGCGATGAGCTCAGGAGCGATCGACCAGGGCGTCCCGAGGGCCGCTGCCCGGTATCTGCCCATCGCCGAGCACGGACTGATCGGCGATCTGCGCAGCGTGGCCCTCGTGGGCACCGACGGCACCATCGACTGGTACTGCTGCCCGGCCTTCGACGCGCCGAGCGTCTTCGCGGCGATCCTGGACGCGGAGCGCGGCGGCTCCTTCGAGCTGGCGGCGTCCGTGCCGGCGAAGACGAAGCAGTTCTACTTCCCCGACACCAACGTCCTGATCACCCGGTTCTTCACCGAGGACGGCGTGGGCGAGGTGCAGGACTTCATGCCGCTGGGCGGCGGCAACGCCGAGACCGAGCGGCACCGGCTGATCCGGCGGGTGGTGTGCGTGCGCGGCTCCATCCCGTTCCGCACCCGGGTCGCGCCGCGCTTCGGCTACGGCGCCCGGCCGCACACCGTGCGCCTGGTCGGCGAGGTCGCGGTGTTCGCATCCGAGGAGCTGTCGCTCGCGCTGACGGCGACCGTGCCGCTGGAGGCCGACGGACCGGACGTACAGGCCGACTTCAAGCTCTCCGAGGGCGAGACCGCGGTGTTCGCGCTGGACCAGGTGGGCGGCGACGTGCAGCCGCGCCGGTGCGCGAAGCTGGAGGCGGAGGAGCAGTTCGGCACGACGGTGGCGTACTGGCGGCGCTGGCTGTCTGCGTCCAAGTACCGGGGCCGCTGGCGGGAGATGGTGCACCGCTCCGCCCTCACCCTGAAGCTGCTCACCTACGCGCCCACCGGCGCGATCGTGGCCGCGCCGACCACGAGCCTGCCCGAGCAGCTGGGCGGCGAACGCAACTGGGACTACCGGTACGTATGGGTGCGCGACGCCGCCTTCGCCGTCTACGCGCTGCTGCGGCTCGGCTTCACCGAAGAGGCCGAGGCATTCATGAACTTCCTCACCCGGCACGTCAGCCCGTGCGCCGACGGCACCTCCGCACCCCTGCAGATCATGTACGGCATCGACGGCCGCACCGACCTCACCGAACTCGAACTCGGCCATCTGGAAGGGCATCAGGGCTCCGCGCCCGTACGGATCGGCAACGCGGCCGCCGACCAGCTCCAGCTCGACATCTACGGCGCCCTCATCGACTCGATCTACCTCTACGACAAATGGGCCAAGCCCATATCCAGCGCCCAGTGGGACGACGTGTGCACGCTGGTGGAATGGGTGTGCCGGCACTGGGACCAGCCCGACGAGGGCATCTGGGAGACCCGCGGCGGCCGCAAGAACTTCCTCTACTCCCGCCTGATGTGCTGGGTGGCCATCGAACGGGCCATCCGCATGGCCAACCGGCGCGGTCTGCCCGCCGACCTGCCCCGCTGGCGCGAGTCCCGCGACACGATCTACCGGCGGATCATGAAGCAAGGCTGGTCCGAGACCCGGCAGGCGTTCGTCCAGCACGAGGACGGCGACGACGTGCTCGACGCGGCCGTCCTGATGATGCCGCTGACGAAGTTCATCGCCCCCACCGACCCCAAGTGGCTGTCCACCCTCGACGCGCTCACCCACGACCTGGTGTCCGACTCCCTCGTCTACCGCTACGACCCCCTGGCCAGCCCCGACGGGCTGCGCGGCGACGAAGGCACGTTCTCCATCTGCTCGTTCTGGTACGTCGAGGCCATGGTCCACGCCGGTCACATCGACGAGGCCCGCCTCGCCTTCGAGAAGATGCTCACCTACGCCAACCATCTGGGCCTGTACGCCGAGGAGATCAGCCACACCGGCGAGCAACAGGGCAACTTCCCCCAGGCGTTCACGCATCTGGCCCTCATCAGCGCCGCCTTCAACCTGGACAAGGCCCTGGGCTGAGGGTGGTGCCGAGGACACCGTGAATCCGGTCCCCAGGCCCAGCGACGGCGGGCCCCGCGGCCGGAAGGATTCCTGATGTCGGCCACCGGGCCGACGCGGAATCCACCTCACGGACTCGGGGGGAACACCCATGACCGAAACCTTCGCCAGGCGCCTGACAGGCGCCGCCGGCATCGCCGCCGCGGCCGCGCTCATCGTCGAGGTACCCCTGTACTTCGTCTACTCGGGCCCGCCGCCGGACGCGAACGTGCTCGCCCGGCTGCTGCTCGGAATCGTCGCCCTCGCGTGTCTGGTCGTGTTCGTGACGGCCTTCCGTGAACTGATCAAACGCACGCATCCCGCCTACGAGTGGGCAGCCTCGATCGCCTCCGCCACAGGGCTGGTCTACGCGACGATCACCCTGGTCTCCATGGGACTGGAGGCCGGCGCGGTCATCGCCACCGACCACCCGATCGATCCGACCATCACGGTCAGCGGCACGTACATCCTCTACGGGTCGATCTCCCGGCTGATGCTGGGCCTCTTCCTGGCCGCGGTCGGCCACGTCGTCACCCACACCGACGTCCTGCCCCGCTGGGTCGGCCGCTCGGCCTACGTCCTGGCCGCGATCAACCTGGCCTTCGTACCGTCCCTGTTCTTCGGCAACACCCCCGGGCACTTCTACGCGGCGAACGGCTGGGGCACGACCGCTCTGATGGGGGCGATCCTCAGCTACTGGCTGCTGGCCGTCGGCATCTCCGCCTACCGGAGCTCCATCCGCCTGCGCGACTCCGTCGCCGCGTAGCCTCGGACGCGGATCACCGGGACCAGGCGACCGGAGCCTCTGACGCTGCGCCGAGTGCGGCGGTCCGCTGGGCCGTGTGCGCATCGCGGACGGCCGGGTCGTCGCCGTCGAGGGGGACAGGGGCCTCGGCGGCCCGGCGGTCGACAGGGAAGGGCGGACCGTACTGCCGGGCCTGTGGGACGCCCATGTGCACGCGGCGCACTGGCCGGCAACCGTCATCGGGTCGATCTCTCCGGGCTGGAGTCCGCGCGGGCGGCCGCTGAAACCGTACGGCCGTCCACCCCCGGCACCTGGACACGGTCCTCGATCGCGGGTTGGGGGCAGGAGACCTTCTCCGCCGTGCACGCGATCGGCGACCGGGCCAACACACTCGCGCTCGACGCGTTCGCGGACGTCGGCTGCCGGGGCCGCACCGAGCACGCCGTCCGGCGCCCGGCTGGAATTCGGCTCCGACGCCCCGGTCTCACCGCTCGACCCCTGGCTGGGCATCGCAGCGGCCGTACACCGGACGGACGACGAGCGACCCGCCTGGCATCCCGAGCAGCGGATCCCGGTGGCGGCGGCGCTCGCGGCGTCGGCACAGGGACGCTCAAAGGTGCGGGCGGTGGACACACGGGCCGCACTGACGGTCCGGCCCGGCAGCCCCCGCAGAAAACCGGCCAAAAACCGCAACCTTTCTGTCATCCTGGATGTCTCATCAAATACCAGTACGAACCATGCTTCGGGGGACGAGATGAGACGAAGCAGAGCAACACGCAGCAGAACCGCATGGGCGACGCTCATGCTCCTGGGCACCGCGATGGGGGCGACCGCGATCCCGGCCGACGCCGCACCGGCCGCCACCACCCAGACCGTCACCTGCCCCACCGGCTGGGGCAGCCTCGCCAAGACGCGCGCAGCATCCACGACGAAGCCGGTGAGGAACGTCAGGACCAGCCGCCACACCTGCTACGACCGGATGGTCATCGACATCCCCGGCGCGGGCCGGAGCAGCCTCGGCTACTCCGTCAAGTACGTCAGCCATCTCCGCCAGGACGGATCCGGGCGCCTCATACACGTCGGCGGCGGCGCCGTCCTCGAGATACGGGTGCATGCGCCCAGCTTCGACCCCCACACCGGGGCGCCCACCTATCCCGCCCGGCCGGGCCATCCGCTGCCGGGCGTCGACCTCACCGGTTACCGCGCCTTCAGGGACACCCGGTTCGCCGGCAGCTTCGAGGGCGACACCCAGCTCGGGCTCGGCGTCCGGGCCCGGCTGCCGTTCCGCGTGCTGCGGACGGACGGCCACGTGATCGTGGACGTGGCCCACACCTGGAATGGCAAACCCTGACGCACATCAGACGCCAGGAGCGTCGAGAGAATCGAGAGAGCCGAGCCAGTCGATCAGTAGCCGGTTGACCTCCTCGGGGCGTTCCTGCTGGATCCAGTGGCCGCAGCCTTCGAGGACGTGAGAGGAGGTCAGACCGGGAAGGGTGGCCGGGAACGCCTCGATCGCGTCCGCCAGCCAGGCGGTGGACGCGTCGAGGGATCCGCCCAGGAACAACGAGGGCTGCACGACAGGGGCGCCGTGGTGGGCGGCCAGGTCCTCCCAGTCGCGGTCCATGTTCCTGTAGCGGTTCAGGGCCCCGCTCAGGCCGGATCGTTCGAACTCCCCGGCGAAGACGTCGAGTTCGGTCTCTCCGAGCCAGTGCGGCAGACGGCCCGGAAACCTCTCGCGCAGCGTCCCGCCGCGGGCGACGAAGTGCGGGTCCGGCGCGCCGGGCGCGGGCATGGTGTCGGCGGACAGGGCCGCGTAGAAGCCGGCGAGCCAGCCTCGTACGTCGGGCTCGATCTCGGCCTCGGCCCGGCCGGGGCTCTGGAAGCAGGAGACGTAGAACTCCTCCTCGCCGCCCATTCCCGCGAAGACCTCGCTGGGCCTGGGCCCGCCGGGCGGGGAGTAGGGCACGCTCAGCAGCCCGACCGCGTGGAACACATCGGGCCGCAGCAGAGCCGAGAGGGCGGCGATGTTCGCACCCCAGTCGTGTCCGACGATCACGGCGGACCGCTCGCCGAGGGCGTCGACCACGGCGACGTTGTCCGCGACCAGATCGAGCATGCGGTACGCGGACACGTCCGTGGGTTTGGAGGAGCGTCCATAACCACGGACGTCGAGGGCCGCGGCGCGGTAGCCGGCGACGGCCAGGGCCGGCAGCTGGTGCCGCCACGAGTACCAGAACTCCGGAAAGCCGTGCACGAGCAGCACCAGGGGCCCGCTGCCCTGCTCGACCAGGTGGGCGCGGCCGGCGGGTGAGGGCACAAGGCGGTGGTGGAGGCGGTCGGCGGCGGGGGTCTGCGGCATGGGTCCCTCCCGGGGCGAGCGTGCCCGAAGGCGCGGGCGACGATCATGCCGGGGGCGAGACGAGGCGGTCGATGCCTGTTGCCGTTTCGGCAAAACGGCGAACGTGCGGCCGGGCCGCGAACCCAGGCACCGGGCGGCAGTCCCCCGTACCAGCTCCGGCGCCGGCCGCGAGGCGTGCGAGGAGGTCGGGCATCCGTCGGCAGGTCCGCCACCGTGGCCCGCGGGGGTGCTCCGCCGCTCAGTCCTCCGCGATCAGTTCCACCGGTGTGGCGATGACGTCCACGAGGGCGTCGCCGCGCAGTGCGGTGAGGGCGAGGGGGCGGCCTATGGCGTCCTCCAGCATCAGCCGCTGCAGGGCCTGGGCGCTGGTCACCGGTTCGCCGTGGGCGGTGACCAGCAGGTCACCGTCCCGCAGTCCGGCCCGGGCTGCGGGGGAGGCGGGCACCACCTCGACGATCCGCAGGCCCGTGCGGCGGCCGGTGCGCGCCCGCAGCAGGGGCGGCAGCGGGGCGGGGATGCCGGCGAGGCCGAGATAGGCGCGGCGCACTCTGCCGTCGGAGAGCAGGGTGGCGATGATCCGGCGGCTGGTGCCGTTCACCGGGATGGCGAGGCCCAGGCCGACGTCGGCGATGGCGGTGTTGATGCCGACCACGCTGCCGTCGGCCGTGGCGAGCGCCCCGCCCGAGCTGCCGGGGTGGAGGGTGGCGTCGGTCTGGACGACGTCGTCGATGACGCGGGTCGCCCGGCCCGTGCTCGCCGGCAGCGACCGGCCCAGCGCGCTGACCACGCCGGCGGTGACGCTGCCGGCCAGTCCGAGGGGGTTGCCGACCGCCACGACCAGCTGCCCCACCCGTAGCGCGTCGGCCTCGCCGAGCCGGGCCGGGGGCGGGGTCGGCCCGTCGGCGCGGACCACCGCGAGGTCGGAGAGCGGGTCGGCGCCGATGACGTGAAAGGGGGTGGTCGTGCCGTCGGCGAAGTGCGCCGTACCGGCGTCGGAGTGCCCCACGACATGGGCGTTGGTGAGCAGGAAACCGTCGTCGGTGAAGACCACCGCGGAGCCGGTCCCCATGACGAATCGGCCTCTGGAGCGGCGGTGCGAGACGTTCAGGGCCGCCACCTTCGGGGTGAGTTCGGTGGCGACGGAGGTGACGATCTGCGAGTAGGAGTCGAGCGCGGCCTGCTCCTGACGGGAGCGGTCGGGCTCGGAAAGTGTCTCTGCCACGAGTCGGCCTTTCCGCTGGCCCAAGGGCATGCATGCGTGTGTTACATGCTTACACCCTTGCATCGGCAGGCGGACCGGACTTCGCTGCGGGCTGACGCCGGCGTCTGTTCAGCGTGTGCGGGACCCCGCGGTGCCGGAGTTCATACGCCGCGAGGTGCGCAGGGTGCCGACGGTCTTCAGCAGTCGGTCGGCGGGTGCGCGCAGCTCGGGGTGGGCGTTGACCGTGTTGCGCAGGCCCCGCACCGGTCTGCGCCACAGCCGGTGGGCCGCCGCGACCGGGTGGGGGCGACTGGCGAATCCTTCCGCCACGCGCAGCTCGCGGGTCTTGAGCCAGTCCTTGTACTCCTTGTCGCCGCGTCCCAGGTCCATCAGCGTCACCCCGTTGCGGGCAGCCGCCTCGGCGGTGCGCAGATGCATCATCAGGCCGGGCGAGTAGTAGTGCAGGTCGGGGTCGTAGGCGGTGAACCAGGCGGCCAGCACGGTGCGCGACCTGGGCCCGAAGTGCGCCGCCACCGGCCGGTCGCCCGCGTACAGCACCGACAGCACACCGGTGAAGTGCTCCTCGCGGACCTCGAAGAGATGGTCCACCAGGTCGACGATCCACGGCCGCGAGAAGCGGTCCATCCGGCCCGTCCTGCGGTACTGGGCGGACTTCCACTGCATGAGCCGGCGCAGCATCCGCGGATCGCGCTCGTCGAACTCGAAGCGCACCTCGCCCACGTCACGCCCGAGCCGACGTTCCTTCTTCAGCGTCGTCTTGGCCAGTCCCGGGTAGGCACCGCGCAGCCACGGCGCATAGCCGCTCTCGTCGGGCTTCAGATCGACGACCGGGGAGGCGAACATCCCCGTGACATGCCGGCCGAACGGCTTTTGTTCCTCGACGAGATGGTCGAACTCGAAGATGGACAGCCCGCAGGCTCTCAGCAGGTCCTGGGCGTCCCAGGTGACTCCGGGGCGGTGCACCAGCGCCTGGCAGTCGGAGAGGCCGAGCCCGACGGCCCGGCCGACGCCGAAGGCGTTGCGTTCGTACGGGAAGAAGCCGACCGGCGCCCCGTCCTCCCGCAGGACGGCGATCCGGGTGCCGGCGCGGTATCTGCCGATCCCGAGGGCGAACTCCGGAGCCAGGAAAGGATTGGCGTACTCGGGGGACTCGTCCATCGCCGCATGCCATGCCGTACGCAGCGAGGTGCTCAGTTCGTCGGCTCTGTGGATCGTGACGTCCACGTCAGATCATCCGCCCTTCCCCAGGCTCCGCGAGGGACGGCCCGGCCGCAGGGCAGGCCGGTAGAGCGTGTGGACCGCTGTTCATTGATCGCATCCGCGACCGCTCCCCCCGTGACGTCCCCCGCGGCGCGCCGTCCGCGTCCTACCACGTTCTTCGAGTATCCGCCGGTTCCCGTCCGTGTACACGGTCGTTCCGCGGTCGATCCGCGGTCGATCCGCGGTCGATCCGCGGTCGATCCCCGGGTTCGGAACTGTCCGCCGAGGATCAAACGTCGCGAAACAGTACGCATGTTGTCAAGAGTGCCTGCCGCTACAAAACGGCAGCAGAAGAAGCGGTCCTTGCCGCGCACGTACATTTCACGCCGTCCTCATGTGCGGGCCGTTTCGCCGGGCCGGGCTCCCACTAGCGTCGTGCGGTGGCCCGAACCGACCCGAGTGAGGTTTCGATGTCCGCAAGACACACCCTCGCCGCCCTGGCGCTGGCTCCGGTGCTCGCCTTCCCGGCGGCGGCTCATGCGACGACGTACGACGGCTCCCGCGTGCCGCCCGGGAAGACGCACTTCGATCTGCAGGCCCACCGCGGCGGCATCGGCATGACGACCGAGGAGTCCCTGGAGGGATTCGGCAAGGCGATGCGCCTTGGGGTGTCCACCCTGGAACTGGACACCCAGATCACCAAGGACGAGAAGGTCGTGGTCAACCACGACCGGCAGGTCAGCGCCCAGAAGTGCCGTGACACCGCACCCGTCACGCCGGGCGACCCGATGTATCCGTACGTCGGGAAGTACATCAAGGACCTCACGCTGGCCCAGATCAAGACCATGGACTGCGGCTACCAGCAGCTGCCCGGGTTCCCCGAGCAGGAGGTGGTCAAGGGGTTCCGGATGGCCGAGCTGAAGGACGTCCTGAACCTGGTCAGGAGCTATCACGCGAGGCAGCTCAAGCTGAACATCGAGACCAAGGTCGAGGCGGGCGCCCCCGAACAGACCGCGCCGCGCGCGCTGTTCGTGCGGCGGGTCTACGAGGAGATCCACCGCTCCGGCATCGAGCGCCAGGTCACCATCGAGTCCTTCGACTGGGGCGCGCTCAAAGCCATGCACGAACTGGCCCCGAAGTGGCCTCTCGTCGCTCTGACGAACTACGACTTCCTCCAGGTCGGCCAGCCCGGCGCCTCGCCGTGGCTCGGCGGGATCGACGCCGACGACTACGGCGGCGACTTCGTGAAGGCGGCCGCCACCATCCCCGGTGTCAGGGCCCTCTCCCCCAACTACGGCTTCCCGCAGACCGGAAAGGTCGGCGACCCGGACTTCCGCTTCTACTCCGACCGGACGATGGTCGAGGAGGCCCACGCCCGGGGCCTGAAGGTCATCCCGTGGACCTGCGACGATCCGGCCACCGTGGAGGCGCTGATGGACATGGGCGTCGACGGCATCATCACCAACTACCCCAACCACGTACGGCAGATCATGGCCGACCGGGGCATGCGCCTGCCCAGGCCGTACGAGCCCCGTTGACACGGGCACCCCGCCGGCGCCGCCCGCCTCAGCGGTAAGTGATCTACGTCTCAGCGGGTGAACCGGGGGGCGGCGAACTCGGTCACAGCAGATGACGTAGTCATCGAGTGCCCGCGGCGGATGATCCGTGCCGGCACATAAGGACGCCCCCCACCGTGCCCAACACCCAGCAGGACACCCCCGCTTCACTTCTCCCCGACACGTCCATACGGGCGCCGGTCGCGCCTCCCCCGCGTGACCGGCGCCCCCGTCCCGGCCGCCGCGATCCCTACCTCCTGGCGACCGCCCTGTTCGCCGTGTACGCGGCCCTGTCCGTCCTGCGGTACGAGCATCTGGAGACCCGGTCCTGGGACCTCGGCATCTTCGAGCAGGCGGTCCGCGCGTACGCCCATCTGCGGGCGCCGGTCGTCGATCTGAAGGGGCCCGGGGCCAACATCCTGGGCGATCACTTCAGCCCGGTGCTCGCTCTGCTCGCCCCGGTCTACCGGCTCTTCCCCTCCCCTGTCACGCTGCTGGCCGCCCAGGCCGCCCTGTTCGCGCTGTCGGCCGTGCCGGTGACGCGTGCGGCCGCCGGGCTGCTGGGGCGGCCGAGCGGGCTTGTCCTCGGAGTCGCCTACGGCCTGTCCTGGGGTCTGCAACGGGCCGTCGACTTCGACTTCCACGAGATCTGCTTCGCCGTACCCCTGATCGCCTTCAGCCTGGAGGCGCTGCTGGCCCGCCGGTGGCGGCCCGCGCTGTGGTGGGCGCTGCCCCTGGTGCTGGTCAAGGAGGATCTTGGCCTGACGGTGGCGGCCATCGCGCTGGTCGTCGCCCTGCGCTGCCGCCGCTCCCCGCGCCCGCTCGGGTACGCCCTCGTGGTTGCGGTCCTCGGCATCGCGGCCACCTTCGTCACCCTCACCCTCGTCATCCCCGC
The DNA here is from genome assembly GCF_042896045.1 of Streptomyces sp. NPDC001351. Lineage (NCBI taxonomy): Bacteria > Bacillati > Actinomycetota > Actinomycetes > Kitasatosporales > Streptomycetaceae > Streptomyces > Streptomyces sp. NPDC001351. Next base: position 429,500 of record NZ_JBIAWS010000005.1, on the reverse strand, counting down.
CTTCAACACCACCGGCGGCTATGCCTACTGGACCAAGGTCGGCAGCGGCTTCACCGTCTTCGACGGGACAGACGTCAAACTGCGCACCCTGGCCTGGCTGTTGATCCCCACCAGCGGTCTGCTCGCCCTGCGTTCACCGCTGTCCGTCGTGGCGCTGCCCACCCTGGGCTGGCGCTTCTGCTCCGCCGACGACCACTACTGGGGCACCGACTGGCACTACAGCGCGGTGCTGATGCCGGTCGTCGCACTGGCCCTCGTCGACGCGCTCGCCCGGGCGCGGGCGAGCTCCCGGCCCTGGCTGCGTTCGTACGCCCAGCACCTGCCCGCGGCGGTCGCCGCAGCCACCCTGGCCCTCACGACCACCCTCCCGCTGTCCACGCTGACGGAATCCGCCACCTACGACACCCCCGAAGGCGTCCCCCGCGTCGAACGCGCCCTGGACCGCATTCCGGACGGCGCCACGGTCGAGGCCGACATCGGCCCCAGCAGCCGGCTCACCTCCCGCTGCCGTGTCTTCTGGATCGGCGCCACCCGGGGCATCACCCCCGACTACATCGCCCTCAACAACAGCAGCAAGTGGGTCGGCGACGTCCAGGCATACGCCCGTCAGCTGCACCCCGACGCCCGTTACGTGATCGACGACGCCGCCTACGGCTACGTCGTCCTCAAGCGGAGCTCGTGACCGGCAGGCGCCGGACGTCATTGACAAGCCGGATCAACCAAGGTTGTCATGTCCACATGCTGCGATGCCCTGGGACCTGCTGCGCTCGCCGCGGGTACCGTCATTGAGCGGGCGCCGCGCGCTGCTCGACACCGCCCTGGCCGAGTTGACGGCCCGCCCCGGAGTGCTCCTCCACGGCCCCGCGGGCATCGGCAGGTCCACGCTCCTGACTGCCCTGGCGGCGTCCCGGGCCGCGCAGGACAAGCCATGCACGGTGTTGTACTGCTCGCCCGCCCAGGAGGACGCCCGGCTGCCCTTCGTCGGCCTGATCGACCTGTTCGCACGGGTGCCGGAGCACTGCCTTGAGGCCCTGGCACCCCAGCGCCGGGCGGCGCTGCGGGCGGTCCTGCTGCACGGCCCGGAACCGGCCGACGACCAGGGCCGTCTCGCGGTACGCGTCGCCGTTGTCGACGTGCTGCGCATCCTTGCCGCCACCGGCTCCGTACTCCTGGTCGTCGACGACCTCCAGTGGCTCGACGAGCCGAGCGCCGAGGTGCTCGCCTTCGCCGTACGCCGCCTCGAAGGCCTCGCCGTACGGATGGTGGCCGCCGAGCGGGTGGCCGACGGCGAGCAGCCCGTACGGCTGCGCTGCTGCCCGCCGGGCACCGTCGAACTGCCGGTGCCATCCTTGACGGATGCCGAGGTGGCCCACCTCCTGCGCACGGCGATCGGTGCCGAGCTGCCGCCGGCGGTGCTGCGGGCGGTCCAGGACACCGCTGCCGGAAACCCGTCGTACGCACTGGAGTTGGGCCGGGCGGCCCCGCGCGACGCGGCCTCCGTCGGCTTCGGCCGGGCGCTGCCCGTGCCCCCAAGGCTGCGCGCCCTGCTGCTGGACCAGGTACGTACGCTGCCGGAGACCGTGCGGCACACCCTCCTCGTCGCGTGCACCGCCGCCCGGCCCAGCCTCACCGTGCTGCGTGCCGCCGGGCTGGACGACCCCGCCGCGGACCTCGCGGAGGCCGAACGGCTCGGTGTCGCGGCGGTCGACGCCGACGGAACCGTACGTTTCAGCCATCCGCTGATCCGGGCCGCCGTCCATGCCGACGCCCCGGAACACAGCCGCCGGCAGGCGCACACCCTGCTGGCCCGTGCGGTCATCGAGCCCGTGGAGCAGGCCCGCCACCTCGCTCTCGCGCACCCCTACGAGGACGAGGCCACCGCGCGCACGCTGATGTCCGCGGCCGAGTCGGCGCGCCGCGACGGCGCACCCGATGCCGCCTTCGAACTGGCCGGGCTGGCCGCCCTGCGCACTCCCGGCGACCGCCCCGCGGACCGTGCCGACCGGCTGCTGGCCGCGGCCGACTACGCATGTGACGCGGGGCAGTCTGAGGAGGCGGGGCAGGCGGCCGAGACCGTGCTCGCCGGATCGGGCTCCGCACGGCAGCGGGTGCAGGCCCGGCTGATCCTGCTGCGCAACGCCGGTCAGGCGCTGGGCGGCGCCCGTGACCTGATCGAGGAGGGCCTGCGGGACGCCGACGGCGACCCTGAGGCCGAGGGATGGCTGCACCACTGGGCTGCCGTACGAGGCCTGCTGTGCGGGGAGTTGGCTCAGGCGGCCCGGCATGCCCGGCGCGCTGCCCGGCAGGCAGCCCGGGTAGGCGACACCGACACCCGGATCGGCGCCCTCGCCACCCTCGCCCGGGTGCAGTCCCTGGCTGGGGAACCGGCCGCCGCCGGCGCCGCGCTGGAGGAGGCCCTCACGCTGGTCGGCGGCGCCGACGCCGGCCCGGAGAGCTGGGGGCTGATCCGGATGCGGGCGATCCTCGCCCTGGACTCCGACCAGGTCACCGAGGCCGGACAGCAGGTCGCCGGACTCCTCGCGGACATCGGTGAGTTCGCCGGGGTCGAGGAGGTCATGGCGACCTTGGTGGCGCTGACCCGTATCCAGGTGCGCGCCGGACACTGCCGGGAGGCTCTGCGCACCGCGGCCCGCTGCTCGCGCGCCCTGGCCGAGACGGGCGTACAGGCGGCTCCCGCCCTGTATGCGGCGGCGCTCGCGGCGACCGCGGGCGGCACCGCCGACGAGGCCCGACAGCTGGCCGAGCAGGCGGTCAGGGCCTCGGAGGCGGACGGCGACCGGCTGTTCCTGCTGCGCGCGCTGGCCGTGCTCGGACAGGCCGAGCTGCTCGCCGGCGACCCGCGGGGCGCGGCGGCCGCGGCCGAGGCGCTGCACCGCGTCAGGGAACTGGGCGAGGCGATGGGCGCCGCCGATCCGCCGCTGCTGCACTGGTACGGCGACCTGGCGGAAGCCCTGGTGATCCTGGGCGAGACGGACACCGCCGGGGCGGTGCTCGGCGAGGCCCGTACACGGGTGTCCGGCGATACGCCCGGCAGCGTACTGGCGGCGCTGGAACGGGCGGAGGGGCTGCGGGAGGCGGGGCTCGGCCGGGCGAAGGAGGGGGCGCTGCGGCTGCGAGCCGCCGTGGACCACCTGCGGCACCTTCCCCTGCCCATGGAGCTGGTGCGCACCCTGATCGCGCTCGGCGCGGTCGAGCGCCGCGCGCGCCGCAGGACCGCGGCACGGGCCGCGCTCGGTGAGGCGCTGGAGACCGCGACCCGGATCGGCGCCGCTCCGCTCGCGGCGCGGGCCGGAGACGAGCTGGCGCGGCTGGATGCGGGGGACCGCGGCGGCGAGGCGGGCGCGAGCAGACCCGAACTCACCCCCACGGAAGCCAGGATCGCCGAACTCGTCGGCGGCGGAGCCACCAACCGCGAGGTCGCCGCGGAGCTGTTCATCAGCGTGAAGACGGTGGAAGGGGCCCTGTCGCGGGTCTACCGCAAGGTCGGTGTCCGCTCGCGCACCGCGCTCGCCCATGCCATGGCGGTCGCCGTCATCGCGTCCGGGGCGGCGGCCGTGAATTCCGACGATGACGACCAAGCCAGGCCCGCCGTACAGGCGGTGACGTCGAGTCAGCCCGGCCGGATCCGGACGGCCCGTGCGCTGGACAGCCGCCGCTGACGTGACATCCGGCGTTCACGTGACATCAGTTGTTAACACGTGAAGCAAGGGTTCCCCCGCTTATGCGGGTGGGGCGGATGTTCCTACGTTGAAGCAGTTCCGACGTCCGGGACGCGACCCCCCACCTCCGGAGGACCTCAGTGAAGTCACGCCTGAAACTGCTCGGCCTGGTCACCGTGCCGGCGCTGCTCGCCGCCGCCGTACCCGCCGCCTACGCCGCCGGCACCGCACAGCCGCACGCAACGCGCGCGGCCGTCACCGGAGATGTCCTCAAGGGACTGAACAAGAACGCGACCCGCACGGGCAGCGTCGCCGCCGGGAAGCGGATAGCGGTGGCCATCAGCCTGACCCCCAGAAACGACAAGGCGCTCGACACCTTCGTCGCCAAGGTCAGCGACCCACGGTCGAGTTCCTACGGCCACTACCTGACCAAGGGTCAGTTCGCGGCGCGCTTCGGCCGCACCGCCGCCGAGGTCCAGCAGCTCAAGGACTACCTGCGCGCCCAGGGCCTCACCGTCGGCAAGGTCCACTCGGGCAATCTGCTGGTCGACGCCAGCGGCACCGCCGCCCAGCTGGAGAAGGCTTTCGGCACCAAGCTGTCGACGTGGAAGGACACGGCGTCGGGGCACTCGTTCTACGCCAACGACACCGCGCCGACGCTGCCGGCCTCCGTCGCCTCCCTCGTCAGTGACGTGGCCGGCCTCAACAACCGCCTCACCCTGCACCACCAGGCGCCCTCCACCGTCACCCCGCACAACGGACCGGGCGGCGGCTACACCCCGGCCCAGCTCAAGGGCGGCTACAACGTCTCCGGCACGTACACCGGCAGCGGCCAGAAGATCGCGCTGCTGGAGTTCGACGGCTTCCAGCAGTCCAACATCACCAAGTACGACACCAACTACAGCCTGGGCTCGCCCAACCCGACCGTGCAGAAGGTCGACGGCGGCTCCGGCGCGCTCGGCGACGGCCAGGTCGAGGTCGAGCTGGACATCGAGGTCCTGCACGCGATCGCCCCCAAGGCGAACGTCACCGTCTTCGAGGGCCCCAACTCCGACGCCGGCGAGGTCGACACCTACCAGGCCATCGTCGACAGCGGCATCCCCACCACCTCGATCAGCTGGGGCGCCGCCGAGAGCGCCCGCACCACCTCGGGCATCAACGCGGTCGACGCCGTCTTCAAGGCGGGCGCCGCCCAGGGCCTCGGCTTCTACGCGGCCTCCGGTGACAGCGGCTCCGACGACGCGGGCGACGGCGGCACCTCCGTCGACTACCCGGCCAGCGACCCGTACGTCACCGGCGTCGGCGGCACCAAGCTGACCGTGACCTCGTCCAACGCCTTCAGCAAGGAGGTCGCCTGGTCCGGCGGTGGCGGCGGCAAGTCCTCCGTCTTCAAGATCCCCAGCTGGCAGACCGCGGTGCAGAAGAGCGCCGGCGGCGGCTTCCGCCAGGTCCCGGACGTCTCGGCGCACGCCAACCCCAGCCCGGGTGTCTCGATCTACTCCCAGGGCTCGTGGTCGTCGGTCGGCGGCACCAGCGCCGCGGCTCCCGAGTGGGCGGCGTTCGCGGCCCTGTACAACCAGCAGGCCGCGGCGGCCGGCAAGGCCAACCTCGGCTTCGCCAACCCCGCCCTGTACTCGGCGAACGGCACCGGCTTCCACGACATCACCAGCGGCAGCAACGGCGCCTACTCCGCGGCCACCGGCTGGGACTTCACCACCGGATGGGGCTCGTACAACGCCGCGACCCTGGCGAGCAAGCTGCTCGGCTGATTCCTGGCGGCTGAAGAGGGACCTGCGCGGCGGGGGCCGGGACCACCCCCGGCCCGCGCTGCGGCATGCACGGAACCAAGGGGATCAAGTCAGGCCACCTTGAGGGCGAACGTCAGGAGACCCGACGCATCACGTCCCGGCAGAACGCTCCGACCCCGTCCGGGTCGTCGATGAACTGGTTCGGCTTGATGCAGAAGGTCGTGAAGCCCTGCTCCAGCTGCTCCGGGATCGACGCGAGAGCCGCGCCGAGGTCCGCCGGCGAGTGGTCGTCGGGGAACACGGCCTGAGTGCCGCCGATCATCTCCACCTCGTCCACGTCCCGGCCGACGGCGGCCATCGCGTCCTTGGGCAGCTGCAGGTCCGGTGGTGCGGGCCGGCCCAGCGGGTGAAAACCGTGGCCGTACTGCACGAGTCGTCGCAGGACGGGCCCGTGCAGACGCTGTCCGCCGAACCACAGCCGCGGACCCTCCGGCCGGTATGCCTTGGGCTCGAAGTAGACGTCCCGGAAGGGGTAGTGCTCGCTCTCGTGCGAGATCGGCGACGGCCCCCAGGCCTTGGCCCAGTCCTCCAGATGTTCGTCGAGCAGCCGCCCCCGCCTGCCGAAGGGCATCCCCAGCGCGTCGTACTCGTCCTTGCTCCAGCTGACCGTGGGCTGCACCAGCAGCCGGCCCTCGCTGATCAGGTCGAGGGTGCCCAACTCCCGTGCCATGAGCAGCGGATGACGCAACGGAGCCAGTACGGCCGCGGCGGCCAGCCGCAGGCGTTCGGTGACGGAGGCGATGGCGGCGAGCAGCAGCAGCGAGTTCGGCCAGGGGGTGTACGGGTCCTGGTTGCCCGGGAGGGCGTAGTCGCGGGGGTTGCCCATGATGCCGTCGGCGCCGGCGTCCGGTCCGAGCACGATGTGTTCGCTTACCATGACCGCGTCGAAGCCGGCCTCCTCGGCCTCGCGGGCCCACCGTACGGCCGTGGGCAGATCGGCGCGGCCACCGGTCAGGGTCCAGTTCTCGCTGAGGACGAGCAGCATGCGGGGCGTGCGGGTCATCGTCGGTCTTCTCCCTCTTCCCGGGCGGCGGGCGCCCGTTCCACGAAGTGCTCCAGGTCGTCGGGCGTGGGCCGCAGCACACCGTCGCGTACGGCGAGCGCCGTGGCCTCGGCGCGCGAGGCGCAGCCGGTCTTGCGCAACAGGTGCTCGATATGGCTGTGGACCGTGCGCGGAGACAGGAACCGGGCCTGCGCTATGGCCTGGTTGGTCTGGCCGCGGGCGGCCCGGGTGAGGACCTCCAGCTCGCGCGGGCTGAGGCCGTACGGCAGTGGGACGCGCTCCTCGTGCACCAGTACCGCGGTGCGGGCGGCACCCGGCCCCACCGTGCCCTCTTCGGCGGGCTGAGCACCGACAACTGGACCGCCTACGCCGACCTCGCCGCAGCCGGTGAGCTCCGCGCCCGGGTCAGTGTCCTGCTGCTGCCCGCACCGATGGGCGGCTCCGCCGACGACGTACGGAAGGGCCTCGCCGAGTTGCGGCGCCCGGAGTCGGCAGACCCGCGCCTGCTGCGCGTCATCGGGGTCAAGATCTTCGCCGACGGGGTGCCACCGAACCGTACGGCCTGGATGAAGGAGCCGTACGCCGGCGGCGGCCACGGCGCGCTGTGCGTGCACGGCGAGACTCCCGCGCTCCAGGTCGACGAACTGCGCGAGATGATCCGCACCGCCCACGAGGCGGGCTTCCAGCTGGGCGTGCATGTCACCGGTGACCGCGCCATCGACACGGTCGTGGACGCCTTCGTCGCCGCCGACGAGGCGGCGCCCCGGCCAGACGCCCGGCACTACGTCATCCACGGAGACTTCATAGGCGCCGCAAGCCTCGCCAAGCTCGCCGCGCACGGCTACGGAATCAACATGAACCCCGCCATCAAGTGGACGATCTCCGACCTGATGGACGAGGTCGTCGGGCCCCGGCGGTCCGCCTACCAGTGGCCCGTACGGTCCGCCATGGAGGCCGGGATCGCGGTCTGCGCCAGTTCGGACGCACCGATCACCGAGCCCGACTGGCGGCAGGGGGTGGCCGCGATGATGCTGCGGGAGTCGAAGGCGAGCGGCCGGCCCAGCGGCCCCGAGCAGTGCGTGAGCCTCGCCGAGGCCCTGCGGGCGTACACGGTCAACGCGGCCCGGCAGGACTTCGCGGAGGAGTGGAAGGGAACGGTCGAGACCGGCAAGGTCGCGGACCTGTGCGTCCTGGACCGCCCGCTGCTGGGCCTGGATCCCCATGCGATCACGGACACGGAGGTGGACCTGACGGTGTTCGACGGGCGCATCGTCCACGAACGCTGACCCGTACAATTTGACTCCGAACGGTCAATGAAGTGCGAGGGAGCGCCCGTGCCCGGCCAGCGATCCATCACCGAAGCCGAGAAGCTCGCCGCGGCGAAACTCGGCGGCATCCCGATACGACGGGACCAGATGGCCGCCGTGGCCAACATCTACCGGGCCGCCTCAGCCGTGCGCCAGCACGTGGAGAACTCGGTGCTGCGCGGCTCCGACCTGACCTGGACGGCGTTCGTCGTGCTGTGGGTCGTATGGGTGTGGGGCGAGTCGGAGACCCGGCACGTGGCCGAGGAGGCGGGCATCTCCAAGGGGACCCTGACCGGGGTGTCACGCACCCTGGAGTCCCGAGGACTGGTCAGGCGGGCCGGCCACCCGACGGACGGCCGGCTGGTGCTGCTCAGCCTCACCGACGAGGGCGAGCAGCTGATGCAGCGGCTGTTCCCGGCCTTCAACGAGGAAGAGGCCTTCGTCACCGGCCAGTTGACGGACGAGGAGTGCCGGACCCTGGCGGAGGGCCTGCGGCGCGTGGTGATCCAGGTGGAGGAGAACGGCGAGGAGCGCCGCCAGTCCCTCCTCAACGGCGCCGAACCGGCACCCCGGCGCAGTGGCCGACGGGCGAAGGCCTGAGTTTCGGCCACCGTGATCGCTGTCGGGCGCGACGAGCACCCATTATCATTTGAGCTCAAACAATCTGTTCGAAGAGGCCCGCTGTCAAGAACCAAGGAGCCGCCACCGTGCGCGCACTCGTCGTCCAGCACGACCACACGACGGAACCGGGGCTGGTCGGCGCCCGCCTCGTGGAGCGTGGTTACGACCTCGGGGTCGTGACCGTCGTGCCCGAGCACCGCCACCACACCCCGGACGTCGCCTTCGACTTCCCCGACCCCGCCGACTGGGATCTCGTCGTCTCGCTCGGCGCGCCCTGGTCGGTGTACGACGACACAGCCATAGGCAGCTGGATCGGCGGGGAGCTCGCACTGCTGCGCAAGGCGCACCACCTCGGCACACCGGTGCTCGGCGTCTGCTTCGGCGCCCAGGCGCTGACCACCGCCCTCGGCGGCTCGGTCGAGCCCTCGCCGCGGCCCGAGATCGGCTGGACCGAGATCGACACGTCCGACCCCTCGCTCGTGGGCCGGGGCCCCTGGATGCAGTGGCACTACGACCGGTGCGTACTGCCGCCGGGTGCCGAGGAGTTGGCGCGCAACGAGGTGGGCGTGCAGGCGTTCCGGGTCGGGCGGAGCCTCGGGGTGCAGTTCCATCCGGAGATCACGCTGTGGATGCTGCGCGGGTGGCTGGCGAACGGCGGCGAACAGCAGGCGCTGCAGCACGGCGTCGACCCCGGTCAACTCCTCGCGCGGAGCACCGACTTGGCGAGGGACGCCCGGGCGAACGCCCGCAACCTGGTCGACGGGTTCCTCGACCGGGTGGCGGGCACGACGGACTGACGCAAGCCCGTAGCGGGCACAGCTCAACCGCCGTCCGGGGAGCGAGTTGGGGGGGCCGGCCGACCTGTCACCACATCCGGCACCCCGGCACCTCTTTCCCCGCGCATCACCTTGACCACCACCCCCCGCACCAGCAGACTATGGTCACCTGAGAGCGCTCTCAGAAAACTGAGCTCGTGGACCAAGCGGCGTCACCGACTTCGAGGAGAGCAGCCATGGCCGAGATCGCCCGTCGGACGATCATCGGGGCAGGGAGCGCCGCTGCCGCCCTGGCCGTGTTCGGCAGTGGCACGGCTCGCGCGGCCATCGGTTCAACTCCCGCCGTCGAGGCGGAAGATGCCCGGATGCGCGGCCATGCCTTCCTCGCTGCGGCCATGGACGGCTACCCGGACCACGGCGGCATCCGCCTGGCCCAGAGCTACAGCGATCAGGCCGGGCTCTTCAGCACGGCGTTCACGTACGACAACGCCCTCGCGATCCTGGCGCTCCTCACCCGCTCCGGCCCCGGTTCACGCACCAGAGCCATCGCCCTCGGGGACGCACTGCTCTACGCACAGACCCACGACCCGCAGCACACGGACGGCAGGCTCCGGCAGGCGTACAACGTGGGGCCGTACGTCTTCTACGACGGTTCACCGCAGCCGGACGGCTTTGTGCGCGCGGACGGCACCGTGAACGTCGGCACCCAGTTCGGCTTCACCGGTACGGCGGTCGGGGACATGGCCTGGGCGGGCATCGCGCTGGCCGCGCTGGCCGCCCGCACGGGAGCGGCGCGGTTTCTGACGGGTGCCGTGCGGATCGGCGAGTGGGTGGAGGCGCACGGCCGCACCGACGAGCCGCTCGGCGGCTACAAGTTCGGCGTCGACGGCAGCGATCAGAAGCTTCCGTTCACCTCCACCGAGCACAACATCGACCTGACCTGCCTCTTCGCCCGTCTCGCCCGGCTCACCGGAGACAGCGTCTGGCTGCAACGGCGAGCCCGCGCACGGGCGTTCGTCGACAAGATGTGGAACGAGTCCGGCGGCTTCTTCTACACCGGCACCAACGACGGCGTCACCGTCAACACCTCCCCGGTGCCCGAGGACACCCAGACCTGGAGCCATCTGTCCCTCCACGACCGCCGCCGCGCCCGATCGGTGGACTGGGCCGCGGCCAACCTCGCCGTGCTGGACACCGCCGACCGCCCCAACAGCACGGTCCCCGCCGGGCAGTCGTACGAGGGTGTCACCTTCAGTTCGGCGTCCCTCGTCGCCGACGAGAGCTCGCCCATCGCGGCCTCCCAGCCCAAGCCCGACCGCAACGGCGTCTGGTTCGAGGGCACCGCCCACCTCGCCCTTGCCCTGCGGGAACGCTGCGCGAGCGGAGACGAACGGCGTGCCGTGCGCCTGATCGCCTCCATCGAGCGGGCCCAGGACCTGCTCGGCGGGGGCCAGACGGTGGGGAGCAAGGTGCTGCCCGAACGGTCGGGCGTGGTCTCGGCCAGCAGTCCTCTGGACACCGGTTTCGGCTTCGGCTACTACCCGTACCGACACGTCGGCGCCACGGCCTGGTATCTGCTCGCGGCGGCCCGCGTCAATCCGCTGCGGGGACACTGAGCCGGCCCGGGAGGCGCCCAGCCGCTGCGTCGGCGGCCCTCCCCCGCCGACGGGGTTCTGCCAGTGCCCGCCGACGGGGCCCTTCTAGTGCCCGCCGACGAACGCCAGGGCCTCCCGCGCAAGGGGTGACCAGTCCAGGGCGGAGTCCGGAGAGAGAGCGAACCACTCCTTCATGGGCGTGCCCTTGTTGGCGTCGAAGTTGTCCCCCTCCTCCGCGCCCACCAGCGCGTCCACCCGCTCTTTGGGCAGCTTCACCACCAACTGCCCGCGGACCAGCATCGCGAAGATCTTGTTGTGCACCCGCAGCGCGCTCCGACCGAAGCCGGAGCCGCCGGGAGGAGTGACCCCGGGGAGGCCCAGCAGCTCGCTCACCAGGTCGTCGAAGCGCTCTTCGGCCGGCGTCATGACGGCTCCTCCGGGGTCCTGCGGCGATACCGGTACCCGACTCACTCAATCACACCGGCATCAGTGGCGCAGCCGGTCGAAGCGGAACGGTTCCAGGGCTTGGGGGCGCCGGCCGGTGCGGACGTACTCGGTGAGCCGGCGCCCGGTGACCGGGCCCAGGGTGACGCCGAGCATGCCGTGTCCGGTGGCCACGAAGGCGTTGTCGTGGCCGGGGACTCGGTCGATGACCGGAAGGCCGTCGGGGAGGAAGGGTCGGCCGCCGACCCAGGGGTCGCGGATCAGGCCGACCAGGTCGTCCGGGTCGTCGAACCAGCGGAGTTGGTCGCCGACTGCCGACGGCTCGTCGACGTCATCGCCGCGCAGGACGGTCTCACCGCCCGGGTGGGCATCGGCGAGCCCGCCTCCTCGGTGGGTGGTCTGCACGACTCGTACCAGGACGCCTGCGACGCGCTGCGCCTGGGCGGGCGTTCGGCAGGGGACTCCCCCGTCCAGCTGATCGCCGATCTACGGGTCCACCAGGTCCTGGCCGCGGTGCAACAGTCCGCCCGCAACCGCTTGGTCGACCTCACCACCGCGGAGCCGCGCGCCCAACCGGACTTTCTCGCGCTCCGCGACACGATCACCGCATAGTGCGAGAGCGGATTCAACCTCGTACGGGCCTCCGCGGCCCTGCACATCCACCGCAACACCGTCGTCTACCGCATGAACAAGATCGAGCAGCTGACCGGCCGGCCGCTGCGCGAACACCGCACCACCATGGCCCTCTACCTCGCCTGTCTGGCCGACCGGATGGGCAGTGGCTGACACGCCGTTCCGTTCAACTCCACTCGCTTCAGGCGCCGTTGACAGTGCACGCGATCCGCGTCACGGTGAGGGCCCAGTCGTGCCCGGAGTGTCCGGAGGTCGTCCATGGCTCCGTCGTCCGCACCACGTTCCGACGCCGGCATCGTCGCACGCGCACGCGCGATCGCTCCCCTGATCCGCGAGCACGCACTCCGTACCGAGCAGGAGAGGAGTGTGCCGGGCGAGATCGTCGCGGCGCTGACGGACGCCGGGATCTACCGTATGAACGTCCCCCGGCGGTACGGCGGTTACCAGACCCGGCCGCGCACCCAGGTCGACACGCTGACCGAGATCGCCGCCGCGTGCGGCTCGACCGGCTTCACGGCCCTGATCCAGGCCGGCTGCGCGTTCATCGCTGCGCTCTTCCCCGACGAGGCGCAGGACGAGATCTTCACCGGTCCTGATGTACGGATCGGCGGCACCCTCGTCCCGGGCGCCACCGCGGTCGCCACGCCCGACGGCTATGTCGTCAACGGCACCTCGGGCTTCGCGACCGGCTGCCGGCACGCCGACTGGCATCTGCTGACGGTTCGCGTGGAATCGGGTGCGGGGCCCCCCGAGGTGCTGTGGACCGCCATACCCATGGCCGAGTTGGAGATCCTCGACGACTGGCATGTCTCCGGTCTCGCGGGCAGCGGCAGCAACACCGTGGTCGCCCGTGACGTCCTCGTGCCCGCGCACCGGGTGCTGCCCGTCGGGCCCCTCCTGGGCGGCGAGTTCCCCTCCAAGTCCAACGCCGACGACCCCTTCTACCGGATGCCCGTCCTGCTGATGTTCTGCGCCTGGACGGCACCGAACGCACTCGGCCTGGCGCGGGCGGCGCTGGAGGATTTCACCGGGCGGATCCATCGGCGGGGCATCACCTACACCTTCCACCAGCGGCAGAACGAGGCGACGGTCACCCATCTCCAGGCGGCCGAGGCGGCACTGAAGATCTCCTGCGCCGAGCTGCTGACCAGCGACTTCGTCGCGCGTATCGAGGCCGGCGAACCGTACAGCCAGGAGGAGCGGGCCAGGATCCGCGGGCAGAGCGGCTATGTGGCGCGGCTGTGCAGGGAGGCCGTCGACCTGATCGCCTCCGCCTCCGGGGCTTCCTCGCTGCACAGGGAGGTGCCCATCCAGCGGGTGGTGCGCGATGTGCAGGCCCTGAATCTGCACTCGTTCGTCAATCCCGCGACCAACCTGGAGATCTACGGCCGGGTCCTGTCGGGACTCGACGCGGGCACGCCGTTCCTGTGAGGCAGAGGCGGCACGCCTCTACGGCTGTCCTGCTCCCGGCACCTCGACCGGCACCGCCAGCACCTGGCCGGTTCCGGGGGCGACCATCTCGGTCTCGGTCATGCCCTGCCATTGTGCCGCGGTGATGAACAGCGTGCTGCGGTCAGGGCCGCCGAGCACGCAGGCGAAGGCCCCGCGGTCTAGGGGCACGGTCTGCAGGACGGTGCCGCCTTCCGCGGCGCGCACGCAGCGACGGCCCGGCACGTCCGCGTACCAGACGGCGTTCTCCGCGTCGATGCAGATACCGTCCGGGACGCCCTCGCCCAGGTCGGCCCAGACGCGCCGGTGCGACAGGGTGCCGTCGGCCTCGATGTCGAAGGCGAGCAGGTGATGGCGGTAGGAGTCGGCGACGATCAGGGTGGAGTCGTCGGCGGTCACCGCCATGCCGTTGGGAAAGGCGATGTCGTCGGCCACCTCGCGGACCGAGCCGTCGGGCGTGGCCAGGTGGACGGAACCGGGTTTGACGTCCTCCCCCGCCATCGGGTCGAAGTGGGCGCGGTTGACGTAGGTGTTGCCGCGGCCGTCCGCCACGATGTCGTTCCAGCCCGGGATGCCGAGATCCGCGTACTCGACCAGGCTGCCGTCGGTCTCGCGGCGCAGCAGCCGGCCTTCCGCGGACGAGACGATCAGCAGTCGGCCGTCGGGCAGCCAGGCGGTGCACAGCGGCAGCGACGGCACCTTTGCGACGACCTCGCTGCGGCCGTCCCGGTCGACGGCGAGGACCTCGCCGGCGGTCCAGTCGGAGAAATACAGCCGGTCGCCGTGCCAGCGGGGTGACTCCACCAGGCCCCGTCCGGTGAGCAGTGTGGTCACGTGGGTCATCGTTCTCACAGCCCTGCGCTCGGGCCGGCCCGCTGCCGGCCACTCACCCTCTACACGAACGCGAACCCGCCGAATCGACAGCGCGCGGCGACTGGCACCTGGACGCTGCAGGGCCCGGCTACGCGCACTTGCGGCCGACTCCCGCATACACCCAGTACTCCGACGGCTTGTCCGGGATCCGGTCCTCGGAGTCCGGGCGCCACAGGGGGAGGTAGACCAGGCCTGGTTCCACGAGGTCGAAGCCGGTGAAGAGTTCGAGGATCTCGTCGCGGGAGCGGGTGATGACCGGCGAGGTGGCCCTGGACCGGTACAGCTGGCCCACCGCCGCGGCCTTGTCCGGGCGGTCCTGGTTCGTGCCGTGCGACATCGCCAGGTAGCTGCCCTCCGGCAGGACGTCCCGGAAGGCGGCCACAAGGCCGGCGGGGTCCTCCTCCGCTGTGACGAAGTGCAGGATCGCGTTCATGAGTACGGCGACCGGCTGCTCGAAGTCGATCAGCTTGCGCACCTGCGGCGAGGCCAGGATGTCGGCCGGCCGCCGGATGTCGGCGTCGACGATGTCCACGTCCGGGTTGTCGGCCAGCAGCGACGTGCTGTGCGCCACGGCCACCGGGTCGTTGTCCACGTAGACCACCCGGGCTCCCGGGCTGACCGCCTGCGCCACCTCGTGGACGTTGCCCTGGGTGGGGATGCCCGAGCCGAGGTCGAGGAACTGCCGGACCCCGGACTCGACCAGGAAGCGCACGGCCCGGCCGAGGAAGGCGCGGTTGGCCCGGGCCAGGGTGCGCGCGTGGGGCTCGATGGCCGTGATGGCCGCCACCGCCTCCCGGTCGATGGCGAAGTTGTGCTCCCCGCCCAGCAAGGCGTCGTACACACGGGCAACGCTTGCCCTGACCGAATCGGTCCCCGGCGGGAAACCTTCACTCTCGGGCACTGCAACTCCCTTTCTGACCAGGGACCTTGACGAGACATCATATAGTTGCCGACGACACGCGGCGAGCCACCCTCATCGCCGCGCGCCCGGAGCCCCACACCCGGAAAGGCACGACCCCTGCGGAACGAACCGCGCAGCCGCACCGACGTACCCCCCGCCGCACTGCCCTCGCCCCGCCGGTCGGCCTTCTCCCCCGCCGCCGACGCCATCGGCTCGGAACTCGACCTGGGGTTGACCGGCACCCATGTCGTGCACGCGCTGACCCCCGGCTTCTGCGATGCGGCATCGGTCTACCTGCTGGAGCGCTGGCTGCGCGACGAGAACGCGTACACGGTCACGGACCCGCCCCAGATAGAGGCGCGCCGCCTGGCGCTGCGCATCGGCACCGACGCGGTGGAGGACTGGGAGGGCGTGCTGCCGGTCGGCGAGGTGATCGTCTTCCCGCGTGAGACGCCGTACGCGCGTGCGCTCGCCGCCGGCCACGCGCAGTTGCTCGACACGATCGACCCGCACACCTCCCAGCGTCTGTCGGCCTCCGGGGGCGGCGACGCGCGGATCGACGATCTGCTGCACGTGTCGTCCTTTCTCGTCGTCCCGCTGCAACTGCGGGGCACCGCGGTCGGCTTCGTCGCCTGCTCGCGCGGCCCGGACCGGTCCCCGTTCCGGCCTGCGGACGTCGTGGCCGCGGACGCACTGGCCGCACGAGCGGCCACGGCCCTGGACAACGCGCGCCGTTACGAGCGCGAGCGCCGCACCGCCCTGGCCATCCGGAACAGCCTGCTGCCCGGAACGGCACAGGAGGTCGAGGGCTGCCGCATCGCACACGGCTGCCTGCCCGCCGGGCAGGGCAACATCATCGGCGGTGACTGGTTCGACGTGCTGAGACGGCCCGGTGACCGGGTCAGTCTGGTCGTCGGGGACGCCATGGGGCACGGCCCGGAGTCCGCCGTCGCGATGATCCAGCTGCGCACCGCCGTCCGCACCCTGGCCACCCTCGACATCCCCCCGGCGGAGCTCGTACGCCGCCTCGACGCACTCGCCTGCGACACCCCGGGAGCATCGTTCGCGACCTGTATGTACGCCGAGTGGGACGCCCGGCAGCACACCTGCACCCTGGTCGGAGCCGGCCACCCGCCCCCGCTGCTGCGCGGCCCCGACGGCCGGACCGCGCCGGTCGCGCTCACCGGCCCGGGCCTGCCCCTGGGGCTGGGCACGGGCAGCTACGAGGCGACCGTGCTGACCGTGGACGAGCCCGCTCTGCTCGTGCTCTACAGCGACGGCCTGGTCGAGTCCCGGGACGCCGACATCGACCAGGAGATCATCCGCCTCGCCGGCGCCCTGGACACGGCGGCCGTCGAGTCCGCGGCCGCCGGCGAGCAGGACCCGCTGCAGTCCCTGTGCCGCCGGCTGCTGAGCACCCCCTCCGCCGCGGCCGCCGCCGACGACCGCACCTTGCTGCTCGCCGAGCTGACCCCCCAGCAGGGCTGAACGCCTGTCCCCGGCAGGCTTTCAGGCCGTCAGGTGCGCCCACACGGCGTTGCCGCCGGTGAGTCTGGACCGGTCGACTCCCCAGCTGTCCGCGATCGCCTCCACGATGAGCAGCCCGCGGCCGCTCTCGTCGTCGGGGCACGGCTCGCACCGGGGCAGAGCGCGGTCCGTGCGGTCGTGGTCGTGGACCTCGAGGCGCAGACACTGCTCGGTGACGAGCCCGATGCCGCACAGGATCCGGGCGCTGAGCGTGTGCCGTACGGCGTTGGTGGCCAGTTCGGACACGAGCAGGACGGCGTCCGCGCACAGGTCGCCCGGCAGCCGCCAGGCGCTCAGCCGCGCGCCGATGGAGCGGCGGGCGACCTTGATGCTGGAACGGTGCGGCGGCAGTTCGAGCCAGTGGGTGCGCTCCTGGTTCGGGGCGTCTAAGAGCTGCGGAGAGGAAGTCGTGTGGGGGGACACGCAGTTGCCTTCCGTGGGGAGCGGGGCGCGCAGTGACCGTCGAAACGAATCACGCAAGTAACTATGCTCACAGGGCAGTTCAAGCTGCAACCAGCTGCCTGATAATTTCATGGAGCCGGTATCTGTCCGTCCGCGCCGTCAAGTCGCTTGCGCAGCGTCGCGGTGACGGCCACTCAGGAGGTAGGGCGTGGTGAACGAAGGTCGGTCGGGCGCGGGCAACAGCCCCAGCGCACCTACCGTTCTGCGCATGATCCTCGGCCGGCGGCTGCAGGAGCGGCGCCAGGACGCGGGTCTGACGCTGGACGAGGCGGCCAGGGCCCTGCGGGTGACGTCCTTGACCATCCGCCGCCTGGAGAAGGCGGAGGTCGGCCTCAAGCCCCTCTATGTGGACAAGCTGCTGGAGACGTACGGGGCCGACCGGCAGGAGATCGACGAGTTCGTCGCCCTCGCCGAGCGGGCCAACGAGCCCGGCTGGTGGCATGTGTACCGCGATGTGCTGCCGAGCTGGTTCAGCGGCTATGTGAGCCTGGAGTCCGGGGCGACGACGCTGCGCACCTACGAGCCGCACTATGTGACCGGGCTGCTGCAGACCCACGACTACGCGCGCGAGGTGCTGCGCGGCGGTTTCCCGGGCGGCAGCGAGGAGGAACTGGAGCGGCGGGTGGATCTGCGGCTGCGCCGCCAGTGCCTGCTGGACGGACCCGATGCGCCCACGCTGTGGGTGGTGCTCGAAGAGGCGGTGCTGCACCGGGTGGTGGGCGGCCCCGAGGTGATGCGGGAGCAGATCGACCGGCTTCTGGAGGTCTCGGAGCTGGAGCACGTCAGCGTCGACGTCGTGCCGTTCTCCGCGGGCGCCCACGTCGGCGCGTGCGCCCCCTTCACCTACTTCCGGTTCAAGGAGCCCGAGCTGCCCGACATCGTCTACAGCGAGATCCTCTCCAGCGCCATGTACCTGGACCAGCGCTCGGACGTCTCGGCCCATCTCGAAGCGCACAACCGCATGTCGCTGCTGACCTCGGACACGGACAGCAGGGCGCTCCTGAACCGCATGCGAAAGGAGTACTCATGACCGGCGCCGACGGCGCTGTCCGCGGTGTCTACAACGGCATGCCGGCCTCGGACCTCGGCGAACAGGGCTGGGAGTCTCCGTGGAGCGGCCCCAACGGGGGCCAGTGCGTGCAGACGAAACAGCTCGCCGACGGCCGTGTGGCCCTGCGGCAGTCGACCGACCCCGCCGGCCCCGCGCTGATCTACACCCCGGAGGAGATCACCGCGTTCGTCGCGGGAGTCAAACGAGGTCTCGCCGATCATCTGACGGCCCTGTACCCCCCACGCACCCCACCGAAAGGGACAGCATGACCAGCTCGCACGCCGCGCGGGACATCGACACCAGCAGGCCCCACTCCGCCCGGATGTACGACTACTACCTCGGCGGCAAGGACCACTTCGAGGTCGACAAGCAGGCCGCGGAGACCGTCGCCTCGGCCTATCCGGCGATCTTCGTGTGCGCCCGGGAGAACCGGGCGTTCATGCATCGCGCCACCCGCGTGCTCGCCCAGGAGCACGGCATCCGCCAGTGGCTGGACATCGGCACCGGCATCCCCACCGAGCCGAACCTGCACCAGGTGGCCCAGTCCGTGGTCCCCGAGGCCAGGGTGGTCTACGCGGACAACGACCCGCTCGTCCTCAAGTACGCCGAGCGGCTGATGCGCAGCACGGCCCAGGGCCGCACCACGTACATAGAGGCGGATGTCAACGACCCGGCCTCGCTGCTGAACTCCCCCGCGCTGGCCGAGGTCCTGGACCTGAACCAGCCCGTGGCCCTGTCCCTCAACGCCCTGATGCACTTCGTGACGGACGCGCAGGACCCGTATGGCATCGTGGACCGTCTGCTGGCCGTGCTCCCCTCGGGCAGCGCGCTGGCCCTGAGCCACTGCACGCCCGACTTCGACCCGGCCACCTGGCAGAAGGTGACCGACATCTACACCAATGCGGGTACGCCGGTGCAGTTCCGCTCGAAGGACGACGTCGCCAGGTTCTTCAGCGGGCTGGATCTGCTCGACCCCGGAATCGCGGTCGGCCACCGCTGGCGGCCGGACGGCGACCCCGGCGCCACGGACGCCGAGGTCAGCCTCTGGACCGGGGTGGGCATCAAGCCTTAGCCGCGCGACGTCTCGCGAGGTGCCGGACGGCCCCGGGCCCAGTGGCTCCGGGACCGTCCGGCGGCTGGTGGGGTCAGGGCTGGACGGGCCTGCCGCGTCCCCAGGCCCAGGCGAGGCGGTCGGCGCCGGACTGGTTGGTGGTGGCAAGCCAGGGGCGGGAGGCGTCGCCGACGAGCTTCTGTATCGAGTAGATGTCGTCGGTGCGCAGGCCCGGCCAGTACACCGAGCCCATCTTCAGCTCGCGGGCGGTGTCGGTCTCGGCCTGGATGAAGTTGACGTAGTTGTCGTCGGGCGCCGGCTTGTCGTAGTTCAGGCCGGTGGTCATCGGGGCGCCGAACTCGTCGATGACCGTACGGCTCGCGCAGTCGCCGATGCGCTCCTTGAGGTCGACGGTCCACTGGTCGTAGGTGGCGTACGACTTCCAGAAGCCGTAGTGGTGCAGCGACAGGTAGGTGCCCTTCAGCCGCGGGTCGGCGCAGACCGAGGTGACGTGGTCGTTGTAGCCGGCGCCGCTGACGAAGACACGGCCCCGCGGGACGGACCCGTACGTCGACAGCCACTTGGCGGCGATGTCGGCCCACTGGGCGTCGGTGTAGCCGTGCGGCTCGTTCATCGGCTCGAAGTAGACCTTCGAGTTGCCCTGGTAGGCCTTGACGACGGTGCTCCACATCGGCCAGTAGGTGGCCTCGTCGTCGATGAAGCCGTCCTTCTGGGCGCCCGTGCCCTCCCAGTACGACAGGATCACCTTGAAGCCCCTGTCCGTCGCCGCGTCGATCACTCCGCGGTACGACTTCCAGTAGGAGCCGTTCACGGTGTACGGGTTGATGGGCAGGCGGACGGTGTTGGCGCCGAGGTTGGCGCGGAACGCGGAGATGACCCGGCTCGCCTTGGTGTACGTCTGGGCGTAGGTGTCGGAGAGCGACAGACCGGACAGGACCACCGGGTCGTTGGCGTAGTTGTCGCGGGGGTCGGCCCAGTTGACGCCCTTGAACTGGGTGGTGTCCGTCTTCGGCGCGGCGGAGGCGGGGCTGCCGGTGAGGGTCGCGCCGCTGACCGCGGCGATCGCGACCGCCGCGCAGACGGCGCGCAGCCGGGGAGCGAGGCGGTGGGTGGGGGTCTTGCGCATCGACGTGGCCTTTCGGAAGGTGGCGGCTCGGCGCTCCGCATGTTTACGTAAACATGCGCTGTCGTCGCAGCGGATGTTTACGTAAACTTGGCGGCGCCGGAATCGTGGCATCCGCCTCAGCGGCCGTCAAGGCTCCTCACGCGTAACATCCGGTGCGTCGCGCAACAGGTCGGGCACCCGAGGGAGGCACCAGTGGTGGAACGGGGCAGCACCGGCGTTCCGGGCGGACGCCGCAAGCAGCGGGTCTCCATGGCCGACGTCGCCAAGCTGGCCGGTGTGTCCTCCCAGACGGTCTCGCGGGTCTCCAACGGCTATCCCGGGGTGATCAGTTCGACCCGGGAGCAGGTGCTCTCGGCGATGCGGGACCTGGGCTACCGGCCCAACAGCGCGGCGCGCGCCCTGCGCTACGGCCAGTTCAACACCATCGGCGTGATCCTCTTCAGCCTGTCCTCGACGGGCAACAGCCGCACCGTGGAGGCGATCGCCACCCATGCCGCGGCCGAGGGGTATGCGATCACCCTGATCCCCATCGACGTGCCCACCCAGGACAATGTGCTGGGCGCCTTCACGCGCATGGGAGAGCTGGCCGTCGACGCCGTGATCGTCATCATGGAGATCCATCTGCTGGACACCGGCACGGTGCAGCTGCCGCCCGGTGTGCACGTCGTCGTGGTGGACTCCGACGCCGGTGACCGCTACAGCGTGGTCGACACGGACCAGGCCGACGGCACCCGCAAGGCCGTCAGCCACCTGCTCGACCTGGGCCATCGCACCGTCTGGCATGTGACCGGCCCGGAGACGTCCTACGCCGGGCAGCGCCGCACCCATGCCTGGCGCGCCGTCCTCGAGGAGGCGGGACGCCCGGTGCCGCCGCCCCTGCACGGCGACTGGTCGGCCGAGTCCGGCTACGCGGCGGGCCTCGTGCTCGCCGAAGAGCCGGACTGCACCGCCGTGTTCGCCGCGAACGACCAGATGGCGCTCGGGCTGCTGCGCGCCTTCCACGAGCGCGGTCTGAGGGTGCCCGCGGACATCAGCGTCGTCGGCTTCGACGACATCCCCGACGCCGCCTTCTTCGTGCCACCGCTGACCACGGTCCACCAGGACTTCGCGGAGGTCGGCCGCCGGTGCGTGCAGGACGCCCTCCAGCAGATCCGCACCCGCGGCGACTCCGAGCCCGGCACCGATCTCGTCCCGACCAGCCTGGTGGTCAGGCACAGCACCGCGGCACCGCCGGACCGGCAGCGATGACCGTGCCGTCGCGCACACCGCCGGCGAACCCGGGCCCCTTCGAGCAGCCCGGCCACCGCCCGTGTGCTAGAAGGCTGGGCATGGAGATCGAACCGGTCACCCCGTCCACCCCGCGGCCGGTGCGCCGGGCGACGCTGGTGCAGGGCTGGCACGAACTGACCTTCCTGCACTGGCCGGTGGAGCCGGAGCGGGTGGCCCCTTTGCTGCCTTCCGGGACCCGGCCGGACACTCTCGACGGGGTCACCTACGTCGGCCTGGTGCCGTTCCTGATGCGCGGCGTGGGCCTCGGTCCGGGGCCCGGTCTGCCGTATCTCGGAACGTCCTGCGAGACGAACGTACGGCTGTACTCGGTGGACGGGCAGGGCCGCCGCGGTGTCGTGTTCCGCTCCCTGGACGCGACCCGGCTGCTGCCCGTGCTGGTGGGGCGGCTGGGCGTGCGGCTGCCCTATGTGTGGTCGGCGATGCGGCTGCACCGCGAGAACGACAGGATCACCTACACCTGCCGTCGCGGACGGTCCGCGGGCCGCGGCCCCCGAAGCCGGGTCGTGGTGCGACCCGGTGCTCCCATAGCGCAGCCCACACCCCTGGAGCTGTTCCTCACCGCCCGCTGGGGCATGCACGTCCCGTGGCACGGCCGCACCGTGCACCTGCCGAACGAGCACGCGCCCTGGCCGCTGCACCGGGCTGAACTGCTCGACCTGGACGACGAGTTGATCACGGCGGCCGGTCTGCCGCCGATGACGGACGCACCGGTCAGCGTGCTCTACTCACCCGGCGTCTCGGTCCGGTTCGGGACGCCGTCCGCCGCCCACTAGCGGGCCCGGTGCCGCCGTGTACGGGGGCAAGTACCTCGTGGGCCTTCGGCTGCGCGCTGACCACCCACCCGCTTCCGGGGCGGCAGTCACCGGTGCGTCCTCGCCGGGGGGCGCGGCAACACGTGCGTCTCCGTCTCGGCGCTGTCCGGCCCCGCCCCGGGCGGACGGGCGTACCACAGGGGTGCGCGGGGCTGCCCGCGGTCGTTCACGGGCACCCGTACAGAGCGGTCAGGAATCGAGAAGCGCCGCCACCCCGGGCGCACCTAGCGTGACCGGGGTGATCCGACGCCTCGTTCCCTCCACGTACCGGCCGGTCCTCACGCACCGGCTCTTCCGGCGGTTGATCCTCGGTTTCGCGGTCTCCTGCCTCGGCGACGGCATGAGTTTCGTCGCCGTGGCGTGGCTGGCCATCGAGCTCGCGCCGCAGTCCGGTGCGGGGCTGTGGGTCGGTGGCGCGGTCGCCGCGTACACCCTGCCGGGCGTGCTCGGCGCGCTCCTGCTCGGCAGCAGGCTGCGCCGGGTGCCGGCCGGGCGGCTGCTGATCGCCGACAGCGTGGTGCGCGGTGTGTTCCTCGGCGCCGTGCCGCTCGCCTGGTTCGCCGGGCTGCTCTCGCCGTCGCTGTACGTCGTGCTGCTCACGGTCTCGTCGCTGCTGCACGCCTGGGGCAGCGCGGGCAAGTACACCCTGCTCGCCGAACTGCTGCCGGAAGAGCGGCGGCTCGCCGCGAACACCCTCGTGGGCGCGCTCGACTTCGCCGCCACGATCGCCGGGCCCGCCCTCGCCGGAGTGCTGGTGACGTACGGGAGCCCGGCGCTCGTACTGGGCCTGGACGCGCTCACCTATGTGTTCCTCGCCGTGCTCGTCGTACGCACCCGGCTGCCGGAGTCGGGGCAGGTCTCCCCCGTCGACGGCGCGGCCGCCCGCGGCGGGCTCGCGCTGCTGCGGTCGCATCCCGAGCTGCTGGGGCTGCTGGCGCTCACCTGGTTCTTCAACTTCCTGTACGGCCCGGTCGAGGTCGCCCTGCCGCTGCATGTGACCGAGGACCTGCACGCACCCGGCACGCTGCTCGGCCTGTACTGGATGCTGTTCGGCTTCGGCGCGGTGCTCGGCTCGCTGACGGTCGGCGCGCTGCGGCGGCTGCCGCTGTGGCCCGTGACGGTCGGCATCGTGACGGCCTGGGGGCTCGTACCGGTGCCGTTCGGGGCCGGGGCGCCGACCGCCGTCACCGTCGCGTGCTTCACGCTCGGCGGCGCGATCTACGGCCCGTTCGTGGCGCTGTCGGAGACGCTGATGCAGGCCAAGTCGCCCCCGCGGCACCTGACGGCGATGCTCGCGGCCCGCAGCGCGGTGCTGCTCACCGCGTCGCCGCTCGGCACGGCCCTCGGCGGACCGCTCACCACGGCGCTGGGCCCGCGCGCGACGCTCGGCGGCTCGGGGCTCGCCACCGTGACGGTCGGCGCGCTCGCGTGCGTCCTGCTGCTCGCCCGGCGCGGGAACCGGTCAGGAATCGAGAAGCGCGCCCTGGTGAGCCACGGCTAACGTGACCGCACAACGACGACTCCCGCGCCCGCCCGGCCCGACCCATGGAGAGACGATGACCACGGCGAAGAGGACGAACGCGCAGGTGCCCGCGCTGCACGCCGCAGACAGCCACGACATGATCCGCGTGCACGGCGCGCGCGAGAACAACCTCAAGGACATCAGTATCGAGATCCCCAAGCGCCGGCTGACGGTGTTCACGGGTGTCTCCGGCTCGGGCAAGAGCTCGCTGGTCTTCGACACGATCGCCGCGGAGTCGCAGCGCCTGATCAACGAGACCTACAGCGCCTTCGTGCAGGGCTTCATGCCCAGCCTGTCGCGGCCCGAGGTCGACGTCCTGGACGGTCTGACCACCGCGATCAGCGTCGACCAGCAGCGGATGGGCGCCGACCCGCGCTCCACGGTCGGCACCGCCACCGACGCCAACGCGATGCTGCGGATCCTGTTCAGCCGGCTCGGCAAGCCCTACGTCGGCCCGCCCGGGGCGTTCGCCTTCAACGTCCCCTCGGTCTCCGCGGCCGGTGCGATCTCGGTGGGCGGCGGCGCCAAGCAGAAGGTCACCTTCAACAAGGTGGGCGGCATGTGCCCGCGCTGCGAGGGCCGCGGCTCGGTCTCCGACCTGGACCTGACCCAGCTCTACGACGACAGCAAGTCGATCAACGAGGGCGCGTTCACCATCCCCGGCTACACCGGCGGCGGCTGGAACTCCCGGCTGTACGCGGAGTCCGGCTTCTTCGACCCGGACAAACCGATCCGCAGCTTCACGAAGAAGGAGCTGCACGACCTCCTGCACCGGGAGCCGACCCGGATGAAGATCGCGGGCATCAACATGACCTACGAGGGTCTGATCCCGCGTATCCAGAAGTCGATGCTGTCCAAGGACAAGGAGGCGATGCAGCCGCACGTGCGGGCCTTCGTGGAACGTGCGGTCACCTTCACCGTCTGTCCCGAGTGCGAGGGCACCCGGCTCGCCGAGCACGCCCGCGCCTCGAAGATCAAGGAGATCTCGATCGCGGACGCCTGCGCGATGGAGATCAGGGACCTGGCCGACTGGGTGCGCGCACTCGCGGAGCCGTCGGTGGCGCCGCTGCTCACCTCGCTGCAGCAGACCCTCGACTCGTTCGTCGAGATCGGCCTCGGCTATCTCTCGCTGAACCGGCCCGCGGGCACGCTCTCCGGTGGCGAGGCGCAGCGCGTGAAGATGATCCGCCATCTCGGCTCCTCGCTCACTGACGTCACCTACGTCTTCGACGAGCCGACCGCGGGCCTGCACCCGCACGACATCCAGCGGATGAACGGTCTGCTGCTGCGGCTGCGCGACAAGGGCAACACGGTGCTCGTCGTGGAGCACAAGCCGGAGGTCATCGCGATCGCGGACCACGTGGTCGACCTCGGCCCCGGCGCCGGGACTGCGGGCGGCACCGTCTGTTACGAGGGCACGCTCGACGGGCTGCGCGGCAGCGACACCGTCACCGGGCGCCATCTCGACGACCGCTCGAAGCTCAAGGACGGGGTGCGCAAGTCCACCGGCACCCTGGAGATCCGCGGCGCCACGGCGAACAACCTGCGGGACGTCGACGTGGACATCCCGCTCGGCGTGCTCGCCGTGATCACCGGTGTCGCGGGGTCCGGCAAGAGTTCGCTCGTGCACGGATCGATCCCCGCCGAGCTGGGGGTCGTCTCGGTCGACCAGAGCCCGATCCGGGGTTCGCGGCGCAGCAACCCGGCGACGTACACCGGTCTTCTCGAACCGATCCGCAAGGCGTTCGCCAAGGCCAACGGCGTCAAGCCCGCCCTGTTCAGCGCCAACTCCGAGGGCGCCTGCCCGACGTGCAACGGCGCGGGCGTCATCTACACCGACCTGGGGATGATGGCCGGGGTCGCCAGCACCTGCGAGGACTGTGAGGGCAAGCGGTTCGACGCCTCGGTCCTCGAATACCGGCTCGGCGGCCGGGACATCTCCGAGGTGCTCGCGATGCCGGTGTCCCAGGCCCTGGAGTTCTTCGCCGAGGGCGAGGCGCGCACCCCGGCCGCGCACAAGGTCCTGGAGCGTCTCGCGGACGTCGGGCTCGGCTATCTCACCCTCGGCCAGCCGCTGACCACGCTCTCCGGCGGTGAGCGCCAGCGTCTGAAGCTGGCCACGCACATGGGAGACAAGGGCGGCGTCTACGTCCTCGACGAGCCGACCACCGGCCTCCATCTCGCCGATGTGGAGCAACTCCTGGGTCTGCTGGACCGGTTGGTGGACTCCGGCAAGTCCGTGATCGTCATCGAGCACCACCAGGCGGTCATGGCGCACGCCGACTGGATCATCGACCTCGGCCCCGGCGCGGGCCACGACGGCGGCCGCATCGTCTTCGAGGGCACCCCGGCCGACCTGGTCGCGGCCCGCTCCACCCTCACGGGCGAGCACCTGGCGGAGTACGTCGGCGCCTGACCGGTGCGCCACCTGTCGGGTCGGCCTTGACCTTGCCCAAAGGGCAGGGCCGACCGTGGCGCCATGGATGACGACGCGCTGCTGGCCGAGCAGTTGGCCTACTACCGGGCCGGCGCGGCCGAATACGACCGGCCCTATGCGCAGCTCGCAGACCTGCAGGAACTATTGGCCTCCATCGACGATCTGCCGATTGCGGGAGATGTGCTGGAGCTGGCCTGCGGAACGGGTCAGTGGACCCGGCTGCTTGCCGCACGGGCGCGCTCGGTGACGGCCGTCGACGCGGCGGCCGAGACACTGGCACTCGCCCGTGCGCGTACCGACGCCCCCGCTGTCGAGTTCGTCGAGGGCGACCTGTTCGCCTGGCGTCCGCCGCGGCGCTATGACACCGTCTTCTTCGCCTTCTGGCTCTCGCATGTCCCGCCGGCGCGGTTGCCCCGCTTCTGGAGCACCGTCGCCGAAGCGCTCGCTCCGGGCGGCAAAGTGATCTTCATCGACGACGGGCCCGCCGAGGCCGCGACGGAGGACGTCCTCGCGGATCATCCCGTCCCGGCGGCGGTGCGACGGCTCGACGACGGCAGCGAGTACCGCATAGTCAAGGTCTTCCACGATGCCCGGGCGCTGACGCGCGACCTCGCCGCGCTGGGCTGGTCCGTCCGCATCCGACCGGTGGCCGGGCACTTCATCGGCATCGCGGAACCTGCGAACTGACACCCGTACATCGGATCAATCTCTGACGCGTTGAGGTCGTTGACGCCTACTGTGCGCCAGTCCTACGCTTCGCCGGGACATAGATCCGATGAATCGAACCGTCAGGAACTGTCCGTCGCATCGTGGAGGCACCCCGCAATGACCTCTAGACGAACCGTGCTCGGCTCAGCGCTCGGCGCCACGACGGCCGCCGCCTTACCCGGCGTCGCCGCTGCCGCCACCACCGCTCCCCTCAAGGCCTCCGCGCCCGCCGGCCGCTGGCAGCTGCGCAACCGGATGGACTCCGACGACGCGTGGGCCGGCTTTCTGCGCGGGCAGGATCTGGTGTGGCACCGGCTGCCGACGGTCTGGTACGAGGGCCCGTTCCTCGGCGACGGGCGCCTGGGCAGCATGGTCTACCGGGAGCCGGACGCGAACAGCGTCCGCTTCACCGTGCAGCACGGCGAAGTGCAGGACCACCGGCCGGAGTTCGGCAGCGGCTGGGGCACCGCCCGGCTGCCCGTGGGGCACCTGACCCTCGACCCGGCCGGCACCATCACCTCCGTCGACTGGCGGCTGAGCCTGTGGGACGCCGAGCTCACCGGCACGGTCACCACGGACAAGGGCACCCTGACGCTCTCCGCGCTCATCCACGACGGAATCCTCGCCGCACGCGTGACGGCCGACGGCGAGGAGCAGGTCCGCTGGACCTTCCACCCCGAGGAGGCCATCAGCCCCCGGAAGATCCAGGAGGCCCCACCGGCCGGCTACGTCGCCAACCCGCCGTGGACCACACAGACCACCGGCGACGTCGAACAGGTCCTGCAGCCGCTGGTCGGCGGCGGCCAGACCGCGACCGCCCACCGCCGCTCGGGCGACACGCTCCTGCTCAGCGTGGCCCACAGCCACCCCTCCGACACCGGGGCCGCGAAGGTCTCGCTCAGGAAGATCCAGCGCGCCGGCTCTTACGGCGCTCTCCGCTCCCGGCACACCCGTTGGTGGCATGCGTTCTACCGCAAGAGCTTCGTCTCGATCCCCGACCAGCGGCTGCAGAGCTTCCACTGGATCCAGCTGTACAAGGTCGCGTCGGCGAGCCGCGCGGGCGGCCCCGTGATGGCCACCTCCGGGCCCTGGCTGGAGGCGACGCCGTGGCCCGCCGTGTGGTGGAACCTCAACGTCCAGCTCGAGTACTGGCTCATCCACGGCTCCAACCATCTCGAACTCGACTCGCTCGTCAGCACGTTGAGGCAGAGCCAGGAGCAGTTGATCGCCAATGTGCCCTCCGCCTACCGCCCGGACAGTGCCGGCATCGGCCGCAGCTCCGACATGTTCGCCGACCGCGGCGTCGGCATGCCCGGCACCGGCGCCGAAGTGGGCGACCTGACCTGGGCGTTGCACAACGCGTGGCTGAGCTATCGGCACACCATGGACGAGGCCCTGCTGCGCGACACCATCCACCCGCTGCTGCGCCGCACCATCAACTACTACTGGCATTTCCTCCAGCCCGGCGACGACGGCCGGCTCCACCTGCCCTCGACACTCTCCCCGGAGTATCCGGTGGTGCCCCCGCGGGACACCAACTACGACCTGGCGCTGATCCGTTGGGGCTGCACCACGCTCCTGGAGGCGACCGCACGGCTCGGGATCGACGACCCGCTGAAGCAGCGCTGGCAGGAGATACTGGCCAAACTGACCCCGTATCCGGTCGACGAGAACGGCTTCATGATCGGCGCGGAGACGCCGTACGCCCAGTCCCATCGCCACTACTCGCATCTGCTGATGGTCTATCCGCTGTACCTCGTGAACTGGGACCAGCCGGAGCAGCGGGAGCTGATCGAGAAGACGGTGGTGCGCTGGCACGCGCTGACCGGTGCGCACCGCGGCTACAGCTACACCGGCGCCGCGTCGATGTACGCGATGATGGGCCGCGGAGACACGGCGCTGACGTATCTGAAGAAGTTCTTCGACCCCACCACGCGCTATCCGTGCCGGGCCAACACCCACTACACCGAGGCCGGTCCGGTCATCGAGACACCGCTGTCGGCCTCGCAGTCCCTGCACGACATGCTGTGCCAGAGCTGGGGCGGAGTCGTACGTGTCTTCCCCGCCGTCCCGTCCTCCTGGCCGGACGTCACCCTGCACGACTTCCGCACCCAGGGCGCCTTCCTGGTCAGCGCGGTCCGCACCAAGGGGGTGACCCGCTTCGTGCGCGTGCGCAGCCTGGCGGGTGAGCCACTGGAACTGCGCCACGGGCTGCCTGACGGCCGGCTGACCGCCGTCCTCGACGACGGCCGCCCGGCGCACACCCGCGCCACCTCCGAGGGCACCCTCGCGATCGACCTCCCCAAGGGCCGCGAGGTCCTGCTGTACACCGGCGAACGGCCCGATCTCGTCATCGCCCCGGTCGCCGTGAGCGAGCCCGGTGCGGCGTGGGGGCTGCCGTAGCGCCGTCCGCGCCCGGCGCAGGACAATGACCGCATGGGTGAGCCGGTGGACGAGGCGGTGCGGGCGGTGCCTGCGCCGCCGCTGCGCGGGCTGGTCGGCTGGTACTCCGGCTACCGTCAGCGCGGCATCCCGCACGGCCGGCACCGGGGGCTGCCGTCGCCGTGGCTGACGCTGATCATCACCCTCGACGAGCCGCTCAGCATGGCCGGCCATCCCGATCCGGGCGCCGCCCCCGGCGACTACCCCACCCTGCTGGGCGGCCTGCACCTGACGCCCGCGCTGATCGACATCCCCGGGCGGCAGTCCGGCATCCAGATCGCGATCAGCCCCCTCGGCGCCCGCGTCCTGCTGGGGCTGCCGGCCGGAGAGCTGGCCGGGACCGACGTCCACGCCGAGGACGTGCTGGGCGCGGGCGTGCACGAGGTCCACGACAAGGTACGTGAGGCACCCGACTGGGCAACCCGGTTCGCCGTCGTCGACGACTGGCTGCTCGACCGCATGGCCGGAGGCGACGGTGCGGAAACGATCACCCCGGTGGCGGAGGCCTGGCAGCGGCTGCTGTCCGCGGGCGGTCGCCTGCGCATCGACAAGCTGGCCGCCGACACCGGTTTCAGCGAGCGGCATCTGCGCAACCGCTTCCGCGCCGACATCGGCCTCACCCCCAAGGCTGCCGCCCGGGTCATCCGCTTCGACCTGGCGCGACGCCGCCTGGCGGCCCTCCCCCACTCTCGGCTCCGCTCTGGCGGGGGGACCCCCATGGGCCCGCCCGACCTCGCGGGGCTGGCCGCCGACTGCGGCTATGCGGACCAGTCCCACCTCGACCGCGAGTTCGCCGCCCTGGCCTCCTGCACACCGAGCGCCTGGCTGGCGCAGGAGTTCCGAAACATCCAATCCGGGCACCATCCGCCCGCGTGACCCTGGGGAGAGCAGCCGGGCAGCCCGGCAGGCTCCCGGCTCCCGCGAAACGGAGGCGCATCACCATGACGACCAGTACGCCCGACAACGCCAAGCAGCCGCCCGCCCCGCAGGTCTGGCCCACCCTGCGCGCCCACGACGCCCGCGCGCTGATCCGCTTCCTCGTCGAGGCCTTCGGCTTCGAGGAGACCGTGGTCCACGCAGAGGGCGACCTGGTTCAGCACGCCCAGCTCAGCTGGCCCGAGGGCGGCGGCGTCATGCTGGGCTCCGTGCGCGAGGAAAAGGAGCCCAGCACCGGCCCGACACCGCCCGGCGCCTTCAGCGCCTACGTCGTCACCGCCGACCCGGACGCCGTCCACGCCCGTGCCAAGGCCGCCGGCGCCGAGATCACCACGGATCTGCATGTCACCGACTACGGCTCCCGCGACTTCGCCGCCCGCGACCCCGAAGGCAACCGCTGGTACTTCGGTACATATCAGGGCGAACCGCGCTGATCATCATGAGGTGAGCATTCTCACCCGGACCGGTCACAGGGGGGCCGACCTGGGATTTGTCGCCCTCCGGCCGCTGTCCCGGCATCCACATCACTGCCGCCGTTCACCGCCGGCGCGCACACTGGGGCATGCGCTGCTGCCTGTCCGCTCCCCTCGCCGCTCTCTCGGCCCTGCCGGACCCCTGTCAGATCCTGCGTTCCGGCGCCCTTCTCACCCCCGCCCTGCTGCGGACCGCCGCCGATGCCCTGCGCGGCCCCGCGGGCAGGAACAGGCACAGCCACCGCGACGGCCTGGCCGCCGTCCATCTGGAACTGGTCACCCTGACCGAGGACCGCGCCGTCATCACCTGGTACACCGGCGTGCCCGGCACCGACGACGGCTTCGGACACATGCTCCCCGCGGTCACGGAGGGCGAGGTCGTCTACGGCACCCACCCCGGCCGCCTCACCCGCGTCGCCGCGGAGGATGGTCCGGTGGCGCACCACTACGTGGAGCTCACGGACCTGGAGCCCGGGCAGACGTACTACTACCAGGCCCGCTCACGGGGCGTGGCCGCGACGCCGACGCCACTGCATCTCGTGCGCGGCAACGCCGTCGGCACCAACCGCCACGGGCTGGGCTCGGCCGGAGGCCCGTACTCCTTCACCACGCCGCAGCCGCCGCCGGGGCGGCACCTGCTGTCGATCGCACTCTGCAACGACCTGCACCTGGGCGAGACCACCGCCGGCCTGGTGACCGGCATGCCCCTGATGCGCGGGATCACCCAGGAACACGGCCGCGCGCCGTATCCCGAGATCATGAGCCGGGCCGTGGTCGAGGAGGCTCGCCGGCGAGGCGCGGACGTGCTGCTGGCCGCCGGAGACATCTCGGCCGGCGGAGCGACCGACGACCTGGCCGAGGCCAAGCAGATCCTGGACGGTTTCGGGGACCACGGTCAGGACTACTTCGTCGTACGCGGCAACCACGACCGGCCCGGGCACAGCAACTGCCGCTCCTGTGACGGCGGTTGCGGGGACTCCTTCCGGGACGGGTTCCTCGGCGGCGACGGGCCCGCCTATTTCGCGCGCGAGCTCGGCGGGCTGCGGATCGTCGGGCTCGACACCTACGAGAAGGACGGCAACGGCGCCGACTCGGGCGGCCTCGGCGCCGAGCAACTGGCGTGGTTCCGGGCCCGGTTGAGGGAGAACAGGGACCAGCCCACGGTGGTGTTCGGACACCATCCGCTGGCCGTGCGGGACTCCGTGTTCCCGGTGACCGGCGGCCAGCGCCTCGGCCGCCGTCAGGCCCGTTCCATCCTCGACGCCTACGCGAGCGCACCCGGCGTCTTCCTCCATCACGCGGGCCACACCCACCGCAACAAGCGCACGGTGCTGCCGCAGGCCCCGCACGTCACGATGCAGGAGGTCAGCGCGGTCAAGGACTATCCCGGCGGGTTCTGTCTGCTGCGGATCCACTCCGGCGGGTACGCCGTGAACCACTACAAGGCGAGCAGCGCCGCGGCCCGCGAATGGACCGAGCGCAGCCGCCGGGTGGCGGCAGGACTGTGGCCGCACCACGCCTTCGGCCGCTCGGTGACCGACCGCAACAGCATGGCCGCCCGCGACCTGTCCGGCATCACCGGCCCGGCACCGGCGATCCCCTCCCAGCGGCGGCCCGAGGCGCACGCCGTAGGTCCACAGCGGTAGCCGCCGATGCCGGCCGGGTCAGTAACGGGCGGCGGCCCACCGCATGTCAACGGCGGTGAGCGCCAACGCCAGTGGCCCCGGTGCCAGCAACGCCAGCGGCACCAGCACCCAGGCACACACAGCGGCCGTCGCCACCGCGAGGAGCACCAGGCCGCTGCCGCCCATGTCCCGTACCGCGTCCCGGGCGGCCTCGCGCAGAGCGGCCGGCCAGTCGTCGAGGGATTCCGGGCGGGCGCAGGCCCTGAGGGCGGCCACGGTGGCGCAGGCGCCGATCGCGGCGGCGGTCACCGCGAACAGCGGTGCCCCAGGCAGTCCCGCCCCCGCCCCCGCCAGCGCCAGGTCCGCGGCGAACAGCAGCGCACCCGCCAGGGCGGCGGCGCCTGCGACCAGGTCGCCCGCCCGCAGGCGCCGCCGCAGCAGGGCGAAGTAGCGGCCGGCGGTGACGGGCTGGTCCTCGCGCGCGCCCCGCAGGACCGCGCAGGCCGTCGACAGCGCGGCCGGGGCGGTCAGCAGCGGCAGACAGGCCGCGGCCGTGGCGAGGCCGACGCTCAGCATGTCGGCGAACAGGGTCATGCGCGGCCCGAAGACCTCGCCCGGCTCCCGCGTCCGCGTGTCCCCGCTCATCCCGTTCACCCCTTCAGTCCGGAGCTGGCCATGCCCTCCACCAGGAACCGCTGGAAGGCGAGGAAGAACAGCACGATCGGCAGCAGCGCGATCACCGACATCGCGAACATCGGCCCGAACGCCGACTGGCTGGAGGCGTCCACGAACGAGCGCAGCGCGAGCGTGAGCGTGAACTTGTCCGGGTCGAAGAGGTAGATCAGCTGGGTGAAGAAGTCGTTCCAGGTCCAGATGAACGTGAAGATCGCCGTGGTGATCAGCGCGGGGCGGGTGAGCGGCAGGATCACCTGGAAGAAGCTGCGGAAGGGACCGCAGCCGTCGATGCGCGCAGCCTCCTCGAGCTCCCTCGGCAGTCCGCGCATGAACTGCACGATCAGGAAGACGAAGAACGCCTCGGTGGCGAGGAACTTCGGCAGGATCAGCGGCCAGTACGTGTTCACCATGCCGAGCTTGTTGAAGATGATGTACTGCGGGATCAGCACCGCGTGGTGCGGCAGCATGATCGTCGCGATCATGAACGCGAACATGGGGCCGCGGAAGCGGAAGCGCAGCCGGGCGAAGGCATAGGCGGCGAGCGAGCAGCTGACGACGTTGCCGACGACCGCACCGCCCGCGATCAGCAGCGAGTTGCCGAGCAGCCGCCAGATGGACACGTCGTTCACGCCGTCCAGGGCGGTCTTGTAGTTCGACCACTCCAGATGACTGGGCAGCAGGTTGAGGCTCGCGATGACCTCGTCGGCCGGCTTCAGGGACGTGGCGAGCAGCCAGGCCAGCGGGTAGAGCATGACCAGCAGTGCGGCCGCACAGCCGACGTGTACGGCGATCCGGCCCCAGCGAACGGGCCTTCGGGCTAGGGCAGTTGTGGTCATCGCTCCCCCTCGGAGGCGTAGAAGACCCAGGAGCGCGAGGTGCGGAACAGCACCGCGGTGACGGTGCCGATGACGAGCAGCAGCACCCAGGCCATGGCGGAGGCGTAGCCCATGTGGGAGGCGACGAAGCCGCGGTCGTAGAGGTAGAGGGTGTAGACGAGGGTGGAGTCCGCGGGACCGCCCTTGCCGCCGCTGACCGCGAAGGCGGGGGTGAACACCTGGAACGCCTGGATGGTCTGCAGCACCAGGTTGAAGAAGAGCACCGGGGACAGCATCGGCACGGTGACGGACAGGAACTGCCGCCATCTGCCCGCCCCGTCCACCGCCGCCGCCTCGTACAGCTCGGCCGGTATCTGCTGCAGTCCGGCCAGGAAGATGACCATGGGCGCGCCGAACTGCCACACCGTCAGCAGCGCCACGGCGACCAGCGCCCAGCCGGGTTTGTCGACCCAGCCGCCGGTGCCGAAGAGGTTGTCCACGGTGCCGCCGTCGTTGAAGACCGCGCGCCAGACGAGGGCGATGGACATGGACGCGCCGAGCAGCGAGGGGGCGTAGAAGGCGGAGCGGTAGAAGCCCTTGCCGCGCTTCATGGTCTTGAGGGCGAGCGCGACCACGAGCGCGAGCGCCAGTTGCAGGGGGACCGCGATCACGACGTACGTCAGGGTCGTCACGACCGACCGCCAGTACCGCGGGTCCTCGGTGAACATCTGCGTGTAGTTGCGCAGGCCCACCCAGTGCGGCGGGTTGAACAGGTCGTAGTCGGTGAAGGAGAGATACAGCGACACGGCCATCGGCAGCAGCGTGAGGACACTCGCGCCGAGCACCCACGGGGACAGGAACACCCAGGCGGCGCCCTCGCGTTCGCGTTTGGGGCGACGCCCGGCGGCGGGCGCGGGGCGGGGCGGGCGTGCGGTGGGTGCGGGGATGTCGGTGGTGGTCATGACCTCAGCTCCGCCTTCGCCTCGGTGACATAGTTCTCGGCCGCCCGGCGCGGCGACATGCGCTCGTACGACACCTGGTCGTAGTCGCGCTGGAAGGTGGTCTGCAGGGCGTTGTCGCCGGAGGGCGGGGCCTGCGGCGGGTCCTTGAGGGTGCCCTCCAGGGAGGACTGGAAGTCGGCGACCGTCTTGTCGAAGTCCTTGAGCTGGGAGGCCGTCTGCTTGCGGATGGTCTCGTTGACGGGGATGCCGCGGGTCGCGCCGAGGATCTTCGCCGCCAGCTGGTCGTTGAGGAGGAAGTCGATGAGTGCGGCGGCCTCCTTGCGGTGGCCGGTGTGGGCTCCCACGCCGAGGAACATGGACGGCTTGAAGTACTGGCCGGGTGTGCCGTCCTCCCCCGACGGCATCGGCGCCAGCGCCACG
Source organism: Streptomyces sp. NPDC001351 (assembly GCF_042896045.1). Classification (NCBI taxonomy): domain Bacteria; kingdom Bacillati; phylum Actinomycetota; class Actinomycetes; order Kitasatosporales; family Streptomycetaceae; genus Streptomyces; species Streptomyces sp. NPDC001351. Next base: position 394,055 of record NZ_JBIAWS010000005.1, on the reverse strand, counting down.
CCGCCCTTGACGAGCGCGAGGTAACCGCTGGACGGGGCGTCCCAGTTGAAGTCGGCGGTGGCCTTGCCGCGGCCGAGCGGGGTGTTCTCGACGGAGCCGTCGAGCTGCGTGGTCTGTTCGGCCGGGGAGACGGCGCCCTCCCGGCGGAGCCGGTCGGTGAAGGTCCACCAGCGGGCGAGGTCGCCGGCGGTGAAGCCTAGGCCGCCGCCCTTGGTGTACAGGGCCTTGCCCTGGCCGCGCAGCCACACCTCGAAGGCGTCCTCGCTCTGGCCCGGGTCGGTGGCACCGGGCCTGCCGGTCCTCCTGGCCAACTCCCGTACACCGTCCGCCCATTGACTCCAGGTCCAGCCCTTGCGCGGCAGGGGCACCCCGGACGCCTTCCAGGCCGCGACGTCGTAGACGACGGTCTCGGTGCCGCGGCCCTGGGGAATGGCGTACTGGGTGCCGTTCACCCGGCCGGTGGCCAGCAGGCCCGGGTCGATCTCGGCGGTGCGCAGGACGTCCTTGACCTTGCCGAGGTCGAGCAGGACATGTCCGGAGGCGTACTGGTCGATCTGGCGGTAGTCGAGCTGCATCACATCGGGGGCGTCCCCGCCCGTGGCCTGGATGGCGAGCTTCTGCTTGTAGGCGTCGTAGCCGGAGAACGACGTCTGCACCCGCACGTTCGGATGCTGCTTCTCGAACAGGGCTACGGCCTGCTCGGTGCGTGCCGCGCGGTCGGGGTTGCCCCACCAGGTGTAGCGCAGCACGACCTTGCCGCCGCCGGCCGTCTCCCCGGATCCCCCGCAGCCGGCCAGCACCGCGCTGAGCACGAGTGCGGCGGCCGCTGCGCAGAACCCCTTTGTCCTGTGTCCGGGCATGCCGAGGTCACCTCTTTCCTCACAACTGCTTGCTCTCAGGGCCGGCCGGTCACCACGCCAGACCCGCCAGGTGGCCGGCCACGCGGTCGCGGTCCCAGGCGCCGTCGGCGACGACGAGCCGATAGCGGTAGGCGAAGGACTCGCCGGGCGGCAGCTCGAACTCCTCGAAGAACGCCCAGGAGAACGCGACCGTGGGGATCGGTTCGGAGCGCACGAACCAGTGCGAGTCGTGGATCGCCGACTGCCCGTCGAGGTTCTCGGGTGCGTGGGCGAAGACGAGCGTGGAGTGCGCGTCGACGTCGTCGTGCTCGGTGGTGAAGGCCAGCCAGGGGCCCTGGGTGCCCATCAGCTTGCCCGCGTCCGTGCCCGCTCCCCCGTCGAGGTCGGGGCCGAAGGCGGTGCCGCCGGTGAAGTCGCGGGGGCCGCGCCACTGCAGACCGGTGTAGCCGGCCATCTCACGGCCCTCGGTGGTGGGCGAGCCGAAGGCCAGCGGCTCGCCGCGGAGGTTGGTGAGGTGGATCGACCAGTCCAGGGCCCAGGCCCCGGCCTCCTCGTCGACCGAGTGGACGGTGAGCCCGCGCTCCTCGCGTGCCCACTCGGCGCCGCCGTTCTCCACCCAGGTGAGGGCCTCGGTGAAGGCGAGCCGGTCGTCCTCGACCGTGAACGCGGGGAAGCCGTCGTGGCGCATCGAGCCGATGCGGTCGGGCAGCGGCAGATAACCACTGCCGTGGACATAGCAGTTGCCGCCCCAGAAGTTCTGCCCGGAGAGATGACTCGCCGTCATCTGCAGGCCTTTGTGCCAGCGGTGGTCGCTGGGCCGGTAGCCGGTCACGGTGCGTCCGGCGAGGGTGCGCACCGGGTGCGCGTAGGGCTTGCGCGCCTCGAAGGCATCGGGGTCGGGACGGTAGACGTAGCGGAGGATCTCGGTGCCGTCCGGCGCCGCGACCGCGATGTGGTCGCCGTAGGCGTGACTGACGCGAATGCTCATGCGCACTCCTCGGGGCGCAGTGGGGGGATGGTCGCCATGCCTGGCCTCGTTGCAGAAAGCGCTTGCGCCCGAAGGTGACCTTAGGTGCGGGGGAATGTCAGGACAACCCCCGTGCAGCGATGGGCGTCCGCGCGGGCGAACGGGCGGAGGCGAGCGGACTCATCGCTCCCCCTCCCGCCCGGAATTGGTATGGACCTCCTCTCGATCCCCCGCTAAGCTCTGCCGCGCATGAAGTGAGAGCGCTCTCAACGTTCTGCTGTTCCACCCCCACCCTGCTGGAACAACGAAGGGGCCCCTCCCTTGAGACGCACAACAGCCATGCGCACCGCGCTGTCCGCACTCCTCCTGCTCGGCAGCTGGGCCACCGCGAGTGCCGTACCGGCCTCCGCCGCCGACTCCCCCTCACACTCCCCCGAACCGCCGGCCTCCGCCTCGCTCCTCTCCGCGATGCGGCACGACCTGGGCCTGACGGAGAGTCAGGCCGAAGCGCGCCTCACCGCCGAGAAGAGGGCAACGGCCGTGGAACGGAAGGCGAAGCGTGCCGCCGGGCGGTCGTACGGCGGCTCCTGGTTCGACGCGGGAAGCGGCAAGCTGACCGTCGCCGTCACCCGTGGCGCGAACACCGAGGCCGTGCGCGCGACCGGCGCGACCGTACGACTCGTGCAGTACAGCGCGCGGCAGCTGGATGCGGCGAAGGCACGCGTCGACGCACTCTCCGCGCCCACGGGCGTCGCCAGTTGGTACGTCGACGCCAAGGCCAACAAGCTGGTCGTGAACGTCGTCGCCGCACACCTCCATGACAACGATGTCCGGGTGTTTCTGGCCCGAGCTCGCCAGGCCGGCCCGGTCACGGTGCGGCAGACCGCCGACGTACCCCGGACCTTCGCCGCCGGCACTGTGGGCGGCGACCCGTACTACACCGGCAACGTCCGCTGCTCCATAGGCTTCTCGGTGTACGGCGGCTTCGTCACCGCCGGGCACTGCGACCAGCACACCGGCGCGGTGTACGGCTGGGACGGCTCCTACGTCGGCGACTTCCAGGGCTCTTCGTTCCCGGACAACGACTACGCCTGGGTGAACGTGGGCAGCGGCTGGTGGACCGTGCCGGTGGTCCTCGGCTGGGGCACGGTCTCCGACCAGCTCGTGCGCGGTTCCGCCGAAGCCCCCGTCGGTGCGTCCATCTGCCGCTCCGGCTCCACCTCGCACTGGCACTGCGGCACCGTCCTGGCCAAGAACGAGACGGTCAACTACAGCCAGGGCGCCGTCCACGAGCTGACGAAGACGAGCGTCTGCGCCGAGCCGGGAGACTCGGGCGGCTCCTTCATCAGCGGCGACCAGGCACAGGGCGTCACCTCCGGCGGCTGGGGCAACTGCAGCTCCGGGGGCGAGACCTGGTACCAGCCGGTCAACGAGATCCTCAACCGGTACGGGCTGACCCTGCAGACCGCCTGAGTCTGCACTGCCGTCACCGAGCGGGCTTCGCCACAGACAAACCAGCGAAGCCCGCACCGGCCTTGGGCAGGCACGAGGGCTCATCGGAACGCGGCCACATGGCCCTGCGCCCAGTCGGCGAACGGGCGGGGCGCGCGGTAAAGGACCCGCTCGACGTCAGGGCCGATGCGCAGCTCGGCAGGATATGAGCTCGCCGAAACCGGTACGGTCCGCCCCCCCAGACCGCCCAAGGCTGCACTGCCGTCACCGAGCGGGCTTCGCCACGCACCAACCGGCGAAGCCCGCACCGGCCTTGGGCAGGCACGAGGGCTCATCGGAACGCGGCCACATGGCCCTGCGCCCAGTCGGCGAACGTGCGGGGCGCGCGGTAAAGGACCCGCTCGACGTCGGGGCTGATGCGTTGTTCGGCAGGTGTGGGCTCGCCGAGAATGTCGAGCGTCGTGTCGACCACGGGCTCGGGCAGGAAGTGCAGCATCTGTGCGCGGGCCTCGTCGCGGGTCTGCTCGATGAAGCGCACCGGTTCGCCGAGCGCGGCGCCGATCGCTTCGGCCTGCTGCCGGGGCGTGGTGAGGGCGGGTCCGGTCAGCTCGTAGGTCCGTCCGGCGTGGCCGTCCTCGCGCAGGGCCGCGGCGGCGACCTCGGCGATGTCGTCCGGATCGATCGTGGGCAGGCCGATGTCGGCGAACGGCGCGGCGATCGCTCGTCGGGTGCGCACCGACTCGGCCCAGGCGTAGGTGTTGGAGTTGAAGCCGCCGGGCCGCAGGATCGTCCAGTCGAGGCCCGACTGCCGGACGGCATCCTCGATGGCGCGTGCGACACCCCCGTGCGAGGCCGACTCCGGCCGGGTCGCGACCCCTTGGGAGGAGAGCAGCACGACTCGTTCGATCCCGCCGGTCTTGGCGACGTCGAGAATGTCCCGCGGGCTGAGCAGATGCGCGCTGGGGCCGCCGTTCTGCAGAAACAGCGCCTCGGCGCCGTCGAACACCGGCCGGAGGCTTTCCGGATCGGTCAGGTCCGCCTGCCGGTGCCGGACGCCGTGCGGCGCGTCAGCGGCCGATACGGCCCGGGATGTCGCGGTCACCTGCTCACCGCCGGCTGCGAGGCTCTGCACGAGCGATCGGCCGACGTTGCCAGTCGCCCCCGTCACTACGATCACGGTCAACTCCCCTGTTGGTTCGGTGTGTTGTCGATGCCCAGAGCGGGCCTGAACGCCACGGAGTGCTGTTTCCCGGGCGCCTCCAGGACGCTAACACCGCCGGTATAGTAGGTACCTAGGGGAAAGTGGCTATCCCGGAGGGATGCGCATGGCGGTCAAGGGCATGCCGGCGGCAACCGCCGGGACCGATCCGGAAGTTGCCTGTCCGATCGGTCCGGTCGTGGACATCGTGTTCAGCCGGTGGACCACACCGATCCTGTGGAGCCTGCACACGTACGGCCGGCAGCGGTTCGTCGAGCTGGAGCGGCGCATCGCGAGGATCACGCCGAAGGTCCTGACCCAGCGGCTGAGGCAGCTGGAACGCGACGGGCTCGTCGTGCGCACCTATCACCCGGAGGTCCCGCCCCGGGTCGAGTACGAGATCAGCGAACTCGGCCGCAGCCTCGCCCCGCTCTTCGCGCATCTCGCCGCATGGTCCGCCGACAACCTCGAAAAGGTCGAGCGGTCCCGGCAGGAGTACGACGCCGATTCGGCCTGAGGGCCTGCCGCTCCCGCAGACTCCGTCAGCGCTCCTGCGGTGAGCGCGGCGCCCGCTGCTTCGATACGGCGGCAGTGCCCGAGGCGGTCGCCCTGAGGAGGCGGCGGAAGGTGGGGCACTCCATATGGCTCGGGGCAGGGCAGGCTGCGGCATGCCGCAAGGAGTCGCGCAGGACGCCGAGTTCGCGGATCGTGCGGTCCAGCTCCTCCGCCTTGGCCGCAAGCACCTGACGGTCGATGCGCGGCTGTCCGTCCGGCGCGAACATGCGCGCGATCTCGTCGAGGGAGAACCCGGCGGTGCGCCCCATCGCGATCAGCGCCAGGCGATCCAGTACGGCGGGGTCGTACTGACGGCGCAGACCCCGCCGGCCACTCGCGGCGATCAGCCCCTTTTCCTCGTAGAACCGCAGGGTGGAGGCGGGTACTCCGGCGCGCTGCACCACCTCGGCGATGTCCAGCTCTGTCATCCTCTTTACCTCAAGTCGACTTGAAGTGGCACGGTGTCATCTCGACCGGACGAAGGCAAGCGGAGGAGGCGATCATGGACGTCAGGCGCGGGAGCGAGGACGATCAGGCGGCCCGTTGGAAGGGGCCCGGCGGCAATGCCTGGGTGGAGCTGCAGGGGGTGCTGGACGAGATGTTCAAGCCCTTCGAAGACCTGCTCGTCGAGGCCGTGGCCACCGGGCGCGCGGGCCGTGTGCTCGATGTGGGCTGCGGCACCGGGGGTGTCACGCTGGCCGTCGCGCGGCAGCTCGGTGCGGCAGGCCGCAGCGTGGGCGTCGACATCTCAGAACCGGTGATCGCCGCCGCCCGGGCGCGCGCCGAACGCGAGGGCGCACCGGCGTCCTTCGTCCTCGCCGACGCCCAGGACCACGCTTTCCGGCCCGCCGCCTTCGATGCCGTCGTCTCACGCTTCGGTGTCATGTTCTTCAAGGACTCCGTGCGGGCGTTCACGAACCTCCGGCGCGCCGCGAAGGACGGGGCCCTGCTGCGGTTCATCGCTTGGCGCGACCCCGCGGAGAACCCGTTCATGACGACGGCCGAACGCGCCGCGGCGCCGCTGCTGCCCGACCTGCCCGTGCGCCGCCCGGACGAGCCGGGGCAGTTCGCCTTCGCGGACCCCGACCGGGTCCGCCGCATCCTGGCGGAGAGCGGCTGGACCGGGATCGACATCCGGCCGATCGACGTGTCCTGTGCCCTGCCCGAGAGCGAGTTGGTCCACTACCTCACCCGGCTCGGCCCGGTCGGTCTGGCCCTGGGCGGCGTCGACGAGCAGACCCGCGCACAGGTCATCGACACGGTCCGCGCCGCGTTCGACCCCTTTGTACAGGGCACGGAGGTCCGCTTCACCGCCGCGTGCTGGCTGGTCGACGCCCGCGCGTCGGCCACCTCGGCCGCCCGCTGACCCGGGTCGAGGGCTCCGCGGCCGCGAAACTTTCGCGTATGCGGCAGCCCGTTGCCGGGCGCGGGTGACTGGCGCATAGTGAGGACTCCGTACGACGGGGTGAAGGAACAGGATGCAGCCGAAGAAAGCCCTGGTGGTCCGAGGCGGTTGGGAGGGGCACCGGCCGGTCCAGGCCACGGAGTTGTTCCTGCCCTTCCTCGAAAGCAGCGGTTTCACGGTCCGGGTCGAGGAGTCGACCGATGTCTACGCCGATGCCGCCGAGATGGCCCGCACCGACCTCGTGGTGCAGTGCATCTCGATGTCGGAGATCAGCGCCGAGCAGGTGTCGGGACTGAGCGCGGCGGTCGCGGCCGGCACCGGTTTCACCGGCTGGCACGGCGGCATCGCCGACTCGTTCCGCGCCTCCTCCGACTATCTCCAGCTGGTCGGGGGCCAGTTCGCCTGCCACCCCGCCAAGGAGCCGTGCGAGCGCCGGGGCGAGGCGGAGGACAACTTCCTGCCGCACACCATCGACATCACCGAGCTCGGCCGTGCGCACCCCGTCACCGAGGGGCTCGACGACTTCGAGCTGTGCACCGAGCAGTACTGGGTGCTCCACGACGACCTGATCGACGTCCTCGCCACCACCACGCACCCCGCCCGCCCCTGGCAGCCCTGGCAGCGGCCCGTCACCTCACCGGCGATCTGGACCCGGCAGTGGGGCGCCGGGCGGATCGTGGTGACGACACCGGGGCACAGCCTGGACGTACTGGAGAACCCGAACGTCCGCACCGTCATCGAGAGGGGCATGCTGTGGGCGACGCGCACCGCATCGGCGTCGTAGGGCTCGGTGTCATCTCCCGCGCGTATCTGGACACGCTCCTCGGCCATCCCGCCGTACGCGTCACCGCGGTCGCCGACCTCGACGCCGCACGGTCGGCCGCGGTCGCCGCCGAGCTGCCCGACGCCCGGGCGCTGACCGTCGAGGAGCTGCTGAGCAGCCCGGACGTGGACACGGTGCTGAATCTGACGGTCCCCGCCGCCCACGCCGAGATAGCCCTGGGCGCCATCGCCCACGGGAAGAACGTCTACGGGGAGAAACCGCTGGCCGCCGCCCTCGTCGACGCCCGGGCCGTCGTGGAAGCCGCCGAGAAGGCGGGGGTCGGCGTGGGATGCGCGCCGGACACCGTCCTGGGCACCGGAGTCCAGACGGCACGGGCGGCCCTGGAGGCGGGGAGCATCGGGCGCCCCCAGTTCGCCTCGGCCGTCATGGTCACCCCGGGACACGAGCGCTGGCATCCCCACCCCGACTTCTACTACACCGCCGGGGGCGGCCCCCTGCTCGACATGGGGCCGTACTACCTCGCGTCCCTGGTCCATCTGCTGGGTCCGGTGCGTGCCGTGATCGGGGCGGCCGGCCGGCTGCGCACCGAGCGCGTGATCGGTTCCGGCCCGCGCGCGGGCGAGCGGATCCCGGTCGAGGTGGACAGCCATGTCTCCGGTGTGCTCGAACATGCCGGTGGCGCCCTGACCACGATCACGACGAGCTTCGACGGCGTGGCCACCACGGCCGCACCGATCGAGGTCCACGGCGAGACCGGCACGCTCACGGTGCCGGATCCCAACCACTTCGACGGCGAGGTGCGGCTCTTCGAACTCGGCGGCACCCAGTGGCGCACGCTCCCGCCGTCGGCGGGTTACGTCGACGGCGCACGCGGCCTCGGACTGCTCGACTTCCTCACCGCCGACGGGCGGCGGACGCCTCGCGCGAGCGGCGCTCTCGCCCTGCACGTGCTGGAGACGATGACCGCTCTCCTCCGCTCGTCGGCCGAGGGACGCCGCATCGAACTGACGACCTCGGCACCGCCGCCGGCGCTGGTTCCGCTCACGGCCGCCGAGACGTGGAGGGAACCGGCCGCCGGCCGAACCGCCGCACGGTGAAACCGCCGGCCCGCACCAGCTTGCCCTGGCCATGGACGTGCTGTCAGGCAGCTTCGGAGGCCAGGTCCCTGCCGCAGGGCTCCGCGTCGGCAACGGACTCGCTGAGGGCCGGTTTACGGATCAGGAGCAGCGCCGCGTCGTCGTGGAGACGGCCGCCGACATGGGCCAGCAGTTCGTCGTGGAGCGCGCCGAGGGTGCGGGCCGGGTCGTCGGACACGTGGCGCGTCAGCCCCTCGTCGAGCGGATAGAACGCGCGGCCGCGGTCGCGGGCCTCGGTGACGCCATCGGTGTAGAGCAGCAGCTGGTCCCCTTCGGCGAAGGGCAGCACCTGGAGGTGAGGGGTGTGATCGGTGAGCGCGCGCAGCCCGAGGGGCGGGGCCGGGTGCGGGGACTCCACCGCGGTGACGCAGCCGTCCCCGCGCACCAGCAGCGGGGGCGCGTGTCCGCAGTTCACCAGCTCCAGCTGCCCGGCGCTCGGGTATCCGGCGACCACGGCGGTGACGAAGTCGTCGCTGCCGAGGTTGCGGGCGAGGCTCCGCTCGATCCTGTCGACGACGGCCAGGAGATCGGGCTCGTCGTAGGCGGCCTCCCGGAAGATCCCGAGCACCAGCGCGGCGGTCCCCACGGCCGGCAGCCCCTTTCCGCGCACGTCGCCGACGATCAGCCGTACCCCGTACGGGGTGGGGATCAGCGCGTAGAGGTCGCCGCCGATACGGGCCTCGGCCGCGGCGGCGCTGTAGCGGACGGCCACCTGGAAGGGGCCGACGGTCGCCGGGACGGGCGTGAGCAGCGCATGCTGGGCGGTCTCCGCGACCGAGCGGACGGCGGCGAGCACGCGTTCGCGGCGTCCGCGCAGCGCGCTGGCCAGACCGCTGGCCAGGGTGACGGCCGCCAGGGCGGACAGTACGGCCACCAGCTCACCGTCCGGAACACCGTTGCGGAAGCCCAGCGCGCCGCCCAGCGCCGCGGCGAGCAGGCCGACGCACAGGACCCCGCGCGGGCCGTTGGTGGTGGCGGCCAGAGCGGGCCCGGCCGCGAGCATCGGCAGCCAGGTGATCCCGGCCCCGCCGGCCAGGTCGGCGAGCACGATCACGGAGACGATCAGCACGGGCAGGACGGGTGCCCCCGCGGCCAGCTGCGCGACTGCGCGTCTGAGCGACTGTACGGGCCAGTGTCCGCCGCCATGGTCTCGGGCCTGACTCATCTTGTGTCTGCTGTCCTCACCTGTGTGGGGCACGTCGGTCCTGGGGCCCACCACTGAAATGTCCGTTTCATCCAGGAAACGCGGTGGGCCCAGACCGTCACAAGCGGAGGTTTTTCAGATAGTGAGCGACAGGCTCCTCGTCACACGGTCCGCTGTCGGGAGCAGTCGTGCCCGGATCGCCGGCAGGCGGGAGAGCCGCTCCGCCGGCATCGAGACGCCGAGCGAGCCGAGGGTGTCACCGCTGTAGACGGGGACGGCGACACAGACCGTGCCCAGCGAGTACTCCTCCAGGTCCGTGACGGCCGGGGCCACGGGTGAGGCGTCCAGCCGCCGCAGCAGCTCCGGCCGGCTGGTGATCGTCCGCGGGGTGAGGTCGGCGAGGTGGTGCCGGGACAGGTAGTCCTCGCGGGCCTCGTCGTCCAGTTCCCGCAGCACGGACTTGCCCAGCGCGGTGGCGTGCCCCGCGTCCTCGAACCCCACCCACAGGTCGACTCGGGGTGCCCGGGCGCTGTCGACGATCTCGGCGACGCGGATCTCGCCGTCCTCGTAGAAGGTGAGGTAGGCGGCGGTGGCGAACTCGTCCCGCAGTGCGGCGAGCGTGGGGCGGACGCGGCTGAGCAGTGCCTGTCCACGGCCCGTGGCCTCCAGCGTCCGCAGTCTGTCGCCGAGCACGAAGCCGCCGTCGCCCAGCTTCCGCAGGTATCCGTCGTGGACCAGCGTCCGCAGCAGGTGATAGGCGGTGGCCAGGGGCAGCCCCGTCTCCCGTGCCAGCTGTTTCGCCGGCGCGCCGTTCTCGTGCGCGCTCGCCGCCTCCAGCAGCCGGAAGGCCCGCTGGACGGAAGTGATCAGCGTGGGGCCGTCGTGCTCACCCATGTGACCAGCGTGCGTCAGGCGCACAGGGCGCGCAACAACTCGCCCGGTAACCGGCCAAGTCACAGGTCGTATTTCCGGGACATCGACCAGGGTAGTGAGTCATTCCTCGAATTCGGCGCGCCGCCGGATGTTCCGGGGATATTTCTTATTAGCCTCCACAACTGCACGAAGTCGATCTATCGCAGGTCGCATCCACTTCACTCCACCGGAGATGACATGCACCAGCTTCGCAAGGCTGCCGTCCTGGTCGCCGCCGTCAGCGTCGGACTCCTGGGTGCCGGCACCGCTCAGGCCCACGACGACGGCGGGAAGGGCGGCGGCGGCAACACCGTCCTGCAGAGCACCACCTGCAGGTCACACGACCTGAACCTGGACATCCTCGGCCAGGTCGGACTGCTCAACGGCCTGCTGGGCGGCGCGCTCAACGGCGAGGGCAACGAGGGCGCGCAGTCGACCTCGCTGGGCTCGTCCATGGGCTGCAACAACAGCGTCGGCGGCAAGTAACACAAAAGCTCACCACGGTGCCCCGGCCGCAGGCCGGGGCACCGTGGTTTTCCCATGCCCGGAAAAGCAGGTCGACCGCCGCGACCCCAGAAAGCCGAAATGCCGGATCGGGAACCTGCCCGGTCCGGCATTCGCGAATACAGACGATTGATTTCTCCTTGGCGGAGGTCTTTCCATCACGGATCTGCGGGCGACAGGACTTGCGCTTGCTCCCGAGCGCAATCAAGACAGCAGCCCGGGCGCGCACCCTGGTGGGTCTGCGCGTCCGGGCTGCCTTTTGCCGCTCTGACGGATGTGGGCCGACCGGGGTGCGGGCTACGGAGCCGCTCGCACCCTTGGCGCCTGGCTACTTGTCGCTCGCATCCTTGGAAACCGGGGCGTCCTTGGAAACCGGGGCGACGAACGCATCGATGAACCGATTGAGATCCAACTCCGGCACCGTGTATCTGGGTGACTGCTCCGGCGTCGCCTTCTTGGAACTCACCGCCGGCGCGAAGTGCCACTGCGGGGTGACTTCGGTGGCCTGCCGCGGCCCGTCGGCGTCGTCGGCGAAGCCGACACCGACACCGAGAACGGACAGCCCGCCCACCGCTACGGCTACGACCGCAGCGCGCTGAAACCTGCGCATGGTTGACCCTTTCTCACCTGGGCGCGAGGCCCTGGATTGACTACTTAGTGTGAGCATATACATCCACTAAGTAGTAATTTGGGATCTTGGGCACCTCCAATACTCCATTTCGCCCCGCAGCGCATCCGCAGGAGTCCGGCGTCACGGCCTCGGTTCCGCGTTCGGCGTGCCGTTCGCTCCCCCAGCACTGGTCTCAGCCCCGTCCGGCCTACAACACCGATGCGCTACGCCTTCCGGGGGCGGGCGTGTCGGAACAGGCGCCCGCGGCGCATGCCGTGAGCCACTGGTCGAAGTCGGCGTCGTAGCGGGTACCGATGCCGGAGGTGTAGACGGCGTAGCCGCCCGTGTAGTCGCCGACCCGGAAGCGGGCGAGCATGCGCTGGATGTCGGCGGGGTGGTTCTCGAACATGTAGCGGACCGCGAGATAGCCCCACGGGTAGGTGCGGATCACGTCGCTGTTCGCGTAGGTGTTCTGGAACAGCGTGCTCAGCAGGTAGGTGTGCTTGCCCGCCTCGCCGACGGCCTGCTCGTCGGTGATGCCCCGGTAGCCGTAGGAGACGTATTCGGCCAGGCCTTCGATCCACCAGACGTCCGGCACCGACGTCTGCCGGGTGAAGTCGCCCTTCATGTCGTAGCGGGCGTCGAGGAGGTGCGTGTACTCGTGGTTGAGGTTCCAGACGCGGGCCGTGAAGCCGTCGTCGGAGGGCTTCTGGTACATGATCGAGAGCGGCTGGTCGGCGGGGTCCGTCGGGTCCCCGGTCAGCGTGATGCCGCCGTTGTCCGTGCTGACGCCGTAGATCGCCCCGGCGTAGGTCTGGTAGTCCGCGCGGCTGGCGAAGACGACGAGCTGCACGGTCGACAGGTACTGGCCCGGTATCGGGCCGTCGTCCTTGACGAGGTCGTGGAAGTACGGGTCCTGGGCGCCGAGGTCGGCACATACGGCGTCGAGGTCGGCGGGGCTGAGCGCCTGGGCCCGGACGGTGTGGCTCGCGTCGCAGCTGTGGGTGAGGGGCAGGGCCGCGTCGGTCAGCCGGGCGGGCAGGTTGCAGATGTCGTAGTACGAGCAGTCGGGGCGGTCGTAGTAGTCGGCCTGGGTCGCCACCGCGACCCACAGCCCTGCCGTGGGACCGGTGATCTTCGAGGCGTTCAGCAGGTCCTTGGCCAACGGCTGGACCGTGGCGCGCAGCGCGGTGTGTTCGACGTAACGGGCGACGTTCATCCCGGCGTTGGAGTCCAGGTAGGCACGGTCGGTGCCGAGCAGGTCCAGGTGCCTGAGCGCGAAACCGTGCAGGGTCCGGGCGATGCCCGGGTCGGCGGTCACCGCGCTGACGTAGTCCGGGTTCCAGTTGCCGCGCCAGAGCGGGGTGTAGACGTCGTTGACGGCGGTGAGCATGCTGGGGACCGCGTCGTAGGAGCTGTCATAGGCGTCGAGCAGGCGCTGATAGACCGTCAGATAGCGCGCCTGCTGGTCGGCGCTGTCGGTGAGGATGACGGTCTCGCCGAGTACGTCTCCGTTCGCCGCGCTGACGTCCCCGGAGTGCCGGTTGGCGAAGAAGGCGTCCAGGCCGCGGGTGGTGGCCCGGGCCAGGGACGCGCCGTAGGTTCCGACGTCGGACGGGTGGTTGAACTGGACGTAGTAACCGGCCCTCAGGAACAGCACGAGCTGCCGCACCCCGGCAAAGTCGTCGCCCCGATAGCGTTGCGCCTCGCGTGTGAAGGCCTTCGCCACGGTGACCATCTGGGACTGGCGGAAGATGTCGCGGGCGTTCGTGCCCGTCACGGCGAACAGGGTGTTGACGCAGCCCGCGGTCGAGGCTTCGACGAAGGCGACGAGCGCCGGACCGGTCCTGCTCGCGAAGTCCGCCGGGGTGCACGAGACCGGCTTCGGTTTGGGTTTCGGGCCTCTCTCCGTGGCGGGCCGGGTCCGGGAAGGGGTCGGCTTCAGCGGGGGCAGCTGGGGCGTGGTGAGCGGGCGGCTCTGTACGGCCGGCTGGTCGGTGGCGGTGGCCGTGGAACCGGTGGGCGGCGGTGTCTGCCGGGCCAGTGCCGTGGGGGTGGCGCCGTGCCGAGCGGCGGGTGCCGCGAGCGCCGGCGCCGACAGCAGGCCCGCGAGGGTGGTGCAGACGGCGAGGGTGACGGCGGCGCGTCTGGGCAGCGCGAAGAGGCAGCGCCTCTCTGGACTCCTCTGCGGAGGGATGCGCCTCGATACGGATGTTGAGGCGCGTGAGGCACCATCTCAGCGCCGGATGCCGCCAACAATGGAATGTGACATAGCACTGTGCAGCGACCGGCCATAACACGCGGACGGCCCGTCGTCGGCGGACGGCCCAAGGGGTCCGCCCGCCCCCTACGCTCCGCTCCCCCGCCAAGTACGCGCGGCCCACGCCCTCAAGTGCGGTGACCTCCCGGCGAGTTCGCGGTACGCGCAAGCAGCGGAGTGGAACAGCTCCTCCACCACGTCCTCGGCAACGGCCTCACGCCGCCAGGCCAGCACATAACGGCACCACAGCGGTGTACCGATCAGCGGCCTGATCACCACCTCCGGGATCGGCCGCAGCGTCGCCTGCACGACGGACACCCCGAGGCCGTCGGCGATCATGCTCTGCAACTGCAGCTGGTCACCGAGGAATTCATGTACGGCGACCGGTGAGAACCCGGCCGCCGCACAGGCCGTGTAGAAGACGCCCGGCCAGCCCGCTCCGTCATCCGGTGTCAGGAACCAGGCGTCCTCGGCCAGATCGGCGAGCGAGACCTGGGCGCGGTGTCCGAGGCGATGGCGGGTGGGCAGCGCCACGAAGGTGGGCTCGGTGACGATTCCTCGGTGGGTCACCGTGTCCGCATGCTTCAGTTCCATCCCGGGGTAGTCCGCCGCCACGGCCGCGTCCACCTCGCCGTCCTCCAGGAGTTCGACGATCCGCGAGGAGGAGTACACGCTGCTGACAGCGAGCGTGACGTCCGGCAACCGCGCCCGGACCCGGGAGACCATGCCGGACAGCACCGGCGAGTTGGTCGCCGCGACGCGCAGGGTCCTACGACCGGTCGTGGCACCGGCGGCCGGACGGCACCCGATCGCCGCGGCGCGGGCCAGGACGTCGCGGGCCTGGGCGACCACCTCGACGCCGTACCGTGTCGGCCTGACGCCCGTCGCCCCGCGCTCGAACAGCGGCTGCCCGAAGTGGCGCTCGATCCGCCGGAGTTGGGTGCTCATGGCGGGTTGCGAGTAGCCGAGGTCCGAGGCGGCGCGGCCCACGCTCCCGGCATCCGCGATCGCACACAGGACGCGCAGATGCCGAAGCTCCAGGTCCATCCGTACGCTCCCCTGCCGCCGTGGACAGGAAGCGTTCCATCACGCCGCCCCGCACACAAGACGCAGGTCAGCCACCCTCCGGCTGAAGGAACCGACCTGCGCGCTACGTCGGCGGCGGCTGCGTTTCGGCGCTCGCACTCTCTTCGCCGCCACCAGGAGCCGTCAGGGTCTCCTCACGCTGCTTCTTCAGGGCGAGTTCCCTGGCCGTCTTCTCCGAGTGCAGCCTCATCTCAGCCTCTGTCCGAAGATCGAACACCGGTACCTCCTTTACCGTACGACGGTTACATCTTTGCCTTTAGATTACCTTGCGGATGGGGTCGAAGTCACGGCCGAATGTGCGCAACATGCGCCGCGTCAGTCCACGGGCCACGTGTGCGCGGGTACGTTGAGGTGCATGTAGTCCATGTATGCGGTGGTCATCCGGCGCAGCGCCTCCTGGCGGTCACAGGTGTCGGTCTTCTCCAGGTGGTGGACCGTCTCCGCCTGCCACAGGGCGCCGTTGCGGGCCGTGACGCAGCGCTGCTCGATGATGCCGAGCAGGGGTTCGCGCCAGGTCGCGTCCATGCCGGCCAGTTCGAGGCCCCGGTGGGCCAGCGGCAGCAGGCGCCGCAACACCAGTTCCGTGACCGGGACTTCGCCCGCACCGGGCCAGTACAGCCGGGCGTCGATGCCGTCGCGGGCGGCGGCGTGCAGGTTCTCCTCGGCGACCGCGAAGGACATCCGCGTCCACACCGGCCGGTCCTCGTCGACCAGGGCGCGGGTGAGGCCGTAATAGAGGGCGCCGTTGGCGATGATGTCGGCCACGGTGGGGCCTGCCGGCAGGACGCGGTTCTCGATGCGCAGGTGCGGGCCGCTGTCGGTGACGGCGTACACGGGGCGGTTCCAGCGGTAGATGGTGCCGTTGTGCAGGGTGAGTTCGCCCAGTTCCGGGACACCGCCGCCGTCGAGCGTCGCCTGCGGGTCCTCCTCGTCGCACAGCGGCAGCAGGGCCGGGAAGTAGCGGACGTTCTCCTCGAAGAGGTCGAAGACGCTGGTGATCCACCGCTCGCCGAACCACACCCGCGGCCGTACGCCTTGAGCCTTGATCTCCTGCGGGCGGGTGTCGGTTGCCTGCTCGAACAGGGGAATGCGGGTCTCGCGCCACAGCTCCCGGCCGAAGAGGAAGGGCGAGTTCGCGGCCAGAGCGACTTGTACGCCCGCGATGGCCTGGGCCGCGTTCCAGTAGGGCGCGAACTCCTTCGGGGCGACCTGCAGATGGAACTGGGTGCTGGTGCAGGCCGCCTCGGGGGTGATGGCGTCGGCGTACATCGACAGGCGCTCCACGCCGTCCACCCGGATGCGCAGGTCCTCGCCGCGTGCCGCGAAGATCTGCTCGTTGAGCAGCTTGTACCGCGGATCGCCGGAAAGGGCGGACTCGCCCACGTCCGACTCCCCCAGCGTCGGCAGGATGCCGATCATGATCATGTGTGCGCCCACGTCGGAGGCGCGTTCCTCGGCGTGGTTGAGGGCGTCGCGGATTTCCTGCTCCCAGGCACCGGGCCCGCCGGCCGTCAGCTGCCGGGGCGGGATGTTGATCTCCAGGTTGAAGCGGCCGAGCTCGCTCGACCAGGCGGGGTCGGCGATCGCCTGCAGCACCTCGGTGTTGCGCATCGCGGGCCGTCCGTCGCCGTCCACGAGGTTGAGCTCGATCTCCAGCCCGACCTGGGGGCGCTCGCTCTCGAAGCCCGACTCGCGCAGCATCTGCGCCAGCACGTCCAGACAGAGGTGCATCTTGTCCCGGTAACGGCGGCGGTCCTCCCGCGTGAACACCAGGGCAGGTACGTCACGTCCCATCGGGCCCTCCCGAGTCCCCTCGGCGGTCACCTCACGTCCCAGCGTCCCACCTCGAAGGGGTCCAGCACAGTCGGCGACCCGCCGGTCACGAGAAGTGCCGGACGGTACGACGGAGGGTGAATGGCGCGGCACCTGTGCTGAACTCGGTCGACACAGTGAGGAGCGACGCCGATGAGCAGACCGCAGTCCGAGTTCCACCGTCCCGAGGCGCCCTGGCTGCGACCGCCCGGGGCAGCCGACGGCGTGTGGGAGCAGATGCTGGCCGAGGATCCGCGGACCGGGGACGCCACCGTGCTGCAACGCTACGAGCCGGGGACGGACACGAGCGCGCAGGGCAGCGTCCGGCACGACTACTT
This sequence comes from Streptomyces sp. NPDC001351, assembly GCF_042896045.1. Lineage (NCBI taxonomy): Bacteria > Bacillati > Actinomycetota > Actinomycetes > Kitasatosporales > Streptomycetaceae > Streptomyces > Streptomyces sp. NPDC001351. Next base: position 377,032 of record NZ_JBIAWS010000005.1, on the reverse strand, counting down.
CGAGGAGGTGTACCTCGTCGAAGGCTCGCTGACCGACCTGCGCCTCGGCGAGACGTTCACCGCGGGGATGTACGCGTACCGGCATCCGGGAATGGAGCACGGGCCGTGGACAAGTGCGGAAGGCGTGCTGATGCTCGTCAGGCGAGGGTCGGCATGAGGGCACCGAGCCGACGGACCTCCGGGCTGAAAAACGTTTTAGCCGCCGTCGGGGTAGACTTGCGTCGCCCATGAGGACCACGTCGTGCCTGGTCGCACGGCTGTCACAGCGAGGGGGGTGGACGCCATCCCGGTTCGCCCCGCCCGGATCCAGGACGTCGCAGCCGCCGCCGGAGTGTCGGTGTCGACGGTGTCGAACGTGCTGAACCGCCCGGAGCGCGTCAACGCGGCCACGGCCGAGCGGGTCCGTGACGCGGTCGCGGCGCTCGACTACGTACCCCATCCGGGCGCCGCGGGACTGCGCACGGGCCACACGTCCTCGATCGGCCTGGTCCTGCCCGACGTGACCAACTCCTTCTACGCGCGCATCGCACGGGGCGCCGCCGACGCCGCCTACGACCACGCTTATTCCCTGGTGCTCTGCCACAGCGGGGACGCCCCGGAACGCGAGCAGGGCTACTTCACCATGCTCGTCGAACAGCGGGCCGTCGGCGCCGTGGTCGTCCCGCTCAGCGCCGACCCCAGCCGGCTCACACGACTGCGCGAACGGGGCATTCCCCTGGTGCTGGCGGACCGTGCGATGCCCGCGCAGGACGGCTGCTCCGTCTCCGTCGACGACATCGCCGGCGGCCGCATCGCCGTGCAGCACCTCCTGGAGTGCGGGGCGCGCGACATCCTCGTCGTGAACGGCGAACGGTCGATACGGCAGTGCGCCGACCGCTACCAGGGCGCCCGGCAGGCCGTGCGCACCCGGCGCGAGGCACGCCTGGGCCAGGTGGTCGCCGAGGAGATGACGGTGGCGTACGGCATGGAGATCGCCCAGGGGCTCGACGAGCTGCCCGACGGGGTGTTCTGCACCAACGACTTCCTCGCCGCCGGACTCTGCCGGGGCCTGGCCGAACGGGGTGTGAAGGTTCCCGAGGACGTGCAGGTGGTGGGGTACGGCGACCTCGACATCGCGAGCTTCGTGGGGACGACCCTGACGACGGTCCGGCAGCCCGTCGAGGATCTCGGCCGGGCCGCCGTGGAGATGCTCCTCGACGAGGTGGAGGCCCGCGCCGAACACGCCCACGAGACAAGGGTGTTCGCGCCGGCCATCGTCCTGCGGGACTCCACCCGCTCACTCACCGGCGGCTGACTCCGGGATCCGCAGCGTCACCGGCCCCAGCAGCCCCGATGTCAACTGGGAGGGGAAGGCCCAGGCGGTGGGGGTGGCTTCGGCGAAATACGGGGCCAGGGTGTTGTGGACGGTCACGTCGATCCGTACGGTGCGCCCGGCGGCACCCCGCAGCTCGAAACGGTACGGCGCGCAGAACGCCTCGCCGACCGGCTCCCCGTCGAGCAGTACCGCGACGCTCCCCCGCACCCGCCCCAGATCGAGCACCGGGTCCGGCCCGGCGGGCACCTCCACCTCACGCGAGTACGTCACACCGCCGCTCCAGCCGCCAAGACCCAGCGACCGCCAGTCCCCGAGCGGCAGCGGCGCCGCCACGGTACGGACGCGCACCGGCCCGCCCCAGGCCGAACCGCCCCGCAGCACGGCGGTCGGTTCGGTGATGACCTCGAACTCCGTTGGTTCGGAAAGAGGTTGAGTCAGGGTCAGTACCTGCCCTTCGAGTGGCTGTTCCGCGCCGTCCGCGGCCCTCACTCGTGCGGGCAGCGCCAGCGGCAGCCCGAGCGACACGGTCCCCGGAGGCACGGTGAAGCGGAAACGCTGTGCACGGGGTCGGACTTCGTCGGTGGACCGCACTGGCAGTACGGCCGTGCCGAGCACCGGTTCGCCGGTCAGCCACTCGGTGTCCGGCAACGGATGCGGTCGTACGGCGGCATGGCAGTGCTGCAACTCCCCCCACCTGCCCTCGTGTTCGACGGTAAGCCCGCGCCACTGCCCCGTCCCGGCCTCCCATCCGCCTCCGCTGACCAGCGCGCTCACACCTCCTTCCGGCACGAGGTCGACGAACACGGCATCCCGGGCGCGGACGCTGTCGGCCACGACGTCGAGCACGTGATCGCCCGCCGAGAGGGTCAGTTCGTGGCGGAAGAACATCGGCACGGCGCCCCAGTCGGACTCGTAGTACTCGACCTTCTCCTGCCGCGCCACGACGGCCCCGTCGAGCAGCAAGGTGACTCCCGCCGCGGCACCCACCACGAGCACCGCCCGCGCACCGCCGTCGGAGAGACACAGTCGGCCCCGGTAGGTGACGGCGCCGTCCGGCCGTGCACCGTCCGGAAGGCACATGAACTGCGGACGGGCCGCGAACCCGTCCGGGAGAGACAGGCAGAAGTAACTGCCCAACGGGGCTTGGGCCGTGGCCGAGATCATCGAGGGGCGGTCCTCGGCGTCGGACAGTTCGTACTCCAACACATTGCGGGGCCGGTCCACCTCCACCCGGGCGGACGCCAGGTATCCGCGGCCCGTGGGCAGCCGCTCACCGTTCCACCACACCCGCTTGGCCGCTGCCGCGCCGACGTGCAGATCGGCAGGCCCACGGTGGTCGGTCTCGAGGATCGACCGGACCCGGGCGACGGTTCCGGGGCCCGGCACCGGGACGCGTACGAACTCCTCGGACACCAGCCCCTTGTTGCCCAGCAGCCCGTCCGGGTCCGGGATCCCCCGGCTCGACGAGAACAGCGCCACGCTCCAGCTCTCGTCCCAGGGCACGAGGGGCTGTTCTCCGGCCAGGACCCGTGCGACGGACGTCCGGTCGAGGGGGTCGGGGGCCTTCGCGGCGGGCACCGGGGGCAGCACGCGTACCCGGTTGCCGTACGTCGCCCGGGTCCGCTCCCAGCGTGCGTCGGGGGCGTCGCTCTCGGTCCACCGCATGGTCCAGATCTGCGGTTCGCCGACGGACGACCCGGCGGGCAGCGCAAGGTCGCCCCACGTGTTGTCCATGGTGGGCGCCAGGCGGCCCGCCCAGCCGCCGGACAGGTCGATGGTCCGGGCCGGCTCGGGCGGTGGCGCGGGCCTCGGGGTCACCGGGGTGCCTTCCCGCCATACGACGAGGGCGGCGGGGGCGCCTTCCAGCGGCACGTCGATCGTCGAGACGCCGTCGGCGACGGTGACGTGCGCCGGGCGCCGGGCACCGGTCGCCGGGTTCCAGACCTCGGCCGCGGCGACCGGGGCGCGCACGGTGAGGGACCTGGTGGGGGCGTAGCGCGCGGGGTCGATGTCGTGGTGGCCCTCGGGCGGATGCGCGCGGGCGTCGGGGAAGGCCCCCGTCACCAGCGCGACCGCTTCCTCTCCGTGCCGCCGTACGAGCAGCGGCACGTCGGCGGTCGCGTAACCGGCAAGGTCCGCCACGGCCGCGGCGCCTGCCTCGGCGTCACTCGCCCGCTCCAGCCCGGGATGGGCACACAGCGCCGCCACGACGGTGTCGTCACCGGCCAGGCCCGCCGCGGCCGCCGGCGGGCGGCCCACTGCCACCACCCGTCCGCCGGCGTCGAGCAGTTCCGTCAGCCGTCGTGCCGTGTCCTGCTCCAGGACGCTCGCCGAGGGCAGCAGCACCGCCGTGTAGGCCAGGTCCCCGACCCGTAGGGCGCCTTCGGCGGGCGTGGCCCGCTGCACCGAGGCGTCGTCGATGACGTCGTAGGAGACGCCGTGCCGGTCCAGGGCGCCGATGTGGGGCCGCAGCCAGTTGTTGGTGCCGCACAGGTCGAGGTAGTGGCGCTGGGTCTCGTCGACCTCGGCGTGGCTCTCGCCGAGGCGGCCGTCGCCGAAGTGCTGGACCGGGGCGTCCAGCGGGATGAGGGACTGCATGGTGGTGGTGGGGTGCAGGACCGCGACGTCGGCGCTGTAGGTGCCCCAGGACAGGATCGAGCAGAGGCGGGCGACGGCCCGGGAGAAGGCGGGATACTGCGGCCAGTAGGGCTGGCGCCAGTCGGTGGACGGCGGCGCCCACTCGAACCAGCCGCCCGCGGTGCCGAAGTAACTGGCGTGCGGGTTGTACAGGTTGGCGCCGCTGCGCAGGAACGGCAGGAGCCAGTCGTAGGTGTCCTCGAGGGTGCCGCCCCAGCCGGAGGAGTGGAACGCCTCGATCCACACCCGCTCGTGTCCGTAGAGATGCGCCATGGAGGAGTGGACCTTGGAGTCGCCGTGGTGGTCGCTGCCCGCGGCGCCGTACCAGCGGTGGGTGCGGAAGTAGTCCGAGTAGATCTGGGTGGACTGGGCCGGGAAGCCGGAGCGGGCGGGGTGGCTCTGGTCGCAGCCCAGGAGCATGCCGCGTTCGTCGTGCCAGGCGGCGAGGGGTTGGAACAGGGCCTCTTCGGTGAGTTCGGCGCGGACCGCGTAGTAGTCGGCGCGGACCTTCGCGGCCCGAGCGGCGTCGGAGGTGTCGTGGAAGAGGGCCGGCAGCTCGTCGAGCAGGTCGTAGCCGCGGCGGGCGAGGAACTCCTCCGGGAAGCGGCGGCTCCAGGCGTTGGTGCCGGGCAGCTCGTCCTGGAAGCTTCCGGCGACGACATTGCCCAGGTACTCGGGGACACGGCGGTCGTACTCGTGGTGCACGGCGTCCAGGAGCAGGCGGACGGCACCGGGGTCCAGGTAGTCGAAGGCCGTGGGGACGGCGGTGACGAGCTGCACCTGGCTGCCGTCGGCGGCCGCGATCCGCGCCCTGCCGGTGGCGGACAAGCGCCGGCCCTCCGGCGAGTACGCGCCCACCAGGGTCTCCGGACTCCTCAGCGGGACGGCGCCGTCGGAGACGGTCGCCGTGCGGCAGCGCAGGGCGAGGCCGGCCGCCTCGGGATGCGAGCGGGTCACGCCTCCTTGCACATTGGCGCCGGAGAACCCGATCTGGTCGTAGAACCACAGGCGCATGCCCAGGTCCCGGGCGAACTCGCAGGCGTCGGTGAAGCGTGCCCACCACTCCTCGCCGAACCAGGGCGGATCGTCGGCGCGGGCACCGAAGCTCGGGCCCGCCGGCGCCAGATTGATCACCACGAGGTTGTGGACGCCGCCCTCGGCGAACCTGCGCATCTGCCAGGCGAGGCGCTCGCGGGTGACTTTCGCACCCGACCACCACCACAGGGGGGTGGGGCCGAAGTCCCTGGGCGGGTCGTCGAACAGCTGCTGCAGCGCGGAGGAGATCACGGACACGGTCCTTCCGAGTACGGCTGGGCACCTCAGGGATCAAAACGTTTTACATGGCTCTGGCCGCCGACAACCTGGAATGTTCGCACCGGATCCCGAGGGCGGGAAGCATGCCGACGCGTCTTCCTGCAAATGGCGCATGAGGGGTTGTTGGAACGTTTTTCCGACCCTATATTCACTGCACTCGGCCTTCAGAGCCGCGCCTTCCCTCTCTCCGCTCGGCCCATCCCCAGACGACGGAGTCGCATCATGGTCCGAACCCCGACCGCTCCCGAACGCTCGGAACAACCCATCCCCTGGCGGTTGTGGAAGGTGGCGGCCCTGTCGGGCATGGCCTCCTACCTCGACGCCGCTCTCATCGTCAGCATCGCCGTCAACCTGGCCATCTACCGCGACAGTTACGACATGGGCGTGTGGATGGCGGGCGCGATCAGCGCGATCGTCACCGGCTGCATCGCGGTCGGCTCCCTGGTCGGCGGGCGGCTCGCCGACATGTTCGGGCGCCGCCGTGTCTACAACTGGGACATCTTCTGCTTCGCGCTGGGCGCGGTCGTCATCACGCTCGCGCCGAACGACATCGTGCTCTTCATCGGCGTGCTCGTGGCGGGGCTCGCGGCCGGTGCCGACCTGCCGACCTCCCTGGCCGTGGTCTCGGACGCGGCGCCCGCCGACGGCCGGGCGCGTCTGGTGTCCTTCACCCAGGTCATGTGGACGGCGGGCATCGTCGTCGTCATCTTCCTGAGCTACCTGCTGTCGCACACGGGCATGACCGGGGCGCGGATCATCACCGGCCATCTGGCCGTCGCCGCGCTGGTCACCTGGCAGCTGCGCTCCCGGCTCGACCTGGCCGACGAGCCCTCGGACACGGAGCTGGCGGAGGAGGCGGCCGCGCTGGAGGCGCCGCGCGGCATCGACCTCAAGAACCTCCTGAACCGTGCCGCGCTGCTGCCGATGGTCGCGACCTTCGCCTACTACGTCACCTGGGGCATCGGCGCCAACACCTTCGGCCAGTTCGGCACCTATCTGCTGGTCACCGTCAGCGGTGCCTCGCAGAGCCTGGCCACCGGGATCAACCTCGCCTTCCTCCCCGTCGCGCTGGTGCTGACCTTCGTGTTCGTGCGGATCGCCGACACTCCCCTGCGCGACCGGCTGTTCTACGTGTTCACCATCGTGCAGATCATCGCCTTCTGCATCGCCTCCCTCACCGCCGGCGCCCTGCTCGGGATGCTGATCTTCTTCGTGCTCTACCAGATCTCCTATCCCTTCGCGGGGGAGGCCAACTACAAGGTGTGGTCGCAGCTCACCCTGCCCCCGGACACCCGCGGCACCACCCAGGGCCTCACCTACGCCCTGGCGCGCGGGGTCTTCGCGGGCATCGCGTTCGTCACGCCCGCCCTGATGGAGTACAGCGCCTCCGTGCTGCTCTGGTCGATCACCCTGTGCATGGCGTTGTCGGCGGTGGCCGGCGTGTACATCATCCGTGTCCTCATCCGGCGCTCTCCCGGCGCCGCTGCCGCTCCGGCGGACCTGGGAGTGGCCCGGGCGTAGGAGCCGCCCAGGCCCCCTCAATCCGACTGTGGACCCGCGAAGGAGCTGTCCCAAGCCATGGCAACCGCCGAACACTCCGTGTCCCTGCAGGAGTTGCTGCCGCCCGTGCACCGGCGCCGTACCCGTATCGGCCTGGTCTCGGGCGGGCTCGGCACCTACTGGCCCCAGTTTCCCGGTCTGCTGCCGCAGTTGAAGGAGTCGGCCGCGTACATGGCCGAGCGGCTCGGGCAGCTGGACGCGGAGGTCACGGACGTCGGCTTCATCTCCGACGCCGAGGAGGGCGCGGTCGCCGCCGAGGAGCTGCGGCGGGCCGACTGCGACCTGATCGTGCTGTTCCTGACGACGTATCTGACCTCGTCGATGGTGCTGCCGATCGCCCGGCGCTCGCACACCCCCGTGCTGGTCGTCGACCTGCAGCCGTCCGAGCGGATGGACCACGCCACCTTCGACACGGGCGCCTGGCTGGCGTACTGCGCGCAGTGCTCGGTGCCCGAGGTCGGCAATGTCTTCCGCCGGGCCGGCATCCCCTTCCGGTCGGTGTCGGGCTGGCTGCGCCAGGAGTCAGCCTGGCGGCGCATCGAGCAGTGGATCCGTGCGGCCCAGGTCCGCGCGGCGTTGCGGCACGCCCGGCACGGCCTGATGGGGCATCTGTATCCCGGCATGCTGGACGTGTCGACCGATCTGACCCTGCTGCCTGCGACGTTCGGCTCGCACGTGGAGGTACTGGAGTTCGACGACCTGCGGCACCAGGTGGAGCGGGTGACGGAGGCGGAGACCCGCGACCGCATGGCGCTGGCCCGCCGGGTCTTCACCCTCGACGACAGCGTGGCGGACGAGGACTTCGCGTGGGGCGCCAAGGTGTCCGTCGCCCTGGACCGGCTGGTCGAGGACTTCGGCCTCGACACGCTCGCCTACTACCACCGCGGCCTCGACGGCGAGCTGCACGAACGGCTCGGCGCTGGCATGATCCTGGGCGCCTCCCTGCTCACCGCCCGGGGTGTGCCCGCGGCCGGCGAGTACGAACTGCGCACCAGCGTCGCCCAGTTGGTCTCGCAGAGCATCGGCGCCGGGGGCTCCTTCACCGAGATCCAGGCCCTCGACTTCGAGGACGGCGTGGTGGAGATGGGTCACGACGGGCCCGCCCACCTCGCCGTCAGCGCCCGTGACCCACTGCTGCGCGGTCTCGGCGTCTACCACGGAAAGCGCGGCTGGGGCGTCAGCGTGGAGTTCGACGTCCGGCACGGCCCGGTCACCCTCCTCGGCCTCGGTCAGGATGCCGACGGCGGCCTGTCGTTCATCACGTCCGAGGGCACCGTCGTGCCCGGACCGCTGCTGGAGATCGGCAACACCACCAGCCGTGTCGACTTCGGCCGTGACCCCGGCGAATGGGTCGACGCCTGGAGCGCGACGGGCGTCGGCCACCACTGGTCCCTCGCCGTCGGCAGCCACGGCGCCGACTTCCGGGCCGCGGCGAGCCTGCTGGACATCGACCACCGGGAGGTGTGAGCTCCCCTTCCGTGCGCCCCTGTTCACTCCGGTGCATTGCGCCGTGAGCCTGATCCGCGCGCGTTCCCCGGCAAGGCGTCGCGCAACCACGCCGTTAGGCCGGGAAGGTGGGTCCGTCGTCGTACGCCACCGCGACGTCCCACCGTCTCGAGGAGAGCTTCTTGCGCCTGCACCCTGTCGCGGCTGCCCTGACCTCGGCCGTGCTGCTGGCCTCGCCGCTCCCGGCGGCGTCCGCCGCCCCGGCCACGGCCGAGCCCGCACGCGCCACGGACGACCCCGCCGGCTACGTGAACCCCTTCGTCGGCACCGCTCCGGGAGGCACCGACTTCGGCCACGGCGGAGGCGCCGGGAACACCTTCCCCGGCGCCACGGCGGCGTTGGGCGGGATCCAGTGGAGCCCCGACACGGTCACCCGCCAGCACGGCGGGTACGCGTACAAGGACAACCGGATCCGCGGTTTCAGCCTCACCCACATCTCCGGCGCGGGCTGCAGCGACTACGGCAACGTGCCGTTCATGCCGCTCACCGGCCGCCCGGACCCGGACCCCGCGGCGCGCCACGCCACCTTCTCCCACGCCAACGAGGAGGCTTCGCCGGGCAGTTACGGGGTCCGGTTCGACAACGGCATCCGTACGCAGATCTCCGTCACCCAGCGCTCCGGCATCGCCCGGTTCACCTACCCGGCCCACGACGAGCGGCCCGCCGGACTGACGGTGGACGCGGGGCGGGCCTTCAACAAGGCCACCGGGAAGATCAGCATCGGGGCGCGCACCCTGTCCGGCTACACCGACAGCGGTGGCTTCTGCCACTCCTCCAACCGCTACCGGCTCTACTTCCACGTCGTCTTCGACCGCCCCTTCGCGCACACCGAACCCCTGGACGGGAAGACCTCCGGGGCGTACGTCTCCTTCGCGCCCGGGACCCGCACGGTGACCGCGCGGGTCGGTGTGTCCTTCGTGGACGTCGCCGCCGCCCGCCGCAATGTCACCGTGGAGCAGGGCAAGCGCTCCTACGACCAGCTGCACAGGGCCGCGCGTGACCGCTGGAACGAGTGGCTGGGCAGGATCGCCGTGCGCGGCGGCACCGAGACCCAGCGCCGGGTGTTCTACACCGCGCTGTATCACGCGCTGCTGCACCCCAGCGCGTTCAGCGACACCGACGGCCGCTACCGGGGCATGGACGGCAAAGTCCACCGCACCCGGCCGGGGCATGTGCAGTACGCGGACTTCTCCGGCTGGGACGTCTACCGCTCCCAGGGCCAGCTGCTCGCCCTGATCGCGCCGCACGAGGCGTCCGACGTCGCCCAGTCGATCCTCAACCAAGGCCGCCAGGCAGGGTATTTCGACCGCTGGACGGTGGCCAACGGCGGCACCCGCGTCATGGTCGGCGACCCGCTGCCGGCCATGGCCGCCTCCATCCACGCCTTCGGCGGCACCGACTTCGACGCCAGGGGGCTGCTGCGCGCGGCCGTGGCGGGCCGGCAGGACGACCGGCAGCGGCCGGGGCACCAGCAGTACGACACGCTGGGCTACATCCCGGCCGGCACCAAGGGCGTCTGGGGCAGCGCGGCCACCACGCTGGAGTACGCCATCGCCGACGCCGCGCTGGCCCACCTGGCCGGACGCCTCGGCGACACGAAGACCCAGGAGGCCCTCACCCGCGCCGCCGGCAACTGGCGCAATCTGTTCAACCCGGTGAGCGGCTACATCCAGCCCCGCAACGCCGACGGAAGCTGGCCGTCCTTCTCCCCCACCCAGCACGGGGAGTACGTCGAGGGCAACGCCGCGCAGTACACCTGGCTGGTGCCGCACGACCTGCCCGGTCTGTTCACCGCCATGGGCGGCACCGCCGCGGCCACCGCCCGTCTCGACACCTTCTTCACCCAGCTCAACGCGGGCGCGGACAAGCCGTTCGCCTATCTCGGCAACGAGCCGTCCTTCAACATCCCCTGGGCGTACGACTACGCGGGCCGCCCCGACCGCACGGAGGACATCGTGCGGCGGGCCCTCACCACGCTCTTCACCGACCGGCCCGACGGTCTCGTCGGCAACGACGACCTGGGCGAGATGTCGTCGTGGGCGGTCTGGGCGTGCCTGGGCATGTACCCCCAGGTGCCGGGAAGCGCCCAACTCGCCCTGGCGGGGCCGCTGTTCCCGGCCGCCACGGTGCGCCGCGGCAACGGGGTCACCCTGTCCCTCCTCGCCCCGGACGCTTCGGCCACGAACACCCACGTACGGTCCCTGAGGCTGAACGGGCTCCCCGTCAACGGCCCCTTCCTTCCGGAAGGGGTGCTGACCTCGGGCGGTGTGCTCCACTACGGGATGACGTCCTGATCTCTCAGGCCAGGGTCACCTCGACGGGCAGCTTCTTGATGCCGTTGACGAAGTTGGACCGTACGCGCGGCACGTCACCGGTCAGGCGGATGTCCGCAAGCCGGGGGATCAGCTCCTCGAACATGATGCGGATCTCGGTGCGGGCCAGCAGGTTGCCCAGGCACAGGTGGGGGCTGCCCTTGCCGAAGGTGACGTGGTCGTTGTGCTGCCGGGTGACGTCGAAGTCGTACGGGTTGCCGAAGACCTCCTCGTCACGGTTGCCGGAGGCGAACCACATGACGACCTTGTCCCCCTCCCTGACCTGCTTGCCGCCCAGCTCCACATCCCTGGTCGCGGTGCGGCGGAAGTGGTAGACGGGGGACGCCCAGCGCAGGAACTCCTCGACGGCGACCGGGATCAGGGACGGGTCCTGCTGCAGGCGGGCGAGCTGCTCCGGGTGCTGCAGCAGGGCCAGCATCGAGTGGGTGATGGTGTGCCGGGTGGTCTCGTTTCCGGCCACCACCAGCAGCAGGAAGTAGTTGTCGAAGTCCTGCGCGGAGAGCGGGATCCCGTCACGGGGTGTGGTGTTGACGAGGCGTGAGACGAGGTCGGTGCCGTCGCCGCCGCGCCGCTGCCGGGCCAGCTCACGGCCGTAGTCGAAGACCTCCAGCGAGGCGGGTGAGCGGAAGGGCAGGTCGCGGTACTTCTCGCTCTCCGCGCTGTGCAGCAGCACGTCCGCGTAGTCGGGGTCGGTGTTGCCGATGATCCGGTTGCCCCAGTCGATGAGCTTCTGGTTGTCCTCCGGCGGCACGTCGAGGAGGCGGGCGAGGACGTTGATGGGGAAGTCGGCGGAGACGTCGGCGACGAAGTCGAAGCTGCCCTTCGCCAGGGCCGCGTCCAGCGTGGTGGCGGTCAGGCCGCGCAGGAAGTCGGTGTAGCCGTTGATCACGCTCGCGCCGAACTGCCGCTGGATCACACTGCGCAGCGCGCGGTGCCGTACGCCGTCCATTTCGAGGATGGAGGCGCGCTTCTTGATCTGGTCGTCGTCGACCTCCTCCAGGTTGACGAACCTGGTCGAGGTGAAGGTCTCGGCGTCGCGGTCGACGCGGGCGATGTCCGCGTGCCGGGTCACCGCCCAGAAACCGGAGTTGGGCGCCTCCTCCGGCTGCCAGTGCACCGGGTCCTGGTGGCGCAGGGTGTGGAACATCCGCCAGGGCGTCACCCCGTCGGTGAAGTTGTCGAGGTCGGCGAGGTCGACGTCCGCGAGCTGCATCGGTTCGCCCACGGCGGTGGTCAGGGTCTCGGTCATCGGTGGCTCCCAAACGTCACAGGTGGTAGGCGTACTCGGTGAACTCCCAGTCGGTGACGTGCCGTCCGAAGCGTTCGACCTCGTTGCGCTTGTAGCTGAGGTATGAGGTGGTGAAGTCCTTGCCGAGCACCTCGGCCAGGGCGGTGTCCGCCTCCAGCGCGTCGAGGGCGGCGGACAGACTCGTCGGCAGCACGGACGCGCGTGCGGTGTCGTAGCCGTAGCCCTCCAGCGGGGCGGGCGGCTCCTCCGCCGCCCGGACGCCGAGCAGTGCGGCGGCGATCGTGCCGGCCAGCAGCAGGTAGGGGTTGGCGCTCGCGTCGCCGAGCCGCAGCTCCAGGCGGGCGCCGGGGCCGCGCTCGGGCGGGATGCGGACCATGGCGCTGCGGTTGTCGAGGCCCCAGTCGATCAGCCAGGGCGCGAGGGTGTCCGGGCCGAAGCGTTTGTACGAGTTGACGGTCGGGTTCGCCAGGGCGGCGAGGGCCGGGGCGTGGGCGAGGATGCCGGCGAGGGCATGGCGGGCGGTGGCCGAGAGGCCGTGGGCGCCCGCCGGGTCGTCGAAGGCGTTGCGGCCGCGGTCGTCCTCGCAGGACAGGTGGAGGTGGAAGCCGGAGCCGCCGGCGTCGTTGAAGGGCTTGGCCATGAAGGTGGCGAGCCGGCCCTCCTTGCGGGCGAGTTCCTTGACGGCGGCCTTGAAGCGGAAGGCGCGGTCGGCGGCCGACAGGGCCTCGGAGTGGGTGAGGTTGATCTCGAACTGTCCGCCGTCGAATTCGTGGTTGCCGTTGGTGACGCCGATGCGCAGGTCGCGCAGCCGGCGCAGGGTGCGCAGCAGATGGTTGTCGGGGTCGGCGCGCAGGCCTGCCGTGTAGACGGCTCCGGTGGCTGCGGAGTAACGCTTCCAGCCGCTGGGGGATCCCGGGTCCGCGTCGCACAGGAAGTACTCGAGTTCGGGTCCGGCCACGGGGCGCAGACCCTGCTCGGCGCACCGGGTGAGGACCGAGCGCAGCAGGTCACGGGGGGACTCGGGGGCGGGTGCCCCGGTCGCCGGGTCGATGGCGTCCCCCAGGCAGGCGGCGACCCCGGGCTCCCAGGGCAGCGCGACCAGGGTGGCGAGGTCCGGGCGCACGGTGATGTCGGGAAGCCCGGCGTCCAGGCCGCCGGTCACGGGGACCACGTCCCCCTGGGGTGAGGTGTGGTAGACGGCCCGGCAGAAGGCGAGCCCGTGCTCGCAGGCGGTCGGCAGCTGGTCGAGCAGGACGTCGCGGGCCCGTTCGGTGCCGATGAGATCGGGATAGGTCACCCGGACCACGTCGATGCCCTCGGCGGCAAGCCGCTCCTGGTACTGACGGACGTCCGGTGTTTCGGATGCGTTCACCGTTGTCTCCTCGGCGGCCGGCATGTTGTTTGATGCCAAACGATAAGAACGGCTCCCACCACCCGCAAGGGGGTGGCCTCAAAAAATTATCCACCTGGACAGGTATTGACCAGGGGTCGTGCGCTTCCTATGTTGTTTGAAGCCAAACGAGATCCAGGAGGGTCCGCCATGAAGGTCGTCGTCGACATGAACAAGTGCCAGGACCACGGCCAGTGCGTCTTCGCGGCCCCCGACGTCTTCCAGCTCGACGAGAACGGGCGGCTGGGCTACGTCAGCGACCCCGACGACGCGCTGCGCGACGAGGTCGAGGAAGCCGCCGACGTCTGCCCGCTGCAGGCCATCCGGATCGAGGCCTGAGCATGAGCGCACGCATCATCGTGGCCGGCGCTTCCATGGCCGGTCTGCGCGCCGCCGAACAGCTGCGCGCAGCCGGCTGGACCGGGACGATCACGCTCGTCGGCGACGAACCGCACATGCCCTACAACCGGCCGCCGCTCTCCAAGGAAGTACTGGCCGGGAAGGCACCCTTCGCATCGCTCGCCTTCCGCCCCCGCGCGAGCGTCGCCGACGCGGAATGGCGCCTCGGCACGAAGGTCGTCGCCTCCCGGCTCTCCGAACGCGTCGTGGAGCTCGACGACGGTTCGACGCTCTCCTACGACGGGCTCGTCGTCGCCACCGGCATGCGGCCCCGCCGACTGCGCTGCCCCGGCCCGCTCGCCGGCCGCCACACGGTCCGCACGCTGACCGACGCCCAGGGGCTGCGGGACGAACTGACCCGCCCCGGCGCCCGGTTGGTCGTGGTCGGCGCGGGGTTCATCGGCTGCGAGGTGGCCGCCACCGCCGTGGGACTCGGAGTCCGCGAGGTGAAGGTCGTCGATCCGCTGCCTCTGCCCATGGTCGGCCCGCTGGGCGAGTTGCTCGGCCGGGCGCTGCTGGAGCGGCACGAACAGCGCGGGGTGCGCTTCGCGCTCGGCACAGGAGTCGCCGGATTCGAGGGCGAGGACCGGGTCACGGGCGTGGTGCTCGCCGACGGAACCGTGCTGCCCGCCGACGTGGTGGTGGAGTCGGTGGGTTCGCTCGCCAACACCGAATGGCTGGACGGCAACGGCCTCGACCTGACCGACGGGGTGCTCACCGACGAGCACCTGCGGGTCGGCGGCCGTCCGGAGGTGGTCGCCGTGGGCGACGTGGCACGTTTCCCCAACGCCCGCTACGACGGCGTACCGCGCCGGGTCGAGCACTGGTGCATCCCCACCGACACGGCCAAGCACGCGGCGAAGGTGCTGGTGGCCCATCTCACCGGCGCCGACACCGAGCCCGCGCCCTTCGCTCCGCTGCCCACGTTCTGGAGCGACCAGCACGACTTCCGGCTGCAGTCCTTCGGCGCGCCCGCGCTCGGCGTCGGCGACGTGCGGGTCCTCGACGGCGATCCGGCCGAGGACGTCCTGGTCGGCTACCACCACGACGGCCGGCTGGTCGGTGTCGTGGCGCTCGGCGGCCCCGCCGCCGGGTCCGCCGCCGCCCGCCACCGCGCCGAACTGCTCAAGCAGCCCGCCCTCAGCGCCCAAGGGAGCTCCTGACCATGACCACCGTGCGTGGATACCTCCACCCCAAGACGGCGACGGGCACCTCGTCGCTGATCCCCTCCCCGCCCTGGCGCTACTCCGGTGACCTGCTCACCGTCGAGTACCGCACCGATCCCGCACGCGTCCGCGAACTGCTGCCCGAGCCGCTGGAGTTGGCCGACGAGGACCCGGGTGCGGTCGCGTTGATCTGGGCCGACTGGCAGTCCTGCTCGGCCTCGGGCGCGGAGCTGCTCGACCCGGTGCTGTCGCAGTACAAGGAGGCCTTCGCGGTCGTCCGCTGCCAGTACCGGGGCCAGACGTACTCGCGCTGTGTGTACATCTGGGTCGACAAGGACTTCGCGATCGCCCGCGGCCTGCACCAGGGCTACCCCAAGAAGCTCGGCTCGATCCACCAGACCCGCCCGCATCCGTACGGCCCCGCACCACGGATCGAGGCGGGCGCACGGTTCGGGGCGACCCTTGCCGCGGCCGACCGGAGGCTGGCCCAGGCCGTGGTGACGCTGCGGGAGCCGTCGGACACGAACGGGTTCGTCAACGGCCACCCCATGGCGCACCACCGCTGGCTGCCGTCCGTCGAGAAGGGCAAGGGCCTGGCGCTGGACGAGCTGATCGAGACGGGGGCCGCGGCCTTCGAGGCCGGGCAGCCGTGGGTCGGGGACGCCGATCTCGAGCTGTTCGAGGCGCCCACCGAGGAGCTGGCCCGCCTGGAAATCCGCGAGCCGATCGCCGCCTACTACCGCCAGGTCGGCGTCGTCTGGGACGGCGGGCGACTGCTGGAGTCCGGTACGTCCGGAGCCGAGTGACCACCTTACGCATCAAGGGACTTGGAGACCGGACATGACCGAGCACCGCATCACCGTCGCCGGGGTCGCCGTCGACACCCGGCACTGGATCGGCGGGGAGCGCGTCGCCTCCGCCGACACCTTCACCGATGTCTCCCCGATCGACGGCAGCACGATCGGGGAGATCGCCCGCGGTACGGCGACGGAGGCCGCCGCCGCGGTCGCCGCCGCCAAGGCCGCCTTCCCCGCCTGGGCCGCCACCTCCCGCGCCGAACGCGCCCGCATCCTGCACGCGATCGCTGAGGGTGTGGAGAAGCGGCTCGAGGAACTCGCCATCGTCGAGACCACCGACAACGGCGCCCTGCTGCGCTCGCACCGCCGGGGCGTGATGCCCCGCGTGGCCCAAAACTTCCGCTTCTTCGCCGACTGGCTGCTGAAGCTGGATCACGAGGACTTCGAGACGCGTGGCCACACCAACCATGTGAGCTGGGACCCGGCGGGCCCCAGCGTCCTGATCACCCCGTGGAACGCGCCGCTGATGCTGGCGACCTGGAAGGTGGCGCCCGCGCTGGCCGCGGGCAACACCGTCGTCCTGAAGTCCGCCGAGTGGTCTCCGCTGACCGCCTCGCTGCTGGCCGACATCGCGGCCGGGGCGGGGCTGCCGGCGGGTGTCCTCAACGTCGTGCAGGGCTACGGCGCGGAGATCGGCGACGCGCTCACCTCGAACCCGGACGTGCGCCGGATCAGCTTCACCGGATCCGTTCCCACCGCCCGGCGGATCGCGGAGTCGGCTGCGGCCAACCTCACCCCGCTCAGCCTCGAACTGGGCGGCAAATCACCGCTGTTGGTGTTCGCCGACGCCGATCTCGACCTCGCCGTCGACCTCGCGGTGGAGCAGTACGACAACGCCGGGCAGGTGTGCCTGGCCGCGACACGCCTCCTCGTCGAGGAGTCGGTGGCCGAGGAGTTCACCCGCCGTTTCGTCGACAGGGCGACCGCGCTGAAGCAGGGCGACCCGCGCGACGAGGCCACCGACATCGGGCCCAACATCCACCTCCGCCAGCTGGAGAAGATCGACGGCTTCGTGCAGCGGGCGCTCGCGTCCGGAGCCCGCGCCGTCATCGGAGGCCACCGGGGGGACGGCCATTACTACGCGCCGACCCTGCTCACCGATGTCCGGCAGGACAGCGAGATCGTCCAGGAGGAGGTCTTCGGTCCGGTCCTGACGCTGCAGACCTTCGCCGACGAGGAGGAGGCGGTCCGGCTGGCCAATGACACCCGCTTCGGGCTGGCCGCCACCGTGGCCACCGGTTCGCGCGAGCGCGCCGACCGCGTCACCGCCCGGCTCGTCGCGGGCACGGTGTGGGTGAACTGCTTCTTCGTACGCGACCTGCAGGCCCCCTTCGGCGGCTCCCGCCTCTCCGGCGTCGGCCGCGAGGGCGGCACCTGGAGCTTCGACTTCTACTGCGACCTGAAGAACACCGTGACCGCCCCGAAGGGATGGGAGCACAACCATGGGTGAGATCGTCGGGGCCGGGCTGCTCGCCCACGTGCCCACCATCGTGCTCCCGGAGGCCGACCGGCTGGAGCTCAACGAGGGCAAGGAGATCACCCTCGTCACCGGTCTGCAGGAACTGCGCAGGGACGTCTTCGAGCGCGACGACTACGACACCGTGGTCGTCCTCGACTCCCACTGGGCGACCACGGTCGAGTTCGTCGTCACCGCGCAGACCCGCCGGGCGGGACTGTTCACCTCCGAAGAGCTGCCGCGCGGTATGTGTCGGATGCCGTACGACTTCCCCGGAGACCCCGAACTCGCCCGCAACATGGAGCAGTTCGCCGACCAGCACGGCACCTGGATCACCGCGATCGAGGACGACTACCTGCCGATCTACTACGCCACCATCAACCTCTGGAAGTTCCTCGGTCAAGGGCTGCCGGACAAGCGGTGGGTGACCATCGGGGTGTGCCAGACCGGCGACATGGAGGACCACCTGCGGCTCGGGCGCGCCCTCGCGGACGGCATCGCCGCCACGCCCGGCCGGCGCGTCCTGCTGATCGCCTCCGGTGCGCTGTCGCACACCTTCTGGCCGCTGCGCGAGATCCGCGACCACGAGGCCAGCGACCCCGCGCACATCTTCACGCCCGCGGCCCGCGCCGCCGACCTCGAGCGCATCGGCTGGTTCAAGGAGGGCCGGCACGACAAGGTCCTCGACACCATGGACGAGTTCTGGAAGTTCAAGCCGGAGGCGAAGTTCTTCCACTACCTGATGATGGCGGGCGCGCTCGGCGAGAGGGCCTGCACCGCCAGGGCACGCCAGTACGGCGAGTACGAGAACGCCGTCGGCACCGGCCAGGTCCACCTGTGGTTCGACCGCCCGGCCG
The DNA here is from genome assembly GCF_042896045.1 of Streptomyces sp. NPDC001351. Classification (NCBI taxonomy): domain Bacteria; kingdom Bacillati; phylum Actinomycetota; class Actinomycetes; order Kitasatosporales; family Streptomycetaceae; genus Streptomyces; species Streptomyces sp. NPDC001351. The sequence goes on along the minus strand of NZ_JBIAWS010000005.1, from coordinate 358,993 downwards.
ACGGCTGGACCGGCACGGGAGCACCCGTGCCCGCCGGACCCCACCACCCGCACCGCCGCTCCTAGGAAGGCCGCCATGCCCGAATACCGCCGCATCCTCCTCGACGGCGCCGCCGTCCAGGTCACCGTCGACGGGGACGCACTCGTCGCCGGGGACGGCCGCCGCGTCAAGACCGAGCAGGCGCAGCACCTGCCGCCGGTCGTGCCGTCGAAGGTGATCGCCGTCCACCTCAACCACCGCAGCCGCGTCGACGAGTTCCAGATCGACCTGCCCGACACGCCGACCTACTTCCACAAGCCGACATCCGCCCTCAACTCCCACCAGGGCGCGATCGTCCGCCCCGAGGGCTGCAAGTGGCTCAACTACGAGGGCGAGGTCGCCATCGTCATCGGGAGGACCGCGCGGAACATCTCCCCGGCCGAGGCGGGCGAGTACATCGCCGGCTACACGATCGCCAACGACTACGGCCTGCACGACTTCCGCGACACCGACGCCGGTTCCATGCTCCGGGTCAAGGGCTCCGACACCCTCTGCCCGCTCGGCCCCGGCCTGGTCACCGACTGGGACTTCCACGGCAAGAGCCTGCGCACCTATGTCAACGGCGAGGTCGTCCAGGACGGTTCGACCGACGAGATGAAGTGGGACATGCACTATCTCGTCGCCGACATCGCCCGCACCATCACCCTGTATCCGGGGGATGTGCTGCTGTCCGGCACCCCGGCCAACTCCCGCCCCGTACAGCCGGGCGACGTCGTCGAGGTCGAGGTCGAGGGCCTGGGCCGCCTCACCAACCACATCGTCACCGGACCGACCCCGATCCGCTCCGATGTCGGCGCCCAGCCCACCGAGTCCGAGGAGGTGCTGTCCACCGCGCTCGGCGGCGACTGGGAGTTCCGCGGCATCCGGCCGCCCCGGCGCTGATGCCGAAAGGGCTGCTCAGCAGGTGCGGGTAGGGTCACCGGCATGAGCGAGTCCGCCGACGCCCCGAAGGGCCGTCCGTCACGCAAGCGCCTGCAGTACGGCGAGGGGCGCGAGGCCCTGCTGAACGCGGCCGTACGCGTGGTGGCCCGAGGCGGACTGCGCAAGCTCACCTACCGGGCCGTCGCGGAGGAGGCCGGGGTCACCCACGGGCTCGTCGTGCACCACTTCGGTTCGCGCGACGCGCTGATCGAGGAGGCCCTCGCCCACACGATCCGTACCTCGCTGAGCACCAGCGCCCTCGAACCGGGCACCGGCAAGGTCGCGGACTTCTCGACCGGGCTCTCCGAGATGGTGACGGCGGATCCGGGGATCCAGGCGTTCCAGTACGAGCTGCTGCTCGAGGCGCGCCGCAGGCCGGAGCTGCTGCCGCAGCTGCGCGCGCTGTACGACGAGTACTTCGACGCCACCCGGCGCGAGCTGAACCGTATGCTGCCGGCCGGCGCGGACCAGGCGATGACCCGGTTGGTGTTCGCCGCGCTCGACGGCCTGGTGCTGCACCAGCTCGTCTTCGGCGAACCGGCGGTCACGGATGCCGCCCTGGAACAGCTGCGCGCCCTGCTGAGACTCCTCGACGCCGACTCCTGAGCTGCGCTTTTTCCAGGCCCCGGGGCGTTTCCCGGGGCCTTTTGCGGTTGCGCGGAAAACTCCGCCGACCCCCTTGCCAAACGGATAGTTCCAGCCCACCATGAAGCAACTCGTTTGACCCTAAACGAACCACCATCCCTCCCCGTGCCCGACAGGTGATCCGAGTGGACAGTCAGACGGCGGTCTCCCCGCACAGTGCGCAAGACTCATCCATGACCGGCAGGCTCAAGCCCGATTCCCTCGGTGTCCTGGGCATCCTCTTCTTCGTCCTTTCCGCCCAGGCACCGCTGACCGGCATCGCCGGAGCGGTTCCGATCGCCGTCGCCATCGGCAACGGCGCCGGCACCCCCGCCGCCTATCTCGCGGCCGGGCTCGTGGTCCTGCTGTTCTCCATCGGCTTCGTCGCCATGGGCCGTCACGTCGTGGACGCCGGGGCCTTCTACATGTACATCGGCAAGGGCCTGGGCCGCTCCACCGGCTCCGGCAGCGCCGGGGTCGCCCTCCTCGCCTACTGCGCCGTCCAGGCGGCCATGTACGGGCTGTACGGCGCGACGGTGAGCGGGCTCATCGAGCACTACGGGGACGTACACGTCGCGTGGTGGGTGTGCACGCTGGTCACCATGGCGGTCGTCCAGGTCCTGGGGGCCGCCGGGATCGAGATGGGTGCCAAGATCCTGGCCGTGTTCGTGCTGGCGGAGTTCAGCATCCTGACCGTCTTCGCCCTCGTGACCTTCGTCAAGGGCGGTGGCCCCGAGGGGCTCGGCTTCGGCGACAGCTTCTCTCCCCACGCCGCACTGCAGGGCGCCCCCGGTGTGGCGCTGATGTTCGCCGTGGCCTCGATGATCGGCTTCGAGGCCACCGCCATCTACGGCGAGGAGGCCCGGGATCCCCGGAAGACCGTCCCGCGCGCCACCTACCTGGCGGTCGCGGTGATCACCGGCTTCTTCGCCTTCACCTCGTGGATGCTGATCTCCGCGCACGGCGCGTCCAAGGCGACCGCGGAGGCCGGCAAGGCGCTGGCGTCGGGCGACGCCACGTCCTTCGTCTTCGCACCGATCTCCGCCCAGTTCGGCGGCTGGGCCGGCGATGTGCTGCCCGTCCTGCTGGCCACCTCGCTGTTCGCCGGCATCCTGGCGTTCCACAACTCCGCCAACCGCTACCTGTTCTCGCTGGGCCGTGAAGGGCTGCTGCCGCACCGGCTGACCGCGCTGAACCGGCGCCACTCCCCCTGGGCTGCGGGAATCGTCCAGACGGTGGTCGCGGTGGCCCTGGTCATGCCGTTCGCGCTGCTCGGCAAGGACCCGGTGCTGACGCTCTTCTCCTGGTTCAGCGGGGTTGCCGTCCTGGGGATCATGCTCCTGTACTTCCTGACCTCCGTCTCCGTGGTCTTCTTCTTCCGCCGTACCCGGGCCGACACCCGGACCTGGAACACCCTGGTCGCACCGATTATGGGCGCGCTGGGCATCGCCGGCGGGATCTGGCTGATCATCGAGAACTTCACCACGCTGATCGGCGGTGACCAGGCCACCGCCGTCTGGCTCCAGCTCTCCGTCCCGGCGGTGCTGGTCCTGGGGCTGGCCGCGGCGCGGCTGACCCGGAACGGGCAGCGGTCCGAACCCTCCGGAAGCCCCGAGGGCCAGGGAGCGGACAGCTGATGCCGCCCCTCGCCCACGACGACCTGCTGCGGCGCGCCAAGGATCTGCAGCTGCCCACCGGGCACCACATCGACGGTACGGACGAACCGGGCGCCGGCCCTTCCTTCGCGGTCGTCTCGCCGCGCGACGGACAGGTCCTCGCCGAGATCGCCGACGCCCGGCCCGCCGAGGTCGACCTGGCCGTGGCCGCCGCGCGCCGTGCCTTCGACTCCGGCCCCTGGCCGCGCCTCGCGCCCGCCGACCGCGGGCGGATCCTGCTGCGCATCGCCGAACTGCTCGAAGAGCAGCGGGAGAAGCTCGCGCTGACCATCAGCCTGGAGATGGGCAAGCCGATCACGGACGCGCACGACATCGAACTGCGTGCCGCCATCAACACCTTCCGCTGGTACGGGCAGCTGGCGGACAAACTCACCGACGAGTCCCCGCACACCGCTCCGGACGCCCTCGCCCTGATCACCCGGGAGCCGGCGGGTGTCGTGGGCGCCGTCGTGCCGTGGAACTTCCCGCTGACGCTGGCGAGTTGGAAGGTCGCACCGGCGCTGGCGGCGGGCTGCACGGTCGTCCTGAAGCCCTCCGAGAACTCACCTCTGTCCGCTGTGCTGCTGGGGCGGCTCGCCACCGAGGCCGGGCTGCCGCCGGGCGTGCTCAATGTCGTGACCGGCGACGGACCGGTGGCCGGCCGGGCGATCGGCCTGCATTCCGATGTGGACGTCCTGGCGTTCACCGGATCCACGGCGGTCGGCCGCCACTTCCTGCACTACGCGGCCGACTCCAACCTCAAACGCGTCTGGCTGGAGCTGGGCGGCAAGTCACCGAACATCATCCTGCCCGACGCCCCCGACCTGGAGAAGGCCGCCGCCACGGCCGCCTGGGGCATCTTCTTCAACCAGGGCGAGATGTGCACCGCACCCTCCCGGCTGCTGGTGCACTCCTCCGTCGCCGAACGCGTCACCGAGGCGATCGTGGCCCGGGCCCGCGAGCTGCGGGTCGGTGATCCGCTGGACCCGGCGACCGAGATGGGCGCCCTGGTCGGCGAAGACCATCTGGACCGCGTCCTCGGCCACGTCGCCACCGGCCGTGCGGAAGGCGCACGCCTGCTCACGGGCGGCTCCCGCACCCTCACCGACACCGGCGGCTGCTTCCTGGAGCCGACCGTCTTCGAGCAGGTCACCCCCGGCATGCGGCTGGCCCGCGAGGAGATCTTCGGGCCGGTCCTGTCTGTCCTCGCCTTCGACGATCTGGACGAGGCGGTACGACTCGCCAACGCCACCGAGTACGGCCTCGCCGCCGGCCTGTGGACCTCCGACCTGTCCACCGCCCACACGGTCTCCCGGGCGCTGAAGGCCGGCACGGTCTGGGTCAACTGCTATGAGGAGGGCGACCTGACCGTGCCCTTCGGCGGTATGAAGCAGTCCGGCAACGGGCGTGACAAGTCCGTGCACGCCATCGAGAAGTACACCGAGCTCAAGACGACCTGGATCCAGCTGTGACGCGCCCCTTGATAGCGATCCCCGCGCGCTTCTCCGCCACCGCCTCTGCCCTGCGGTACGCGGCCGAGGTCAACGCCCGCGCGCTGATCGAGGCGGTGTGGCGGGCGGGCGGGGAACCGGTGAGCATCCACCCCGCGGACGGTGAGGTCGCCTCCCGGCTCGCCCGCTTCGACGGCGTCCTGCTGCCCGGCGGCGGCGACCTGGCCCCGCACCGCTACGGCGCCACCGACACCCACGACACCGTGTACGACGTGGACGACCTCCAGGACGCCTTCGACCTCGGACTCGCCCGTACGGCCCTGCACTTCGGCCTCCCCCTGCTGGCGGTCTGCCGTGGCCTCCAGGTCGTCAACGTCGCCCTCGGCGGCACCCTGCACCAGGACATGGGCGGCCCGGAACGCGAGCACCGGCACCTCGTGCACCCGGTGGCGATCCGGGCCGGCACCCTGCTGGAGCAGGCCACGAGCGTGCAGAAGGTGGAGGCGTCCTGCTACCACCACCAGCGGGTGGACCGCCCCGGCAGAGGGCTCACGGTCACCGCGCGCGCCGCGGACGGCACGGTGGAGGGACTCGAACTCCCCGACGCCCACGGGTGGTTCACGTCCGTTCAGTGGCACCCGGAGGACACCGCCCACGAGGACACCGCACAGCAGGGCCTCTTCGACGCCCTCGTACGAGCGGCCCGGGACGGGGATTGACCCCTGACGGACCCCGCGTCACGCGCGCAGCCGCCGCAGGGCCCTGGCCGCGGCATGGGCTCCGCACATCCCATGGGCGCCGGCGCCGGGCGGGGTGGCCGCGGAGCACAGATAGTGGCCGGGAACTCCGGTGTCGTAGGGCTGCAGGGTGAGGTGCGTTCCGAGGAGGAGCTGGGGGATGTCCGTGGCGCCGGTCATGATGTTGCCGCCGACGTAGTTGGGGTTGTACTCGGCGAAGCCGGGCGTGGTGCGCACCGCGGTGCCGATGACGCGGTCCCGGAAGCCGGGCGCGAACCGTTCGATCTGGGCGGTGATCGCCGCGGTGGCGTCGCCGGTGTAGCCGTTCGGGACGTGGGCGTACGACCATACGGGATGGATGTCGCCGGCCGAGCGTGACGGGTCGGCCAGGTACTGCTGGCCGACCAGGACGAACGGCCGCTCGGGCATCCGCCCGGCATGGACGTACCGCTCCGCGGCCGCGATCTCGGCGTAGGTGCCGCCGAGGTGCACCGTGCCGGCCCGCCGTGCGGCCTCGGCGCGCCAGGGAACTCCGCCCTCGACCGCGAAGTCGGCCTTGAACGCGCCCGGTCCGTAGCGGTAGCGCCGATAGGCGCGGGCGGTCCGGGGCGGCAGCAGATCACCGAGGATGTCGGCCAGGGCGGTGGGGGCCACGTCCCACAAGGTCACGTCCGCGTCCGGGAGTTGGGCGACGGACCGCACATGTACCCCGGTCTCGATCGTCCCGCCGAGTTCGCGCAGCAGCGCCGCCATCGCGTCGGTGATGTGACGCGAGCCGCCCTCGGCCACGGCCCAGCCGTAACGGTGGCCCGCGGTGACGATGCCCAGCCCGATGCTCGCGGTCAGCGGCCGCTCCAGCGGGTGGAAGGCATGCGCGGCGACCCCGCCCCACAGGCCCCGGGCCTCCTCGGTCCTGAACGCCTTCGCCAGCACGGAGGCGGGGGCGAGCGCGGGAACGCCGAAGCGGGCCAGGCGGATCGGGTGCCGGGGCGGGCGCAGCAGCGGGCCCATGATGTCGTCGCCCAAGGTGTCGTACGCCGCCGACGGTCCCTCGAAAAGCCGCCGCCAGGTCCGGCCGTCGGCGCCGAGACCGGCGGCGGTCGCGGTCACCGAGCGGTGCAGCACCCCGGCCGTGCCGCCGTCGAGCGGATGGACGCAGTCGATCTCCGGCCACGCCCAGCGCAGCCCGTAGCGTTCCAGGCCGAGCGAGTTCAGGAACGACGAGCCGACTGCCATGGGGTGGATGGCCGAGCAGAAGTCGTGCAGCAGCCCCGGCACGATCGCCTCGCCGGAGCGGGTGCCGCCGCCGATCGTGTCGGCCGCCTCCAGCACCGTGACCCGCAGGCCGGCCCGGGCCAGGGCGACGGCGGCGGCCAGCCCGTTGGGCCCGGCGCCGACGACGGTCGCCGTACTCATCCCGGCTCCTTTCGTTCGACCTGTCGCACATCGTTCGAAACCTCTTGACGCCCCGTAGGACGCCGACTGAAACTCTCGCAACACGACGTCACCTCCACGTAACACCAGGCCCGCGGCGAACGCGCTGTCGGCCCGCTCCCGCTTGTCCGCATCCCGCCTTTCCCCCCTCATCAGCCGTGTCTCAGCAGGGAATCCCGACATGACGCACAGCGCACGACTTCGCACCCGCGCGAGACGCCTGGCGGGTCATCTCGCCGGACTGACCGCCGCCGCGATGCTCCTGACCCTCGCCGGTCCCGCCGTTCCCGCGCAGGCGGCACAGACGGCCGAAGCCTCCGCCCTCACCGACGGTCTGGCCCTCTGGTACAAACTCGACGGCGGATCCGGGACCACCGTGAGCGACGCCTCCGGCAACGGCCGCGACGGCACGGTGAGCGGCACCGCCGACTGGTCGGCCTCCGGTCAGGGGCTCGCCTTCAACGGATCCGACACCTACATCAAGGTGCCGGACGACGTCATGAAGGGCATGGACTCGATCACCGTCTCCCTGGACGTGCTCCTCGACTCCGCGCAGAGCACGCCGTACTTCCTCTACGGCTTCGGCAACTCCAGCGGCGGCAACGGCAACGGCTACCTGTTCACGACCGGCAACTCCCTGCGCACCTCGGTGGCGACCGGCAACTGGTCGACGGAACAGACCACGAAGCCGTCCGACTCCCACAACCTCACCCGCGCGGTCTGGAAGCACCTCGCCTACACCCAGACCGGCACCACGGGCGTGCTCTACGAGGACGGCGTCGAGGTGGGCCGCAACACGTCGGTGACCATCACCCCCGGCGCGATCGGCTCCGGTACCACCACCGCCAACTACATAGGCAAGTCCGTGTACTCCGGCGACAAGCTCTTCAAGGGCCGTATCCGCGACTTCCGCGTCTACGACCGCGCGCTGGCCGGCTCCGAGGTCGAGCAACTCGCCCTTCCCGTCGACACGCAGGGCGTCGCCGACGACAAGGCGGCCCTGAGCCTCGGTGACACCAGCGCCGTCACCGCCGATCTGGACCTGCCGAAGACGGGTACGGCGGGCGGCTCCACGATCAGCTGGGCGAGCGACAACACCGCGGTGGTCTCGGACTCGGGCAAGGTGACCCGCCCGGCCGCCGGTGCACCGGACGGCCACGCCACCCTGACGGCGACCCTGAAGAAGGGCACGGTCACCGACACCCGCACCTTCGAGGTCACGGTCCTGCCCGACGTCGACGACGCCACCGCCACCCGGCAGGCCGCCGACGCGCTGAGCGTCCACAACCTCGACGACGCACGCGGCAACCTCACCCTCCCGACGAGCGGTTCGTACGCCACGCAGGTCGCCTGGTCCTCCGCGAACCCGGACGTCGTCTCCGCCGACGGCGTGGTCCACCGCCCCGCGCACGGCGACGGCGCCACCACCGTCGAGCTGACCGCCACCGTGACCAAGGGCGAGGCGACCGCCACCCGCACCTTCACCGCACAGGTGCCCGAACTGCCCGCCAGGGCGGCCCTCAAGGGCTACATGTTCAGCTACTTCACCGGCGAGGGCACGGCGGACGGCGAACAGATCTACAACGCCCTCAGCAAGGGCAACGACCCCTTGCACTGGCGGGAGTTGAACGACGGCAAGCCGGTCCTCACCTCCACGCTCGGCGAGAAGGGCCTGCGCGACCCGTTCATCATCCGCTCTCCCGAGGGCGACAAGTTCTACCAGATCGCCACCGACCTCAGGATCTACGGCAACGGCGACTGGGACGCAGCCCAGCGCACCGGCAGCAAGTCCATCATGATCTGGGAGTCCACCGACCTGGTGCACTGGACGAACCAGCGGCTGGTGAAGATCTCCCCCGACAGCGCGGGCAACACCTGGGCGCCGGAGGCCTTCTACGACGCGAAACGCGGCGAGTACGTGGTCTTCTGGGCGTCGAAGCTGTACGACAACGCCGAGCACAGCGGCGACACGTACAACCGCATGATGTACGCCACCACCCGCGACTTCTACACCTTCAGCGAGCCCAAGGTGTGGATCGACCGCGGCTACTCGGTCATCGACTCCACGATGATCCAGCACGACGGGACGTACTACCGCCTGTCCAAGGACGAGCGGAACAACACCTCCTCCACCCCCAACAGCAAGTTCATCTTCGAGGAGAAGAGCGACTCGATCCTGGGCTCCTGGGACCCGGTCGCCGAGGGCATCGGCAAGGGCGCGATGAGTGCGGCCGAGGGGCCGCTGGTGTTCAAGTCCAACACCGAGGACAAGTGGTACGCCTTCCTGGACGAGTTCGGCGGCCGCGGCTACATCCCGTTCGAGACGACGGACCTGGCCTCCGGCAAGTGGACCCCGTCCACCGGCTACGACCTGCCGGCCAGGCCGCGCCACGGCACCGTCCTGCCGGTCACCCAGGCCGAGTACGACCGACTGCTGCGCGCCTACCAGCCCGACCAGCTGGTGGAGAGCGTCGAGGGCGTGAAGGTGAAGACGAAGACCGGTCAGGCGCCGGTCCTGCCGGCCACCGTGATCGCGAAGTACGCCGACGGGGTCGACCGGCCCGTCGCCGTCACCTGGGACGACGTCCCGGCCTCGGCCTACGCGAACCCCGGAACCTTCACCGTGACGGGCAGCCTGCCGGACGGCTCGGCCCTCCCCGTCCAGGCCGAGGTCACGGTGTCGGAGGAGGGCCCGGACGTCCCGGCCGACCTGCTCCTGCACTACGACTTCGACGAGACGGGCGGCAACATCGCCCATGACTCCAGCGGACACGGCTACCACGGCACCTACGTCCACACGCCCGACTTCGGCACGGGTGTGACGGGCGGCTCGTTCAAGATGTCGGGGGACGCGTCGAGTTCGCCGTATGTGAAGATCCCGAACGGCGTGCTGAGGAACGCCGACAGCGTGACCGTGTCGACCTACGCCAAGTGGAAGGGCGGCAGCAGCTTCCAGTGGCTGTTCGGGCTCGGCCCCGACAGCGACAAGTACCTCTTCGCCACCCCCTCCAACGGCGGCTCCAGCCTCTACTCGGCGATCACGAAGGCCAGTTGGTCGGCGGAGTCGAAGCTGACGGCCGGCTCGCAGCTCACGCCCGGTGAGTGGCGGCACGTCACCGTCACCCTCGACGGCTCGACCGGCACGATGGTCCTCTACGTCGACGGCATCGAGGCGGCCCGCACGACGACCACCATCAAGCCCTCCGAGCTGTACGACGCGAACAAGGACTACAGCGGCTACATCGGCCGGTCCCTGTACTCGGCCGACCCGTACTTCGGCGGCGAGGTCGACGACTTCCGCATCTACGACCGGGCCCTGTCGGCCGCGGAGGTCATGGAGCTCAGCGGCAACACGGCGGGCATCGCGAAGGCCGCACACCCTGATCTGAAGGTGGACGCCATCGTCGACAACGCCGACAGCAAAATCACGCTGCCGATGAAGGAAGGCACCGATCTCACCGCGCTGGCACCTGAGTTCACCCTGGCCCACGGCGCGGCGATCAGCCCCGCCTCCGGCAGCGTCCAGGACTTCAGCAAGCCGGTGACGTACGAGGTGACGGGCTCCGACGGCAAGAAGCGCGCCTGGACCGTGTCGGCGCTCGTCATGAAGAGCCCGGTCCTGCCCGGACTGAACGCCGACCCGAACATCGTCCGCTTCGGCGACACCTTCTACATCTACCCGACCACCGACGGCTTCGACGGCTGGAGCGGCACGCAGTTCAAGGCGTACTCCTCCACCGACCTGGTGCACTGGAAGGACCGCGGCGTCATCCTCGACCTCGGCCCGGACATCTCCTGGGCGGACAGCAGGGCCTGGGCGCCGACCATCGCCGAGAAGGACGGGAAGTACTACTTCTACTTCTGCGCCGACGCGAACATCGGCGTCGCGGTCTCCGACTCGCCGACCGGCCCGTTCAAGGACGCGCTGGGCAAGCCGCTGCTGAAGGCGGGGGACTTCAGCGGCCAGATGATCGACCCCGCGGTCTTCACCGACGACGACGGCCAGTCGTACCTGTACTTCGGCAACGGCCACGCGTATGTCGTCCCGCTGGGCGCGGACATGACCTCCATCGACACGTCGAAGGTCAAGGACATCACCCCGAGCGGCTACAACGAGGGCTCCTTCGTCATCAAGCGCAAGGGCACCTACTACTTCATGTGGTCGGAGAACGACACCCGGGACGAGAACTACCGGGTCGCCTACGCCACCGGCCCCTCCCCCACCGGCCCCTGGACCAAGCGGGGCGTGATCCTCTCGAAGGACCTCTCCCAGGGCATCAAGGGCACCGGCCACCACAGCGTCGTACACGTCCCGAACACCGACGACTGGTACATCGCCTACCACCGCTTCGCCATCCCCGGCGGAGACGGCACGCACCGTGAAACCACCATCGACAAGATGGAGTTCGACTCCGACGGCCTGATCGAGAAGGTGGTCCCGACACTCACGAGCATCGACCCGGTCACCATCGTCCACGCAGGCCCGGACGCCACCGGCACCGAGGGGGACGCCATCCCGCTCGCGGGCACCATCTCCGGTGCGGGCACGCCCAAGTGGACAGTGGAGAACGGCGCACCCTGCACGGTCACGGACCCGGGCTCGGCCCGCACGACGGTCACTTGCACCGACAACGGCACCTTCAAGCTCACCCTGACCGGCGGCCGCAGCACCGACACCACCACGGTCACGGTCGCCAACGCCGCCCCGTCGATCACCTCGGCGACAGGCCCGGCGACCCCGACTCCGGTCGGGAAACCGGTGGTTGTCACCGCCTCCTTCACCGATCCGGGCACGTCCGACAGCCACACCTGCACGATCGACTGGAAGGACGGCACCGGACCGGCATCAGGCCGGCTCACCGACTCCGGCGACGCCTGCCGGGCCGGGCACGTCTACGCCACCGCGGGCATCCACCGCCCGGTGCTCACCGTCTCCGACGACGACGGGGGCACGGACAGCACCACGCTCCCCGAGGTGATCGTCTACGACCGTGACGCCGGTCCGGCGTTCGGCGCCGGCACGATCACGTCACCGGCCGGCGCCTTCCCGGCCAAGCCGGGGCTGACCGGAAAGGCGGCGTTCACCTTCGGCGCCCGCTACCGAAAGGGGGCCGGCACCCCCATCGGGGAGGCCGTGTTCGGCTTCGGGGCCGCCAAGCTCGCCTTCCGCTCCACCAGCTCCGACTGGCTGGTGATCACCGGCTCCCGGGCCGTCTACCAGGGCTCCGGCACGGTCGACGGCCGCGGCGGCTACGGGTTCCGCATCACCGCCACCGACGGCCCGGACACGTACCGCATCAGGATCTGGAAGAAGTCCACCGGCGACGTCGTCTACGACAACCAGGACGGTACGAGGACCACCGGCACCGTCAGGATCGGAGACCACCGGCACTAGGCGCACCCTCCCCGCGCCCAAGGGGGGCGCGGGGAACCCTCATGTCAACTCATGGCCGGCTTCCATTGATTGACCGATCGAACCTGGTCACAAGTCTAGGGACGCAGCATGCTCCGAGCGTAGTCTCAGACACCATGGGGGAACTGCGTGCGGACTGGAGACTCAGGCTGCGGCGCGAGGGCGCTCATGGGCCCATCTGTGGGGCCGGCGTCCTCGTCGACCAGGACACGGCACTGACCTGCGCACATGTGGTGGACCACCCGGACGGCGTGATGTGGCTGGAGTTCGCGGAGAACAGCGACCTGGAACCGGTGGCCGCACGTGTCCTGCCCGGCGGCTGGCTGCCCGACCGCGGTGAGGACGTCGCCGTACTGCGCCTGGACAGCCCGCGCCCGCAGGCGCGCCCCGCCCCACTGGAGCGCACGCTGCACAGCGGCATGGAGGTGTACGCGACCGGCTACGCGGTGGGCTTCGACGACGGCATGAGCCTGTGGGGCCGGATCAGCGGGGCCAGCGGTGATCTGGTGCAGCTCGATGCCGTCACCAAGGCGGAGGTGGTCCGCAAGGGCTTCAGCGGCGCCGGGGTGTGCACAGGGCCGCGCGAAGGACCGCCCGTGCGGGTGGTCGGTCTCGTCGTCAGCTGGCGCGGCGACATGAACGAGGTGCTGCCCGAGAAGAACCGGCTCGCCTTCTCGTATCTGATCCCCGTTGATCGCATCGCCGGACTCTCGCCGCTCATCGAAGAGTTGAGCCGCCCGTCCGCATGGGACCGCGACTTCGAGGAGCGGTCGACGCGGTGGTTCGAGGACCCGGACGAGGACCCGGTGAAGATCACCGTGGTGACGGCGGGCAGCGGCAAGGACCGCTCGCTGCGCCATCTGCTGCACCGCGCCGACGTCGTCCATCGCGGCGGCGCCAGCAGGCCGGACCTCGCCGACCACGCCCTGGACAGGATCACCGTCCCGACCGGCGAGTACCTGGCGTACTGGTACTGGCTGCTCGGCCGCAAACCCCAGCCACGGCGGGCGGCCGAACGCGCGCCCGTCCGCCCGGTCACGGTCCTCGTCGACGGCCTGGACGAAGAACCCGAGCCGGGCCCGCTGATCGAACTCCTGGTCCGATTACGGGTCCTCGGCGTCCGGCTGCTGCTCGTCTTCCGTCACGAGGGCGGCACCGGCTGGAGCGCCGCCCGCGACCAACTGCTGCGGCCCGCCCTGCTCGGCCATGCGGACGCGCTGATCACCCGTCTGCAGACCGAGGAGTTCGGCCGCGCGATCCGCTGGGGCGTCGTCGACAGCGCCTCCCTCAGCCGCGCGACCGAGACGGCCGACCGGCGGCGGCACGAACTCCGCGTGATCGAAGGCCTCACGGACCCGCACGGGCAACTGTCCCGGCTGCGCGGGCTGATCAAGACCGTACGTGCCGACCTGCGGCAACACCGAGGCCAGGGATGAGGGGGCCGCGCCCGGCCCGGGCAGCGCAGGAGGACGAGAGCATGACGGCCTGTCCGCACCGGCGTTTCAGCGGAGCCCCCTGCGGCGGCACCGTGCTGCCCACCGGCTACTGCTCCGACTGCGGCCGTGCCGAGGACGCCCCCGAACTGCCCGCCCTGCCGGAGAACCCGCGGGACCTGGGGCCCGACTTGCTCCTCGCACTGCCCCAGCGCGTACCGCGCCCCGCTGAGGAACGCCTCATCGACCCCGAAGCACCGCTGCGCATCACCATGGCCTGCTCCTCCGCCGAGTGCGGCATCACCTTCGCCCCGCCCTACACCGAGGGCCCGGTGCCGGCCGAGGGGTACTGCCCGGTGTGCGGCAAGCCCTACTCGTACCGTCCGGAACTCGCCGAGGGCGAGGTGCTGCGCGACCAGTACCGGATCATGGGACCCATCGCGCACGGCGGCCAGGGCTGGGTCTACCTCGCCGAGGACACCCATCTCGGTGACGTCGTCGCCGTCAAGGGACTGCTCAACCGGTACGAGCAGGACGGCGCCAGGCTCGCCGACGTCGAACGTCAGAACCTCGTCGCGATCCGCCACCCGCGCATCGTCCAGATCCGCGACTTCGTCGCCCGCAGCGACACCGACGGCCAGGTCACCGGCGGCTACATCGTCATGGACGACGTCGGCGACGGCACCCTCGAGAAGGTCGTCGAAGAGACCCGGCGCGGTGAGACGGTCCTCGACATCGAGCATGTCGCCGCGTACGGCTGCCAGATCCTGGAGGCCTTCGTCCATCTGCACGCCGGCCGCGAACGGGTCTTCGTGTACGGGGACATGAAGCCCTCGAACGTCGTGCACCACGGGGACGGCGTCAAGGTGATCGATCTCGGCGGCATGCGCGAACACGGCCAGAGCCGGCCCCCGGCCCATGTGACGCCCCCGTACATGGCGCCCGAGACCGCGTACTCGCCGGGCCCCACCGTCGCCCACGACCTGCACACCGTCGGCGTCACCCTGGGGGAACTCGGAGGCTGGGCCGTCGACAGGGTGCCCGGGCTCGGCAGCGCCTCCTTCTGGAAGGTCGTCGAGCGCGCCGTGCGGCCCGACCCGGGCAAGCGGTTCGCCGACGCCCGGGAGATGGCCGGCCAGCTGCGGGGCGCGCTGCGGGAGATCCGCGCACTGCGCGGCAAGACCGACCCTCCCGAGCCCTCCGACTACTTCCGGCCGTCCCCGCAGCTGCTCGGTGCCCGGCTCGGCACGGTCCCGGGCATCGAGCACTGGCTGGAGCGCCCCCGCCGCCTCCGCCACGAACCGCCGGTGGCCCCCGCCCTCGACCTGGGCGCCCCCACCCCCGCCGAGATCGCCCGCTGTCTGCCGGTGCCGCGGCGCTATCCGGGCGACCCGCAGACCGCGCGGTTCGAGGTGAGCAGCGGCTACGACCCGGGGCAGCTCCTCGACCAGGAGGACAAGGAGCCGCGCTCGGTGGAGATCTGCCTGCACAACGTGCGCGTCCTGCTGGACCGGAACACGGAGGACGACCTGAACCGGGCGCAACTGGAGCTCGACACCGCCGACTCCATCCCCGGCCCCTCCGCCGTGCGCCGGTGGCGGCTGGAGTGGCACCGCGCGCTGCTCGCGCTGCGCAGCGCCGGCCTGCGCGACGACCCGCGGCAGGTCGCCGAGGCCAGGACCCACTTCGCCCAGGTGCACCTCGAGCTGCCCGGCGAGTACGCGCCCAAACTGGCCCTCGCCTACTGCGGGGAGCGGCTCGGCGACGACCGGGCCGGCCCGACCGCCAAGGAGCTGTACGAGGCCGTGTTCGCCCGCAACCCCGCGCACGGCGGCGCCGCCCTGGGCCTGGCCCGCCTCGCACTGCGTGCGGGCGACCGCAGGGCGGCCCTCGACGTGCTCGGCCGGGTCCGCCCCGGCACCCTGGACCACACGGTCGCCCGGATCGCCTCCCTGCGCATCCGCGCGGCCCGGCTGCCCGGGGAGCGCGATCAGCTGCCCGCGCCCGCCGACGTCGACGCGGCGCTGGCCGAACTGGCCGGTCTGGTGCACCAGACTCCGGGCGCCGGTGAGCCGAGCCTGTCCGAGGACGAGGCGCTGCGCCTGAGCACGGAACTGCACGAATGGAAACTGGACGCCCTGCGCGGCCTCGACGACAGGCCCGGTCCCGCGGGAGGGGACGCCGGACGGCTGTACCTCCGCAGCCTCAGACGCATGAGCGCGGCGGAACGGGAGCTGCGCAGACAGCTGGAGTCGCACTACCGGCAACTGGCCGCCCGCAACCGGGAGTCGGCCGCCGCCCATGAGCACCTTGTGGACCTGCTGCACGCGGTGCGGCCGCAGACAGTTTTCTGACGGGCCGACGGGCCGACGGGCCGACGCGCCGACCGCACGGCAACGACAGCCCGAACGGCGACGAAAGGGAAGGAGCGGTGACGTACGGCATGAGCAGCCACACCCTGCCGCTGCAGCCGGCCATCCAGCTGCACGTCGATCTCGACGGTGACCTGCGTCCGCACCGCAGCGCGAAGATCGAGGCGCATCTGCGGGTCGACGTGGCCGCCGACAGCGCTCCCGTCGACCTGCCCGCGGTGGAACTCGCCGTGATCATCGCGGTGGACGTCGCCGAGGCCAACCGGCCGGTCGTACGGCACGCTCTGCCGACCGCACTGCGCGCCCTGCCCGACGGCATCTCCTTCACCGTGCTCGGCAGCGGGCCCGAGCCGGTGCGGTGCTATCCGCGCGGCGACGCGGAGTGGGCCGTCGCCGACCATGCGGTCAAGCGCCGGGCCGTCTTCGCCGCAGGTGCGCTCCCACTGCACCGGGACGGTCCGCGGCCGGCCGGGTACGCCGTCTGGGCGGCCGGTGCCCGCGCCCTGCTCACCGGCCGCCCGCTGTCCGTACGCCATCTCGTGCTGATCACCGACGGCAGCAGCGCCCCGGGCGAGACCCGGCTGGAGGAGGAACTGGAGGCCTGCGCCGGTCAGTTCACCTGCGATGTGTTCGCCGTGGGCGCGAACTGGAACCCCGACCCCTTGCTGGCCCTCGCCGAACGGCTGCACGGCACCGCCGAGTTCGTGGACGAGGGGCTCGGCGGTGCGATCACCGGCGCCATCGGGCGGCTGCGCCGGGTGCACACCCCGCAACTGCCGATCGAGGTGACCGTGCGGCCTTCCGTGCGCCAGGTCTCGCTCAGCGAGAAGGCGCCCCGGCCGCGCCGCCTGCGCGCGCAGTCCCAGCCCGACCGGCCGCACCACTGGAGCTTCCCGACCTACCAATGGCAGGAGCAGGGCAGGCGCGACTATCTGCTCACTCTCGTCGCCGACGCCGACACCGACCCGCTGGAGTCCGACCTGCAGTTCGCCATGGTCTCCATCGGCGATGTCCATGCGCCCGTCGTCGCCCGCTGGCACCGCCCCGGGCCGGCACCGGCGCACGCCTCGGCGGGCGCCGACAGCGTGCGCTTCCTGACCGGCACCGCCGCCATGCGCAATGCCCTGCGGGAGGGCCTCGAAGCTCTCCAGGACGGCCAACGGGAGGTCGCCGAACGCTGCTTGGGGCAGGCCGCGAGCATGGCTGAGAAGTTCGAGGCGGACTGGGTGCTGGGCGAGATCCGCGAAGTCGCCGACATCGAGGACGCTGCCGCGGGACGGGTCCGGCTGCCGAACGCCGTCGACTCCGGTGCCCTCCGCCCGATGATCCTGCGCGCCGGGTCCTATCCCGGCGGAACCCTGACCGACACGGTCTACCCCCGGCCGGGCCCGCACTGCGGGCACTGCTCGGCGTTGGCCGGGAGCGAGGCCCGTTACTGCATCGCCTGCGGGAAGGAGCTGCTGTGACGACCACGGGCGCCACCTCCCGGCGCGGCCACTCCCTTGCCGCCTTCTGGCGCGGACGCCTGAGCCCCTTTCGGACCCGCCGGCTGCTGGAGGCACACCTCCTGGTCCTGACGGTGTGCGCGATGGTGGCGGTGGGCTCCCTGCTCCTCTCCTACCACCAGACCCAGCGCGGCGTCGAGGCGCTCTCCTCCCGGGAGGCACCGGCCGTCCAGGGGCTGGCCGCCGCCCGGCTCGCGGTGTTGCGTGCCGAGTGGGAGACCGAGGTCCTGTTGAAAAGGGACCTCATCCACGTCGCGGGCTCCGGCGAGACCTACCGGTCCCAGCTCTCCGCCGCCGGCCAGAGCCTGTCGCGGATCGCGGACCGGACGGACCAGGACCTCGGCACCGTCAACGGTCTGCTCGCCACCTACGGCAACTCGCTCAACCTCGGTACCTCTCTGTACCAGGACCAGGACTACATGCAGGAGCAGAAGCTCAAGGAGGCGAACTCGCTGCTCACCCGCCCGGGCGTGGGACTCGTGCCCCGGCTGGACCGACTGCAGCAGGTCCAGATGAAGCACGCCGAAGCCACCGCCGCCATGGGGTGGGTGCGGCGCGGCGGCTGGTGGGTCGCCGAACTCGCCCTGACAGCACTGGCGTTGACCCTGATGTCGGCGCTGTTCGTGCTGCGTGACCGCTGCGGCCGCGACTGGAATCCGTATCTGCTCGCAGGCTTCGTCCTCACGGTGCTGCTCGCGGTCGTCCCGCTGCTGACAACGTCCTCCACCGAGGACGACCTCGACCACGCGTTGAGCGACCTGCAGACGATCACCGAGGTCTCCCGTCAGGACTGCTGCAGCCACGCATTGGCCGGCGCACAGCAAAGGGTCACGGAGACATCCGAGGAGATCCGGGGGGAACTGGGCGACGACGCCTGGACGGACAGGGTGTACCGGGGCACCTTGATCGGCGGACTGCTGGTCGTCCTCATGCCCGCGACAGGGCTCGTGCTCCGGCTCGACAGCGACTACTGGAGGCGACGGTGACCCGGCGGTTCAAGGTGCTGGTGTTCGTCGTGGTACTGCTGCTGACAGCTGCCACCGGCATCGTGGTGGTGTGGGCGGAGCAGGACGACCAGCAGCCGGTGACCATCCTCGGGACGTGGACCGGCACCCAGGAGAAGCAGTTCAAGGAGGTGCTGCGGGGCTTCGGCATCCCCTTCCGCTACCAGGGCACCGCGGCCCAGCGCGAGGTGCTGCTCTCCAAGGTGCAGTCGGGCGAGCCCCCGGACATCGTGATCATGCCCGGTATCGGTGAACTCGCCGAGTACGCGGACCAGAAGCGGCTCAAGCGCCTCAACGGCCTCTACGACCCTCAGCAGTACGGCTCGCCGTGGAGCGCGGCGAGCGGGACCTCCCAGGACGTGTACTGGGTCCCCGTCAAGGCGGATCTGAAGAGCATCGTCTGGTACCGAAAGGGCCACAGGCCCACCAACTCACCGGCCCGCCTGCAGAGTTGGTGCATCGGCATGGGGGACGACGGCGCCTCCGGCTGGCCCGGCACCGACTGGATCGAGGACCTGGTGCTGCAGCACTCGGGTCCGGACGTCTACGGCAAGTGGGCGCTCGGCAGGAACAAGAAGGAGAAGTGGTGGACCAGTGCCCCGCTGCGCGACGCCTGGGAGGCATGGGCCCGCCCGTTCCGGCAGAACAGGGCCGCGGCCGCGCACGCCCTGCTCACCGATCACCGCGGCGACCCGGACAGCCACGGGCTGCTGTTCGGTGGGTGGGGCGGATGCGCCCTGGAGCACCAAGGCTCCTTCGCCCGCTCCTTCTACGGAGAGGCCGACGCGAAGCAGGCGGAGCTGATGGACTCCGCCCCGCTGCTGCCCGGAGGCCCGGACCAGGTCCGGGCCCACGAGGTGACCGGAGACTTCGCCGCGCTGTTCAGCGACCGCCGCCCGGCCAGGGACCTGATCGAGCGACTGGCCTCCAAGGAGGGCCAGCAGCAGTGGGCGAAGGTGGCGCACGTCTTCTCGGCCAATCGCCAGGTGCGTCCCCACGAAGGGCAGGTCGAGGACGAGATCGCCGAACGGCTCACCGGTGACGGTCCGCGCTGCCTGGACGCCTCCGACGTCATGGCCCCGGCCGTCCGGGACGCCTTCTACGAGGCCGTCCTGCTGACCCTGGCCAGGGCCGCCGCCGACCAGGACCCCCATATCTCGCTACTCCTCAAGGACCTACAGGCAGTGCAGAGCGCGCAGCCCGGCACAAGTGCGGCACCGAAGACGGTCTGCAGCACACAGTGAGCGGTCACGAAGGTCGCCACTCTGCTCGCCATGGCCGCCGCGCTGCCTGCGGCCATGCTCACCACGCCGACGCGCGCCTCCGCCGCGGGCTCGCTCGGCATGCTCGATCGGGCAAGCAGTTACGGCAAGGACGTGCTCATCGCCGAGACCCGTTCAGCACCCCTTGACGGTGTCTACCGCGCGAGTCCGGCCTGCTGGCAGGCGGGCCGGAGCGCGCGGGTGCAGATCTTGTCGGCCGTGTACACGCCGTCCTTGACCAGCGTCCGCTCGATGGTGCGGGCCGTGACAGCCCTCGGGGTGAGCAGCACGGACGGGATACGGCTGGTGGTGGGGCTGTCGGTCGTCGTGGTGGCGATGTTCCTCAGATCGTCGCCACGCCCCAGCGCCACGGCCATGGCGGCGGCCGCATCCGCCTCCGCCCGGAACGGTTTGTACACCGTCATGTACTGCTCGCCCACCACGATGCGCCGTACGGCGTCGAGGTCGGCGTCCTGACCGGTGACCGGGGGAAGTGGCCTGACGCCTGCGCCCTTGAGCGCGGAGATGGCACCCGCGGCAATCGCGTCGTTGGCCGCCAGGACCCCGCCGATCCGGTTCGGGCCCAGGGCCGCGAGGGCGGCGGACATCTGGGCGTGGGCGTCGTCCGCACTCCAGCCCTGGATGTCGTACGACCTGCCGATACTGACCTTGCCCGCCAGCACGGACAGGGTGGCCTTTCTGTACCAGCCTGCGTTGGGGCTGGTGGGATCGCCGTTCAGCATGACCACCTGCCTGCTCTTCGCCCGTCCGTCCATCGCCTTCAGGAGCGCCTCGCCCTGGAGCCTGCCGACCTGATCTCCGTCGAAGGTGACGTAGCCGGAGATGGGGCCCTCCGCGAGCCGGTCGTAGGCGACGACCGGTACGTGCGCCTGGTGGGCCTCGACGATGGAGGAGCGCAGCGCCTTCGCGTCGGCTGCGTCGAGGATCAGGACCCTGACCCCCTTGGTGATCATGGAGGTCACCTGTTGCCGCTGCCGGTCCGCGTCGTTCTCGGCGTTGGCGTACTCCATGCTGCAGCGCGGACACAGCTCCTTCAGCCGCTTCTCGATCAGCGGTCGGTCGGAGTGCTCCCAGCGGGGGACCGATCGGCTCGGAAGCAGCAGGCCGACGCTGAAGCTGTCCGACCCCGCCTGGCCGCCTCCACCGCAGGCGGCCTGGGACATCGTCATGAGTCCCGCCACGAGCGCGGCGACCACGTGCCACAGGCGGGCTCTCACCGTCGGCCTCCTCGTTCCGTTCCCGGGCCCGAGGCGGTGGGCGCCGGTGCTCGTCCCGGCAGGACGATCTCGCTCCAGACCTGTTTGCCGCCGGCCACCGGCATCGAACCGAACGACTCCGACATCGCCTCGACCAGGAGCAGGCCCCGGCCGCCGGTCGACTCCCAGTCCACGATCACCGGCTTGGCGGGGGAACGGGGCGAGGAGTCGCCCACGCCGACCCGTACCCGGTCACCACGGAGCATGAGGTCGAGGCGGACCGGGCCCTGGGTGTGCACCAGGGCGTTGGTGACGAGTTCGGACACGACCAGCAGGACCGCGTCCGCCACGTCCTCGGCGTGCCAGCTGCGCAGGGTGCGGGCGGTGAAGCGGCGGGCGTGCATGACGGCGTCGGGCAGCCGCCACACCACCCAGCCGGCCCTGATCGGCCGGGTGCCCATGCCGTCGTAGCGCAGCAGCAGCACCGCGACGTCGTCCTCGCGGCGGCCGACGTCGCCGAGCAGTTGGTCGGCCATGCGCCCCAGATCCGCCGGATCGGCCGCGGCGAGCGCCGTGCGGGTCTGGCGCATGCCCTCGTCGAGGGGCAGGCCGGCGGCCTCGACCAGGCCGTCGGTGACCAGGGCGAGAACCGTGCCGGGAGACAACTCCACCGCGGTCATGGGGAATTCCGCCTCGTCGAGGATGCCCAGCGGGAGTCCGCCCTCGACCTCGATCTCCTCGGTGCTGCCGTCGGGGTGGCGCACCAGGGGGGCGAGGTGCCCGGCCCGGACGAAGAGCGTGTTGCCCTGCTCCAGGTCCAGTTCGGCGTAGCAGCAGGTGGCGAAGAGGTCGGTCTCCATACCGACGAGCAGGCGGTTGGCATGGGAGACGACCACGTCGGGCGGGTGGCCCTCCACCGCGTAGGCCCTGACGGCCGTACGCATCTGGCCCATGATGGTCGCGGCTCCCGCGCTGTGCCCCTGCACGTCGCCGATGACCAGGGCCACCCGGTCCTCGGACAGGGCGATGACGTCGTACCAGTCGCCGCCCACCTGCAGGCCCCGTCTGGCGGGCAGATACCGGGCCACGGCCGTCCCGCCCGGCAGCGTGGGCAGGCGCCGCGGCAGCAGGCTGCGCTGCAGCATCGTCGCGAGTTCCTGCTCGGCGTCGTGCTCGTGCGCCCGTTTGAGGGCCTGTCCGACCAGTGCCGCGGTGGCGGTCAGCAGGGACCGTTCGTCGGGGGCGAACTCGTGCGGCTGGTCCCAGCCGACCAGGCAGAGGCCGGCGACCCGGCCCTTGGCGGGCAGCGGCAGGACGGCGAGGCCTCCGTCGCCGATGCCCGCGAGGTTCGGTTCGAAGGCCGTGCCAGCCGGCCACAGGTCCAGCCGCCCGTCCCGCAGGGCGAGTTGGAGGGTGGGCAGAGCGCTGACCGGTGCGTCGGGCCACTCGGTGCGCCACTCGGCGCGCCAGGCCTCCGGCCAGGCGGCGGGCTGCGGCGGATCGAGCACGGTGACCGCGAACCGGTCGCCCTGCAGCTCCGCAAGGGCCACCCGGTCGGCGCCCAGCGGCTCCCGCAGCGCGGTGACCACGACGTGGCTGACGTCACGGACCGTGGTGGCGTCGTCGAGTGCGGCGGTCAGCCACTGGATCCTGGAGACGTCGTCGGGGCCGCGGCGCAGCACGGAGGTCGCCGTCACCACGCCCAGCACCTGCTCGGGGCGGTCGTCGGTGCCCGCCACTACCCGGCAGCTCAGGCTCAGCCAGCGCATCTCCCCCGTCGGGCCGCGCACCCGGAACTCCAGCTCACGCCGGCCGAACGCCTGGGGAGCCGGTTCCAGGACCGACACCAGGGCGTGCATGTCCTCGGGCAGGGCGTGCGCGAGCAGGCTGTCCGCCTTGCCGTCGAAGTCGGCCGGCGTGATACCGAGAAGTTCGAGCAGGGCGTCGTCCGCGTCGATCAGGCCGGTGTCGGGCACCAGCACGAACGAGCCGACGCGCAGGCTCCGCAGCGCGGGACCCAGCACCGGCGACGGCGGGGACCGGCCGGCGACGGCCAGCAGAAGACCGGCGACGGCATCGGCGTACCGCTCCAGGAAGCGGCGCTGCTCGTCCTCGAAGTCGTCCGCACCGGCGCCCACGACGACGAGGCAGCCGAGCCGGCTGCCGTCAGCCTCGAGCGGCAGGGCACCGAGTGAGGCCTCCGTGTGCGGCGGGGTGGGCGCGCCCTCGGAGTAGGCGGCCAGTTCCGCGGGGGTGAGCCACAGCGGCCGGTCGGTGCGGAAGGCGTGCGCGGCGGGTGAGCCCCCCGACAGGGGCAGACAGTCGGGCAGCCGGTAGTCGGAAACGGCCCAGCGGGCGGTCTCCGCCAGGCGCAGTTCGTCCGTGTCACCGGCGGGCACATAGACGGCTCCCATGGCCACTCCGGCGAAGGTCAGAGCGCGCTCGCCCTCGGCTGTCTCCGGCACCGCCGGGAGCCCGCCCGCGTCCGCGGCATCGGCTCCGGATGCCCGCAGCTGAGAGACTCCGGCCCGGGCACCGCCGTCTTCAGGCATGTCCGCAACCTACCTCCCGTCCGTGCCGCGGATGCGGCTGAGATCGGGCGTCCCCTCCACAGAATCGCATATCAGAGCAAACCGCCACTGCATTCGCAGATCGCCCTGGCCGGTGCCACACTGGCGGCATGGTCGTCTTGCCGCTCACGTGAGAGGGCCAGGTGTCGCCGCGTGCGGGCAGCGACCAGTGCTTTTCTGGATCTCCATGCCGGCGTGACCACCCGACCCGCGCTCGGAGGGAGGTCTCGCGCATGAAGGCCTGCATACGGCGTGCGGCCGTCGTCATGACCGCGGTCTCGACGGCCGTCGCGGTGTCGGCCTGCGGGTCGGGCAGTGGAGGCAACCACCCCGACACGGGGACCGCACCGAAGATCGCGCTGCTGCTGCCGGATGCGACCACGGCCCGCTGGGAGACACAGGACAGGCCCTTGCTCGAGAAGAAGATCATGGAGCTGTGCCGGCGTTGCACGATCGAGTACGCCAATGCCAAGGGGGACGTGGCGTTCCAGCAGGAGCAGATGGACTCGATGATCACCAAGGGCGTCGACGCGATCGTGCTCGTGGCGGTGGACGCCAGATCGCTCGGTACTTCCGTGCAGCAGGCGGCTCGGGCGGGCATCCCGGTGATCGCCTACGACCGGCTCGCGCAGGGCCCGGTCTCGGGTTACGTCTCCTTCAACGGCGAGGAGGTCGGCAGGCTCCAGGGCAGGGCGCTGCTGAAGGCCATGGGCAACCACGGCCGCCTGCCCCAGATCGTCATGATGAACGGCGACCCCAGCGACCCCAATGCGGTGTCGTTCAAGAAGGGCGCGCTGTCCGTGCTCACGGGGAGAGTGAAGATCGGCAAGGCGTACGACACGCTGCAGTGGCGGCCGGAGATCGCGAACACGCACATGTCCGGCGCCATCGCCGCCCTGGGCGCGGCCCATATCCAGGGGGTGTACTCCGCCAACGACGGTCTCGCCGGGGGCAGCATCTCCGCCCTCAAGGCGAACAAGGTCGACCCGCTGCCCCCGGTCACCGGACAGGACGCCGAACTCGGAGCCGTGCAGCGCATCGTCGCCGGCGATCAGTACATGACCGTCTACAAGCCCTTCGCCCCCGAGGCCTCCGCCGGCGCCGCCATGGCCGTGGCCGCGGCGCGCCGGACCCGCCTCGAGCAGGTCGCCAAGGACAAGGTCACGACCAGCGGCGGGAAGACCGTTCCCGCGGTCCTGCTCACCCCCGTGTCCGTGACCGCCGCCAACATCAAGGACACCTTGGTCAAGGACGGCTTCTACACCGTCCGGCAGATCTGCGTCCCCCGACTCCAGGACGCCTGCAGCAGGTCCGGACTGACCTGACGAACCGGCTTCGAACGAGTCCGAGCCCCGGGAAGGAGATGGTCCGAGTGCCGGATTCCCCCTTGCTGGCGCTGCACGGCGTGTGCAAACGCTTCGGTGCCGTCGAGGTCCTCAAGGACGTCGAGCTGGAGATCCATGCCGGCCAGGTCGTCGCCCTGCTCGGCGACAACGGGGCCGGCAAGTCCACCCTCGTCAAAGTGATCTCCGGCGTCGCCCCCGCGGACAAGGGAATCATCGAGTGGGAGGGCCGCACGGTCCACATCAGGCGCCCGCACGACGCCCGGGACCTCGGCATCGCCACCGTCTACCAGGACCTCTCGCTGTGCGGGAACCTCGACGTCGTCGGCAATCTCTTCCTCGGCCGGGAGATCCGCAGGTTCGGGTTCCTGGACGAGATGGAGATGGAGAGCCGCACCATCGAGCTGCTCGAACGCCTCACCAGGACCGTGCCCGCACTGCGCGCCCCGGTGGTCTCCCTGTCCAGCGGCCAGCGCCAGACGGTCGCCATCGCACGGTCGCTCCTCGGCGAGCCCCGGGTGCTCCTCCTGGACGAACCGACCGCGGCGCTGGGCTTCGAGCAGACCACCGAAGTCCTGGACCTCGTCGACGCGCTGCGCGACCGCGGCATGGGAGTGCTGCTCATCAGCCACAACATGGGGGACGTCAAAGCGCTTGCGGACCGGGCCGCCGTGCTGCGGCTCGGCCGCAACAACGGCTTCTTCAACGTGAACACCGCCTCCCAGGAACAGATCATCTCCTCCATCACCGGTGCCACGGAGAACGTGCCCCGCCGGCCGGCCACCCACGAGGCGTGGTGAAAGGGATGCGCCGCATGACGGACAACACGCGGGCCGAAGAGGCCACAGCCGCCGAGGTCCGCGGGCCGCACGGCCGGGAGGCCCTCGCACTCGCCGTGAAGGACGGGGCCTACTTCCTGCGGCGCCGGTTCCGCGCCGGTGAACTGGGCTCGCTGCCCGTGGTCCTCGTTCTGGCCACGGTCTGGATCATCTTCCAGTCCCTCAACAACAACTTCCTCTCGCCCCGGAACCTGTCGAATCTCAGCGTGGACATCGTGGGCACCGGCCTGATCGCGGTCGGCATCGTCTTCGTGCTGCTGCTCGGTGAACTCGACCTGTCGGTGGGCTCGATCAGCGGCTTCGCCGCGGCCATCTTCGCCGTGCTGAACGTGAACAACGGCGTGCCCGAGTGGATCGCCCTGATCCTCGCGGTCCTCGCGGGCACCGCGGCGGGTGCCCTCCAGGGCTTCTCCTGCGCCAAGACCCGGGTACCGGCCTTCGTCGTCACGCTGGCGGGGCTGCTCACCTGGAACGGTCTGATGCTCTACGTCCTCGGCACCAGCGGCACGGTCAACCTCGACGAGAACGGGCTGGTCGCCCAGTTGACCAGCTACTACTTCACCAATGACGCCGTCGCCTACGGCCTGGCGGCGCTCTGCGTCGGCGTCGTCTTCCTGATCTCGTACCTGGACCGGCGCCGCCGCATGGCCGCCGGCATGCCGCACCGCTCCATGCGGAACATCGTGGTGCGCGCGGGAGGACTCGCGGTGGTCGCGTTCACCACGGCGTATCTGCTCAACCGGTTCCAGGGGCTGCCGCTCGCCCTTCTGATCTTCCTCGTGGTGGTCGCCGGCCTCGACGTCATCCTGCGCCACACGCACTACGGCCGGCAGGTCTACGCACTGGGAGGCGGCGTCGAGGCGGCCCGTCGCGCCAGTCTCAATGTGATCGGCATCCAGACCGCGGTGCTCGCGGTCTCCGGGACGATGGCCGCGGTCGGCGGCCTGTTCCTCGCCTCGCGCATCACCTCGGTCAGCCAGAGCTCGGGATCGGGCGTCCTGCTGCTCAACGCCATCGCGGCAGCCGTCATCGGCGGCACCAGTCTGTTCGGAGGACGCGGTACGACCTGGTCGGCGGTGCTCGGCATGCTGGTCATCCAGTCGATCGCGTCCGGCATGGCGATCACGGACACGCCCACGGCCATCCAGTTCGTCATCACGGGCGGGGTGCTCTTCGCCGCGGTGGTCATCGACGCACTGTCACGACGCTCGCAGGAGGCGCACGGGCGGGCCTGACACCTCGTCCCTCTTGTGGCCCGGGGCTCGGTGCACCGCCTCCCCCGAGGAGGCGGAACAGCGCACACCTCCGGGACGCACCTGAGGCGGTGTCACTCCTGGCGCGGGTTCGGCTTCAGCACGGCGAACACCGCCTGGGCCGGGTCGGCCAGCCAGGCGATCCGGCCGACGTCCGGTACATCCGAGGCAGGCATGAGCACCGACCCGCCGTTCTCCTGCACCTTCGTCGTGATGACATCGGCGTCGGCCACGGCGAAGTACGGCACCCAGCGCGTCTCCTCGCTTTCGCCTTGGAGTGGGGCAACACCGCCGAAGGAGCCCTCCTGCTGGTCGCCGTCCTGGATGCTGAGCACCCGGTACGTCATCCCGGGTGCCTGCATCTCCTGGGAACGCCAGCCGAACAGACCGGCGTAGAAGCGGATCGCCGCCTCCGGGTCCCCGACGTGCAGTTCCACCCACACCAGCGTGTTGTCCTCCGAGGCCTTCTCCAGCCCCTTCGTCCTGCCGGGCTGCCATACGGCGAACTGTGCACCCTGGGGATCGGTGAACTGGCCCATCCAGCCCTCACCCATGACGTCCATGGGTTCGACGCGCACGGCGCCCCCGCCGGCCACCACGTCGCGGGCGGTGGCCTGGATGTCGTCGCTCTGGAAGTACGTCGTCCAGGCCGGCCCGGCGCCCTCCTCGCTCAGCGGTCCGAGGGCGCCGACCGTCTTCCCGTCCTTCTGGAAGAACCCGTATCCGCCGGCCTCGGGCCCTGCGGAGACGAACTGCCATCCGAAGACGGCGCCATAGAAGGCGGCGGCCGCGTCCGTGTCGGGGCTGCCGAGGTCGATCCAGTTGGGTGATCCGGTGCGGAAGTCCGTGCCGAGCATGCGTTTCCTCCTACGAGGTCCGGTGTCGAGACTCCGCCACGATGCCGCCTCGGTCGGACCGGGCTCGGTGCACAGGCCCACAGGCCCAGGGGGTTTCACCCGGGCGGGCGTCCCCGCAACCGACCGGGCCCCTGCGCAGGGCGCGCGTCAGGGGGCGAGCGCCTTGCGCAGGCCGGGCTTCGACGCATCGGCCCATGCGGTCGGCAGTTCGCGTTCGCGGTCCGCGGCCACGGACTGCTCCTGGCCGTACAGAAGGCCCCAGGTGAAACCCGGTTCGCCTGCGGCGTGCGCCGCGACAGCCAGCTTCCGCAGGGCGTCCCGGGCCACGACGCTGTCCTGATGGTCACCGAGCACTTTCTGCACGGCCTTCACACGCTTGCCGAGCCGCTTCGCCCGCTTGCCCAGCGAGGCACGCGCCGGTTCGGTGGCGTAGCGCGTCTTCTTGGCCGACTTGCGGGCCTCGTGGAGGGCCACGTCGCGGTCCGCTCCGGGGGAGAGCTCCAGCGCGTGTGCCACCCGGCCGGCCAGCCGGTCGTACTCCTTGAAGATCGCCTCGGCCGTCACCTTCTCCGGTGTGCGAGTGGCCTTGCGGCGCAGCGGCGGCTGCTCGGTGAGTGCGGCCAGGGAGTTCAGCAGGCCCAGGTAGCGAGGCGTGCGCAGGGCAGCGAGGGAGCGCCGGTGCGCCTCGTCGGTGCCGGCGACGTTCCATGCCTTCAGCCGGGCGGCGACAGGTCCGAGGACCAGCTCCGGGGGCAGGGCCTCGATGCGCGAACCGAGCCGTTCGAAGAGGACCTCCTGGTCTCGCTCCGCGCCCAGCTCGCCGCCCAGCCACTTGAGGTCGTCGCGGATCGGGTCCGTCACCTCACGATCCAGCACCGAGCGGTAGGAGCGCAGCGTGCTGCGCAGCCGGCGGCAGGTGACGCGCATCCGGTGTACCGAGTCGGGTACGTCACGGCGTACCGCGGGATCGAGGCGCACCAGGGTGCGCACCTGCTCGCCCAGGTACCTGAGGACGTCGTCCCCGGCCGAGCCGGGTTCGACCGTCTCGGCACCGGTGTCCGGCAGTCGCACCCCGCCCACTCCGGTCTCCTCCAGGGCCCGGGCGAGCTTGGAGGGCCTGGCCGCACGGTCGATGCCGTTCTTGTGCAGTGCCTTGTCCACGAGGTCCAGCAGCGAGACTTCGGTGTCCTCGGCGAGCTCGACCTCCATCTCGGTCCAGGCGGCCAGGGTGGTCATGCCGCGCAGGGATTCCGCGCGGACCTGGTCGACGGTCAGCTCGGCGAGTACCGCGCCCTCGGAGTCGACGAGGTGCCGTGTGCGGCGGGTGGACCGGATGCGCACGACCGGCATCAGTTCTGCCCCGCGGGTACGGGAAAGTGTCAGCTCACCCAAGGTGTCCGGAACCGTCTCGGACAGCGGGGCCTGCACCTCCTCCCGGCTGTCCTGCGACAGGGGCAGTTTCAGGTGCCAGCCGGCGTCGGGCCCGCCCGTCCTGCGTCGTAGCGCGGCCGACGCGCGAGCCAGCCGCAGGTCCTCGGTGTCGTGGTACACCGCGTCCAGCTCGTCGGTGCCCCCTTCCACGACCGCGGCGACGCCGCCGACGCCGGTGAGCTCCGGGAGCCACGAGGTGTCCTCGGCCGACGGAGCATCGTACTTTCGCTCTGTCTCACGCTTCGACTGGGTCATACCCATCGCGTAGACACCTCAGCACGACTCAAACCCATGCAAGGCGCCAGGAACGCCCTCGTCGGTGGACCACCTCTCCAGGCGGAGCAAATCCCTTGCCCTGCTCCCTGCATCCCCCTAGCGTTACTTTGTGCCGCAAATAAACAAACCCCGAACGCACAACGTCGTGCCGGGCAGCAACCACACCGACCTCACCCGGCTCCGCATCGTCCTCACCGTCTTCTTCGCCCTCGACGGCTTCATCTTCGCGGGCTGGGTCGTCCGCATCCCCGCGATCAAGGAACAGACCGGCGCCTCCGCCGGCGCCCTCGGGCTGGCCCTGCTCGGTGTGTCCGCCGGCGCCGTGATCACGATGATGCTCACCGGCCGCCTGTGCCGCCGCTACGGCAGCCACGCCGTCACCGTGGTCTGCGGCATCCTGCTCTCCCTGAGCGTCGCCCTGCCACCGCTGACCCACTCGGCCGTCGCACTCGGCGCCGTTCTCCTCGTCTTCGGCGCCGCCTACGGCGGGATCAACGTCGCCTTCAACAGCGCGGCCGTCGATCTCGTCACCGCCCTGCGGCGGCCGATCATGCCGAGCTTCCACGCCGCTTTCAGCCTGGGCGGCATGCTCGGCGCCGGGCTGGGCGGGCTGGTCGCCGGGCACCTCTCCCCCACCCGGCACCTCCTCGGCCTGACCTTCGTCGGGCTTGTCGTGACGGCCGTGGCGGGACGCTCTCTGCTGCGTCAGCAGCCACCGAAGCCGCCCGAGCCCGCAGGCGACCCTGGCCGGCACGCACCACGCCGCCTCGACGGCCGTCGCCGCGGGCTGGTCGCCGTCTTCGGCCTCATCGCCCTGTGCACCGCGTACGGCGAGGGGGCCATGGCCGACTGGGGCGCACTGCACCTCGAACAGGACCTGGGCGCCTCCGCGGGAGCCGCGGCCCTGGGATACTCCTGTTTCGCGCTCGCCATGACCGTCGGGCGGCTGACGGGGACGACGCTGCTCGAACGTCTCGGCCGTACCCGCACTGTGGTCGCGGGCGGCGCAACCGCCGCGCTCGGCATACTGGCAGGCTCCCTGGCCCCCTCCCTCTGGGCGGCGCTGATCGGCTTCGCCGTCACGGGACTCGGTCTCGCCAACCTCTTCCCGGTCGCCGTCGAACGCGCCGGGATGCTCGCCGGCCCCAGCGGCGTCGCGACCGCCTCCACCCTCGGCTACGGCGGCATGCTCCTCGGCCCGCCCGCGATCGGCTTCATGGCCGACTGGTCCTCCCTGCCCACCGCCCTCACCAGCGTCGCGGCGCTGGCAGCGGTGGCCGCGCTCATCGGGCTGTTGACGCGCCGCAGCGCCGACGGCTGACTCGACGGCCGACGCGCGGCCACTGCACCGCACCCTCGGCTCACCGGCCGAGGCGAGAGCAGTCACCCGATGGGCCGGTCGGCCGGATGCCTTCCCGGGGTACCAGGAAAGCGACAAAGCAACACACCGATCAACGCCAGTCAGCCCTTGGGGAAGGGGAGAGTCCCATGCGACAGCGCATGCCGGCACCGTGGGGCCGCCGGACCGCACCTCCGCTCGCGTTCGCGTCGGCCGCCGCCGTCCTGCTCGCCGCGTGCGGCTCCGGCGGCGATGCGGACGGCGGGGACAAGGGGGGACCGCCCGCGATAGTCGTGCAGCCCGACGCCGGCAGTGCGAAGGTGCCGGTCGGGCGGAAGGTGACGGTGCACGCGCGGGGCGGATCCCTGATCTCCGTCGAGGTGGGCGCCCCGGGCCCGGGCCGGATCTCCGGCACCTGGTCGGAGGACAGGTCCGTGTGGACCTCGACCACGCCGCTCGCCCCGGGCGCCACCTACACCGTGACGGCGCACGGCAAGGCGGACGGCGGGTCGGCTCTCGACAAGACCGCCTCCTTCACCACCGAGACGCCGAAGAACGCCTTCGTCGGCGAGTACCACCCCGACGGGGGCATGACGGTCGGCATCGCCATGCCGGTCTCGATCACCTTCAACAAGCCGATCCGCGACAAGGCGGCGATCGAGCGGAAGCTCCATGTCACCGCCTCCCCCGCGGTCCAGGGCGCCTGGAGCTGGATGAAGGACCGCGACGGCAAGGACCGTATCGACTACCGCCCGGTGAACTACTGGCAGCCGGGCACCCGGGTCACACTGCGCATGGACCTGGCAGGCGTGGACGCGGGCAACGGGCTCTACGGCACCCAGCAGCGCGTCGTGGACTTCCGCATCGGGGACGCCGTCACGAGCACGGTGAACGTCACGACGAAAACGATGACGGTGAGGAAGAACGGGAGGACACTCCGGACCCTGAAGGTCTCCAGCGGCAAGAAGGGCTACGAGACCTGGAACGGCACCATGGTCGTCCTGGGCAAGGTGCCGACCATCCGCATGGACTCCTCGACCGTGCGGATCTTCGGCCCCGAGGCGTACGACCTGGGCGCGGTCAAGTGGGACGTCCAGCTCACCCCGTCCGGCACCTATGTGCACGCGGCGCCCTGGAACGAGGGCAAGTTCGGCGTGGTCAACGGCAGCCACGGCTGCATCGGCATGAGCACCGGCGACGCACAGTGGTTCTACGGCCGGGTCAACGTCGGCGACCCGGTCACGGTCGTCCACTCCGTCGAAACCGTCGCGGTCAACAACGGCTACGGCGACTGGAACGTCCCCTGGGCCACCTGGAAGAAGGGCAGCGCTCTCCATTAACACCCCACCGTGAAACTTGGCGGCGGCCCGCTGCTGCAGGCCGGATTCCGCGGGATGCTGTCCTCGGTACGAGCGGGTCGGGAGGTGCTGGGATGCGGTGGTGGTCCGGGGCATGGATGATCGCCGGGATGGTCGCCCTGGCTGCGTGCGGCACGTCGGCGGGCGGCGGATCCACTGGACCGGCGTCGGCGTCCGGCAGCGCCTCGGCACGGCCGTCCTCCACGGCACCGACGGGCGTGCCCGCGTCGCCTTCCGGGCCGGGCCCGGGCACGTCGGCCACGGCGTCCTCGACTCCGGCGGACCGCTGCGCCGCCGGGCATACGGAGATCAGCGTCGCCCCCGGTGACGCGGTCGAGCAGCGGCTGTGCGTGCGGCCGGGAACCGTGGTGTCCCTGGTCCTGCGGCCCCGGGCGGACGACAAGCAGTGGAAGACCGTGAACACTTCCGCACCGGCCCTGGTTGTGACTTCCGGATGGCGGCTGGACGCCGACGGAACGGCCCACGCCGCACTGCGGTGCGCCGGCACCCGCGGCGGCGAGGCCGTGGTCACCGCGCTGGCGAAGGCCCCGGACGTGGCGGGCGCGGCGCGCGCCGCCTTCACGCTGCACGTGAGCGTGGTGCCGTACCCGACGCAGGGATGAGTCCTCAGCGACAACTCCTGTGAAAGAGCGCCCAAACACTCGACAGGCCTGGGGTAACCGGCGGTAACTTCTGTCAGGCTCACGCCGAAACCGCTTTCCCTCCACAGGAGACACACCCCATGCGCAGACTCTTCGCCTGCCTGGCGGCGGCCACCGCCGTCCTCGGTGGGCTCACCGCCGCCGCGCCCTCCGCGGCGGCGGCCGACTCGGGCAGCTTCAGCGTCCTCAGCTACAACGTGGCCGGCCTGCCCGCGGCCATCAACAGCGCGCCGACACCGCGCGAGTCGAGCACCACCGCCATCGGTCAGCGGATCGCGCCGTACGACATCGTCCATGTCGAGGAGGACTTCAACTACCACTCCTACCTCTACGCCGCCGACACCGCGCACGCCTACCGCACCCCCACCAGCGGCGGCGCGGGCATCGGCAGCGGGCTCAACACGCTGTCGAAAATCCCCTACGACACGGACGACTTCGAGCGCGTCCACTGGAACTCCTGCCAGGTCGACTCGGGCGACTGCCTGACCCCCAAGGGCTTCACCTTCATGCGCGAGCGCCTCGCCGAGGGCGTCTACGTCGACTTCTACAACCTGCACACCAACGCCGGCACCAACGACGGCGACGAGGCCTCCCGCGCCGACAATCTCAACCAGCTCACCGCATTCATCAACACCCACTCGGCGGGCAACGCCGTCGTGGTCATGGGTGACACCAACACCCGCTACACCCGCTCGGCCGACACCATCGCCGAGTTCGCCGCGGCCAACGGCCTCACCGACGCCTGGGTGCAGCTGATACGGGGCGGCACCCCGCCGGCCAAGGGCAGCGACGCCCTGGTGTGCGACCAGTCCGGGGCGACCGTGCCCAACACCTGTGAGGTCGTCGACAAGGTCCTCTACCGCAGCAGCAGGCTCGTCTCGCTCAACGCGACGTCGTACAACAACGAGCACGCCAAGTTCCTCACCGACGCCGGGCTGATGCTCTCCGACCACGACCCGATCACGGTCGGCTTCACCTGGTCGCGCAACTCGGCCTACCAGCTCAGCGACCAGTTCGGCGGCCCGCACGGCGACTACTACAACGACATCGACAGCGTGCCCGCCGGCGCCCACGCCACCACCATCGCGCTGCGCTCCGGGTCCCGGGTCGACCAGCTGAGCCTCACCCTCGCGAACGGCACCACGCTCACACACGGCGGCACGGGCGGCACCGCGTCCTCCCTCACCCTCGGCAGCGGCGAGTACGTCACCACCGCTCAGCTCTGCCAGGGCGCGAAGGACGACCACACGCGGATCTTCTACGCCAAGTTCACGACCAACCTGGGCCGCACCCTCGCCGGCGGCACCACGACCTCCGACTGCGTGACCCGCACCGCGCCCGCGGGCTGGCAGATCGCGGGCTTCCACGGACGCTCCGGCGACGAGGTCGACAAGGTCGGCTTCATCTACACCCAGCGGTAAGGAAGTTGACGAACACTCAGGGGCGGCTGCATGTCGGCCGCCCCTGAGCAGGAGCGTCCCCGAGTCTGCCTCGGGTCACTGTTCGACCGGCAGAAAGGGGCCCCTCAGGCGAACACCGACAACAACAGCGCCATCGCCAGCCCCAGCACGCTGACGAGGGTCTGCACCACCGTCTGGGTCTTCGTGGCCTGCGCGAGGTCCATTCCGAAGGACTCCTTCACCAGCCAGAACCCGGCGTGGTTGACGTAGTTGAGGCCGAGGGATCCGGCGCCGATGGCGACCACCAGCAGCGAGGCCTCGAGACCTCCGCCGTCTCCGATCAGCGGGGCGACGATCCCGGTGGCGGAGACGATGCCGACGGTGGCCGAACCCGTGGTCAGGGACAGCAGCAGGGCGATCAGCCAGCCCAGCAGGATCACGTTGAGGTGTGCCCCCTTGGCGGCCGAGGCGATGGCGTCGCCGATGCCGGAGTCCTGCAGGACCTGCTTGAAGGCTCCACCGCCCCCGATGATGAGGAGGATCGCGGCGACGGACTTGAGGCTGTCCGTCAGCGAGGTACGGGTCTCCTCGCCGGAGCGGGACGCGCCGACGAGGGTCACACCGAGCGCGAAGAGGAAGCCCGCGAGCATCGCCACCAGGGGTTCGCCGACGAAGGTGAGGCCCGCCCGCAGCCCGCTGGACTCGTCGAGCAACGTCTCGCCCAGCGTCCGCAGCAGCATCAGCGCGACCGGGATGAGCACGGACGCGACAGCCAGGCCGACGGAGATACCGGTCCGAGCCGGGGCGTCGGTGCGGACCTGGGCTCCCGGTCCGTCGGGCCGGGCCGTCGCGGCCCGGTCGGCGCCCGTGAACTGGGCCATCAGGGCGGCGTCCGGTCGCACCTCGGGCAGCCGGGGCGCGATCCAGCGGGCGTAGAGCGGGCCGGCCACGACGACGGTCGGCAGGGCGCAGACGAGGCCGACGGCGAGGGTGAGGCCGAGGTCGGCGTGGAGGCCGGTCATGGCGGTCAGCGGCCCCGGGTGGGGCGGCAGCATGCCGTGCAGCGTGGACAGCGCGGCGATCGCGGGCACGCCGAGCAGCACGTACGGGGATCCCTTGGTGCCGCCCTGCTGCTCCAGTCTGCGGGCCACACCGAAGATCAACGGCAGCAGGACGATCAGGCCCACCTCGAAGAACATCGGGATGCCGATGACAAAGGCGGCTGCTGTGACCAGCCATGGCAGCCGCCGGATGCCGGAGCGGTCGACGAGTGCGCGGGCGATGGCGTCGGTGGCTCCCGAGTCGGACAGCAGCCGGCCCAGCATGGCGCCCAGGGCGAGGGTGAGGCCGACGTCGCCGAGGGTGCCGCCGGCGCCCTCCTCGATCGACTCGGTCAGTTTGGCGACGGGTTCACCGGCCGCCAGCCCGGTGCCGACGGTGACGACGATCAGCGCGACGAACGGATGGACGCGCAGCCGGGAGTTGATCAGGTAGATGAGTGCCGTGATCGCCACCGTGAGGATGAGCAGCAGCCACCAGGTGTGTGCGGTCATGCGGGTGCCTTTCGGGTGAATCGGCGCCTTGTGGACAGGCGGACGGGCAGGGGGGAGCACGGGACCGGCGGTGTCGGCGGTCCCGAGGAGCGGGATGCAGTCGGTTCAGGCGGTCACGCGTTCAGGCCGAGCTCGGCGACCAGTTCGGCGACGGCCTTGTCCTGGCGGGCGAGGTAGGCCTTGAAGGTGTCGCCGGTGGCGAACGCGTCGGTCCAGCCGTGCCGGGCGAGTTCGGCCTTCCACTGCCGGGAGGCGTGCAGTTCGGTGA
This sequence comes from Streptomyces sp. NPDC001351, assembly GCF_042896045.1. Lineage (NCBI taxonomy): Bacteria > Bacillati > Actinomycetota > Actinomycetes > Kitasatosporales > Streptomycetaceae > Streptomyces > Streptomyces sp. NPDC001351. The sequence continues at coordinate 322,777 of NZ_JBIAWS010000005.1, read as the reverse complement.
GCACGCGGATCCAGCGCTGCCGGGCGGCGGCGCCGATGCCGGGTGGGGCGACGATCCCCCGCCAGTTGTCGAAGACCAGCGGGATGCCGGACGCCTTGAGGGTGGGCACTCCGTCCAGTGCCGGGACCGGCTGGTCGCTGGTGACCGCCAGCACCCGCAGTTGCCCGGCGTCGATCTGGTCGAGGAACTCGCCGAAACCGCTGGTGGCGAAGTCGACCTTGCCGTCCAGCAGGGCGGGCAGCAGATCGCCGCCACCGCCGCCATAGGCGACGTACTCGACCTTCTTGGGGTCGATGCCGATGGTCCGCGCCAGCTCCATGGGCAGCAGGTGGTCCGGTCCGCCGAGCGAGGAGCCGCCGCCGACCCGCAGCCGTGCCGGAGCCTTCCGCCACGCGCTGATCAGGTCGCCGATGGTGCGGTACGGGGAGTCCTTGCGGACCACGACCGCCCCGGGCTCGTCGATCAGGCGGGCGATGGGGGTGGTCTGAGCGACCGTGGCCGGGCCGGGGGTGACGTGGCTCGCGCCGACGACGCCGAGGCCCATCTGCAGCGCGAGTTCCTGGTTGCCGCGTTCGTCGACGATGCGCTGCAGTCCGACGGTGCCGCCGGCGCCGGGCAGGTTGAAGACCTGCACGTCGGAGGCGGACCCGGTCTCCTCGAGGACGCGGGCCACGGTGCGTGCTGTGGTGTCGTAACCGCCACCGGGTGTGTTGGGCACCATGATGCGCAACCCGTCGACGGGGTCGTCCCCGGCACCGGGCCAGGCGCCGCAGGCACTGACGGTGAGCGTCAGCAGTACGCAGAGGGTGCCGTACAGAGGGCGGGCTCGACCGCTCATGGCACCTCCCTTTCGTTTCCCGTGCGGCGGACGCCATGATTGTGCGACGCGGCCGGACCGGTCGCCCAGGTTGTGTCAGCAGTAGAGATTGAGTTCGTTGTGGTCACCACGTTCCGCCGCCACACCCTCGCGGGCCAGATGCTGGTGCTCCAGCTCGCCATCGTCGTAGTGGTGCTGCTGGCGGTCGCCGCGGTGTCGCTTGCGCAGTCGGAGGCCACCTTCAACCGGGTCGAGGGCCGCCGGGTGAGCGCCCTCGCCGAGCAGCTGGCCGCCCATCCCCTGGTGCGCAGCCAACTGGTGCGGCCCGCTCCCGAGGAGACCCTGGCCCCGCTGGTGCACTCCACCTTGGTGCAGTCCTCGGTCACCTCGGTCACGGTGGCCGACGCCCACGGCCGTGTCGTCAGCTCGACGAACCCGACCGTGGTCGGCGACCGGCTGCCGCTGGGCCGGGGCGTCGCCGGGGAGCGGGGCTGGTCCGGCTCGCTGACCTGGGACGGCAGCCATGAACTGGTGGCTCAGGTGCCGGTGCTCGGGGCGACGGGCAGCACCCTCGGACGGATCCTGGGCACGGTCATGATCGGCGAGGCGTCCCCGACCGTGTGGCAGCGGCTCTCGGGTGCGTCCTCGTATCTGCTCGCCTACCTCGGCATCGCCAGCGCGCTCGGCGTCGCGGGTTCCTGGCTGCTCGCCCGGCGCGTCAAACGGCAGACCCTCGGCCTGGAGCCCCGCGAGATCACCGGTCTCGCCGAACACCGCGAGGCGATGCTGTACGGCATCGCCGAGGGCGTCGTCGCCCTGGATCCGCAGCACCGCGTCACCCTCGTCAACGACGTGGGCCGGCGTCTGCTGGACCTGCCCGAGGACTGTGTCGGGCGCGACCTGGCCGAACTGGGCATCGAGGGGCGGCTGCTCGACGTCCTGACCGGTGCGCGGGAGGAGGGGGTGGCGCCGCACGACGAGGTCGTCATCCGCCACGGCGTGGTGCTGGTCATGAACCGTATGACCGTCACCAAGGAGGGCCGTCTGCTCGGCTCCGTCACCACTCTGCGCGACCGCACCGAACTGGCCCGTCTGGAGCGGGAGATCGGCTCCTTCCGCAGCACCTCCGAGCTGCTGCGCGCGCAGGCGCACGAGTTCGCCAACCAGCTGCACACCATATCGGGGCTGATCCAGATCGGCGAGCAGAAGGAAGTGGTGGGCTACATAAGGGCGTTGAACCGGCGCCGGAACTCCCTCGACATGACCGTCGGCCGCCGCGTCCAGGACTCGGCCGTCGCGGCGCTGCTGATGGCGAAGGCCTCCCAGGCGTCCGAGCGGAAGGTGACGCTGCATGTCTCGGACGGCACGTCGCTGGGCCGGCTCGCCCACGAGGACGCCGCCGACGTGGCGACCGTGATCGGCAACCTCGTCGACAACGCCATCGACGCCGCCACCGCGGGCGGGAGCGCCGACGGCGAGGCGTGGGTGGAGGTCGGGCTGCGGCAGGACGCCGCCAGCGTGGAGATCGTCGTGCGCGACTCCGGTCCCGGCGTCGCCCCCGAGCTCGCCCAGGAGGTCTTCGCCCACGGCTTCACCACCAAGGCGGCGAAGGAGGGCGAACGCGGCATCGGCCTCGCCCTGACCCGGCTCGTGTGCGAGCGTCGCGGCGGAGAGATCGCGGTCACCAACACGTCCGAGGGCGCGATGTTCACCGCCCGCATGTCCGTGAACCACCCCGCCGAAGCGGTGGCGGAAGGAGCCCCCAGATGACCCAGCCGGCCGGTACCGGCACCGTCGACGTGCTGGTCGTCGACGACGACTTCATGGTGGCCCGGGTGCACCGGACGTTCGTCGAACGCATCGAGCCCTTCCACGTCGTGGGCACCGCCCACTCCGGCGAGCAGGCGATCAGAGCGGTCGACGAGCTGCGGCCCGACCTGGTCCTGCTCGATCTGTATCTGCCGGACATCTTCGGCCTGGACGTCATCCCCCGGCTGCGCAGCGGCGGGCACGACTGCGACGTCATGGTCATCAGCGCCGCCCGCGAGGCCGAGGCGGTGCGCGGGGCCGTGCGCCAGGGGGTGGTCGACTACCTGCTCAAGCCCTTCGACTACGAGGACCTCAAGCCCCGTCTCGAGCGGTACGCCACCCAGCGCGGGCGCCTGCTCAGCACGGTCGTCCGCGGTCAGGCCGACGTCGACCGGGTGCTGGCCGGAGCGTTCGCCGGCGCCCCTGGCGGCCTCCTGCCCAAGGGCCTGAGCGTGGAGACCGCCGAGCTGATCGAGCGCGCCCTGCGCGAGAGCGACGGCACCCTGTCCGCGGCCGAGTGCGCGGCCGCCACCGGCATCTCCCGCGTCAGCGCCCGCCGCTACCTGGAGCACTTCCACACCACGGGCAACGCCGACGTCAGCCTGCGTTACGGCACCGCCGGCCGTCCGGAACGCCGTTACAGCTGGCGGCCGTAGCCGCGCGCTCTTGCCCTCGACCGCGCTCCATCCGGCACACTCGCCCCATGGAGACAGCCGAGTTCGTGGAGATCCTGGACCGGGAGGGCCGGTTGCTGGCCGCGGCCGCCGAGGAGGCCGGCACCGACGCCAAGGTGCCGACCTGCCCGGAGTGGCAGGTGAAGGACCTGCTGCAGCACATCGGGATGGTGCACCGGTGGGCGGCCGCGTTCGTCGCCGAGGGCCACACGTCCTACCACCCCGTCCGCGGGCTGCCCGACCTCGACGGCGACGCACTGCCGGCCTGGTTCCGCGAGGGGCACCGGTATCTCGTCGACACCCTGGCTTCCGCCGCGCCCGACGTGCAGTGCTGGCACTTCCTGCCCGCGCCGTCGCCGCTCGCGTTCTGGGCCCGGCGGCAGGCGCACGAGACCACCGTGCACCGGATCGATGCGGAGTCGGCGAGGGGCGGAGCGCCGAGCGGCATCGACCCCGGCTTCGCGGCGGACGGCATCGAGGAGCTGCTGCGCGGCTTCCACGGCCGCCCCAAGAGCAAGGTCCGCAGCGACGAGCCCCGAGTGCTGCGGGTACGGGCGACGGACGCGGAAGGCGCGGTGTGGACCGTACGGCTGTCTCAGGAGCCGCCGGTGGCCGTGCGGGAGGCGGCAGGAGACGCGGACTGCGAAGTGGCCGGGCCCGCCGCACAGTTGTACCTGGCGCTGTGGAACCGGCTGCCGTTCCCGGCCGTGAGCGGGGACAGCGCGGTCGCCGCGCTGTGGCGCGAGAAGTCGGCCGTCACCTGGAGCTGAGGTCGCCCGCCAGCATCCGTGTCAGCACCGCGCGCTGCACCGGCAGCACCTCGCCGTGCAGCGTGCGCCCTTTCGCGGTGAGGGCGACGTGGACGCCCCGCCGGTCCTCCGCGCACATGGCGCGCTCGACGAGGCCGTCCTTCTCCAGCCGGGCGATCAGCCGCGACAGCGCGCTCTGGCTGAGATGGACGCGCTCGGAGATCTCCTGCACGCGGTAGTTGCACGAGCCGCCGGACAGCACGTCCAGCACCTCGAAGTCACTGGCGCACAGGCCGTGCTGATGCAGTGCGCGGTCGAGTTCGCACTGGGTGCGGGCATGCAGCGCGAGGATGTCCCGCCACTGGTCCACGATCGCCTGCTCGGCCTTCTTCGCCACCATTCGCGCACCGTAGCAGAGAAGCAGAATTATTGCACCGGAATTAAATGCATTTGCATTCGATGCATACGCATGTAGTGTCTGTGTCCATGACCTCTCCGCTCTCCACCCCTGCGGCCCCGTCCTCGGCGGCTCGCTGGACCCCCCGGCTGTGGGGCACCCTGCTGGTGCTCTGCGCCGCGATGTTCCTGGACGCGCTCGATGTGTCGATGGTCGGCGTCGCACTGCCGTCCATCGGCTCCGACCTCGATCTGTCCACCTCGGCCCTGCAATGGATCGTCAGCGGCTACATCCTGGGCTACGGCGGTCTGCTGCTGCTCGGCGGACGCACTGCCGACCTGCTCGGCAGGCGCCAGGTCTTCCTGATCGCCCTGGGCGTGTTCGCGCTCGCCTCCCTGCTCGGCGGGCTCGTCGACTCGGGTCCGCTGCTGATCGCCAGCCGCTTCATCAAGGGCCTGAGCGCGGCCTTCACCGCGCCCGCCGGCCTGTCCATCATCACCACGACCTTCGCAGAGGGCCCGCTGCGCAACCGGGCTCTGTCCATCTACACCACCTGCGCGGCCACCGGCTTCTCGATGGGGCTGGTGCTCTCCGGCCTGCTCACCGAGGCCAGTTGGCGGCTGACCATGCTGCTGCCCGCACCCATCGCCCTGATCGCCCTGGTGGCGGGCCTGAAGCTGCTGCCGCGCAGCGAACGCGAGAAGGACCACAACGGCTACGACATCCCCGGCGCCGTCATCGGCACCGCGTCGATGCTGCTACTCGTCTTCACCGTCGTACAGGCACCGCAGGTGGGCTGGGCCTCGGCCCGCACGCTGCTGTCCTTCCTGGCCGTCGCCGCACTGCTGACCGTGTTCGTGCTCGTCGAGCGGCGCTCGGCCGGTCCGCTGATCCGGCTCGGTGTGCTGCGCTCCGGCAGCCAGATCCGCGCCCAGCTCGGCGCGATGGCCTTCTTCGGGTCCTACGTCGGCTTCCAGTTCCTGGTCACCCTGTACATGCAGTCGCTGCTCGGCTGGTCGGCGCTGCACACGGCGCTCGCCTTCCTGCCGGCCGGCGCGCTGGTGGCGGTGTCCTCGACGAAGGTCGGCTCGATCGTCGACCGGTTCGGCACCCAACGGCTGATCGCGGCGGGGTTCGCGCTGATGGTCGTCGGATACGCGCTGTTCCTGCGCGTGAACCTCGATCCCGTGTACGCCGCCGTCATCCTGCCGTCGATGCTGCTGATCGGCGCGGCCTGCGCGCTGGTCTTCCCCTCGCTCAACATCCAGGCCACCAACGGCGTCGAGGACCACGAGCAGGGCATGGTCTCCGGGCTGCTGAACACCTCGGTGCAGGTGGGCGGCGCGATCTTCCTGGCGGTCGTGACCGCGGTGGTGACCGCGGGAGCCCCCGCACACGCCACCCCGCAGGCCGTGCTGGACAGCTACCGGCCGGGACTGGTGGTGGTGACGGGCATCGCCGTCGCCGGGCTGCTGATCACGCTCCCGGGCCTGCGGACGCGCCGTACGCAGCGGTCAGTCGTGGTCGCCAAGTCCACATCCCTGGAGGCGGAGCGCGTACCCGTACGCGACTAGGGGAACGCCTCCCCCGTGTGCGCCCGGCGGGGCCTGCTTGCCCCGCCGGGCGCATCGTCGGGAGACTGGGTGCATGGACGGATACGGGGGCCGGCGTCACAAGGCCGAGCAGGACGCGATGACCGTTGAGATCGGTTATGCGCTGGTGAGTGCGGTGTTCGCGGCGGCAGTGGTCTTCGGGGCCGTCGCCGGACCGGCGTTGCTCTTCGGTCTGCCGGACCTGCTGTCCAGGCTGCTACTGCTGCTGGGGACGACGCTCGCACCCATCGTGTTCGTCGTCCGGGTCGTGACCGTCGTGGTGCGCTTCCGGCGGGGCGCTCAGCCCAGCCAGCCGGGCCGCACCAGCCCCGACTCGTAGGCCAGGACCACCAGTTGGGCCCGGTCCCGGGCGCCCAGCTTGACCATGGTGCGGCTGACGTGGGTCTTCGCGGTGAGGGGGCTGACGACCAGACGGCGGGCGATCTCCTCGTTGGACAGTCCGATGCCGACCAGGGCCATCACCTCCCGTTCCCGCTCGGTGAGTTCAGCGAGGGCGCCGGCAGCCGCGGGTTCCTTGGAGCGGGCCGCGAACTCGGCGATCAGCCGGCGGGTCACGCCGGGTGAGAGCAGTGCGTCGCCCCCGACCACCGCCCTTACGGCGCGCAGGAGTTCCTCCGGTTCGGTGTCCTTGACCAGGAAGCCGGAGGCGCCGGAGCGGATCGCCTCGAAGACGTACTCGTCGAGCTCGAAGGTGGTCAGCATGACCACCCTGACACCTTGCAGGGCCTCCTCGCCGGTGATCCGGCGGGTCGCCGCCAGGCCGTCCAGCAACGGCATGCGGATGTCCATCAGAACGACGTCCGGACGCAGTTCGCGCACCTTGCGCAGCGCCTCCTCGCCGTCGGCGGCCTCCCCGGCCACCTCGATGTCCGGCTGCGCGTCGAGCAGCGCCTTGAAGCCGGCCCGCACCAGTGACTGGTCGTCGGCGAGCAGTACGCGGATCACCTGTCGTCCTCCTCAGCCTTGACCTTGAGGGGCAGTACGGCAAGCACCCGGAAGCCGCCGTCCGGGCGCGGGCCCGCCTCGATCGTGCCACCCAGCGCTGCGGCACGCTCCCGCATTCCGGCCAGACCGTTGCCGCTGCCGCCCGCGTCGGCGCCGGTCGCGGGCCCGTCGTCGTCGATGCGCAGCCGTAGCGTCTGCTCGTCGTGGCCGAGGTGCACGCGCGCGTGGCGTGAGCCCGAGTGCCGTACGACGTTGGTGAGGGCCTCCTGGACGATGCGGAAGGCGGCGAGGTCGGTGCCGGGCGGCAGGAGGGGAGGTTCGCCCTGGACGCCGACCGTGAGCCCTGCGCTCGCCGCCTGGTCCACCAGCTCGGGCAGCCGGTCGAGGCCGGGTGCCGGAGCGCGCGGGGCGTCTCCCGGTGTGCGGAGCGTGTCGAGGACCTGGCGGACCTCGCCGAGCGCCTCCTTGCTGGCGGCCTTGATGGTGGTGAGCGCGGTGCGGGCCTGTTCGGGGTCGGTGTCGAGGAGGGCGAGGCCGACGCCCGCCTGCACATTGATCACCGAGATGCTGTGGGCGAGGACGTCATGGAGTTCCCGGGCGATCCGCAGCCGCTCCTCGTCGGCCCGCCGCCGCGCCGCCTGCGCCCGCTCGGCCCGCTCTCTGGCCCACTGCTCGCGCCGGATCCGGGCCAGCTCCGCCACCGCCACGATCGCCGCCACCCATGCGGCGATCACGGCCTCCTGCGCCCAGGGGGCCGCCGAGTCGTGCGACGGCGGCAGCCAGCGGTAGAGCCAGTGGGCCACCAGCATGTGCCCGGCCCACAGCATCGCCACCGCGCCCCAGGCGGCCCGCCGATGCCCCGAGACGATCGCGCTGAAGCAGGCCACCACCACGGTGAAGAAGACCGGCCCGTACGCGTACCCGGCCCCCAGATAGACCATCGCGGCGGCCGCCGTGCCGTACACGACGAGCACCGGATATCGCCGCCGCCACAGCAGCAGTCCCGAGCCCACCAGCAGCAGCAAGCGGGCGAACATGTCGAGGGCGGCCCGCTTTCCCTCCTGCTGATGCGCCGCGTAGTGGGAGCCCGCGAGCACGAAGACGGTGAGCAGCACCGTGGAACGCCACGGCCACCGGGTCTGCTGGTGCTCGTCGCCCCAGCGGTTCAGCCACGGTGGGCCGTGCCGCCACCAGTGGGGCGGCCCGTCTCCGTGCCCACGCTGCTCGTCCATGACGGCCACGCTAGACGTGACCGGGCGCGCGGGGCGTCCGCCGGGCGTGGTGATCACCGGTACTCCCCGGGAAGTACGACGCCGCGCCTGCGCTCACCTCAGTCCGACCCCGAGGGCGAGCTGCCCCGCGGCATGCCGGAAGAACGCCGCCCGGTCCTCCACGACCCGGTGGAACTGGCCGAACAGCTCGAACCCGATCAACCCGAAGAGCTGGGCCCAGGCCGCGACGAGGGCCGGAGCGACGGCGGGCGGCAGATCGGGGGCGAAGTCGGCTGCCATCCGCTCGGCCTCGGGATGCAGTTCGGCGGGAAGAGCGGGCAGGGCCACGCCGGGGCCCAGCCGGGCGTCGCGGACGATGCCGATCAGGACGAGACCGACACGGGCGGCGGCCGGGATGGTGGTGTCGGGGGCCGTGTAGCCGGGGACCGGCGAGCCGTAGATCAGCGCGTACTCGTGGGGATGCGCGAGGGCCCACTCGCGTACGGCCTCGCACACGGTGGTCCAGCGCTGCACGGGTCCGGCGTCGGCCGCGGCGGTGTCCGCCGCCTCGGCCGCCCCGCCCACGGAGTCGTACGCGTCGATGATGAGGGCGGTCAGCAGGTCGTCGCGGCTCGGGAAGTAGCGGTAGAGCGCGGAGGAGGCCATGCCGAGCTCGCGCGCCACGGCGCGCAGCGAGAGCTTGGCGGCGCCCTCGGCCGCGAGCTGTCTGCGCGCCTCCTCCTTGATGGCCGCGGTGACCTCGATCCTGGCTCGGGCGCGGGCGCCATGTGCGGTGCTCATGGGAAGCAGTCTCCCATGAAACGAGAGCAGTGCACACAACCGAGAGCAGCGAACAGAAAAGAGAGCACTGCTCTTGCTTTCGATCACTGATCCGGTGCAGACTGTTCATCAAGCGAGAGCAGTGCTCGCAAAAGTGAGCGGCGATCTCTCCGACACCGATGGGGGTCCTCATGTCCACGCACGTCAAGAAGCCCGGCTGGTTCACCGTCAACGTCTTCAACCGCGCCGTGGCGTGGATGACCCGCCGCGGCATCAGCGTCTGGGGCTCGCGGGTCCTGGCGGTCCGTGGCCGCAAGAGCGGCGAGTGGCGCACCACCCCCGTCAACCTGCTGACGGTGGACGGGCAGCAGTATCTGCTCGCCCCGCGCGGTCACGTCCAGTGGACGCACAACATGCGGGCGGCGGGCGGCGGCGAGCTGCGCCTCGGCAAGAACGTGGACGTGTTCACCGCGACCGAGGTCGCCGACGACGACAAGGTCCCGCTGCTGCGCGCCTACCTCAAGCGCTGGAAGGCCGAGGTCGGGGTCTTCTTCAACGGCGTGGGCCCCGACTCCCCCGATGCCGATCTGCGCCGTATCGCCCCGGACCACCCGGTCTTCCTGATCACGGTCAGGAGCTGACCTCGCCGCCGGCCACCGGACGCCGGTCGAGCGCGGTCAGCGCCCGCTGGGCCATCGGATGGGTGCGCACGATCTCCGCGAGGGAGGTCGAGCCGCGCGTGATGTCCCGGAACGCGTTCCACGCGGGCCGAAACCCGGTCAGCGCCGCGTGGAACAGGCCGGGCCTGCGCTCGAACGCCGTCATCAGACGCTTGCCGACGCTCATCTCGACGCCGAGTCCCGCCTTGATCGCGAACGCGTAGTTCAGAGCCTGGCGCCGGGTGTCCACCGCGTCGTGCGCCTCGGCGATCCGCACCGCCCACTCCCCCGCGAGCCGCCCCGAGCGCAATGCGAACGAGATGCCCTCGCGGGTCCACGGCTCCAGCAGCCCCGCCGCGTCCCCGCACACCAGCACCCGCCCGCGGGACAGCGGCGAGTCGTCGGCCCGGCACCGGGTCAAGTGGCCGGAGGAGACGCTCGGCTCGAACCCGGCAAGACCCAGCCGCCCGACGAACTCCTCCAAGTACCGCTTGGTGGCCGCGCCTTCACCGCGCGCCGAGATCACCCCGACGGTGAGCGAGTCCCCCTTGGGGAACACCCATCCGTAACTGCCGGGGATCGGGCCCCAGTCGATGAGCACCCGCCCCTTCCAGTCCTCCGCGACGGTCTCCGGCACCGGGATCTCCGCCTCCAGGCCGAGATCCACCTGGTCGAGCTTCACCCCGACGTGCGCCCCTATCCGGCTGGCGCTGCCGTCCGCGCCGACCACGGCCCGCGCGAGCAGGATCTCGCCACCCTGCAGGAACACGGCGACCGTACGCCGGTCCGGCACCGCCGAGCCGTGCTGCTCGACGCGCTGCACGGTGACGCCGGTGCGCAGCTCGGCGCCGGCCTTCTGTGCGTGCTCGACGAGCTGCTGGTCGAACTCGGGACGGTTGATCAGCCCGAACAGCATCTGCTTGGAGCGCCGGGTGCGGGTGAAGCGCCCGTTGTTGGAGAAGGTCACCGCGTGCACGCGGTCCCGGAAGGGCAGCTCGAAGCCGGGCGGCAGGGCGTCGCGCGAGGGGCCGATGATCCCGCCGCCGCACGTCTTGTAGCGCGGCAGCTCCGCCTTCTCCAGCAGCAGGACGCTGCGTCCCGCGACCGCCGCCGCGTAGGCGGCCGAGGCCCCCGCGGGTCCCGCGCCCACCACGACGACGTCCCACACCCGCTGCACGTCGTCCGCCGAAGAGTTCTCGCTGCTCACGATGGTCTACTGCTCCCGATCAAGCCGCTGCCGCACCTGTCCCCCGCATCCTACGGCGGACATCGCCGCAGGCCGCTGTGGGAGGATCCCGGTATCCACACGTACAACGTCGCACCCACAAGGAGCGTGCCCATGTCGTCGAATCCGGTCGCCGAGACCGTCGCCTCGCTGATACCGAGGGCGCAGGCGGAGCTCGCCGAACTGGTGGCGTTCAAGTCGGTGGCGGACTTCGACCAGTTCCCCAGGAGCGAGAGCGAGGGCGCCGCGAACTGGATCGCCGACGCGCTGACCGCCGAGGGGTTCCAGGACGTCGCCCTCCTCGACACCCCCGACGGCACTCAGTCCGTGTACGGCTACCTGCCCGGCCCGGAGGGCGCCAGGACCGTTCTGCTCTACGCCCACTACGACGTCCAGCCGCCGCTGGACGAGGCCGCCTGGACCACCCCGCCCTTCGAGCTGACCGAGCGCGACGGCCGCTGGTACGGGCGCGGCGCCGCCGACTGCAAGGGCGGCGTGATCATGCACCTGCTCGCGCTGCGCGCCCTGAAGGCCAACGGCGGCGTGCCCGTGCACATCAAGGTGATCGCCGAGGGCTCGGAGGAAATGGGCACGGGCGGTCTGGAGCGGTACGCCGAGGCACACCCCGATCTGCTGGCCGCCGACACCATCGTCATCGGCGACGCGGGCAACTTCCGGGCGGGCCTGCCGACGGTCACCTCCACGCTGCGCGGCATGACGCTGGTCCGCATCCAGATCGACACCCTCCGCGGCAACCTCCACTCCGGCCAGTTCGGCGGCGCCGCACCCGACGCCCTGGCCGCGCTGATCCGCGTACTGGACTCGCTGCGTGCGGAGGACGGTTCGACCACCGTCGACGGGCTCGCCCCCGAAACCGGCTGGGAGGGCCTGCAGTACGACGAGGAGCAGTTCCGCCAGGACGCCAAGGTGCTGGAGGGCGTGCAGCTGATCGGCTCCGGCTCGGTCGCCGACCGCATCTGGGCGCGCCCGGCGGTCACGGTCCTCGGCATCGACTGCCCGCCGGTCGTCGGCGCCACCCCGTCGGTGCAGGCGGGCGCCCGTGCCCTGGTCAGCCTGCGGGTGCCGCCGGGCGTCGACGCGGCCGAGGCCACCAAGCTGCTGCAGGCCCACCTGGAGGCGCACACCCCGTGGGGCGCCCGGGTGCGCACCGAACAGGTCGGCCAGGGCCAGCCGTTCAGCGCCGACACCAGCAGCCCGGCGTACACGGCGATGGCCGAGGCGATGGCGGTGGCCTACCCCGGCCAGGAGATGCAGTACGCCGGCCAGGGCGGCTCGATCCCGCTGTGCAACACCCTCGCCGCCCTCTACCCGCAGGCAGAGATCCTCCTGATCGGCCTGAGCGAGCCGGAGGCCCAGATCCACGCGGTGAACGAGAGCGTCTCCCCCGAGGAACTCGAACGGCTGTCGGTGGCGGAGGCGCTGTTCCTGCAGAACTACGCCGCTAACTGACGGCTCCGCAAACAAACAGGGAAAGGGCCCTCGCTCACGGGCGGGGGCCCTTTCCGCGTCCGCCGCCCTGCCGGGCGGGCGACGCGGGCCGTCGGCTCGCACCCCCTGAACTACCCCTCTGCGCCTGTACCGGTGAGGGTGACGAGTGCTGTCGTGCCGGTCACCTTGAGGGCCTCGTCGGGAGCGTCGGTGATCAGGGCCGCGTCGAAGCGGTCGAGGGCCAGGCCGGACTTCTCGAAAACCGCGGAGCCGTCCAGTACGACCGCGAGCAGCGTCGTCGCAGCGGGAGCGGAGAGCGCCACCCTGTCCCGTACGATCTCGACCTGGGCGGTGGCCCGTCCGCGTCGGACCATCACGTTGAAATCGACGAGCGGACCGCCCATCAGCCGGCAGTCCGTGGCGGCCTCCCCGGGGAAGCGGAAGGGGACGTACTGCTCGGCCACTGTGTGTGCGGTGCCGTCGACGGTCAGCACCATGCCGGGGCCGTCGACCAGGGTGATGATCCGGTCGACACCTTCGAAGCGGGAGAACGGTCCCGGCTCGGCCACGTCGGCGAGACTCACCCGCCACACGAAGTCCGCGATCCCTGCCTGGCTGGGGAAAGAGGCGACCTCGCGGGTCAGTCCGCCTCCGTTCTTCCATGGCACGGCCGGGCGCTCGTCGGCTCTCAGAACGCGCACCGCCATCTCGCACTCCTCCTCGTCCCAGAGCCGCGTCGGCGGGCATGTCCGCTCCGATCACCTGGCCCGGCACCAGGATAGGCAAGCCCGTCAGCGCCACTTGGGCTACGTGCTCAAGGCGGCGCCGGTCGCCCACCGGGTCATTCGAGTTCTCGTGGCTTCGCCGTACCGGCATCGAGTTCGTGCTGTCTGGCGGCCAGTGCCCTCGCCAGCATCTTCGCCCGGTAGGGGTTCGCCGTGCTGAGGGCCTTCGCCACGTCCACAGCCTCGTCCAGCAGGGCCAGCCGTCGCTCGGGCAACTCCCGTACCAGGGGTGAGCCGCTCTCCTCCACCAGGACGTACGCCAGCTTCGATCCGTACACCTCCGGCTCGACCTGCGTCAGCAGTCGGTAGATCCACAGTCCCTCGGCACCCCGTACCACCCGCCGGTTGGCACTGAGCAGCCGGACTTTTGCCAGCACAACCATGTCCCGGTCCATCGATCCCCTTCGTCCCGTCCCTCCCCGACCGGTGCGTGTCACACGGCGAGACAGCACGGCGAACGCACCGGCAGCCGATGACGGTTGCCGGCACGCGGGCCGGAGAGTGGATGACGACGAGTCTGCGGGTGCGGCACCATCCGGCACAAGGTCGAACGGGCGTGCGCTACGTCCTACCGAAAGCGTCTCCGACCAGGCATGATGGACCTGACACTCGCTCAAGGCCCGTCCGCCGGGCGGCGGTCACGACCCACTGATCGCATACGCGAGGACGGCAGTTCGCCGATCGGCGGACAGCCCCCCGCCGTCACCCTGACCATTGAGGTCATGTCTTCCGCCGCGCGCCGCGCCGCCCACACCGACATCGCCATCTCGCTGGGCCTGCTCAGCGACCACGAGCTGGCGGGCCTCCTTGCGAAGGGAACCCCTGCCGGGGTCGGGATCGGGGGGCGCTCGATGCTGATCGACGTGGACAGGCACAAGGTCTTCGTGAAACGGGTACCGCTCACGGACGTCGAGCGGCTGCCCGAGAACACGGGCTCCACGGCGAACGTCTTCGAGCTGCCGTCGTTCTGCCACTACGGCATCGGGGGCCCGGGTTTCGGGGCCTGGCGCGAGCTGGCCGCGCACACGATGACCACGAACTGGGTGCTGGCCGACCGCTTCCCGGGCTTCCCGCTGATGCATCACTGGCGGATCCTGCCGGATGCCGTGCAGCCGCTCCCCGACGAACTGGCCGACGTGGAGACAGTGGTGGCGTACTGGGGCGGCGGCTCGCAGGTGCGCGAGCGTATCGAGGCCCTGCGCACCGCCTCGGCGAGCCTCACCCTTTTCCTGGAGTACTTTCCGCACACCCTGCACGACTGGTTCGACATCCAGCTCCGTACCGGAGACCCGGACCGGACCTGCGCGCGGGTGGCGGAGTGGCTGGGCGCGCTGACCTCCTTCCTCCGCGAGCGCCGGCTTCTGCACTGCGACGCCCACTTCCAGAACGTGCTCACCGACGGCGAGGACTTCTGCCTCGCCGACTTCGGCCTCGCGCTCAGCCCGCGCTTCCGACTCACCCGGCAGGAACAGGCCTACTTCGACCGGCATCGCGACTACGACCTCGTCTACACGCGCGCGCACCTGGTGAACTGGCTCGTCAGCGCCCTGTACGGCTACGACCGCCAGGAGCGCGAGGCCTTCGTACGCGCCTGCGCGATCGGCGCGCACGCGGACGGCGTCCCCGGGACCGCCGCGGCGATCATCTCGCGGGACGCTCCCCTGACCGCCGTGCTGAACCACTTCCTCGGCCGGTTGCGGCAGGAAAGCAGGCAGACCCCCTACCCGTACGAGGAACTGCGGCTCGCCTACAACAGCTCCACGCTCTCCGCGTAGTGGCAGGCGACCGGGTTCCCGCCGCCCCGGTCGATCAGCGCCGGCACCTCCTCGGCACAGGTCTCGCGCTCGCTCTCCGTCAACTGGTTCGCGAACTTGGGGCAGCGGGTCCGGTGAACAGGTGGCGGGCGGGGGCGATCTCGACCATGCGGCCCAGGTACATGACCGCCACCCGGCCTGCCACATGGCGCATCACCGACAGGTCGTGGGCGACGAACAGGAAGGACAGGCCCAGCCCGCTCTACAGGTCCATCAGGAGGTTGAGGACGCCCGCCCGGATCGACACGTCGAGCGCCGAGACCGGTTCGTCCAGCACGATCGCCTTGGGGTGCAGGGCCAACGCCCGCGCGATGCCGATGCGCTGGCGCCGGCCGCCGGAGAACTCGTGGGCGTAGCGGTTGCCGTGCTCGGGGTTCAGGCCGACCAGGCGCAGCAGTTGGCGCACCTCGTCCTTGCCGCCGGCGTCGTTCTGGAGGACCGGTTCGCCGCTGCCGCCGTGCCCGGGCAGTGGGGGCAGCGGCGCGGCGGCCTGGGCGGGGGCGCTCAAACGGAGTCCTCCTCGGCGTTCGTCGAACTGGTCGAAGGCGATCTCGTGTCGGCGAACTGGCAGGCGCTGGTTTGGAGTTCGTGCCCGGCCTTGCGCAGCGCGGGCTCTGTGGCGTCGCAGGCCTCCCGGCGCAGGGGGCAGCGTGGGGCGAAGGGGCAGCCGGGTGGCAGGTTCAGGGGGAGGGCGGGGAGCCGGTGACCGGGGTGAGGCGTCTCGCTTTGCCCCAGGAACCACCCACGCCGGGCAAAGTCACCTGACCAGCACTCAGGAACCACAGAAGTCCCTTGTGCATCCCGGGAGTTCGGCGCAGATCAGCCGACCGGAACGCCCGCCTCCAGATACAGCGCCGCCCCGCGCTCGCGCGCCCGCAAGGCCCAGCGCAACCGCTCGTAGCGCACCGGCGGCAGCAGGTCCGCGGCCTCTTCCTCGGTGGCGAACCGCCAGTCACGCAGCTCGGGTCCGGGCAGCAGGAGCCGTGCGGCCTCGGTGGAGTCGAGGCGGCCGCCGTCGAAGAGGAGGCGCAGTCCGCCGTAGCCGGGCGGTGCGGGGGCCTCCCAGTCGACGACCAGAAGGCGGGGGACCTTGTCGAGGTGGATGCCGGTCTCCTCGACGACCTCACGCATGCCGGCGCGGGCTGGGGCTTCGCCGGGTTCGACGACACCGCCGGGGAACTCCCAGCCGGCCTTGTAGGTGGGGTCCACGAGAAGGACGCGGTCCTGCTCGTCGAAGAGGAGGACGCCGGCGGCGAGCGTCTCGGCGGTGGGTTCGGGGGTTTGCACTATGTCACATACCACCGCCTCCCCCGTGCTCACGGCCTCGGCGATACGGAGCGCGCTCTCATACGGGGTGAGGGCCCCCGTGTCGACGGGATAGGCATCGGCGGTGAGCCAGGAGGCGAGCGCGGCGCGGTACGGCTCGATGTGATCGTACGACCACTGCCGTACTCGTATCTCGCCGTCCGGCAGGTCGGGCGGCACCTCCCGGCCGGCTATTCGCTCCCGCAGGATCGTTTCCGCCGGGGCGAGGAGGACATGTCGGACGGAGATACGGCGTGCTGCGAGGCCGCCGAAGATCTCGTCGCGGTACTCCTGGCGCAGCAGGGTCATCGGAACCACCAGGGTCCCGCCCAGTTCGGCGAGCATCGCGGCCGCCGTGTCGATCACGAGACGTCGCCAGATCGGCAGGTCCTGGTAGTCGCCGACCTCGGCGAGGTGTTTGGGCGGCAGCAGGTGCGTGAGCGCTGCGCCGATCACCTCGGGGTCGAAGAGCGTGCTGTTCGGGATCAGCTCGATCAGTTCCCGTGCGGTGGTGGTCTTCCCCGCACCGAACGCGCCGTTGATCCAGACGACGGTCACAGGTCCCCCTCTTCTCTTGGCCCCCTGAGGCTTGCCCGCTCCACCCTGCCACGGAAACCAGCCCCAGTTGAGGGCACACAAAAGGCGGCGCCGGTGCCCCTGCCCGCAGGGGTACCGGCGCCGCGATCCGGCCCTTGTCCGCGTCGGTGCTACTGGCCGAGGGCCTTGCCGGGTCCGGCGAGGCCCTCGGCCCCGGTCGTGTGGGTGACCGTGCCGACGGTGTCCTCGACGCCCAGGTCACCGAGCGTCTGGTGATCGCCGACCACCTGGTGGTCGGCGTGTTGCGAGGGGGTGACGGCCGCGACGACGAACCCGGTCGCGAGGGAGGCGATGGCGAGCATGCTGCGCTTCTTCATGCCCGGTTCAACTGTGAAACCGCCCGCGGGTCACGCCCTAGTCCGCCGCGTACCTGGCGCACCAGGTCGGCGGCGGCCTCGGGCCAGCGGGAGTACTCGAAGGCGAACCCCGCTTCGAGCAGACGGCCGGGGACGACCCGGCGGCTCTTCAGCAGGAGTTCGGTGTCCGAGCGCAGGGCGAAGGCGCCGAGTTCCGCCATCCAGCGCATGGCGGGCAGCCCGACCGGCATGCCCCAGGCGGTGCGCAGGGCCCGCATGAAGGCGCGGTGCGGCAGCGGCCCGGGAGCGGCGAGGTTCACCGGTCCGGCGAGGTCGTCCCGGTCGACGAGGAACTCCACCGCGCGGACGAAGTCGCGCTCGTGGATCCAGGACACGTACTGCGCGCCGCCCGCCACCGGGCCGCCGAGGCCGAGCCGCGCCAGCCGCAGCAGGACGTCGAAGACCCCGCCGCGGTCGGGGCTCATCACCATGGCGGAGCGCAGGGCGACCTTGCGGGTGCGGGGTGTGTCGGTGTCCTCCTGCGCCTTTTCCCAGTTCTTGGCGATCTCCACGCTGTAGGCCCAGTAGCCGGGGACGCCGGGCTCGCCGCCGCCGATCACGCCGGCCCTCTCATCGTTGGGCGCGTCGAAGCGGTGGGCGTACACCGTGGCCGTACTCATCTGGAGCCAGACGCGGGGCGGCTGCGCGGCGGACGCGATCGCCTCGCCGACAACCCGGGCCGAGTCCACCCGGGAGTCCATCATGGCCTTGAGGTTGGCCGGGGTGTACCGGCAGCTGACGCTGCGCCCCGCCAGGTTGATCACGACGTCGCTGCCGGTGATCTCCTCGGCCCAGGGGCCGAGGTGCTCGCCGTCCCAGCGGACCTCGCCCTCGCTCATCGGCCGCCGGGTGAGGATCACGACCTCGTGACCGGCGGCCGTCAACGCACGCCTCAGGATGGTGCCGACCTGCCCCGTCCCCCCGGGAATGACGATCTTCATCGGGCTTCCCCCTTCGTTGGACGGAAGCCTAACCCAGAAACTTGAACACGTTCAAAAGATCTGACCGACTACCCCCTGCCCCTTCTCCGCAGGACGGCCATGCCCGTCCTGCGCCGCCACAGGCTCCGCCCGGTCTCCTCCCAGGCCTGACCGAGGGCGCCGTTCCGCCGGGACATCCAATGACCTGCCCCAGCCTTGGGCTGGAACCAACGGATCGAACGAGGACTGTGCCCCGCACCCCTCCCATGAGTGCCACCCAACACAACCGAACACGTGGCTTGGATCCCACCTCCGCGTGGCCGTGAGGTCAAGGGTTCTGACGGGATATCGAACAGGCCTTACCTACTCCCTTCCAACACGGTCCGACAGGTCTTACCGTAAGCGCGCAGCGATGACGCGGACATGACGTCATCCCACCTTTCGCGTGCTCGGAGGAACGTAACGATGCGTCACCTTCCCCACCGCACAACCCGTCGAAGAGTGGTCGGAGCGCTCACCGCAGGGCTGCTGGGTGCCGCGGGGCTCGCCGTGCCCGCCATGGCGACGCCCACCACCGCGCCCGCCGCCCCCGCCCTGGCCGGCGGCCTCGCCCTCACCCCACCCATGGGCTTCAACAACTGGAACTCCACGCACTGCCGTGCCGAGTTCAACGAGTCCATGGTCAAGGGAATCGCGGACATCTTCGTCGAGAAAGGCCTCAAGGACGCCGGATACCTGTACGTCAACCTCGACGACTGCTGGGCTCTGCCGGCCCGGGACGCGGACGGCAAACTCGTACCTGATCCGGGCCGCTTCCCGAACGGGATCAAGGCGGTCGCCGACTACGTTCACGCCAAGGGGCTCAAGCTCGGCATCTACACCAGCGCGGGCACGAAGACCTGCGACAGCGCCGGATTCCCGGGCGCGCTCGGTCACGAGTACAGCGACGCCCGGCAGTTCGCGGACTGGGGCGTGGACTACGTCAAGTACGACAACTGCAATAACCAAGGTGTGGACGCCAAGGTGCGTTACACGACCATGCGCGACGCCCTCGAGGCGACCGGCCGGCCGATCGTCTACAGCATCTGCGAATGGGGCGAGAACAAGCCCTGGGAATGGGCGGCCGACGTGGGCCACTTGTGGCGTACGACGGGCGACATCAGCGACAACTGGGGTTCGATGCTGTCCATTCTGAAGCAGAACCTGCCGCTCGCCCCGTACGCGGGCCCGGGGCACTGGAACGACCCCGACATGCTGGAGGTCGGCAACGGCGGCATGACGGACACCGAGTACCGCTCGCACTTCTCGATGTGGTCGATCATGGCCGCGCCGCTCCTCATCGGCTCCGACCTGCGCAAGGCCTCCCAGACGACCTTCGACATCCTCGACAACAAGGAGGTCGTCGCCGTCGACCAGGACCCGCTGGGCAAGCAGGGCACGGTCGTCTCCTCCCAGGGCGGACGCTGGGTCGTCGCCAAGGAGATGACGGACGGCAGCCGCGCGGTGGCCCTCTTCAACGAGTCCGGAACCGCCCAGCACATCAGCACGACGGCCAAGGCCGTGGGGCTGCCCGCAGCCGACGCCTACACCCTGCGCGACCTGTGGCAGCACAAGAGCTACAACACCGCCGGCACCATCGCGGGGACCGTACCGGCGCACGGCACGGTCCTGGTACGGGTCGTCGCCGACCCCAAGTGGGCCGCACACCCACCCGCCGTCGAACTCGGCCTGGACGGGAGCCCGTTGGTCGAGGCGGGCAAGGCGGCCGGGCTGACGTCCACCGTCACCGACCTGGGCCGTACGCCCGCCCGGCGCGTGTCCGTCTCGCTGACCGGGCCCCAGGGCTGGTCGGTCGAGCCGGCCTCACGGACCACGGCCGCCTCGCTGCCGACGGGCCGCTCCCTGCGCACCAAGTGGTCGCTCACCGCCCCGGAGGGAACGCCGACAGGGTCGTACGCCCTGACGCTCAAGGCGAGTTATCGCTCGGCGAGCGGCGACCGCGTCGACAGCACGGTCCCGCTGACCGCGTCCGTCGTCGTGCCACCGCCCTCGGGGACGTCCGGACTCGGCGATCTGCCGTGGCTGTCGGCCATGAACGGCTATGGGCCGGTCGAGCGCAACACCAGCAACGGGGAGAGCGCCGCGGGAGACGGCCACCCCCTCACCATCGGCGGGGTGGTGTACGGCAAGGGACTCGGCGTCCACGCGGAGAGCGCCGTCGAGTACTACACCGGCAAGGCGTGCCGTACGGTCACCGCCGATGTCGGCGTCGACGACGAGAAGGGCGCGAACGGCACCGTCGCCTTCGAGGTCTGGGCCGACGGCACCAAGGTCGCCTCGACCGGCGTCCTGACCAATGCGATGCCCGCACAGCCGCTCACCGCCGATGTGACCGGTGCCCAGGTGGTCCGCCTGGTCGTCACCGACGGCGGCGACGGCATCGACTCGGACCATGCGGACTGGGCGAACGCGCAGCTGACCTGCTGAGCCCGCAGCGGTGGGCCCGGCAGCCCAGGTGAACGTTCCTGCCGCGCACGCCCCTCAGACCGGGGCCGCGTCCGCCCGCTTGGCGAGCGCGGCCGCGGCCGCCCCGACCAGCCCGGCGTCCGTGCCCATCTGGGCCGGTGTGATCTCCAGGCGCTGCACGAAGGACAGGGTCGCGTAGTCGCCGAGGGCCTTGCGCAGCGGGGTGAACAGCACGTCGCCCGCCTTGCCCACTCCCCCGCCGATCACCGCGATGTCGATCTCGACGAGCGTGGCGGTGGCCGCGATGCCGGCGGCCAGCGCCTGGGCGGCGCGCTCGAAGGAAGCGAGGGCGACCGGGTCCCCGGCGCGGGCGGCGGCGGCCACCGCGGCCGCGGAGGTGTCGCCGTCGAGGCCGGGCCGCCAGCCGTTCTCCAGGGCGCGGCGGGCGATGTTGGGGCCGCTCGCGATGCGTTCGACGCAGCCGCGCGAGCCGCACGGGCAGGGGTCGCCGTCGAGATCGACGCTGATGTGGCCGATATGGCCCGCGTTGCCGGTCGGGCCGGGGTGCAGCTGACCGTTCAGGACCAGGCCGCCGCCGACGCCGGTGGAGACCACCATGCACAGCGCGTTGTCGTGGCCGCGGGCGGCGCCCTGCCAGTGCTCGGCCGCCGTGATCGCCACGCCGTCGCCGATCAGTTCGACCGGCAGGCCGCCGACCGCTTCCTGGACGCGTCCTACGAGCGGGAAGCCGCGCCAGCCCGGCACGTTCACCGGACTCACCGTGCCCGCGGAGGCGTCCACCGGGCCGGCGCTGCCGATACCGAGCGCCGTGGCGCGGCCCCACAGGGGTGCGGCGGTCAGCTCGCCGAGGACCTCCCGCACGGCACCCATCACGGTCTCGCCGTCCTGCTGCGCGGGCGTCGCACGCTGAGCGCGCACCACGATCTGGCCGTGGCCGTCCACCAGCGCCCCGGCGATCTTGGTACCGCCGATGTCGAGCGCTGCCACGAGGTCGGTGTGCATCAGTGTCGGATCTCCCCGAAAACCATCGGATCCCCGCCGGTCAGGGGAAGCTTCCCCCTTCACCTACGGAGATGGGCGGCCGGTCTGACGGTGGGGGCGCAGGCCGGAGATTGCGGTGGACAGTCTCTCGTGCATATGACAACGTTGTCCAGGCTCTATGCTCGACGCCACATCCTCATACAAACTCATGGTCTGACGCATCCCCGTGGACGAGACCCGTGGACGAGACAGGACAGGACAGCGCATCGTGCCCGAGACCGCTCGCCGAACAGCCCCGCTCTCCGCAACGCGTTACGGCAACCGTCCCACCATGAAGGACGTGGCGGCGCGCGCCGGAGTGGGCCTGAAGACCGTCTCCCGCGTGGTCAACGGCGAGCCCGGCGTCACCCCGGAGACCGAGCGCCGCGTCCAGGAGGCCATCGACGCGCTCGGCTTCCGTCGCAACGACAGCGCGCGGGTGCTGCGCAAGGGCCGCACCGCCAGCATCGGCCTGGTCCTGGAGGATCTCGCCGACCCGTTCTACGGCCCCCTCAGCCGCGCGGTCGAGGAGGTGGCCCGCGCGCACGGCGCCCTGCTGATCAACGGCTCCAGCGCCGAGGACCCCGATCGGGAGCAGGAGCTGGCGCTGGCCCTGTGCGCGCGACGGGTGGACGGTCTGGTGATCATTCCGGCCGGTGACGACCACCGCTATCTCGAGCCCGAGATCAGGGCGGGCGTCGCCACGGTGTTCGTCGACCGGCCCGCCGGGAAGATCGACGCCGACGTCGTCCTGTCCGACAGCTACGGCGGCGCCCGTGACGGCGTCGCCCACCTGATCGCCCACGGCCACCGCCGGATCGGCTTCATCGGCGACATGCCCCGCATCCACACGGCCGCCGAGCGGCTGCGGGGCTATCGGGCCGCCATGGAGGACGCGGGCATCCCGGTCGAGGACTCCTGGATGTCCCTGGGTGTCACGGACCCGCAGCGGGTGCGCCGGGCCGCCGAGGAGATGCTCTCCGGGTCCGCGCCGGTCACCGCAGTCTTCGCGGGCAACAACCGCGTGACGGTCACCGTGGTCCGGGTCCTCGCCGAGCAGCCCCGCCCGGTCGCCCTGGTCGGGTTCGACGACTTCGAGCTCGCCGATCTGCTGCAGCCGGGTGTCACCGTCGTCGCCCAGGACGCGGCGGCCCTCGGCCGCACGGCCGCCGACCGCCTCTTCCGCCAGCTGGACGGTGCGCTGCTGACCCCTGAGCGCATCGAGCTGCCGACCCGGCTGATCACCCGCGGTTCGGGCGAACTGCCGCCGGCGGACTGAGCCGCCCGTGGACGGTGCGGCGGACCACAGCCTCGAAACGCTGGGCCTCGCGGCGGCCCCGCGCGACCACCCGCTCCTCTACCCGGGGGCCTGGCCCGCGCGGTCCGGGCTCCTCGACGGCGACCGGTTCCTGCCACTCGACCGCCTGGTGCACGAGGACCGTGTCCCCGTGGTGGCGGTCGGCTCCAACGCCTGCCCGGGCCAACTGCGCCACAAGATGGTCGAGTCCGGGATCACCTCGCCGGTCCCGATGGTGCGCGCCCGGGTCACCGGCATCGACGTGGGCGTCTCCGCGCACATCAGCCGCCTGGGCTATGTGTCCGCGTCACCGGTCGAGGCGCCCGGCACCGTACGGGAGTTGTTCGTGACCTGGCTGGACGCCGGACAACTCGCGATGATCGACGCCAGCGAGGGCGTGCCGCTGCGGTACGGCAACTTCCGGCGCGCCTGGCTGCCACAGCCGCAGGTGCGGATCGAGTTGGAGGACGGGACGCGGCTGCCCGGCGCGTACATCTACGTCAACCGCCGCGGGGTCCTGCGCAACGGCTCGGGGACGCCGCGCAGGCCGGTCGCTCAGTCGGCGCTGCTCACCGAACTCCTCGTCGGTTCGGCCCGGTTGAGGGAGCTGTTCGGTGTCACACCCGAGGAGTTCTGCACCCGAGCGCGTGCCGACGCCGGGCTGTGCGAGCGGGGCACCCGGGTGTTCGCCGAGGAGAAGCTGGTGACGGAGTCGGGGCTGGAACGGTACGTGGCGGACGGGTGAGCGTGACGGGCGTCAGCAGACGGGGAGTCCGGGGATCGGCTGGTCGTTGTCGCCGCCCTTGATGTAGACGTCGCTGACGTAGACGTTCGTGTTTCCGCTGTCGTCGTCCGTCTTCGCCCACCAGACGTTGGTCCACTGGCCGTAGGTCTCGCGCCGGCCCAGGTTCTGCTGGCAGTAGAAGTAGTTGGTGCCCGCTCCGAGGACGCCGACCTCGGTGCCGGAGGCGGTGTAGGACTTGGCGGTGCGCCAGACCGTGCAGTTGTACTTGCCGCCGCCTATGGAGGTGCAGGCCGGTGCCGGGGTGGTCGCGCCCCCTCCGCCCGTCGTACCGCCGCTGCCGCCGCCGGTGGTGCCGCCTGAGGTCGTGCCGCCCGTGGTACCGCCTCCGGTGGTGGTGCCGCCCGGGGACTTCGCCGTTGACGGGGAAGAGGCCCGGCTCGTGGGCGCGGCCCCGCCTTTCTGTCCGGCGGTCTTCGTGGGCGAGGGGGTCTTCTTGTCGCCCTGTTCCGTCGGCCTGGGGCCGTCCGAGTGGTCGGCGTCGGTGCGGTCGGAGACGGACGCGGACGCCCCGGCATCCGATGAGGACGCGGAGGGGCGCGTGTTCGCTTCCGTGGTCCGCGCGTTCAGCAGGGCGACGGTGCCGCCGGCCGCCGCGAGGACGACGGTGACGGCCGCGGCGGCGAGCAGGGCGCGGCCCTTGCGGCGCGGGGAGGCCGAGGGGGATATGGGTCCGGTGGGGGCCGTCGCCAGGTCCGGAGCCGGGTACTGCGGCGCGGGCGGGCCGAAGCCCGGCGTCGCGGGTGCGGCGAACGGCGCGGGGTGGGAGCCGGGCGCCGCCTGGTCCTGCCGTGCGGCCGGTTCGGAGCCGGGCGCCACCGGCCCGCGCTGCTCGGTGGGAGCGGAACCCCGTACGGCACCCGGCATGAGGAACCCGGGAGGCAGCGGCGCGACGTCGGGCTCCGTCTGCGCCCTCGGCGCCGCGTGGTCGCGCAGGGGCGTCGTCGGCGTGTCCGTGCCGCCCGCGTCCGCCACCGCCTGCAGCAGAGCGCGCCCCTGCTCGGCCTCCGGACGGGTCTCGGGCCGCTTGTCCAGCAGCTGCTGGAGGACGGGGGTGAGCGGACCGGCACGCTCCGGCTCCGGGAGGGGCTCGGTGACGATCGCGGTGAGCGTGGAGTACGTCGAGGTGCGGCGGAAGGGCGAGGAGCCCTCGACGGCCGCGTACAGCGTGGCTCCCAGGGCCCAGACGTCGGAGGCCGGGCTCGCCTCGGCGCCCTGGGCCCGCTCGGGCGCCAGGTAGTCCAGGGAGCCGACGAGCGCACCGCTGCGGGTCAGGTGGGCGGTCGCGCCGTCGCCCGGGTCGTCCATGGCCGCGATGCCGAAGTCCGTCAGGACGACCCGGCCGGACCCTTCGAGGAGGATGTTCCCGGGCTTTACGTCGCGGTGCAGGACGCCGGCCCGGTGGGCGGCCGCCAGCGCGTCCATCACCTTGGCGCCGATGCCGGCGGCCTCGACCGGGTCGAGGGAGCCGCGCTCGCGCAACACCTGTTCCAGGGACGGCCCGTCGACCAGCTCCATGACGATGAGCGGACGGCCGTCGACCTCGGTGACGTCGTGAACGGCGACGACTCCGGGGTGACGTACCCGGGCCGCCGCGCGCGCCTCGCGCTGCATCCGCAGCCGCAGGTCGGCGAGTTCGGGCCCGTCGGCGTCGCTGTAGGTACGCAGTTCCTTGACGGCGACCTCACGGCCCAGCACCTCGTCGACGGCTCTCCAGACGACGCCCATGCCGCCACGGCCGAGCTGCGACACGACGCGATAGCGCCCCGCCAGCAGCCGCCCCGTCCCGTCGGCCTGGTTGTTCCCGCCTGAGGTCTCCCCCGAAGACACCGCACGCCCCGTTCCTGTGACACGTCAATGCGTGCGGTACAGACTACGGGGCGGGGGTGACAACGCCAGCCGGTGGTGACTCCTGTGACGGGCCTGCTACTTGGCGGACGCGGTCAGGTCGCCGCGCCGGGGCGACGCGAAGCCCTCCAGATCGGCCCGGGTCAGCCCGGTCAGGCGGGCGACCTCGGCGATGTCCAGCGCGCCGCAGTCCAGTCCGCGCAGCAGATAGCCGCTGAGGGCCTTGGCGGTGGCCGGTTCGTCCATGACGTCGCCGCCGACCCGGTTGGCGTACCGCGCGAGGCGGGCGGCGGCCTGCTCGAAGCCCTCGCGGTAGAAGGCGAAGACGGCCGCGTACCGGGTGGGGATGTGGCCGGGGTGCATGTCCCAGCCCTGGTAGTAGGCGCGCGAGAGCGCGCGGCGGGTGAGGCCGTAGTGCAGGCGCCAGGCGTCGTGGACCTTCTCGGTCGGGCCCACGGGCAGCACGTTGGTCGAACCGTCCGACACCCGGACACCCGTCCCGGCCGCCGCGACCTGCATGACCGCCTTGGCGTGGTCGGCGGCCGGGTGGTCGCTGGCCTGATAGGCGGCGGAGACGCCGAGGCAGGCGCTGTAGTCGAAGGTGCCGTAGTGCAGTCCGGTGGCGCGGCCCTCGGCGGCCTGGATCATGCGTGCCACGGTGGCGGTGCCGTCGGTGGCGAGGATGGACTGGCTGGTCTCGATCTGGATCTCGAAGCCGATCCTGCCGGGCTCGAGACCGCGCGCCTTCTCAAAGGCCTCCAGCAATCGCACCATCGCGGTGACCTGCTCGGCGTACGTCACCTTGGGCAGCGTGAGCACCAGTCCGTCGGGCAGGCCGCCGGCCTCCATCAGGCCGCTGAGGAAGATGTCGAGGGTGCGGATGCCCCGGTCGCGTACCGGTGCCTCCATGCACTTCATGCGGATGCCCATGTACGGGGCCGCCGTCCCCTTCGCATACGCCTCGGCGATCAGCCGGGCCGCGCGAGCCGCCGCCTCGTCCTCCTCGGCGTCCGGGCGGGGGCCGTAGCCGTCCTCGAAGTCGACGCGCAGGTCCTCGATGGGCTCGCGCTCCAGCTTGGCGCGCACGCGCGCGTGGACGGGCTCGGCGAGTTCGTCGGACAGGCCGAGGACGGCTGCGAAGGAGGCGGCGTCCGGGGCGTGTTCGTCGAGGGCCGCGAGGGCCTGGTCGCCCCAGGAGCGGATGGTGTCGGCGGCGAAGACGTCACCGGGGACGTAGACGGTGTGGACGGGCTGGCGGGTGCCGGGGTCCCCCGGGTAGCGGCGCTCCAGTTCGGCGTCGACCGGGGCGAGGGAGGCGCTGATCTCCTCGCTGATCGCGCCTGCGAGGCTCGTCGCCACCTTCTCCTGCTGGCCCTGACCCATCCCATACCCTCCTGTTTTCCACTGTACGGAATCAACAATCCGTAGAATGAAGTTATCTGGGCACCTTCCGGTGGTCAACACCATGTCCACGGGGAGCAACGCCGTGATCTCGGCATGTTCACGCCCATCTCACACCCGGGTATGACACTTCTCTACGCACGACTCGCTCTCGCACGACTCGTCCGGCTGCCGCCACCGAAGGAGCCTCCGTGCCGAACCACCGCCGAGTCACCCGCCGTCTGGGCCTGAAGGCCGCCTTGGCCGCGGCGGTCACCGTGCCGCTCTCCAGCGCCGCCGTCTCCGTCTCGTCCGCCTCGCCCGCGCCGTCCTCCTCGACGAAGGCGCGCCGCGCGCCCCGTCTCGAGGTCATGACCTTCAACTTACGTTTCGCGAGCACGAAGGAGCCCAACAGCTGGAGCGACCGCAGACCGGTGATGGGTGAGCTGCTGCGTCGCGCGCACCCCCACGTCATCGGCACACAGGAGGGCCTCTACCAGCAGCTGCGCGACATCGAGTCCGACCTCGGCCCGTCCTACGACTGGATCGGCACCGGCCGCGAGGGCGGCAGTCGCGACGAGTCCACGGCGGTCTTCTACGACAACCGGCGCCTGGCCCCCGTCGAGCACTACACCTTCTGGCTCTCCGACACCCCGGAGGTCATCCGCTCGAACACCTGGGGGGCCGCCTTCCCCCGCATCGTCACCTGGGTCCGCTTCCGCGATCTCGCCGACGGCGGACGGGAGTTCTATGTCCTCAACACCCACTTCGACCACGCGAGCCAGTACGCGCGCGAGCGCAGCGCCTCCCTGCTGGTCCAGCGGATCGCCCAGCTCGACCGCTCGCTTCCGGCCGTGGTGACCGGCGACTTCAACGCCGCCGCGCACCGGAACCCGGTCTACGACACGTTGGTGGGCTCGGGGCTCCTCGACACCTGGGACGCGGCGGCGCACCGCAGCGCCCCGTACGGGACCTTCCACGGCTACAAGGGGCTCACCCCGAACGGCGACCGCATCGACTGGATCCTCACCACACCATGGGTGACGACGCACCGGGCGTCGGTCGACACCTTCTCCGCCGGCGGCCGGTTCCCGAGCGACCATCTGCCCGTGCAGGCCTCGCTCAGTCTGGAATGAGCCGAGGCCCCCGCGACTGTTCGTGCAGTCGCGGGGGCCTCGACCGGCCTTCGGGTGATCAGCCCTTGCGGGCGTTGATCTCCTCGGTGAGCTGGGGGACGACGTCGAAGAGGTCGCCGACCACGCCGTAGTCGACCAGGTCGAAGATCGGGGCCTCGGGGTCCTTGTTGACCGCGACGATGGTCTTCGAGGTCTGCATGCCGGCCCGGTGCTGGATGGCGCCGGAGATGCCGTTGGCGATGTACAGCTGCGGCGAGACGGACTTGCCGGTCTGGCCGACCTGGTTGGTGTGCGGGTACCAGCCGGCGTCCACCGCCGCCCGGGAGGCGCCGACGGCCGCACCCAGGGAGTCGGCGAGGGCCTCGATGAGCGGGAAGTTCTCGGCGCCGTTGACGCCGCGGCCGCCGGAGACCACGATCGCGGCCTCGGTCAGCTCCGGACGCCCGGTCGACTCGCGCGGGGTGCGGGCGGTGACCTTGGTGCCGGTCGCCGCCGCGGAGAAGGTGACGGCGAGCGCCTCGACGCTGCCTGCGGCCGGGGCGGCCTCCACCGCGGCGGAGTTGGGCTTGACGGTGATGACCGGGGTGCCCTTGCTGATACGGGACTTGGTGGTGAAGGAGGCGGCGAACACCGACTGGGTGGCCACCGGGCCCTCGTCCGAGGCTTCCAGGTCGACGGCGTCGGTGATGATGCCGGAGCCGATCCGCAGCGCCAGACGCGCGGCGATCTCCTTGCCCTCGGCGGAGGACGGGACCAGCACGGCGGCCGGGGAGACGGCGGCGACGGCGGCCTGCAGCGCGTCGACCTTCGGGACGACCAGGTAGTCGGCGTACTCGGCGGCCTCGTGCGTGAGGACCTTGACGGCGCCGTGCTCGGCCAGGGCGGCGGCGGTGCCTGCGGCGCCGTTGCCCAGCGCGACGGCGACCGGCTCGCCGATGCGGCGGGCCAGGGTCAGCAGCTCCAGGGTGGGCTTGCGGACGGCACCGTCCACGTGGTCGACGTAGACGAGAACTTCAGCCATGGGATTGCTCTCCTGCGGATTGCGAAGTCTGAGGGGGGCGGTAAGGGAGTTGAGCCTTCGAGGGACTACAGGTCCCTTAGATGAACTTCTGGCTCGCGAGGAACTCGGCGAGCTGCTTGCCGCCCTCGCCCTCGTCCTTGACGATCGTGCCCGCGGTGCGCGCGGGACGCTCGGTCGCCGACTCGACCTTCGTCCAGGCACCCTCGAGACCCACCTCTTCGGCGTCGATCTCCAGGTCGGACAGGTCCCACGACTCGACCGGCTTCTTCTTCGCCGCCATGATGCCCTTGAAGGACGGGTAGCGCGCCTCACCCGACTGGTCGGTGACCGACACCACCGCCGGAAGCTGCGCCTCCAGCTGCTCGGACGCGGCGTCCCCGTCGCGGCGGCCCTTGACCGTGCCGTCCTCGACGCTCACCTCGGAGAGCAGGGTCACCTGCGGCACCCCAAGACGCTCGGCCACCAGCGCGGGGACGATGCCGGCGGTGCCGTCGGTGGACGCCATGCCGGAGACCACCAGGTCGAAGCCGGCCTTCTCGATGGCCTTGGCCAGCACCAGCGAGGTGCCGATCGCGTCCGTGCCGTGCAGGTCGTCGTCCTCGACGTGGATGGCCTTGTCCGCGCCCATGGACAGCGCCTTGCGCAGCGCGTCCTTGGCGTCCTCCGGACCCACCGTCAGGACAGTGATCTCCACGTCGTCGTCGGAGTTCTCGGAGATCTGCAGCGCCTGCTCGACCGCGTACTCGTCCAGCTCGGAGAGCAGACCGTCCACGTCGTCCCGGTCGACGGTCAGGTCATCGGCGAAGTGCCGGTCGCCAGTGGCGTCGGGCACGTACTTCACAGTGACAACGATCCTCAAGCTCACGCCGGCTCTCCTACTGCATCGTCATTTCGGTGCTGCCTACTTTCAGGCAGCATAGGCGCCTCAAGCGGCCGATCCCGATCGGGGCGACCCGCGCTCCGAGCGAAATATTACTCGTCAGTACACCCAGTTCGTTCCCGCTAAGCAAGCGCTTTGAACTGTGACCTTTGCAACGCAGCGTAATCGGAACTCGACCGCTTCGCAGGCGGAGCCGGCCGGCGGTCAGTCGCGCAGGCCGTTGAAATGACCCTGGTGGTAGAGAAGCGGGCGGCCGGGGCCCGTGGGGTCGCCGAGCACGACCTCGGCCAGCACGATGCGGTGGTCCCCCGCGGGGACACGGCCGACGATCCGGCACACCAGCCAGGCAAGGACGCCGCCGAGGACGGGAACACCTTCGGGTCCGGTACGCCAGGCGGTGGGCGCGCCGAAGCGGTCGGCGCCGCTCTTGGCGAAGGTGGCCGCCAGGTCCTGCTGATGCTCGCCGAGTATGTGGACGCCGATGTGGTCGGTCGCCGATATCGCCGGCCAGCTGGAGGCTCCGGTGCTGATGCCGAAGGACAGCAGCGGCGGTTCGGCGGAGACGGAGCTGAGCGAGGTGGCGGTGAAGCCGACCGGGCCGGCGTCACCTCGCGCGGTGATCACGGCGACTCCCGCCGCATGCCGCCGGAAGACGGAGCGCAGCAGGTCGGGGGAGGCGAGCTGAGGGGTACGGGTGCCGAGGTCGGGCGTGGCCGTCATGGAGTTGTCCTTCTACGCGGAGGGGCGGGCGTCGTGGCTGCTCAACAGCTCGGACAGCGCGCGCTCGCAGTGCGGGCGAGGTCGACGTGGACCCGCCCGTAGAGAAGGAGTTCCGTAGGCATACAGTCAGGCTGACGATAGGTGGTGCGCACAGTCAAGTACGTTCCGGCATATGGGAGATGCCTCACCGTCCACAGCACAGCCGTCAAACCGCCTCCCCCAGTGCGGCGATGACGTCGGCCTTGCGCGGCTGACCGGTGGCACGCCGTACGATCCGGCCGTCGGCGTCCAGCACCAGCACGGTCGGGGTCTTGAGGATGTCGAGTTCGCGCACCAGGTCCAGGTGGTCCTCGGCGTCGATCTCGACATGGGTCACGCCCGGGACCATCCCGGCCACCTCGCCGAGGACGCGCCGGGTGGCCCGGCAGGGCACGCAGAAGGCGCTGGAGAACTGCACGAGCGTGGCGCGCTCACCGAGTTCCTCGCCCAACTCGGCCACCCCGAGCCGCTTCCCGCCGTCGCGCCCGCGCACGCGCACCCTCCCGTTTCGCCGTCGATGAATCACTCCGTAGGCGCTCGCTGCCACGAGCACCACCGCGCACACCACAAGTCCGGTCATCACCTGCACAAGCATTCACGAGACTGCAAAGATTCCCGACTCCCAGGATCTTTTTCCATGCGGAATGCTTGCTTCATGGACATTGATGTGAGGGGGCCGCGCTTCGGGGCGGCCGTGACGACCGTCGTCCTGGCGGTCGTGCTGATCACCGGGAGCGCCTGGCTGCTGGCCTGGCAGACGCTGGCGTTCGCGCTGGGCGCGGCGGGCGGGGTGGGCCGATCGCCGTACGGCTGGCTGTTCCGCAAGGTGGTGCGTCCCAGGCTCGGGCCGCCGACCGAGTTCGAGTCGCCGGAGCCGCCGCGGTTCGCGCAGGCGGTGGGGCTGGTCTTCGCCGGCGTGGGGCTGGTCGGTTTCGGGCTCGGGCCGACCTGGCTGGGGCTCGCGGCGACCGCCGCCGCACTCGCCGCCGCGTTCCTCAATGCGGCGTTCGGGTACTGCCTGGGCTGCGAGATGTACCTGCTCGTACGGCGGGTGACGGTCCGTACGGAGTAAAGGCGGCTTAAAAATCCGAGGTGGATCAGTTGTCGGACGTGACGAGGATCTCGCCGTTCTGCGGCGCCAGGACTGGCCCCCCGTTCGTTCTTGGGGCACGATCTGCGCAATGCCGTAAACCTACGGCTGCGTAACTTCCCGCCGGGAGAACCCGTCCAGGCAGAGAGAAGGGTCCACCCCGTCCATGGCTGAGCTTGTCTACCGTCCCGTCGTCGGTCTCGCCCAAACGTTGTTCAAGGTCTGGGACCTCAAGATCGACTTGAAGGGATCGGAGAACATTCCGCGCTCGGGCGGCGCCGTCCTGGTGAGCAATCACATCAGCTATCTGGACTTCATCTTCGACGGTCTGGCTGCCCTGCCGCAGAAGCGTCTGGTGCGCTTCATGGCGAAGGAGTCGGTGTTCCGGCACCGGATCTCCGGCCCGCTGATGCGCGGCATGAAGCACATCCCGGTGGACCGCAAGCAGGGCGAGACGGCGTACCAGCACGCGCTGCAGTCGCTGCGGTCCGGCGAGATCGTCGGCGTCTTCCCGGAGGCGACCATCTCGCAGTCCTTCACCCTGAAGAGCTTCAAGTCGGGTGCCGCGCGCATGGCCCAGGAGGCCGGCGTGCCGCTCGTCCCGATGGCACTGTGGGGCACCCAGCGGCTGTGGACCAAGGGCCACCCGCGCAACTTCAGGCGCAGCCACACGCCGATCACCATTCGGGTGGGCGAGCCGGTGGAGGCCCCCCAGGACCAGTACGCGGGCGCCATCACCCGGCGGCTGCGCGAGCGTGTCCAGGAGCTGCTGGAGGCGGCGCAGCGCGCCTATCCCGTACGGCCCAAGGGTCCGGACGACACCTGGTGGATGCCCGCCCATCTCGGCGGCACGGCGCCGACTCCCGAAGAGGTCAAGGCGGCCGAGGCCCGCTGAATCGTCACGCCGGGGCGTGGACGGTGATGCGTGCCCCGGGGCTGAACTTCTCCAGAAGTCCGGCGAGTTCCGCTCCCGCCCTCTCGACTTCCTCGACCGGCATCGGAGCCAGGCTCTCCAGCAGGAAGATGCCCGTGACGGTGTCCTCGGTGAGGCGGGTGCGCGGGCCCTGGCGCCAGTTCCAGCGGCGGCAGGTCACGCCGGCGTCGTCGCGCCAGACGACCTCGCCCGCCTCGGGGTGTTCGACGACCTCCGCGCCGCCGGCCACGGTCACGAAGTCCTCGTCGCCGATGGCCCGTACGAGCCGCATGCCGCCCTGGATGCGGTCGATGTCCTCGCCTCCGACGGGGATCAGGTGGGCGACGCTGATGGCGTTGTAGAGGTCGACGAGCAGATTGATACGAGGCAGTCCGGCGTCCGACAGAGCCCGTTTCGCCAGCGCCTCGGCCGAGTTGCGAGTGCGTGAGGGCTTGGAGCCGAACGCCGTGTAGATCTCGCGCCAGGCCACCATGTGCGGATCCTCGTGCGGAGCGCGCCCGTCCAGGCGGGCGGCGAGGCGGGCGGCCGCCTCGTCCAGGAGGGTCGAACTCTCCCCGGTGCTGGGCCCGTTGACCAGGTCGTGCGCCTCGATGGCGACGTGGGTGAATCCGGGGGCGAGTGCGCGTACCTCGTCGGACACGGTCAGGGAGAGCGTCATGGTCTGCCTCAGAGTGCGGTGGGGAGCGTCTTCCAGAGATGGGGCCGGTCGGGGGCGGCCTTGAGGGCCTCGATGACCGCCGGATGCGGTTCAGCGTACAGGACCGAATAGTCCACCTCATTGGACTCCGGATCGGGGATCCAGGCCAGCCGCTCGCCGTCGAGGGAGAACTGGGCATCGACGCCCGGTTTGTTGCCGCGGGGATCCTGCCGGTGCCAGGCGCCGTTGAAGCGGACGGCGATCAGCCCGTGCACGGCATGGCCGTCGCCGTCGTCGTGCGCCAGCCTCTGGTAGCAGAGCGCCGTGGGGATGTCCTCGGCCCGCAGCAGGGCGGCGAGGGCGTGGGCCTTGGCGTAGCAGATGCCGGTGCCCTGCCGCAGTACGTCGGAGGCCCGCCAGGTGACGCGCGGGTCGCCCGAGTCCTGGGAGTGGGGAATGGTGTCGCGCACGAACTCGAAAGCAGCCCGCGCATAGGCATACGAGTCCGGTACGTCCCGGGTGAGGCGGGCAGCCGTCTCCCGTACCACCGGATGGCCATGGTCGACGACCTCGCCAGCAGCCAAATAGGCGGACAGGTCGGGGGTGTTCTGGATCAGCTCCATGCCTGCAGAGCATAGAAAGACGATCAACATTCAGTCAATGAATTTACAGGTCAATGCATATTCATGCATTGACCATCATCAGGGAGTCCCACGCCACGAACCGGGTCCGCCACAGTCCACGGCTGCGGATGCCGTCGGGGGACATCCGCAGCCGAGGCCGGGGACCACTGCGCCGAGCATCAGGATCCCGGCGCACGAGGCGGACGCAGACCTAGCGCGCCATCTCTTCCTTGAGCGCCGCCACGAATGCGTCCACGTCCTCCTCGGTGGTGTCGAAGGCGCACATCCAGCGCACCACGCCCGCGGCCTCGTCCCAGAAGTAGAAGCGGAACCGCTTCTGCAGCCGCTCGCTCACGTCGTGCGGGAGCTTGGCGAACACCCCGTTGGCCTGCACCGGGTAGAGGATCTCCACGCCGTGCACGGCGCGCACGCCCTCGGCCAGGCGCTGGGCCATCTCGTTGGCGTGGCGGGCGTTGCGCAGCCAGAGGTCCTTGGCGAGGAGGGCCTCCAACTGCACCGAGACGAAGCGCATCTTGGAGGCGAGCTGCATGGACAGCTTGCGCAGGTGCTTCATGTGGCTGACGGCGTCCTGGTTGATGACGACGACCGCCTCGCCGAACAGCGCGCCGTTCTTCGTCCCGCCCAGGGAGAGGATGTCGACGCCGACCGCGTTGGTGAACGTCCGCATCGGGACATCCAGGGACGCGGCCGCGTTGGCTATGCGGGAGCCGTCCAGGTGCACCTTCATGCCGTGCGCGTGGGCGTGCTCGCAGATCGCGCGGATCTCGTCCGGCGTGTAGAGCGTGCCGAGCTCCGTGCTCTGGGTGATCGAGACGACCTGCGGCATCGCGCGGTGCTCGTCGTCCCAGCCGTACGCCTGCCGGTCGATCAGTTCGGGGGTGAGCTTGCCGTCCGGTGTCGGGACCGTCAGCAGCTTGAGGCCGCCCATGCGCTCCGGCGCCCCGCCCTCGTCGACGTTGATGTGCGCGCTCTCGGCGCAGATCACCGCGCCCCAGCGGTCGGTGACCGCCTGGAGCGCGACGACGTTCGCGCCGGTGCCGTTGAAGACGGGAAACGCCTCGGCCGTGGCCCCGAAGTGGCTGCGGATGATGCTCTGGAGGTTGTCGGTGTAGTCGTCCTCGCCGTACGCGACCTGGTGCCCGCCGTTGGCCAGGGCCAGGGCGGCGAGCACCTCCGGGTGGGCCCCGGCGTAGTTGTCGCTGGCGAAGCCGCGGACCTGCGGGTCGTGATGGCGACGTGCGTCGGTCCTCGGGGGGTTCACGGCTTCTCGGTCAGCCACAGACGCTTTCCGTTCACTTCGGCGGCGGGCTTGCTCCAGACGTCGGTGATGGCCTCGGCCAGCTCCTTGACATCCGTGAAGCCCGCGAACTTCGCATTGGGTCGCTCGGCGCGCATCGCGTCGTGCACCAACGCCTTCACCACCAGGATCGCAGCCGCCGATGTCGGCCCCTCGGCGCCTCCCGCCTTGCGGAAGAAGTCGGCCATGGCCAGGGTCCATGCCTCGGCGGCGGCCTTGGCGGCGGCGTACGCGGCGTTGCCCGCGGTGGGCTTCGTCGCGCCCGCGGCGCTGATCAGGACATAGCGGCCGCGCTCGCTGCGCTGCAGCGCCTCGGAGAAGGCGAGGGAGGTGTGCTGCACGGTGCGGATGAGCAGCAGTTCCAGGAAGTCCCAGTCGTCGAGGCTGGTCTTGATGAAGGTCTCGCTGCCGCGCCAGCCGCCGACGAGATGGACCAGGCCGTCGACACGGCCGAACTCCTTGTCGATGTGCATGGCCCACTCGCGGGTGGACTCCAGGTCCAGCAGGTCCACGGGCTCGCCGGTGACGGTGGCGCCGCCGGACGCGTAACGGGCCGCGTCCACGGCCTCCGCGAGCCGCTCGGGATCATTGTCCGCGGCGACGACGGTCGCGCCCGCCTCCGCGAGCCGGATCAGTGCCGCGCGCCCGGCGGGTCCGCCCGCGCCGGCCACCGCGATCACCGCACCGCTGAGAGCTCCGTTCCCCGCCATGGTCTTCGCCTCCTGAGCAGTGGTTGTGGTGTTGCGGTCGCTCACGCGGCGACCCGCTCGGGGCTCTCCGCCGTGATGCCCTTGGTGGAGGCGATCACGTTCTTCAGCTTCTTGGAGAGGGCCTCATAGAACATGCTCAGGGGAAACTCGTCCGGAAGCACGTCATCGACGAGCTTCCGCGGCGGGCGGCTCAGGTCGAGGGCGTCGGGGCCCTTGGCCCAGCGGGAGCCGGGGTGCGGGGCGAGGTACTGCGACACCAGGTCGTAGGCGGCGAACCAGTGGACCAGCTTCGGGCGGTCGATGCCGGCCCGGTAGAGGTCCTCGATCTCGGCGCACAGCTCGTTGGTGACCTGCGGGGCGCGCTGCCAGTCGATGTGCAGCTTGTTGTCGGTCCAGCGGATCACGTCGTGCTTGTGCAGGTAGGCGAAGAGGAGCTGGCCGCCGAGGCCGTCGTAGTTGCGCACGCGCTCGCCGGTGACCGGGAAGCGGAACATGCGGTCGAACAGCACCGCGTACTGCACGTCACGGGCCTGCGGAACGCCATCGGCCTGCAGCTTCACGGCCTCCTTGAAGGCGGTGAGGTCGCAGCGCAGCTCTTCGAGGCCGTACATCCAGAAAGGCTGCCGCTGCTTGATCATGAACGGGTCGAAGGGCAGGTCGCCGTGGCTGTGGGTGCGGTCGTGGACCATGTCCCACAGCACGAAGGCCTCCTCGCAGCGCTTCTGGTCGTGGACCATCGCGGCGATGTCCTCGGGCAGCTCGAGGCCCAGGATGTCGACGGCGGCGTCGGTCACGCGGCGGAAGCGCGCGGCCTCGCGGTCGCAGAAGATGCCACCCCAGGAGAAACGTTCCGGCGCCTCGCGCACGGCGATGGTCTCCGGGAAGAGGACGGCGGAGTTGGTGTCGTAGCCGGCCGTGAAGTCCTCGAACTTGATGCCGCAGAACAGCGGGTTGTCGTAGCGGGTGCGCTCCAGCTCGGCCAGCCAGTCGGGCCAGACCATGCGCAGCACGACCGCCTCGAGGTTGCGGTCCGGGTTGCCGTTCTGCGTGTACATGGGGAAGACGACCAGGTGCTGCAGGCCGTCCACGCGGTTCGCGGCGGGCTGGAAGGCCAGCAGCGAGTCGAGGAAGTCGGGCACGTCGAAGCCGCCCTCGGCCCACCGGAGCAGATCCTTGGCCAGCGCCTCGTGGTAGTCGGCGTCATGCGGGAGCAGCGGGGAGAGCTCCTCGACCGCCGCCACGACACGCCGTACGGCCGCCTCGGCGTCCGCACGCTCGGGTGCGCCCTCGGCCTCGAGGTCGATCGATCCGTCCTTGGACTGCCATGGCCGGATCTGTTCCACGGCATTCTTGAGCACGGCCCAGGCCGGGTGCTCCACCACCCTGGTCACGGGAGGAACCTGCTCCTCCGAAGCCGCCTGCACAAGAATTTCCGTCATGTCCCATCCTCCACGGGAGAAGCTCGCGTATGGAGACCGTATACATACGAACTTCCTCTCAGCAAGAGGAGTCTCGGGAGATTATCCTGCACCTCTCCATGGTCACCGAACTTTTTCCTGCCGGAAACCCGTCCGGCGGACATTTGGGTATCGCGCGGCTACCCGTCGACGGAGCGTCGAAACCGGCCACCGGTCAATCCCGGAAGGACTCGCCCACGCCAGGGTGATCCCCGAGGGGTACAGACCAGTCCTGCCCCCGGCGGCGCGCCGATCCCCCGTGTACGCGCGGGTTCATCGCGGGGCCGGGCCGTTAGGCTGCGGCTCTGCCCGCGCGGCCGTCCGCTCCGGTCCGCGCGCGGAGCCGAGCCGCCGTCGACGGAAGCGAGTTGAACCTTGAACTTCCTTACCATCGGTCATCGCGGAGTCATGGGTACCGAGCCCGAGAACACCCTCCGTTCCTTCGTCGCCGCCCAGCACGCCGGGCTCGACATGATCGAACTCGATCTGCATCTGAGCAAGGACGGCGCCCTCGTCGTCATGCACGACACCGACGTGGACCGCACGACCGACGGCACCGGCCCGATCGCCGAGAAGACCCTCTCCGAGCTGCGCGCCCTGGACGCGGGCCGCGGCGAGCGCGTCCCGGTCTTCGAGGAGGTCCTCGAAGCCGTGCGGGCACCGCTGCAGGCCGAGATCAAGGACATCGCGGCGGCACGCGCACTGGCCGAGGTCATGCTCAAACGGGACCTGGTCTCCCGGGTCGAGGTGTCCTCGTTCCACGACGAGGCCATCACCGAGGT
This sequence comes from Streptomyces sp. NPDC001351, assembly GCF_042896045.1. NCBI lineage: Bacteria > Bacillati > Actinomycetota > Actinomycetes > Kitasatosporales > Streptomycetaceae > Streptomyces > Streptomyces sp. NPDC001351. Next base: position 284,491 of record NZ_JBIAWS010000005.1, on the reverse strand, counting down.
CACCCGCCTGGTGCCGGGCGTGCGGACCGCGCTGATCGGCAGTCGCTACGGCACCGACATCGTGGAGCGCGCCGTGGAGGCCGGTGCCGCGACCGTCTGCCTCAACATCCGCCGCCTCACCCTGGAGGTCGTGGAGCAGGCGCGCAAGGCGGACCTGCGGATCATCGGCTGGGTGGTGAACACGCAGGACCATCTGCGGCTCGTCCGGGCGCTGCAGCTGGACGGCGCGACCACCGACTACCCGGAGATCAAGCGCACCGGCCGCTTCACGGCCTGAGGCTCAGTCCAGCTCCTTGACCAGCAGCTCGAACTGCAGGTCGGCGCGCTGCGGAATGCCGAAGCGCTCGTCGCCGTACGGGAACGGGGTCATCTTTCCCGTACGGCGGTAGCCGCGGCGCTCGTACCAGGCGATGAGGTCGCCTCGCACGGAGATCACGGTCATGTGCATCTCGCGCACACCCCAGCTCTCGCGCGCCCTGCGCTCCGCCTCCGCGATGATCACCTTGCCGAGGCCCGCGCCCTGCAGTTGCGGACTGACCGCGAACATCCCGAAGTAGGCGTGATCCCCGCGGTGTTCGAGCTGGCAGCAGGCGACGACGGCACCGTCCCGCTCCACCGTCAGCAGACGGCTGTCGGGCGACTTGATGACGGCGAGCACGCCCTCCGTGTCGGTCCGCTGCCCTTGCAGGATGTCCGCCTCGGTGGTCCACCCGGCCCGGCTGGAGTCCCCGCGGTACGCCGACTCGATCAGCGCGACCAGCACGTCGACGTCGGCGTCGGTCGCGTCGCGGAAGGTCAGTCCGGCGGCGGTGGTCTCCATGGGCGTGACTCCGGTTTCTGGCTCTGCGCTGGCAGGGACGAGGGTAACCCTGCCACTAGGCTCCGGATGCATGGTGCACGTTCTCAGCAGCCGGACCCTTCTCCACCCGAGCGACCCCGAGCGCTCCCGCACGTTCTACGGCGAGCAGTTGGGCCTCGCCGTCTACCGTGAGTTCGGCACGGGGCCGCAGCGCGGCACCGTCTACTTCCTGGGCGGCGGCTTCCTGGAGGTCTCCGGCCGCTCCGAGACCCCGCTCTCCCCCGCCGTGCAGTTGTGGCTGCAGGTCGAGGACGTGGCCGCGGCCCACGAGGAGCTACGGGCCAAGGGCGTCGAGATCGTGCGGGCGCCGGTGAAGGAGCCGTGGGGGCTGATCGAGATGTGGATCGCGGATCCGGACGGGACCCGGATCGTCCTGGTCGAGGTGCCGGCGGACCATCCGATCCGCTACCGGCCAGGGATCTGACGGCCCGGAACGAGCCTGCCGTTTCCGCCGTTTCTCCCGGTCCACAGGGAAGGACGGGTTCACGGATCGGGGGACGGAAGGGGGCCGCTGGCGTCCTGCGCGCCTCCAGGGCGGCATTGGTTCGGTGGCCCAGCCCGAAGGACAGCCGTTCGGCGACTTCCCGGAGGGGAATCCGACGCAGCGACGCCGGTGTCGTCGAGGCCGTCATCAGCGGCACTCGGCACGCGGGCAGCCGCCGCTTCAGCCCGCCAGGCGCGGCGAGTTCCTCGCCCTCCTCGGAGTGGACGCCGATCACGGCCACGTCGGGCCGCACATCAGCGCCCGCGTCGGCACCGCGCCCTCGCCTGCGGCCTCCGCGACGACTCAAGTTCGGTCGTCTCCCGCCCGACGAGTTCAACGCGGGCTGTGTTCCCAGCGCCGGTCGGTACGGGTCAGCTCCCGGAAGCCCGAAGCGAGCAGGAGGTCGACGGCTGCCGTGTCCTCGGCCGGCTCGTAGGCGAAGAGACGGTCCGTGCCGCACAGGCGCAGCCAGTCGGCGGCCTTGGCGAGCAGTTGTCGCTCCAGGCCCTCGCCGTACGAGGCCGGATCGACGTGCAGGTTGCCGATGTCGGCGAGGCCTGCCGCGCGGGCGTGCCGTTCGGGGCGGGACAGGGCGGTGTCGACCTCGATGAAGCCCGCGGCGCGTGTGCCGGCGTAGGCCGTGAAACGGGTGCCGCACTCCCCCAGCGACCGTTCGAACCTCATGCCCGGACGGGGCTCGACGGCCGGCAGGTCGGCCACCCGCGCGATCAGGACGACCTCAGTGTCTCCGACGTGGCGGAAGCCGGAGCGTTCGTAGACGGCGCGGATGTGCGGCCAGTTGCGGGGCAGGCCGTAGACGACGGGGGCCGGGACGGCGCCGTCGGCGTAGCGGACGCGTACGTTCCAGCGGGCGAACTGGGCCAGGCACGCAGCCATCAGCTGGTCCGCGGCTTCCTCGGCGTCGGGCCAGAAGGAGGCCGGCGGGCGGCACACGAACCAGTCGAGCTCACCGGCGTCCCGGTAGTGGTCGCCGACCTCGCCGCCGGAGCGGTAGCGCAGCAGGTGGGCGGCGGCCACGACATGGCGGCGCTGCTCGGCGACGAGGGTGACGCGCTCGGCGACCCAGGGATCGGTGATGAATTCGCCGGGCTGTCGTTCCAGGTCGCTGAGGACGGTGTTGACCGAGACGGAGACGCCGGGGACGACGGCGGCGACGTGTGCGTTGATCAGTTCGGTGAGCTGGTCGCGGTCGTCGCGGCGGAAGGGGCGCACCATGAGCGCGGGCATGCGGGACCTCCGGGACGGAAACGTGGGCTGGAGGCCGCCATGCGGTGCGGTACACGGGTGAGGGTACGTCGGGGGTGGCGGCGGGCGCGAGGGGTTCGGCCGGATGGCCGGAGGGCGGGGCCGGGTTTGGCGTGCTGGAGGGGTCATCGTTCGCCCAGGTACCAGGAGTCGCGGCCCGTCGCGTGGAACGTGTCGTTCGCGGTGGCGGACGCGGTTGTCGCCGCCGCGGAGGTGACCGCGGTCGGCGGGACGATGGTGCTGGGGCCGATGGACGTGTTCGACCTGGGCCGTTGTGTTCGGCTGGAGCGACAGCGCTTCGGAGCACTACCCGCACTGGGGCATCGGCGGCGCGGACTTCGGTGGCATGGTGCGCGCGGACGAGAAGTTCCCGCCCGAGGTGCCGCCGCACTGGCTGCCCTACTTCGCGGTGGCCGACGTGGACACCTCCGCGGCCGCGGCGACGGAGGCGGGCGGCACCGTCCTCATGAAGCCCACCTCGGTGCCGGGCGGGCGACGAGCACTGATCAGTGCGGGAGCCGGACGGTCATCCCCACGGTGATCTCGTCGCCGACGGTGATCTGCCGGGGCCTGCGGACGGCGGCCTTCAGCGGCAGCAGATAGCCGCCGTCCTTGGGGAACAGCGAGGTCTCGAAGTCGACCGCGCCGATCCGCGCGGCCACGGGGATCACGCCCCAGCCGTAGCTGGCCATCGCCGCGACCTCACGGATGTCCGCGGACTCCTCGTCGGGCACGGGCAGGTAGTAGTAGGGCGCCGGGCCGCGCCACTCGATCACCCGGCCGGCGAAGGTGAACTCCAGCATCAGGCCCCTTCCTCGTGCCCGTCACGATAGGGCCCCTCGGACGAGTGGTGTCACGGTCACCTGGTCGATGACCGGGGCGTACGCCGAGCGCTGACCGTATGCGTTCTTGGTGTGGCCGTCGAAGTCGGGGAGCTCGTCGGCGGTGAAGGTGAGCGTGTTGGTGCCCTGGTCGAGGGTGACGGGGACGGAGAGGTTCCAGAAGTTGTTGAAGTGGAAGGTGGTGGGGAACAGGACGCGCTGCGGGGCGGCGCCGTTGACGGAGATGTCCGCGTGGCGGCAGACCGGGTCGGGGTTGTAGTGGGTGGCGGGCGCCTGCTCGCCGTTGGAGTAGCGGATGCTCAGCGCGTGACGTCCGGCGCGCTCGGCCGTCACTGTCAGGGTGAGCGCGTTGCCGGGGCCGGCACCGATGCCGTCCACCGCCTTGCCGCCGGTGGCGTACGAATGGCCCGTCACCCTTGCGGTGCCGGTCAGGATGCCTTCCTCGGCGGCGAACACGCCCGTGGGCAGCAGCCCGCGGGAGGGGCCGACGCGCAACCGGTCCACGACCAGGCGGTCCGAAGTCCCGGTGACCGTGACCTTGTTGACGCCGCCGGCCAGGAAGAGCGGGACGGCGCCTCGCTGCACGCGTCCGAGCTCCTCGCCGTTGACCGTGAGCAGGCCCTCGCCGGGACCCAGCAGGTCGACGGTGACCAACGCCTCGCCGTCGTCGGCGGCGTGCACCCAGAAGGTGACACGGCCGCCTCGGGGAAGGACGGCGGCGCCAGGGCCGGAGGCGCCCAGGTTGGCGTAGCTCACCCGTGCCCCCGCGTCGAGGGCGGCGAACTCGGCCTCGTACAGGTCCTCCTGGTCGTCGCGCAGGGCGAGGTCCAGCTTGTCGACGACCGCGTCCCCCTTCGTCGTGCCGAGGTCGGGGTCCTGCGCGGCGAGGGTGATCCGGTGCGGGCCGGCGGTCAGCTCGACCTCGGTGTCGGTGTGACCCCACACCGCCCACTTGTAGCCCAGCGGCAGCCGCAGTTCGCGGGCGTCCTTGCCGTCGACGCGCAGGAAGACGTTGGTGGGGCCGTGCTCGCGCACCAGGTCGGCCAGGTTGTGGGAATTGGCAAAGACCCGCAGCTCGTACGTCCCGTCCCGCGGGGCCTCGACGTCGAAGGCGAGCACGCCGTCGGAGCCGGTGCGCAGGCCGCCGATGTGGTAGCCGCCGGAGGTCGCGAACTTGTCGACGTCGGAAGGGGACCCCTCGGGGCCGTGCTTGACGTAGCCACCGCCCTTGTACGTGGCGTCCTCGGCCTCGTAGGTCAGCCGTCGGCCCGCCGCGGGCGGCAGCAGCGCGGCGCCGTGGCCGCCGGGGGCCACGATCAGCTGGTAGGCGGACATCTCGTCGAGGTCGGTGAGCGTCAGCGTCACCCGCCCGTCCGTGACGGGCAGTTCGGCATCGAGCAGCCGCAGGGGCTGGGCGCTCGCTCCGACCTGGCCGCTCCAGGCGATCTCCTGGAGGCGTACGTGGACGGTCGTGCCGAACACGCCCGCGTCGACGCCCTCGAGGACGAGGTCCGCGGCGCCGCTCGCGCCGCCGAACAGCACGCGGGCCTGGCGTTTGAGCCGGTCGAGGGTGGCGACGCCCTGCAGCGTGTACTGGGCGTCGGGGTGCGGTGCGGTGACCCGTACGGTGTTGCCGGACAGCTGCCCGTAGGCGTTGAACAGCCACCACTGGCCGTTGCCCTTGCCCGCCTCGACCGCCGAGTCGTTGAGGTTGCCTGCGATGTTCCAGTACGCCATGTCGGCGTCGACCTTGGACTCCTCGATCGCTGCGATCCACTGGATCATCTGCCCGGGGACGGACAGATGGTAGTTGTGCGCGTACTCGTTGAGGTTGACGGGCAGCGGGCCGATGCCCAACTCCCGTTCCATTGCTCGGTACTTGGCGACGTTCCTGCGGACCTCGTCCGGCGAGGACAGCTCGTGCCAGGTGATCACGTCGGGGAGCACGCCGTGCTCGCGCGCGAACTCCAGGAAGCCGCGCACCTCCGGGTAGAGGATGCAGGTGTTCGGGCCGGCGATGCGTGCCTCGGGGTCCAGGCCCTTGATGAGGTGGTACGCCTGCTGCCAGGCCGCGAAGTAGGGTCCCGGCTCGGTGTGCCAGGAGACCTGGTCGTAGCTCCACTCCCCCGTGCCGAACATGTTGCCCTCGGGCTCGTTGAACGGCACGTACACGACATGGGACTTGAGGGCGCCCAGCGTCTGCACCTGCGCGACCTGACGGCGGATGTTCGCCAGGTAGGCCCTGAGCCGTTCCTCGCCGGTGGCGCCCGGCCACTCGTAGGGGAAGCCGCGGTGGATGTCGGTCAGATAGACGTAGACGTCCTTGCCGCCCGCCGCGACGAAGGACGGCAGGATCTCCAGGGCGTCGGCGCCGGGGTGCTGGATGCCGTCCTGCGCCTTGGTGGTGACCGTGCGGAGGTACATGCCCTCGACGACGGCGCGGCTGGGCACGCCGTCGCCGTACAGGCCGTAGAGCGTGCCGCTCGCGCCGCCGTGGAAGGGGCCGGTCTCCGTGCCCAGGTCGACAGTGAGCGTTTCGGCTGCCACGGCATCGCCCTTTCGTTCGGCATGTCGTACACCAGTCGGTGATCCGAACCGGCCTGGTCGAACGTAGGGAGTCGGTGTCGATCACGTCAACGGGCACACGGCCTCGATAAGTTCCGGAGGCGGCCGTTCAGACGCGCAGCGCGCCGAGGCGGCCCTCGAGCCGGCCGAGCAACTCGCCCAGCAGCCGGGCCAGTTCGCCCTGCCCCTGCGGATCCAGGACGGCCAGTACGGAGGTCTCGTAGGCCAGTTGCTCGGGGAGGATGCCGTCGACGAGATCGCGGCCGGCGTCCGTGAGGCGGAGGTGGGCGACGCGCCGGTCGCGGGTGTCGCCGCGGCGCTCGACCAGGCCGCGCTCGGTGAGCTGCTTGAGGCGTTTGGTGACGGCGGCGCCCGAGGAGAAGGTCTCACGGGCGAGTTCGCCGGGGGTCAGTTCGTGGCCGGTGCGGCGCAGCGCGCCGAGCAGGTCGAACTCGGGGCGGCTGAGTCCGGCCCGGCGCAGTGGGGCGTCCTCGGCCTGCTGGAGGAGGGCGGCGCAGCGGTTGATACGGCCGATGATCTCCATGGGGCCGGTGTCGAGCTCGGGGTGGACGGCCTGCCACTGCCGGACGACCGCGGAGACGGTGTCCTCGCCCCTCATGGTCCCCGCCTGCCGTCCGTTCGCTGCCGTCATGGCCGTACGCCCTCCGCTCTCGCGCTCCGGTGCAGTCCCTGGTGTCTCAGAGGCTGTGGCTGAACCCCGGCCGGGCGCCCGCCGCCCGGGATTCAGCCACAGACTCTTGCCGTCGCGGCGAGCGTACGGTGTCCGGCCTGCTCGGCGTGCACGACCCGCTCCTGGGGCAGGGCGCGCTGCCACCACTCGCCGGACGCGGCGTCAAAGGTCGCGCGAAGGTCGGCCAGGGAGGCGGTGAGGGAGCGGCGGGCGGCCTCCAGGGCGGCGGGTGCGGGGGCGGGCTCGGCCAGCAGGCGGGCGGCGTGCTCGCGGGCGCGCTCGGCGGCGGCCAGCGCCTCTTCGACGCGGTCGCCTGCGCGGCGGTTGGTGACGGCGACGGCGGCGAGGAAGCCGACCAGGGCGCCCACGAGGGTGTCCACGACCCGTTCGGTGATCAGCTGTCCCGGCTCCTGGAATCGGGTGAACTCGGTGATGAGCAGGGCCATCGGGGTCACACAGACGCTGCCGAGCCAGTAGTTGCGGCCCATCAGGGCCTCGGCGCCGAAGTTGAAGGCGAGGCAGCACAGCACGAGGGCTGCCGGGCCGAGGTGGGCGAGCGGGACGACGGCGGCGAAGAGCAGCACGCCGACGAGGTTGCCGACGACACGCTGGACGCCCCGGCTCCAGGTGAGCGCGAGGTTGGCCTGGTAGAGGGAGGCGGCGGTGACCAGGGCCCAGTAGGGGCGGCCGATCCCGAGGGCGAGGGCCGCGTAGCCGGCGAGGGCGCAGCCCAGGGCGGTGCGTACGGCGAGCGGGGCGAGCGGAGCGAGTCGCTGCCGCAACGGGCGGGGCGGAGCGGCCAGTTCGGCGTCCACGCCGAGGAGTTCGGCGGTGGCCGCCGGGTCGTGGACCGCCGGGACGGGTCCGGTCCCGGTCAGCTCGCGGGCCCAGGTGCGCAGCTGCTCGGGGTCGGTGTCGGCGGGGGCGGCGAGGGCGACTTCGGCGCGGACGACGAGGCGTTCGAGAGCGTGCCGCGTGCCGGTGTCACGGGTGGCCAGGAGTGGCTGCCAGGCGGCCTGGACGGCGGCGGCCGCCGTGGCACGGGCCCGGGCGTGACCGTCTCCGGTGCCATGGGTGACGGCGTATGCGGCCGCGGCCCTCAGGGCGGCCGCGGTGGCCCGGCGCTCCGGTCCGTGCGGGCGCAGCAGCCCGGGCGCCATGCCGACCAGCCAGGCCCAGCCGCCCGTGGCGAGCGCAAGCGCGAGATGGGCGGGGACCTGGCCGAGGGCCTGCGGGGCGAAGAGGGACGCGGAGGTGATGAAGGTCAGGACGACGTTGCCGGGCGGGCCGATGCGGGTCGCGTCGCACAGCGCCTTCTGCAGGGCGGCCAGCAGCGCGCCGATCGTGACCAGCACGACGGCACTGTGGGTGAGCGAAGCGGCGACCAGGGAGACGGCGAGACCGCCGACCATGCCGAGGACCACCCAGGCCAGGGCGCGGGCCCGCGCGGCGTAGGGACGGTTGTGGGCGTAGAGCGCGCACAGCGATCCGGCCATCGTGTACATCGCCAGGTCGAGCCGGCCGAGGGCGAGCAGCGCCAGATTGGGCGCGGCTACCGAGACGACGACGCTCAGCGCGGGCTTGAACCAGATGTCCGCGGGGCGGCCCACCCGCAGCACACCCGCCAGCGGGAGACGGCGGACGCGTGGGGTGGCGGGGGTGGGGATCGCACGGCTCATGGGGCATGAGTTTAGCAGGTGTTTTACTCGTGAATGATTTGTCGCGTTACTCGCTCACCCCTTGTGCTCCCGCGAATGCTCCCCGTGTACATCCTTGCGCTTGCGTGCGCGCCGCGTGCCGCGGGCAACCACCGACTGTCGACACCGTCGAGCGGGGAGGTGCGCGTGCACGGACCGGCTTCGCCCGGCTGGCTGCTGGTCGCGCTGTGTGCGGCGACCGGGGCCTACTGTCTGCTGCGGATGCGCAGCACGGTCGAGGAGCAGCGCCGGGCCGCGGGCGGCGAGGCGCTGATGGGTTTCGGCATGGCCGCCATGGCCGTACCGGCGGCGGTGTTCAGCCCGCCGGCGTGGGCCTGGCCCGGCTATGCGGCCGTCTTCGGCGCCGCCGCGCTGCGCGCCCTGTGGGCGGCGCGCACGAACGCGCACCATCTGCACCACCTGGTGGGCGCCTCGGCCATGGTCTACATGGCGGTCGTGATGGCGGCCACCCCGGGACACCATGCCGGGCACGGGGGTTCGGGCGGAGTCCCGTTGGTGACGGGGCTGCTGCTGCTCTACTTCGCGGGATTCGTGCTGTTGTCCGGTGTCCGGCTGATGCCGGGCGTGGCCACGGCCACTGGCGGGCCGGTGGGCTGGGGTGATCGTCCGGAGCTGGCGCGGGCGTGCCGGCTGTCGATGGGGATCGCGATGGTGGCGATGCTGATCACGCTCTGACGCGGGCTGCCCGGGCCCGGGCATTGGCCTCGCACCCCGCCGGTCGGCGAGGATCGCTGCATGCATTCCCCGCCCGTCGACTCCCCGCCCCGTCCGCCGTCCCACGGCGCCACCACCCGCGCCGCGGCAGCCCTGACGCTGTGCTCCGCGCTGCTGCTCACCCTGGTCGCCGTCAGATGGCACCCGTTGATCAGCGTCGACGGCGACATCGCCCGCACCACCCACCGCTGGGCCGTCGACGAATCCGGCCTCACCCAGGCCTTCCGCGTCCTGACGGACTGGGTCTGGGACCCCTGGACGATGCGTCTGGTGTGCGCGGTCGCCGTGGTGTGGCTGGCGTGGCGGCGCTCGGCATGGTGGACGGCGCTGTGGCTGGCGGCCACCTGCGCGCTGGGCAGCCTGCTGCAGCAGACCCTCAAGGCCGCGGTCGACCGCCCGCGCCCGGTCTGGTCCGACCCCGTCGACTCGGCGAAGTACGCGGCCTTCCCCTCGGGGCACGCGATGACCGCCACGGTCGTCTGCGGCCTCCTGCTGTGGCTCCTGCACCGCTACGGCCCCCGCCGCGCCCTGTGGCGTACGGCGCCGGCCGTGGGGGTGGTCTCCGTGCTCGGGGTGGGCCTCACCCGCGTATGGCTGGGCGTGCACTGGCCCTCCGACGTGGTGGGCGGCTGGCTGCTGGGGGCGATGCTGGTGGCGCTGGCCGTGGTGGTCCATCAACGTAAGATCCACTCATGACGGCTGTCCTGTTCGACTTCTCCGGCACTCTCTTCCGTATCGAGTCCACCGCGTCCTGGCTGCGTGCCGTGCTGGACGACGCCGACATCACGCTGCCGGAACCGGAGTTGCTGCAGGCGGCGAAGGCACTGGAGGCGGCGGGAGCGCTGCCCGGCGGGGCGAATCCGGCGCAACTGCCCGAGGAACTGGCCCAGGTGTGGCGGATCCGGGACCAGAGCGCCGAACTGCACCGGACCGCCTACACCGGGCTCTCCCGCCAAGTGGCGCTTCCCGACCCGGGATTGCACGACGCGCTGTACGACCGGCACAAGACGCCGGCCGCGTGGACCCCGTACCCCGACGCCGCCGAGGTGCTGCACGCGCTGCGCGAGCGCGGGGTCGGCGTCGGGGTGGTCAGCAACATCGGCTGGGATCTGCGCCCGGTCTTCCGCGAGCACGGGCTCGACCGGTACGTGGACGTGTACGTCCTGTCGTACGAGCACGGCATCCAGAAGCCCGACCCGCGGCTGTTCGCGGTGGCCTGCGAGGCGCTCGGGGTCGATCCGCGGCAGACGCTGATGGTCGGCGACGACCGGCGGGCGGACGGCGGGGCGGCGGCCCTGGGGTGCCGGGTGCACCTGGTGGACCACCTGCCGGCGGCCGAGCGGCCGGACGGGCTGCGTCCGGTGCTGGAACTGGCGGACTGACCGCCGGGCCGCCCGCTCAGCCCTGAGCGCCCTCCACCTGCGAGGACGGCCGAACCTGCGCGTCGTCCGGGTTCTCCCCGAACTCGGCCTCGGCGCGCCGCTGCCGCAACAGGTCCGAGCACTGGTCGAGTTTCGCGTTCCAGCACGCCGAGCCTCCGCCTGCGGGGGCACCCCCAGGGTGTCCCGATTCCGGCCCGCAGGGGATCCGCCGGCGCGGAAAGTAGCCTGAGGACACCTTCAGGGGCGATGTGGCCGCCCGCCTCGGACGATCCCCCGCGTCGCCCGAAGCAGACGGCAGCCCTGACCAGCCCCTATGGAGCTCCGATCAGGACGTTCTGAGTATAGTTGGCTGGCAGCCAGTCAACGCAGGAGTTACAGCATGTCCCCGCGCAGCGCCTCGGTCAATGAAGAGTTGCGGAGACGTTCCCGGGAGCGGCTCCTGCAGGCCGCCGTCGAACTCGTCGGCGAGCACGGCTACGAGGCGACGACCCTCGGCGACATCGCCGACAGAGCGGGCTCGGCGCGCGGCCTCGTGTCGTACTACTTTCCGGGAAAACGCCAGCTCGTGCAGTCCGCGGTGCACCGGTTGATGCATCGCACGCTGGAGGAGGCGGTGGAGCGCGAGCCGCGCACCGAGGACGGCCGGGAGCGGATGGCGCGGGCCATCGACGCGATTCTGCGGCTGGCCCGGGACCGGCCCGTGCTGATGCGCCAGCACATGGCGGGACTGCTGCAGGCGGAGGGCTTCGTGCAGTGCCCGGAGCAGCAGCGCCTCGCCGAGGTGCTGCGGGACGTCGTCGCCCGGAACGGGGCGCAGGAGGTCGACCTGGACTACCCGCTGCTGCGTTCCCTGCTGATGGGTGCCGTCTACGCGATGGTGCTGCCGAACGTGCCGATGCCGATCACGACCGTGCGGGCCGAGCTGTTCGAGCGCTACCGGCTCGACTGGGACATGGGCGTGCCGCCGGACGACGAGGCGGCCTCAGGCGCGACGTGCGAGACGGACCTTTCGAGGTTTTTCGCGACCGGTGAGGAGCCCGGGCCCCCGTCAGCGCCGCGCGTGACGGGGTGACAGAAAGCCCGAGTCGCGTGCCTGCGAGATCAGCCTGAGCGACTTGCGGCGGCTGTGGCCGGTCGCGCACATCACCGCGAGGACGGGGTCGAAGCCCCCTTCCTGCGCCGCGCGGTACTCCTGGGCGACGAGCCAGCGGCCCTCGACGCCCGGGGGCCACGTGGGGCGGGCCCGCCGGGGCGCCGCGGGTCCCTCGCCCCCGGCGGCCGGATCCGCTCCGGGCCCGCATGCCTCGAAGAGCGGCTCCTCGATCCACTCGGCGAGTTCCGCGAGGTCGTGCAGGGACAGGGCCGGCTGGGAGCGGACCTCCTCCAGTGAGGCACAGCCCTCGCAGACCACGGCGAGCGCGTCGATCCTGGCACCGTCGGTGAACGCCAGCCGGACGGTGAACCACGAGGTGGCGCGCTCGTCCTCCCGCACTTCCCACGCGGGCCATACGGACACCGTGCCGTCCGTCGGACAACGATCAGAAAGATTAAGAAAGGATGCGTCTAGCACACGCGGAACGTAACCACTTGATCACATTCGGCAAGGGTGGACACGCACGTCGGTACCGCGCCTGCACCCTGTCAGCGGAGCACCGGCGGTGCGATGCTGGATCCGTCAGCGATCTCCTCTCGTAAGGAGCTCCGCCGTGTTGCGTGTCGCCGTCGTCGGTTCCGGGCCGAGCGGGGTCTACACCGCCCAGAACCTCGTCCAGCTGGACTCCGGGGTGCTCGTCGACGTCCTGGACCGGCTGCCGTGCCCCTACGGCCTGGTGCGCTACGGCGTCGCACCGGACCACGAGAAGATCAAGTCCTTGCAGAACAACCTGCGTACGGTGCTGGAGCACGAGCGGGTGCGGTTCCTCGGCGGCGTCCGGATCGGCCCCGGCGGGCTGCCGGCCGCCCGGCTGCGCGAGCTGTACCACGCGGTCGTGTACTGCGTGGGTGCCGCGACCGACCGCCATCTGGGGATTCCGGGAGAGGACCTGCCGGGCAGCTGGTCGGCGACGCAGTTCGTGTCCTGGTACAGCGCCCATCCGGACTCCACCGACGACGGTTTCCTGCGCGGCGTCCGGTCGGCCGTGGTCATCGGCGTGGGGAACGTCGCGGTGGACGTCACGCGGATCCTGGCCCGGGGTCCGGCGGAGCTGAGCCCGACCGACATGCCGCAGGCGGCGCTCAGCTCACTGGCCGCGAGCCGGGTGGGCGACATCCACATGGTGGGCCGCCGCGGCCCCTCCCAGGCCCGCTTCACCACCAAGGAACTGCGCGAGCTGGGCGGCCTCCCGGGCACCGGACTCCTCGTGGATCCCGCGGAGTTGGAGCTGGATCCGGGTTACGTGGATGCCACCGCGCTGCCCGCGGTCCAGCGCCGCAACGTGGACGTGCTGCGCGGCTGGGCCGAGGCGCCGCGCCAGGACGCCCCGCGCCGCATCCGGCTGCGCTTCTTCCTGCGACCGGTCGAACTGCTCGCCGACGACGGGCGGGTGGGCGCGGTGCGCTTCGAGCGGACCGAGCCCGACGGACGGGGCGGAGTGACGGGCACGGGACGCCACGAGGACATCGAGGCGCAGTTGGTGCTGCGTTCCGTGGGCTATCGCGGGGTGCCGCTGGAGGGGCTGCCCTTCGACGCGGCGAGCGGCACCGTGCCGCATCTGGCCGGGCGTGTCCTGCGCGCGGGCGTGGTAGCGCCGGGCGAGTACGTGGCCGGCTGGATCAAGCGCGGCCCGACGGGCGTCATCGGCACCAACCGTCCGTGCGCCAAGGAGACGGTGCTGTCGCTGCTCGAGGACGCCCCCGTGCTCGTACGCAAGGAGGTTCCGGACGACCCGGTTGCGGCGCTGCGCACGGAGGGGATCGAACCGGTGTCCTGGGCGGGCTGGCAGGCCATCGAGCGGGCCGAGGCGACGCTCGGGGCCTCCCTCGGGCGCGGTGTCGTCAAGCTGGCGGACTGGGAGTCACTGCTGGCGGCGGCACGGGCGGCGGGCTCGCAGCAGGCGTCATAGCAGAGTCGGACGACGCCCGGCGGGCAGGACACACATCGGCAACAACACGGAAATCAACAAACTGTTCAAGCCCCCTACGGTCTCGTGCTGTTCGGATGTCCCGCTCCCCCTCGCCGCTGCCCTGGAGTGCCCATGGCCACGACCACCCCCGTCCATCCCGTCGACGAGGTCCCGCCCGTACGGCAGTTGGCCGCCTTCGGACTGCAGCATGTGCTCGCGATGTACGCGGGCGCGGTGGCGGTGCCGCTGATCGTCGGCGGCGCGATGAAGCTGTCGCCCTCGGACCTGGCGTATCTGATCACGGCGGATCTGCTGGTGTGCGGCATCGCGACGCTCATCCAGTGCGTGGGGTTCTGGCGGTTCGGGGTGCGGCTGCCGATCATGCAGGGCTGTACGTTCGCGGCCGTGTCGCCGATGGTGCTCATCGGGACGACGGGCGGCGGGCTGCCCGCGATCTACGGCTCGGTGATCGTCGCAGGGCTTGCGATCGTGCTGCTGGCTCCGGTCTTCGGCAGGCTGCTGCGCTTCTTCCCGCCGCTGGTGACCGGAACCGTCATCCTGATCATCGGGGTGTCGCTGCTGCCGGTCGCGGGCAACTGGGCCGCGGGCGGGGTCGGCGCGAAGGACTTCGGGGAGCCGAAGAACCTGGGCCTCGCCCTCTTCGTGCTGCTGGTGGTGCTGGGTGTGCAAAGGTTCGCGCCGGCGTTCCTGAGCCGCATCGCGGTGCTGATCGGCATCGCGGTGGGCCTGGCGGTGGCGATCCCCTTCGGGTTCACGGACTTCAGCGGGGTCGGCGACGCCCACTGGCTGGGCGTCAGCACGCCGTTCCACTTCGGGGCGCCCAGTTTCCACGCCTCGGCGATCGTCTCCATGCTGGTGGTGGCGCTGGTGACGATGACCGAGACGACCGGTGACCTGATCGCGGTCGGGGAGATGACCGGGCGGAAGGTGGAGGCGCGCTCGCTGGCGGACGGACTGCGCGCCGACGGTCTGTCGACCGTGCTCGGCGGCGTGTTCAACACCTTCCCGTACACGGCGTACGCACAGAACGTGGGCCTCGTCGGGATGACCCGGGTGCGCAGCCGCTGGGTGGTGGCCACCGCGGGCGGCATCCTCGTGCTGCTCGGCCTGCTGCCCAAGCTGGGCGCCGTGGTCGCGGCGATACCCGCGCCGGTGCTGGGCGGGGCGGGTCTGGTGATGTTCGGGACGGTGGCCGCGAGCGGCCTCAGGACCCTCGCCCAGGTGGACTTCAAGGACAACCACAACCTCACGGTCGTGGCGGTGTCGGTGGCCGTGGGCATGCTGCCGGTCGGCGTGCCGACGGTCTACGCGAAGTTCCCGGACTGGTTCCAGACGGTGATGAACAGCGGCATCAGCGCGGGCTGTCTGACGGCGATCCTGCTGAACCTGCTCTTCAACCACCTTCCCTCGAAGGCGGCTTCAGCCACCGAGGCGGACGGCCTGCCGGGCGGCGGCGGCGAGCAGACTGTCGAGCAGCCCCGGGAAGAGATCGTCTAGATCCTCCCGGCGCAGACCGTTCATCTTGGCCGTGCCCCGGTAGCACTGCCGGACCACCCCCGCCTCGCGCAGCACCCGGAAGTGGTGTGTGGACGTGGACTTGGTGACCGGCAGGTCGAAGTGCGAACACGTGAGCTCGTCGCGCTCGGCGGCGAGCTCACGCACGATCTGCAACCGCATCGGGTCCGAGAGCGCGTGCAGCACGGCCTCCAGCCTGATCTCGGTACGCGCGGGGTGCGGCAGATCACGGCCGGCGGCGGCAGGGGCGATGGTACTCACGCCGCCCATTGTACGAGAGGTATCGTAGTTTGACATCTCCCGTACTACGATGCCTATCGTACGAGCCGTCCTTCGGTCCCGCGAGAACGGAGCAGCTCCCCATGAGCGCCCTTTTCCAGCCCTTCACCCTGCGCGGTGTGACCATCCCGAACCGGGTCTGGATGCCCCCGATGTGCCAGTACTCGGCCGCCCCCGAGGGCCCGGAGACCGGCGCGCCGAACGACTGGCACTTCGCGCACTACGCGGCCCGCGCGGCCGGCGGCACCGGGCTGATCATCGTCGAGGCGACCGGCGTCTCCCCCGAGGGCCGCATCTCGCCGTACGACCTCGGCATCTGGAACGACACCCAGGTCGAGGCCTTCCGCCGCATCACGCGCTTCCTCGTCTCGCAGGGCACGGTGCCGGGAATCCAGCTTGCACACGCCGGCCGCAAGGCCTCGACCGACCGGCCCTGGAAGGGCGGCGCGCCGGTCGGTGCGGACGCACACGGGTGGCAGGCGCTCGCGCCGAGCGCGGTCGCCTTCGACGACAAGCACCCCGTGCCGACCGAGCTGACCACCGATCAGATCCAGGAGATCGTGGGCCGGTTCGCGGACGCCGCCCGCCGGGCGCTGGCCGCCGGTTTCGAGGTCGCCGAGATCCACGGCGCGCACGGCTACCTGATCAACGAGTTCCTCTCCCCGCACTCCAACCACCGCACGGACGCCTACGGGGGCTCGTACGAGAACCGCACCCGCTTCGCCCTCGAAGTCGTGGACGCCGTGCGGGAGGTGTGGCCGGACGACAAGCCGCTGTTCTTCCGCATCTCGGCCACCGAGTGGCTGGAGGAGGGGGGCTGGACGGCCGACGACACCGTCCGCTTCGCCGCCGACCTGCGGGCCCACGGCATCGACCTCGTCGACGTGTCCACCGGCGGCAACGCCTCGGGCGTCCGCATTCCCGCCAGCCCCGGCTACCAGGTTCCCTTCGCCGCCCGGGTGAAGGCCGAGACGACGATGCCGGTCGCCGCGGTCGGGCTCATCACCGATGCCGAGCAGGCCGAGAAGATCCTGGCCAACGGGGAGGCGGACGCGGTGCTGCTCGGGCGGGAACTCCTGCGCAGCCCGTCGTGGGCGCGACACGCCGCGCGGCAGCTCGGCGGGGATGTGCACGTGCCCGACCAGTACCACCGATCGGTCTGAGCGCCCCCTCACCGCCTCCCGGTCGGCACATGGCGGAGCACGGCACGCTCCACGTGCGGCACCGCCCGCTGGCCGGCCACCGCGACCGCGATCGCCGCGGCGACGCCGGTCAAGGCGAGCGGGCCGAGCGGGGTGCAGCCGAAGAGCCGGCTGACGCCCGGGGTCTCCACCACGACGAACAGGGCGGCCGCCGAGCCGAGGGCGGTGGCGGCCACCAGCGGGCTGCCCCTGCGGTCGGCCAGTGTCTGGGCGAGCTGGGTGCCGACGAGGGCGCACAGCGCCATCGTGGCGGAGCGGCGAGCCGTGCCCGGTGTGAAACGGCCGAACTGCCAGGCCGTGGTCGCGCCCAGGGTGGTGGTGAGGGCGCGATGGCGGATCTTGCGCATCAGAGGGGCGCCGAGGAGTGAGGTGCCCAGCGGCTCGCTCCCTTCGGCGCCGTTCGCGCCGTCCGGCGTGTCGGGGTGCTGCTCCCCCGCCGCCTGCGGCGTCACCGACACCGCCATCGCCGGGAACAGGTCCGTGAGCAGGTTCACCAGCAGCATCTGACGGGTGGACAGGGGTGCCGCGCCCGCAAGGAGCGTGCCCAGGATGCCGAAGCCCACCTCGCCCGCGTTGCCTCCGATGAGGATGGTGGTGGCGTCGGCGACGCTGTGCCACAGGGCCCGCCCCTCGGCGACCGCCTCGATCAGGACCGAGAGGTCGTCGACGGTGAGGACGAGGTCGGCCGCGTTGCGGGCGGCCGCCGAGCCTCGGGCGCTGATGCCCACGCCGATGTCGGCGGCGCGAATGGCCGCGGCGTCGTTGGCCCCGTCGCCGACCATCCCGACCACCCGGCCCGCGTCCCGCAGCGCCTCGACGACCTGGAGCTTCTGCTCGGGCGCGACCCGGGCCACGACGCCCATGTCGCGCAGCATCCGGGCACGCGCCTCCCGGTCCGCGGACGCCAGTTCGTCGCCCGTGACCACACCGGTGTCCTCCGGCCAGCCCAGGTCGGCAGCGATGGCCCGGGCGGTCTGCGGATGGTCGCCGGTCAGCACGATGGGTCGTACGCCTGCCGCCCGCAAGCCCTGGACCAGCGCGGTGGAAGTGTCGCGCGGCACGTCGGCGAGCGCCAGCAGCCCGGTGAACTCCAGTTCTTCCAGGGGCTGTTCGAGGATCTCCGACGCCTCGTCCGCGCCGCCCAGGGGGCGCCGCGCCACCGCCAGTACGCGCAGTCCGTCGCGGGCCAGGGCCTGCGCCGCGTCCGACGCTTCCGGGGACAGGCCGGGGCAGGCCGGGAGCACGGTCTCCGGGGCACCCTTGACGACGAGTTGAGGGCCGCCGTCCTCCGCCTGGCCGACCGCGGCGGCATATCCGCGGCCGGCCTCGAAGGGCAGCGCCGCGGTCTGGGTCCACTGCGCGTCCCGGGGTGCCGCGTCCAGGACGGCCTCGTCGGTGGCGTGCACGGGCCGTTCCGTGCCGCCGTTCAGCCGGGGGCACGCGCGGGCCGCGGTCCGCAGCGTGGTGTCGGCCGCCTCGTCGTCCGGCGCATGGGCGGTGCCTCCCGCGTCGCTCACCCGCACCAGGCGCAGCCGGTTCTCGGTGAGGGTGCCCGTCTTGTCGAAACAGATGGTGTCCATCCGGCCCAGCGCCTCCAGGGTGCGCGGGGTGCGGACGAGGACGCCGCGGCTGCTCAGCCGGCGGGCGGCCGCCATCTGCGCCACGGTCGCCACCAGCGGCAGCCCTTCGGGAACGGCGGCCACCGCCACCGCCACGCCGCCGCTCACCGCACGGCGGACGGGTGCCCCGCGCAGCAGCGAAAGCGCGGTCACCGCGGCCCCGCCCGCCAGCGTCAACGGCAGTTCCTTGCCGGTGAGTTCCCGCAGTCTGGCCTGCATCCCGCCGGCCGGCGGCGTGCGGGCGGCGAGGTGGACGGCCCGGGCGGCCTCGGTCCGGTCGCCGGTGTCCACCACGACGGCCCGGGCCTGTCCGGCCACCAGGGTGGTGCCCTCGAAGACCATGCAGTGCCGGTCCGGCACGGCGGCGTGCGGTGTCGGGTCGGTGCCCTTGTCGGTCGGCAGTGACTCTCCCGTGAGCGCGGACTCGTCCACCTCCAGGCCGTCCGCCCACAGGAGGCGGGCATCGGCGGGTACGACGTCGTCGGCCCGCAGCTCGATCACATCACCGGGGGTGAGCTTGGCGGCATCCACGAGGTGCGGTTCGGCCGACGTCTCCTCCTCCGTGACCCGTGCCTTCGGTTTCTGTTCGGCCAGCAGCTTGGACAGGGCCCGCTCGGCCCGCAGCCGCTGGACGCCGCCGACGAGGGCGTTCAGATCGAGCGCGCCGACCACCAGCAGGGCGTCCACGACGGAGCCGAGGATCGCCTCGGCGGCCGAGCCGACCGCCAGCACCGGAGTCAGCGGGTCGTCGAGTTCGCGGCGCACGGCCCGGAAGAGCTCCAGGGACCCGCGGACCGGCGCCAGCACGGGCTGCCTGCCCAGTGTGCGGACCGCCGTGCGGGCCCGGTCCGTGAGCTGCTCGGCGAAGGCCGGCTCCGGTTCCGTCTCGTGCTCCAGCCGGTCGCGCACCTCGCCGGGCTGCAGTTCGTGCCAGGCCACGCGCGGCCGGGGGTGCGGGGCGCGGGCCGCTGCCACACCCCGGGCCGCCCGCGCTCCGCTCAGCAGGGCCCAGGCCGCACTCGCGTCGACCGGTGTGTGCCGCAGGCCGGGCCATGGGGTGGGGCGTCCGCGGCGGGATTCGCCGATGGTCACGAGGAGCCCGGACAGCGTGGCACCGGACCGTGCGAGCGTCTGCGACCTGCGGCCCACCGCGCGTGCGGCCGGCACCGCGGTGAGCAGCCGCCACACGTCGACGAGGCCGTGCAGGGCCAGGACGTCCGCGTCCCACAGGACGGCACTGTCGCCGTCGCTGACGGCGAGCGCCACGTCTCCGGCGAGCAGTCCGGTCAGGACGTCGTCGTCGGACGCCGTCGGCCGGGCGACCGTGACGACGACGGCGCCCTCGTCGTGCAGCGCGTGCACCACCTCGGCGAGCGGCCGCTCGGCGCTCACCACCTGGTCGACGAGGCTCGTGAAGTCGGCCAGAGCCGGGTCGTCCACCATCACCACCCGCAGCCGGGCACGTCGTGCCACGTCCAGCACGGCCTCGGCCCACGCGTCGGCGCCCTCGCCCGGGACCCGCAGCGCGCTCGGATGCAGGACGACCGTGTCGGCCATCTCCAGCTGCCGCAGCCGTTCCGTGTCCCGTACCAGCACGCCCGCACGGGACAGCGCGCCGCTGAGGACGGCGTGGAAGGCGGCGGGCCCGTAGCGCGCGGCCTTGGGAGAGCCCGCGAGCACCGCCTCAGCCGCCTCCCTGCCGTCGTGCTTGACCAGCAGCATCGCGGCGGCGCCGAGCACGCTGCCGGTCTCCGCCTTCCCGGCGTACTCCTGGGCCGGTGAGGTGCGCAGCGGCGGGCGCGGGCAGCGCTCCCCCGAGGCGATGCTCTCCCGCTCCGGTACGCAGACCTGGTCGTGGACCGCGTCGAACGCAGCCGCGCGGGCCACGGTCTCGGCGAGCTGGAGAGCACGCAACGCGCCGTCGAGGACCAGGGGCGTCGGGGTCCGGCCCGCGCCATGGGCCACCGCGTTCGCGGCGGCCAGCGTCAGGTCCATGCGGGACCGGCCGATCCGGGCCCGCAGCCAGCCGCGGAAGCGCGGGTTCTCCCGGACCATGGTGACCAGCGCGGTCACCGCACGTGGCGAGGCCGGCAGCCGCAGGCCGTAGCCGATCAGCGCGGCCGCGATGCCCGCCCCGTCGACCGCGAGCGCCGTCGCCGCGGCCCGCACCCCGGCGGGATCGGCCGGGTGCGGCACGTCGTCGACCACCTCGTCGGTCTGCGCCAGACCGTGCCGGGCCGCGAGTTCCGTCGCCTTCTCCACGACCCGGTCGGTGAAGGCATCCTCGGTCGCGGTCACCACGAGCCTTCGCAGTCCGCCGTCCCAGTAGGCGAGGGCCACGTCCGGCCGCTCGGCCAGGGCCTTGGCGACCCGGCGTGCCGCCTGCTCCGTGCCGCCCGACCGCCGTACCCGCTCCGGCTCGGCGGGCCGCAGCGCGAGGTGCGCCCGGGATCCGGCCCGCCAGGGGTGCGGGGTGAGCGGTACGGCGTTGCGGGCGACCCGTGCGACACGCACCGCGGCGTCCGCGCCCCGTACCCCGGCCCGTGCCGTGCCCGCGAGCGCTCCGGCGGCGACACCCACGGCGGGGGCGGCGCCTGAGGCGAGCAGCCGGGGGCCGGCCGACACGATCCCGGCGGCGGCGCTCGCCGGGCGCGTGAGCAGTTCCAGAACCATCTCTCACCCTCAGCCGGTTGCGCTGCTGCGGCGGGCCGTCGAGCCGGTGCGCGCGGTGGACTTGCCGCGACCGGCGGACGTCGTCTTCCGACCGGTGGACTTACTGGCCGGACCGCTGGACTTCGTGCTCCGGCCCGTGGACTTCTTGGCCGAGGCCGTGGACTTCTTGGCCGAAGCCGTGGACTTCTTGGCCTGTGTCGCGGTCGTCCTGCCGCGTGTGCCGGACGCGGTCCTCCCGCTCCCGGCGGACGTGCTCGGCTTGTCCTCCGGCTTCGGCTGGGTCAGCCAGGCCACGGCCGCTCCGGTCAGGGCGACCGGCCACTCGACGACACCGGCGACACCGAGCAGCCCGGCTCCGGTGTAGACGGCCATCCGGCGTCCCTGTGGTGAGACGGCTCCGATCTTGTCCAGCGCTCCTTCGGTGGCCCTGCTCACGACCCCGGCGCCGGGCACCCTCCGCAGTCCCGAGGCCGCGGTCCGCAGCGGCTCGAGCAGAGTCGTCGACGCTTGCTGCGTGTCCATAGCTCTCTTCACCTCGTATGACGTCGCCGTTCGGGTGCGCACCGGGTTCCCTCGAAATGCGACGTCACCCGCCCTCGGGGTGCCGAGATGACATTCCTGGAGGCCGTGAGGAGAGGCTGATCACTTCTGATCCACCGCGGACCCGAAGATCACGGCGGTCGGCGACGAGCGCCCCTCGGCCGCCGTCGGTTCCGGATGTCAACTGCTCGCGCAGGCCGTCCCGTTGAGCGTGAAGGCAGCCGGGGCCGCGCTGTCGCCCGCGCGACTCACCTGACAGCCGATGGTGACGCCCGCGCCAGGAGCGAGTGTGCCGCCGTACGAGGCGTCCGTGGCCGTCACCGCGCCGGCCGCCGGTGCGTAGGTGGCGCCCCAGCCGTCGGTGAGGGTCTGGCCGGCGGGCCAGGGTGAAGCCGAGCTGCCAGCCGTTGATCGTCGTCGTGCCGCAGGCGCCGGGCTGGGGTTGAGGTGCGGGCCCGGAGCTGTCGAGGCCGAAGAAGGCCGGTGGGCGGGAGCCATGCCGTGGCCGTAGAGGTTGTGGCCGACGCCCTGGAGGCTTCGGATCCGTCGGTGGTGGCGAAGCAGCCGAACGGCAGGTCCCCCACGGTGAGACCGGCCGTACGAAGCGCCCCCGCACGGCGCTTCGTACGGCCGCCACGGTGTCGGTTTCCGATCGATTCAGTGCCCGATCGACCGGGTGATCTCCCCCTGGTACGCCGCGTACGCGGCACGCAGCGTCACGCCCGGCCAGTCCTCGGGAAGGAGCTCGGGCGGCAGCACGGGGTCGGCGAGCAGGTGGCGGACGACCGCGGCGAAGGCGGTGAAGCGGTCGGCCTGGCGGTGCGCCCCGGCGACATGCGTGAGCAGGGACCGGGCGGTTTCGGCCCAGGCGTCCAACGGCCACAGCCGGGCGGCCAGTTCGCGTGCGGGCCGGTCGGGGCGGGCGGTGTAAAACTGGGCCACCTGCTCCAGGTCGTCCGGGAGGGGGCGGCTGAGGTTGGCGGGGCGCAGCCAGACGCCCTCGCGGAGTTCGGCCAGGCGCAGCGCGGTCAACCGGATGCGCAGGTCGGCGCGTTCGGCGGGGCCGCGGCCCGTCGCCGTGATCACCACCATCTCCCAGTGGCCGTCCCATGCGCGCGTGCGGGCCTCCACCGCCTCGTCCTGGCGGCGCTGGCGGGCCAGCAGGCGGTCACTGAGCCGGTAGACGGCGTCGGTGCGCCGCAGGTCACCGGCGGCCACCATCCGGCTGAGCGCGGCACGCAGCGTGGAGCCGCCGACACCGAAGGGCTCCACCGCACGGACGAGCTCCTTCACCGGAAGCTCCGGCGGATGCGTGCCCAGCAGCAGGCTCAGCACCACCGACCGCGCGGACAGCGGCGGCAGGTCGACCTCACCGGACTGCGCCGGCATGTTCATCCGCATGAGCAGGTACTTTACGTGCGCGCTTGTTGTTGCAGTATTGCTACGACCGCAGAAAGGATGCAACATGGCTGCATGGTCTCGACACCAGCGCCCGCGCAGCCCCGCCGGCAGTACGCCACACACGACGTCACCAACCAGCCGCCCGCCCTGACGCCGTACGACGCCTCCGAGGACACGGCCCTGCTGGAGGGGCTGCGACGGGAGGGCGCCGGATGGGCCGAGGAGGACGTCCGGCGGCTCGGGCTGCGGGCCGGCAGTGCCGAGGCGCAGGAATGGGCCGAGCAGGCCAACGTCCACGAGCCGGTGCTGCGCACGCACGACCGCTACGGCAACCGCGTCGACGAGGTCGACTTCCACCCCAGCTGGCACCATCTGATGCGGGCCGCGGTCGCCGAGGGACTGGCCGCCGCACCGTGGGCGGAGGACCGGCCCGGCGCCCATGTCGCCCGTACCGCGGGCGGGCTGGTGTGGGGACACACCGACGCCGGACACGGCTGCCCCACCTCCATGACATACGCGGCCGTACCCGCCCTGCGGGCCCAGCCCGAGCTCGCGAAGATCTACGAACCCCTGCTGACCAGCCGGGAGTACGAGCCGGGGCTGCGGGTGCCGACCGAGAAGCGCGGGCTGCTCGCCGGTATGGGGATGACCGAGAAGCAGGGCGGCTCCGACGTCCGCACGAACACGACCACCGCGTGGCCGACCGCCGAGCCGGGCGTGTACCAGCTGCGCGGGCACAAGTGGTTCACGTCGGCGCCGATGTGCGACGTCTTCCTGGTGCTGGCGCAGGCATCCCCTCTCAGGGACAAAGGTGGCCTGTCCTGCTTCCTGGTGCCGCGGATCCTGCCCGACGGGAGCCGCAACACCTTCCGCATCCAGCGGCTCAAGGACAAGCTGGGCAACCGGTCCAACGCCTCCTCGGAACCGGAGTTCGACGGGACGGTGGGCTGGCTGGTCGGGCCGGAGGGCCGCGGCGTCAAGACGATCATCGAGATGGTCAACTGCACCCGGCTCGACTGCGTGATGATGTCGGCCACCCTGATGCGCAAGACGCTCGTCGAGGCGGGGCACCATGTGCGCCACCGCAGCGCGTTCGGGGCCCGCCTTGTCGACCAGCCGCTGATGCGCAACGTACTGGCGGACCTCGCGCTGGAGTCGGAGGCCGCGACGACACTTACCCTGCGGCTTGCGGGCGCCGCGGACCGGGCGGTGCGCGGGGACGCGGGTGAGGCGGCGTTCCGGCGGATCGCGACCGCCGTCGGCAAGTACTGGGTGACCAAGCGGGGTCCGGCCTTCACCGCGGAGGCCCTTGAGTGCCTCGGCGGCAACGGCTATGTGGAGGAGTCGGGCATGCCCCGCCACTACCGCGAGGCTCCGCTGCTGTCGATCTGGGAGGGCTCCGGGAACGTCAACGCCCTTGATGTCCTGCGGGCCCTGAAGCGTGAGCCCGGCACCGCGCAGGCCCTCTTCGACGAGCTCGCCCTGGCGCGGGGTGCGGACGGCCGGCTGGATGCGGCCGTGGTCCGGCTCGAGGGTCTGCTGGCCACGGGGTCCGAGTCCGGTGCCCGCCGTCTGGTGGAGTTGATGGCCCTGACCCTGCAGGCCTCCCTCCTGGTCCGGCACGCCCCGCCCGCCGTCGCCGACGCCTTCTGCGCGAGCCGGCTGGGCGGCGACTGGGGGCACGCCTTCGGCACACTGCCGGACGCCGCCGATCTGAACGCCGTGCTGGAGCGTGCGCTGCCGGGCGGGAGTTGAGCCGACGCGGGATGCGGTGGTGCGACGGAGGTGCCGTGGCCCCGGGTTCTTCGCAGGTGAGACGCCGCGACGCTGCCGGACGGGCAGGTGAACCCTGGCCGAATTCTGGCTCTTCCTCCGGTCAGGAACCGGTCAGGAGGTCTGTCGCGGTCCTGCGGCCTGCTTAGGATCATTCGGCGCCGACTCGTTCGTACGACTTTCAGGAGGGCCGGCATGCCCGACACCGCGTCCGGCCCACCCGCTCCCCGGGCCAGGCGGCGCACCGCGCTGCTCGCCGGGGGTGCCCTGGCGGCAGCGGCTGCGCTGACAGCCGGGGTGCTCGCTGCCGGTGGTTCCGGCGGTGGGCGGCAGCAGGCGAAGACGGCCGACGGGCTGCGGCACACCGCCGTCGAGGTCACCTCCGCCGCCTGCGGCCGCGGCTGGACCCGTCCCGAACCCGGCCGTCAGGTCTTCGATCTGCACAACACCTCCGGCTCGGCGGCCGAGGTCTATCTCACCGATGCGAAGACAGGAGCGGTCTACGGCGAGGTCGAGGGGCTGGCCCCGGGGACCGAGCGCCCGATACGGGTGACGCTCGGCAAGGGCTCGTACGCCTTCAAGTGCCTGCCCGAGGACGCCGACGCCGTCACGGGCCCCACCGTGCACATCACCGGCGGGGACGTGCGGAGCGGTCCGGCCGCCCTCCCCGTGACCCAGCAGCAGCTCATCCCGCCCACGCTCGCCTACCAGAAGTGGATCGGGGCCCGCACGGTCGAGCTGGCGGACAAGACGGACGTGCTGCGCGACGCGATCGACCGCGGGGACCTCTCGGCCGCCCGCGCCGCCTGGCTTCCCGCTCATCTCGTGTACGAGCGGATGGGCGCCGCTTACGGGACCTTCGGTGACGCGGACTCGGCGATCAACGGGACCACGGCGGGACTGGCGGGCGGGGTGCGCGACGCGGGCTTCACGGGGTTCCACCGGGTGGAGTACGGGCTGTGGCACGGCGAGTCGGCGAGCAGCCTGCGCGGGCCGGCGGGCCGGCTCGCCAAGGCCGTGCACGCCTTGCGGGACGGCTGGCCCGACCAGCGGATGGATCCGGCCGACGTCGGTCTGCGTGCGCACGAGATCCTGGAGAACACGGTCCAGTTCGAGCTGACGGGCCGTACCGACTACGGCAGCGGCACCAATCTGGCCACTGCCCGCGCCAACCTCGACGGCACCCGCGTGCTGCTCGGCTGTCTGCGGCCGCTGCTGACGACCCGCGACAAGGGCCTGCCCGGCCTCGACTCCTGGATGACCCGAGCCCGGCGCACGCTCGACGCCGCCGAGCACGACGGCCGCTGGACACCGCTGGACCGACTCCCCCGCGCCCAGCGGGAGAAGCTCGACGCGGACCTGGGCGAACTGACCGAGCGCCTCGCCGCCGTGGCCACCCTCACGGACGTACGGAGGACCGCGTGAACCCGCCGCCGGACATCACCAGCCACGGCCTCCTGGCAGCCGGGACCGGACCCATGGTCCCCGAGCGCCGAGCCGTCTCCACTCCCGCGCAGCTCAGCACCCGCCACAAGACCATCGACACCCACCTGGGCGTGCCGGCCGGGCAACGCCCCGCCGTGGCCACCCCCACCGACATACGGAGCACCGCGTGACCCCGCCGCCCGACATCGCACGCCGCGGACTCCTGGCCGCCGCAGCCGCCACGGCCGGGGCCGGGCTTGTGGCCGCCGACCGTCAGGGCGCGTCCGCCGTCGCGCCGGGCCGCCAGGGTGGGCGGGTGGCCTTTCACGGGCGGCACCAGGCGGGCATCGTCACTCCGGCGCAGCGGGCGACGGCGTTCGTGGCCTTCGACGCGACCGCGGAGAACCGGGGCGAACTGGCGGATCTGTTGCGCACGTTGACCAGCAGGGCGCGGTTCCTCACAACCGGTGGCAGCCCGGAGGAGCTGGGCATCACCGGGCCGCCCGCCGACTCCGGCACCCTCGGCCCGGACGTCCCCGCGGACGCCCTGACCGTCACCGTGGGCGTCGGCGCCTCGCTCTTCGACGACCGTTACGGCCTGGGCTCCCGCAGGCCCCACCGGCTCACCACGATGCCGTCGTTCCCCGACGACGACCTCGATGCCGCCTGGTGCCACGGCGATCTGAACGTGCAACTGTGCGCCGCCAACCAGGACACCGTGCTGCACGCCCTGCGCGACCTCACCCGGCACACCCGCGGTGGCATGCAGGTGCGCTGGCGCATGGACGGCTTCATCAGCCCGCCCCGCCCTTCGGGCACGCCCCGCAACCACCTGGGGTTCAAGGACGGCATCGCCAACCCCGACCGGCGCGACGCCCGGACGATGGACCGCCTGGTGTGGGTGGGCAGCGGCGCCGGCGAGCCCGACTGGGCGGTGGGCGGGAGCTATCAGGTCGTACGGCTGATCCGGATGCTGGTGGAGTTCTGGGACCGGGTCTCGATCACCGAGCAGGAGCGGATGTTCGGCCGCGCCCGGGACACCGGCGCGCCCCTGGACGGACGTCATGAGACCGACACCCCCCACTACTCTCAGGACCCCCAGGGCGATGTGATCCCCCTGGACAGCCACATCCGGCGGGCCAATCCGCGCACCGCCGCCACCGACGACCAGCGCATCCTGCGCCGCGGCTACAACTACGACCGCGGTACGGACAGCAACGGCAACCTCGACATGGGCCTGCTGTTCTGCTGCTACCAGCAGGACCTCGCCCGCCAGTTCGAGACGGTGCAGAAGCGGCTGGCCGGCGAGCCGCTGGTCGACTACATCACCCCGTTCGGCGGCGGCTACTTCTTCGCCCTGCCCGGTGTCCGGGACGGCTCCGACTGGCTGGGGCGCGCGCTGCTGGCCTGATCCCGCCCCTGCCATGCCGGTCAAGAGCACGTCAAAAGACAATAAGGTTTTCCTGACCGAACATTCGCTGAGGCGTCATTGCCACTCTCCCGTCCCGCCGCCACCATTGCCCAGGATCCAGCCGTACATGTCATGGCCACGGATTACGTGGCAGTGGAATCGGTGGAACGCAGTGGAATTCGGTGCTCCCGGAAGGCGAGACAGCATGATCGGCACAGGTAGAACTCCAAGGGCGCGGCGGCAGTTGACGCGCGTAGCCGCCCTGCTCGGTGCGGCGGCCCTGGCGAGTGCGGGCGGTGCCGTCCCCGCCTCGGCGGCCTCCGCCGCTCAGGCCCACTCCGGCGCGCACACCGCCACACCGATCAAGCACCTGGTGGTGATCTACGACGAGAACATCTCGTTCGACCACTACTTCGCCACCTATCCGCAGGCCGCCAACACCGACGGCACCAAGTTCAAGGCGGCGGCGCACACCCCGAAGGCCGACAACCTTCTCAACGCCGGGCTGCTGAAGAACAACCCGAACCTCTACAAGCCCAAGCGGCTGGCCAGTTCGCAGGCCATGACCTGCGACCAGAACCATTCCTACGGCCCCGAGCAGTACGCGGCCGACGGCGGCAAGGCCGACAAGTACGTCGAGAACACCGAGGTCAACAAGTGCAGCGGGCTCTTCGGCGAGCCCGGCCTGGTGATGGACTACTACGACGGCAACACCGTCACGGCGCTGTGGAACTACGCCCAGCACTATGCGCTGAACGACAAGTCGTTCAGCTCGGTCTACGGGCCCTCCACACCCGGCGCGCTCAACCTGATCTCCGGCCAGACGCACGGCGTGATCTCCGTCGACCCGGCCTCCGGCACGGAGAACCCGAAGCAGACCTCGAAGCCGGACCCGTACACGGTCCTCTCCCCCGACGCCAAGGGTGTCGGCACGCTGGTCAACGACCCGGACCCCGCCTTCGACGACTGCTCGGACAAGGACCACACCTCGACCAACGCCCTGGCGGTGATGCAGGGCAGGAACATCGGTGACCTGCTCAACTCCAAGGGCGTGAGCTGGGGTTGGTTCCAGGGCGGCTTCCGGCCCAGCACCGCCTGGGACGGCAAGCAGGGCGACTACGCCAAGTGCGGCGGCACCACCCACGCCAACGTCGGCGGCGCGGCATCCGTGGACTACAGCCCGCACCACTCGCCGTTCGAGTACTACAAGTCGACGTCCAACCCGCACCACCTGGCCCCCAAGAGCGTCGCCGAGATCGGACACGCCGGCCGGGCCAACCACAACTACGACCTGACGGACTTCGACGCCGCCCTCCAGGCCGGCCGTCTGCCCGCGGTCAGCTTCCTGAAGGCGGCCGAGTACCAGGACGGTCACGCCGGCTACTCGGACCCGATCGACGAGCAGCACTTCCTGGTCAAGGAGATCAACGCGCTGCAGCAGTCGCCGCAGTGGAAGTCCACCGCGGTCGTGGTCGCCTACGACGACTCCGACGGCTGGTACGACCACGTGGCCGCCAAGGTGCTCAACGGCTCCAAGGACTCCACGGTCGGCTCCAACGGCAAGGCCCTGGACAGCCCGGCCTGCCAGTCCGGCCCGGCCGCGGCCGGCGGCTACGCGGACCGCTGCGGCCCCGGCACCCGTCAGCCGCTGCTGGTCATCTCCCCGTACAGCAGGGTCAATTCGATCGACCACAACGCCACCGAGCAGGCGTCGATCACCCGGTTCATCGAGAACAACTGGCACACCGGCCGCATCGGTGACGCCTCCTTCGACCGGCGCTCCGGCACCCTGAGCGGCCTGTTCGACTTCAAGCACCCCAACAACAAGCAGGTGCTGCTGAACTCGGACGGCTCGGTCAAGTCCGTGAAGGGCATCCCGCACCACAGCGGAACGGTCACCGCCGTCTCCGCGCAGGGCGCCTACCCGCCCTACGTCCAGGACCTCAAGGCGCAGAACGTCGCCGACACCGGCTCGGCCTCCCCGGCGCTGCCGATAGCCCTGGCCGCGGGTCTGCTCACCGCGGGTGCCACCGGCACCGCGTTCGCCCTGCACCGCCGCAAGCGGCGCATCGGGCTCGCCGCCCGCTAGGAGGGTCTGCACCGGACGGTCCGCTGGGCACTGGCCCGCGGACCGTCCGCGCGTTTCAGGACGTACGCCCCGGGCGGGTGACGGCGAGCAGGACGAGCGCCAGGGCCTGGACGGCCACGGTGACGATGATCAGCGCCGGGATCGAGCGTGCGTAGAGCGCTCCCGCGAGAATGCCGCCGACCAGCGTGGCCGCGCCCATGACGGCGGCGAACAGTCCGTACGCGGTGGCGCGGCGCCCGGGCGGTACGAGGTCGGCGACGGTGGCCCGCAGGGTCGACTCCTGTACGCCCATGGCGGCGCCCCACAGCAGCGTGCCGGCCACGGTCAGGGCGACGGTGTCGGTGAAGGCGAGCAGGGGCACACCGGCGGCGAGGACCGGCAGTACGGCCAGGGTGCGGGCGCCGTACCGGTCGTAGGCCCAGCCGGTGGCCAGCGCGGCGAGCGCGTCGACGCCCATGGCGGCGGCGTACAGCACCGGCACGGCGGCGGTGGGCAGCAGATGCCGCTGGACCAGGTGGTAGGAGAGCACGCCGAAGGTCGCGAACCCGGCCAGCGTCGCGGCGGTGAAGGCGGCATACACCCAGAAGGCGCGCGGCAGCGGCGCCCTGCCCGCCTGTGCCACGGCGGCCGCGGGTTCCGGCTCGGGTTCGTAGGCGGCCGGATCCGGCACCCGGTGGCGCAGCCACACCAGCAGGGCCAGTACGGCGACGCCGGGGGCGGCCAGGACGCCCAGCGCGGGCGCGTAGTCGTCGCCGGTCGCGGCCAGCACCCCGGCCACGACCAGCGGGCCGATGAGCGCTCCGATCTGGTCCATCGCCTCATGGACGGCGAAGCCGCGGCCACGCCCGGTGGCGGCGGTGGCGTGCGACAGGAGCGTGTCCTTGGCCGGTGAGCGCACCGCCTTGCCCACGCGTTCGGCGATCACCAGCGCGCTCGCCACCCACAGCACCCCGGCCAGACCGAGCACAGGCACGGAGACCACCGTGAGCGTGTATCCGGCGATCGTCCATGCCCAGAAGCGGCGAGTGCGGTCGGTCAGCGGTCCGGAGGCCAGCCGCAGCACCAGCGCGGCGGCCTCGCCCACGCCGGTGACCACACCGACGACCAGGGCGGACGCACCGAGCGAGGCGAGCAGCGGGCCGGTGACCGAACGGGCGCCCTCGTAGACGAAGTCGGCCAGCAGGCTGACCGTGCCGAACGTGACGACGAACCGCCACGGCCGCATCCCCGGCCCGGCGGCCTCGGCCGTCGGCTTGGTGCTGCTGCCCCACCCGGCCATGCCGTGGCGCTCCTCGCCCGGCGTGCGGGACTTCGTCGCCCTGCGCGAACGGGCGCACACCGCTGCGTACGACGGTAACCGCACTTGTCGGGCCGAGAGCGGCCGGGTGGGTGACGGACCCTGCTGGTGAAGGCCGCCGCCCGCCCGGCTCGATGGGGGCCGCCCCCGCTAGTCCGTCTGTTCGCCCTCCGGTGTCGGGACCCGGCCCGGCTCCTGCACCTCCTCGCCGGTCAGATACGGCGAGATGAACAGCTTGTAGATGGCGGCACCGATCACGCCGCCGACCAGGGGCCCGACGATCGGCACCCAGAAGTAGATGTTGCCGTACTGGTCCCGCCAGGCCGTCCCGTATCCGGTGATGAAGCTGGCGAGCCGCGGCCCGAAGTCGCGGGCCGGGTTGATGGCGTAGCCGGCGTCGGTGCCCCAGGCCATGCCGATCGCCACCACCAGCAGACCGATGATGAGCGGGGCCATGTTGGCGCCGGGCGGGGTGTTGAGCAGGTCGGTGACGGCGAAGATGACCAGGACCAGGATGGCGGTGCCGATCACCTGGTCGCGCAGGGCGCCGAGTTCGCTCACCGGCAGGACGCCGTTGCCCGGGAGGGTGGAGAAGACGCCCTGTGTCTTGATGGTGTGGCCGGGGTCGGTCTTGGCGAGGACCTCGGTGTAGTTCCAGCGCACCAGCAGCGCGGCGACGAAAGCCCCCGCGGTCTGCGCCAGGACGTACGGCCCGACCTTCTTCCACTCGAAGCCCTTGAAGCAGGCCAGGGCCAGGGTGACGGCGGGGTTGATGTGGGCGCCGCTGAGCCGGGCGGCGACGTAGACGCCCATGGTGACGCCGAGGCCCCAGGCCCAGGCGATGCTGTCGTGATCGCCGATCCCCGCGGCCACGACCTGGGCGACCACACCGCAGCCGAAGAGGATCAGGATCATGGTGCCCAGGAACTCCGCCGACAGTTCGCCGACCAGTCCCCTTCTGGAAGTCTGCTCCGCCATGAGGCACCGCCTTCCGCCAGAAATGGTTGTGTCCGCGAGGGTAGTTGTCCGGCG
The DNA here is from genome assembly GCF_042896045.1 of Streptomyces sp. NPDC001351. Classification (NCBI taxonomy): domain Bacteria; kingdom Bacillati; phylum Actinomycetota; class Actinomycetes; order Kitasatosporales; family Streptomycetaceae; genus Streptomyces; species Streptomyces sp. NPDC001351. The sequence goes on along the minus strand of NZ_JBIAWS010000005.1, from coordinate 252,631 downwards.
CGAGGCGTCCAGGGGCCCAGCATCAACTGGAGTAACCGCCACCACTTCGCCCTGAGGCAACGCCTGTGTGCGCCGCCTCCGGGGCGTCACCTACGACGATGGCACAGGGGCCCGGAGCCCGCAGCGCGACGCCCTCCAGCGGCCCTGGCGGCAGGCTTTCGCGTCAGCTGGTCTTGCGCCCCCACAGCGGCCCGAAGCGGGCCCACTCCGTGTCCCACTGCGACATACGGCGGCGCTCCAGGCGGCCGCACAGGACGCGGCCGCCGACGAAGGGCACCGCCGCTGCGCTCATGCCCACCAGGGCGCCGATCAGCGAGGACCGCAGCTGGGCCTGGGCGGCGGTGGCGGGCCTGGAGACGAGGTGGCCCTGCGGGTCGGTCCAGACGGTGACCGCCGTGCCGGCTCTGCTGCCGGGGGCCACCCGGACCTGCCCGGTGTGCGTGGTGCCGTCCGGGGCCGTCCAGCGCACGTTTCCCCACACCCGGTCGCCGCTGAACGTGGCGGGGTGGTCGGAGGCGGTACCGGGCGCCTTCTCGGTCAGCCGCGCCGCGACCTGCCGCCACTCGACCCGCTCGCGGGCCAGTCCGTCCTCGACGGACCTGGTGGCCGTCAGACCCGCGAGCACGCCGACCAGGACGGTGACCAGCCAGGTACCGAGAACGACCCACGCCTCCACCGCGTCGGCGCGACGCCTGAGCGGATTGCGCCGCCAGCGCCACAGCCACACCTTCGGACCACGGAACGCCATCGAAGGCATCCTCCTCATGAGCGCACGATCATCCGGAACCTCCCTCCCATACGGGCAAAGGCAGCCGGATGCTCAGGTCGACTCCGCCGACTCGACGGTCGCACGCGTCACCTCGCCCGCGCAGGCGTCTTCACAAACGGGGCCGGATATCGCCGCCCGACTCGCCGACACCGCTTTGACCTGCGACGATGCCGATCCAGAGGTGACTGTCAGTGGCGGGGTGCAAACTGGCCGGTGTCTGGGACAGAGCCGTCCCGGACACAGCGGAGGTGATCCGGCATGACCGAGGTACTGCTCGCCGTGGGCACGCGCAAAGGCCTGTTCATCGGGCGTCGGCGAGGTGGCACCTGGGAGTTCGACGAGACTCCCTACTTCAACGCGCAGGCCGTGTATTCGGTCGCGGTCGACACCCGCGGCGACCGTCCGCGCCTGCTGGCCGGCGGCGACAGCGCCCACTGGGGCCCGTCCGTCTTCCACTCCGACGACCTGGGCCGCACCTGGACGGAGCCGGCCCGCCCGGCCGTCAAGTTCCCGAAGGACACCGGGGCCTCGCTGGAGCGGGTGTGGCAGCTGCACCCGGCGGCCGCGGAACCGGACGTGGTGTACGCGGGCACGGAGCCGGCCGCGCTGTACCGCTCGGAGGACCGCGGGGAGACCTTCGAGCTGGTGCGCCCCCTGTGGGAGCATCCCACCCGCTCGAAGTGGGTGCCGGGGGGCGGCGGAGAGGGGCTGCACACCGTGCTCACCGACAAGCGCGACCCGCAGGCGGTGACGGTCGCCGTCTCGACGGCCGGGGTGTTCAGGACCACGGACGGCGGGGCGAGTTGGGCACCGTCCAACTCCGGTGTCTCCGCGGTGTTCCTGCCGGATCCGAACCCGGAGTTCGGGCAGTGCGTCCACAAGGTCGCGCGGGACGCGGCCAACCCGGACCGGCTGTATCTGCAGAACCACTGGGGTGTGTACCGCAGCGACGACGCGGGCGGGCACTGGAGCGACATCGGCGGGGGGCTGCCCTCCACCTTCGGCTTCGCCGCGGCCGCCCACCCGCGCCGCGGCGACACGGCGTATGTCTTCCCGATCAACGCGGACGCGGACCGGGTGCCCGCCGGCCACCGCTGCCGGGTCTTCCGCACGGCAGACGCGGGCAAGAGCTGGGAGCCGCTGTCGGCGGGCCTGCCGCAGGAGGACCACTACGGCACGGTGCTGCGCGACGCCCTGTGCACCGACAGCGCGGACCCCGCGGGGGTGTACTTCGGCAACCGCAACGGCGAGGTGTACGCGTCGGCCGACGACGGTGACAGCTGGCGGCAGTTGGCCTCGCATCTGCCGGATGTGCTGTGCGTGCGGGCCGCGGTGATCGGATGAGCGCTGCGGGGGGAGCGCACGGCCTTGGCCACCGGTTGATCTCCGCTGCCCGTACGGCAGTAGGGTGACGCCCGTGGCACCACGACCCTTGCATGAAATCGTCGAAGCGGGCTGGGCGAAGGCCCTGGAACCGGTGGCCGGACGGATCGCCGAGATGGGGGACTTCCTGCGCGCGGAGATCTCCGCGGGGCGCACCTATCTTCCGGCCGGAGCGAATGTTCTGCGGGCCTTCCAGCAACCCTTCGACGAGGTACGGGTCCTGATCGTCGGCCAGGACCCGTACCCCACGCCGGGGCACGCCGTGGGGCTGTCCTTCTCCGTGGCGCCCGAGGTGCGTCCGCTGCCGGGCAGCCTCGTCAACATCTACCGGGAGCTGAACACCGACCTGGGCCTGCCCCAGCCGTCCAACGGTGATCTGACGCCGTGGACGCAGCAGGGCGTGCTGCTGCTCAACAGGGCGCTCACCACCGCCCCGCGCAAGCCGGGCGCGCACCGCGGCAAGGGCTGGGAGGAGGTCACCGAGCAGGCCATTCGAGCCCTCGCCGGGCGCGGCAAGCCTCTGGTGTCCATTCTGTGGGGCCGGGACGCCCGCAATCTGCGCCCGCTGCTCGGCAGTCTCCCGTCGGTGGAGTCCGCCCACCCGTCCCCGATGTCGGCCGACCGCGGCTTCTTCGGCTCGCGTCCCTTCAGCCGCGCCAACGAACTCCTGATCAGACAGGGCGGACAGCCGGTGGACTGGCGCCTGCCGTGAGCGGCGCGGGGGACGGATCGGGTACGGATGCTGCGGGACTTGGGGCGCGGGCCGGCACGACCGGAATCCTCGCGGTCGACTCGGGGGGCTCGGGCCTGCGGGTCGTCGTCAAGCGCACGGACGGCGGTCCGCCGGCCCAGCGGGAGTCCCGGGAGCCGGTGCGCACCGGAGCCCGGGGGATCGAGCCGGGGCATCTCATGGCTCAACTGGTGCCGATGGTACGGGAGTTGACCGCGGAGACCGGTGTCTCCGCGCTGAGTACGGCCGTCGTGGGTGCCGCCGGGCTCGCCTCCCTCGGCGATGCCCTGCGCGCCGAACTCCCCGGTGCGCTGGGGCGGGAGTTCGGCGTCCGCTCCGTCGCCCTCGCCGCCGACGCCGTCACCGCCTATGTCGGCGCCCTCGGGCCGCGCCCCGGTGCCGTGGTCGCGGCCGGGACGGGCCTGATCGCCCTCGGTACCGACCTGACATGCTGGCGCCGTGCGGACGGCTGGGGGCATCTGCTGGGCGACTGCGGCAGCGGCGCCTGGATCGGGCGGGCGGGGCTGGAGGCCGCCCTGCGCGCGTTCGACGGAAGACCCGGCGGTTCGACCCGGTTGCTGGCCCGCGCCGAGGAGATGTTCGGTCCGATGCCGGGACTGCCGGGCAGGCTCTACCCTCGCCCCGACCGACCCGCCGTGCTCGCCTCCTTCGCGCCCCAGGTGGCCGCCTGCGCCGAGGGCGACCCGGTTGCCGCGGACATTCTGGGCGCGGCGGCCCGGCACATGGCGGAGTCGGCGGTAGCCGTCTGTCCGCCCGCGGGAGACGCTCAAGTGGCCGTCACAGGCGGCCTGTTCAAGATGGGCGACCCCCTGCTGGGCCCTCTGGCCGAAGAGCTGTCGCAGCTGCTGCCGCACGCGCCGCTGGTGCCTGCCGCCGGCGACCCACTGGCGGGCTCGGTGCGCATCGCCGACGATCTCGCGGCCGGAACGCTCACTCTCCCGGGTGATGAGGCGATGCTGAGCGTGATGACCGGCGACGACGGCTGATCCCCGTACACCACAAGCCGCTGATCCGTATGTAACTCATCAGACAAAATGGGACAGAAACCGCTCACCTGCACCCTCCCCGAACAGGGGAGCCCAGGAAGCCAGTAACATGCGTCGCCATGAGCTCCCCCACTGGGCCCGCGTCCGGCCTGCCAGTACGAATGCCGCGACCTCGCCAGCCCGGGCGGCACCGCCGACCCGAGCCGCTGGCGGCTCCTGAGGGCGCGCCCGCGCTCGTCCTCGCGGTGCCGGGCACTCCCGGTGCCTCCACGCGCAGCCTCGCCGAGGAGGTCGTGAGCATCGCCCGCTCCGAGCTGCCCGGCCTCGATGCGCGGATCGGGTACCTGGACGGGGACGAGGCGGAGTTCCCCACGCTGCAGGCCGTGCTGACGCACGCCTCCGAGGAGCGCTCCGCCCGCTTCGAGCACGCCCGCGCCGCGGGCCTGGACGTCAAGGAGCCGGACGGCCCCGTCGCCGTGGTCGTCCCGCTGCTGGCCGGCCCCGACGGCGCGCTGCTGCGCCGTATCCGCCAGGCCGTGATGGACAGCCGCGTCGCGGCCGACCTCACCGACGTGCTGGGCCCGCACCCGCTGCTCGCCGAGGCGCTGCACGTGCGTCTGTCGGAGGCCGGTCTGGCCCGTGCCGACCGCGCCCGCCTGTTCACGGTGGCGACCGCGGCGGACGGCATCATCCTGGCCTCGGTGGGCGGTGACGAGGCCGTTCAGGCGGCCGGGATCACCGGCATGCTGCTGGCCGCGCGTCTCGCCGTGCCGGTGATGGCGGCGGCTCTTGACCAGGACGGCTCGATCGCGGCCGTCGCCGAGCAGCTGCGCGGCTCGGGCTCGCAGCAGCTGGCGCTCGCGCCGTACCTGATAGGGCCGGAGATCGACCCGGAATTGGTCGAGGAGGCGGCCAAGGAGGCGGGATGTTCCGCCGCCGAGGCGCTCGGCCCGTATCCGGCGATCGGCAAGCTCGCGCTGGCCAAGTACACGACAGCCCTGGGCATCGCTCCGCCGCAGCCGCAGGGCACGCCGGTTCGCTGAGGCAGGAAGCAGCTCCGCTGCTCACCATGTACGGACGCCGAAGGGCCCGCTCCATGCACTGGAGCGGGCCCTTCGGCGTCCGCCTGTGGCCGGTGCGCGTCACCGCCGCGGGACGACATGCCGTCGGTCATCCGCGGGACCGTCGTGGCTGGTCGCTCCCCCACTCTCGGCTTCTCCCCCATCGCGGCGGAGCCGCATATCGATACAGCCCCGCGCCCCTTCAGGGCGCGCCCCGCCCGCTCAGTGAGGACGCTTGCCTCTGCGTTCAGGCGAAGACCACGCAGGACGCTGCCGGGACCGTCAGGGAGCCCTCGTAGCGCGGCAGGCCCACGGCTGGGTCGAGGGCGAACCAGGAGACGTCGCCGGAGCGTTCGTTGGCGACGTAGAGGAATCCCTCCGACTCGGCGATCGCGCGGGGCCAGTGGCCTCCGCAGGGGACCGTGCCGATCAGGCGCAGCTCGTCGCCCTCGACGGCGAACGTGGACAGGACGTCCTCGCCGCGGGTGGCGGTCCACACGAAGCGGCCGTCGGGGGAGGCGACGATGCCGGACGGGTAGGCGTCGCCGGTCGGGGCGGCGGGGAGCACCTGTTGCTCGGTCAGCGGTCCCAGGGAGCCGGCCACGGCGTCCCAGTGGCAGACGGTGACCGTCGGCGTCAGTTCGTTGACGACGTACGCGCGGGTGCCGTCCGGGTGGAAGGCCAGATGGCGCGGGCCGGAGCCGGGCCGCAGGGCGATCTCCCGGTGGAGTTCGAGGCGGCCGCCGGCCAGCGTGCAGACCCGGACCGAGTCCGTGCCGAGGTCGACGCTGACGGCCCACCGCCCGCTCGGGTCGGGCTGCACCTGGTGGGCGTGCGGTCCCTGCTGGCGCAGGGTGTGCGGGCCCGAGCCCTTGTGCTGGAGGACATCGGAGGCGGCGCCGGCGAAAGTGCCGTCGGAGCGGACGGGTAGGGCGCTGACGCTGCCGGAGCCGTAGTTGGCGGTCAGCACGTGCCCGGCGAACACACTGACGTGCGTGGGGGTGTTGCCGCCGACCGGGACCGGTGCCCCGGCCTTCTCCGGCCGGTCCCCCGTCACCCGGTACGCGGCCACCGCGCCCTCCGCGGTCTCGCTGACCGCGTAGAGGGTCCGCCCGTCGGGTGCCGGCGCCAGATAGGAGGGGTCGGGCACTCCGTCCACGCTGCTCAGTGCGGTCAGCGCACCGCTGTCCGGGGCCACGGCCGCGGTCACGATCCCCGGGCCTCCCGCCGCCGTGAACGACCCGATGAAGGCCCGCCGTCGCCGCCCGCCGCCGTCTGTCACCGCTGTCCCCTCTCGGTTCTGTGCCGTCGGGGCGACGTTAGCAGTCGATCACCAGCGGTCTAGACCATACGTGGGGCATGTGACCGGGCCGCAACCGAGGCGCCCGTCTCGCCGCGGGCCCGGCGAGGACCTCTGGGTGGTGGACGCAGGCGGGGCGGGGCGGGCAACCCCGTGCCTCCGGCAGAAGACGCGGCCGCTTCACGCCCCGACCAGCGGCGACCCCGACGGCGTCCGCAGCGGTGTGGCCAGCTCCGCCAGGGCCCGTTCCAGGCCGTGCAGGTGGGCCAGGGCGGGTTCCGTCGCCGGTGACTCGAGGGCGGCGGCTGTGACGTGGTCGCGGTCGCCGTTCGTGAGCGCCTCGACCGCCGCCTCCACGCGCCAGCAGGCGGCGGCCAGCCGGGCGTCGTGGGAGGCCTCCGGGTCGGCGGCGACGGCGACCAGGCCGCGGGTCTCGCGGGCGCAGTCGTCGAGCAGGGCCAGCACCCGGCGGGCGCGCGACTTGCGGCCGAGCATCGGGTTGAGCGGGTGTACGAGGGGTGCGACGGACAGCCGTACGCGGCCGAGGAGTTGCTCCAGTTCCGCGATCCGCCGCGCCGGGTCGGCGGCCGTGGAGCCCGCGAGGCGGGCGGCTGACTCTGCCGTGCAGGCGTGGACGCAGCGCAGGGCGCGCTGGATCCAGGCGTCGGTGATGGAGTGCGTGGTGATGGGCAGGACGAAGAGAACGGCGAGTACCGCGCCGAGCGCGCCGACGCCGGTCTCCGCGAGGCGCAGCGCGAGCAGGCCCGGGTTCAGCACGCCCAGGAGGCCGTAGAGGAGTTCGGCGAGGAGCGTGACCCAGAGCATCATCCAGGTGTACGACACGGCGGCCGTGTAGAAGATGCCGAAGACGCAGACGGCGAGGAGCGCGGCCGTCGGGAGGGCGGCTCCGTGCAGGGGGGCGGCGATCAGCGGGCCGAGGCCGATGCCGATCACCGTGCCGAGGACCCGGCGGAAGCCGCGGACCAGGGTCTCGCCGCGCGAGGCGGTGTTGACGAAGATCCACCACGTGGCGCCGACGGCCCAGTACCAGCGCTGCCCGGACACCAGCTGGCCCACGACGAGCGCGAAGCCCGCGCCCGCGGTGGCCTGGACCGCCTGGCGCGTGGTGACACAGGCCAGGCCGGTGCCGGCGGGCGGCGCAGGCACAGGCGCCGGGGGCAGCTTGGCCTCGTAGCACCACAGGCCGAATCGGACCGCGGACGCACTGAGCACGGACAGCAGGACGGCGGCGTACAGCCCGGGCAGGCGGTCCGCGGTGGCGTGCAGGAACTGCGCCACGAAGAAGGTCATGAACGCGAAGACGCCGAGGCTGTGCCCGCGCGGCCCGAAGCGGCGCGCGTACACGCCCGCGCCGATGACGGCGAGGAAGGTGAGGTCGCGGGCCACGGGGTGGTCGTGCAGCTCGGCCGCGGCCGCGAGCACCGGGAGCCCGACGGCGGGCAGCAGCGCGGTGGTGACGGCCTGCCCACGGACGGTGGCGTCCGTGACCGTGAACAGGGCGAGCAGCGCGGCCAGCCCGCCGGTGACGGCACCGACGAGGGAGAGCCCGGCCAGGGAGCAGACGACGACCGCGAGCCCGATGCCGAGGACGGCCCGCGCGGCGAAGCGCAGGCGCGTCCGCCCCGGATCCGGTGCCACGAACACCCTCTTCAGCACTGCTTCCACCCCTCGACAATCACCGGCATGAAAAAGGCGCCACGGGGTCCGCAGCGCCATCGACGCGAACATTGCAGCATCAAGCCGTCGCCTGGCTCAAGTGGTCTCCAATATGCTGGGCCATTGGCACAGACATATCGGTCCGTCGACGGCCATGAGCGAGCCAACGGACCATCGACGAGGAGGCCGGGCACCATGGCCGTCGACGAGCTCGACACCCGCATCCTGCGGCTGCTGATGGAGCAGCCGCGCACGAGCGTGCGCGAGTACGCCCGGATCCTGGGCGTCGCCCGCGGCACCCTGCAGGCCCGACTCGACCGGCTGGAGCGGGACGGCGTGATCACCGGCACGGGTCCGACGCTCTCCCCCGCCGCGCTCGGCCACCCGGTGCTCGCGTTCGTGCACATCGAGGTCACCCAGGGGCATCTGGACGACGTGGGTGAGGCGCTGGCCTCCGTGCCGGAGATCGTCGAGGCCTTCTCGATCACGGGCGGCGGCGATCTGCTCACCCGGGTCGTGGCGCGCGACAACGCCCATCTGGAGGACGTGATCCAGACGCTGATCAGCCTGCCCGGCGTCGTCCGCACCCGCACCGAGGTGGCGCTGCGCGAGCGCGTCCCGCAGCGGCTGCTGCCGCTGGTCGAGTCGATCGGCCGCGCGGCCCGCTCATGACCTTGCCCTGGTGCGCTGCCATGCTGGAGCCATGAGCAAGCTCGGCGCCACTTCGGTCATCTTCGATCTCGACGGAACACTCGTGGACAGCGAGCCGAACTACTACGAGGCGGGCCGGCAGACTCTCGCCGAGCACGGCGTCCCGGACTTCACGTGGGCCGAGCACGAGGGGTACATCGGCGTCAGCACCCGGGAAACTGCCGCGCTGTGGAAGCAGGAGTACGGCCTGGAGGTCCCCGTGGACGAGCTCCTCGCCGACACCGACCGCCGCTTTCTGAAGCTGGCCCGGGCCGCCACGCACACGTACCCGGAGATGCGGAAGTTCGTGGAGCTCCTCGCGACCGAGGGCGTACCGATGGCCGTGGCCTCGGGGTCGTCGCCGGAGGCGATCGAGGCGATCCTCGCCGGTACCGGCCTGGACGCGTATCTGCGCACCGTGGTCTCGGCCGACGAGGTGCCCCGCGGCAAGCCCGCCCCCGACGTCTTCCTGGAGGCCGCCCGCCGCCTCGGGGCGGCCCCGGCCGACTGTGTGGTCCTGGAGGACGCAGCCCCCGGCGCCGCAGCGGCACACGCCGCCGGTATGCGCTGCATCGCGATCCCGTACGTCGCCGCACAGGCCGACGCGCCGGAGTTCGCCACCGCGGACCTGCTGCTGCGCGGCGGTCAGGGGGAGTTCACGGCGCGAGGCGCGTACGACTGGCTCGTGCGCTCAGCTCCGTCTTCCTGATCTTCCCGGTCGGGGTCAACGGCAGTTCGGACACGATCTCGACCAGCGGCACCTTGTACGTGGCCATCGCCCCCTTCGCCCATGCGCGCAGCTCGTCCGCGGTCAGCGCCGAACCGGGCGCGGTCCGCACGAAGGCGTACGGCAGTTGACCGCTGCGCTCGTCCTCGACGGCGACGACGGCCGCCGCGAGCACTTCGGGATGGCGTCCGAGCAGGGTCTCGACCTCGGTCGGGAACACGCTCATCCCCTTGACCTTGATCATGTCCTTGTTGCGGCCGAGGTAGCGCAGACAGCCGTCCTCGTCGAGGCTGCCGATGTCCCCGGTGTGCAGCCAGCCGTCGCGCAGCGCGCGGGCGGTGGCCTCGGGTGCGCGCCAGTAGCGGGTGAGGACCGAGGGGCCGCGCACGACGATCTCGCCGGGTTCACCCAGGGGCAGGGGCTCGCCGGTGGTGAAGTCGACGACCATGAACTCGGTGCCGGGTACGGGCAGTCCGCAGAACACGGGGTCGCCGAGCAGGTCGTGGTCGCCGTCCTGGAAGCCGAGGGTGTTGGTGTCGCTGGTGTGGGTCTCGGTCATGCCGTACGAGGCCTCGCGCAGGATGCCGCCGGTGGCGTGCCGCCAGCGTGCGCGCACTTCGGGGGTGAGTTTGCGGATGAAGGAGATGGCGAGCGGCGCGGTGAGGCTGCTCAGGTCGCGGTGCGGGAAGTCCGGGTGGTCGAGCAGTTCGAGGTAGTTCTCGACGGTTCCGGCCAGGGTGGTCACCCGGTACGTCTCGATCGCGTCGAGCACGGCGGCCGGGTCCCAGCGGGTGAGCAGCACGCTGGTGCCACCGGAGACCAGCGGGGCGAGGATGCCGAGGTTCTCGCCCGCGATCCAGAAGACGGGCAGATAGCACAGGGAGACGATGCCGTCCTCGCCGCCGCGCATGCCGTTCTGGATGGCGGTGGCCGTGTAGACCATGTGGCGCTGGGTGTGCTCCACGCCCTTGGGCAGTCCGGTCGTGCCGCCCGTGTAGTTGAGGGCGGCGAGCACGTCGAGGTCCTCGGCCGGCGCTGCCAGGGGCGGGTGCTGCATGATGGCCGGCCACTCGTCCTCCAGCAGTACCGCGCGGACGTCCGTGCCGTCGAGGGCCTCGGCGAGCACGTCCCGCAACGGCTCGAAGGACAGCACCAGTTCGGCACCGGAGTCGTCGATCTCGTGCCGTGTCTCGGCGGCCTTGAACATGGGGTTGACGGGCACATGGACCGCTCCGAGCCGCAGGATCGCGAGGAACGCGACCGCGAAGAACACGCTGTTGGGCAACTGGACGGCCACACGGTCACCGGGGCGTACCCCCCGGCTCGCCAGCCATCCCGCCAGGCGGTCGGTGGCGTCGTCGAGTTCGCGGTAGGTGAGCGCCTGCCCGTGGGCGACGAACGCCGGCCGGTCGGGTGTCTCGCGCGCCCAGTGGCGTACGTACCCCGGCACCGTCCGCTCGCCGGCGCGGTGAGCCGTGGTGTCGGGCTGTCTGCCCCGCCGCGATTTCGCCCAGCGGGAGCGCAGGTCGGCGAGGTATGCGTCGGTGCGTGGCGTTGGCGTCATCGTGCGGCTACTCCTGACGTGTCCGGGCGGCTTGGAGCAGGTGCAGATACATGGCGGTGACGTCGCGTACGGCGTCCTCGTAGGTGTCGGGGTGCGCGGCGACGCGGCGGGCGAACTCGACGCACATGCCGCCCACCGCGCGGGACAGCGCCAGGGGTTCGGCGGCCGGGGCGGCCAGGCCGCGGTCGGTGAGGCGGCGGATGTACCGGGCGTGGCGGTGGACGGGCCGTTCGCGGATCTCGTCCCACAGCTGCGCCATGCCGGGGTCGGTGCGGGCCTGCTGCTCCAGCAGGCCCAGCAGCGGCTGGTGCCGGGCGTAGGCGGCGATGAAGGCGCCGATGGACGCCTCCGCGACGGCGTGCGGGTCGTCCGTGTCGACGCCCGGGACCTCCTGTGCGGCGAGGAACGCGTCCCGAACCCGGACCGCGAGGACGCGGAAGATCTCCTCCTTGGAGGCGAAGTACACGTAGAAGCCCGCCCGGGAGACCTCCGCTTCCGTGGTGATGTCGGCGACGGTGGCGGGGCCGAGGCCGAGCCGCGCGAAGACGGCCTCGGCGGCGTCCAGGAGCCGGGCGCGGGCCGGTGCCTCGGTGCGGTCGCGGGCGGTGCGGACCGCCCAGGCCTTGTGTGTGCGTGCCACACCGGGAGCGTATTGACGTTGACGTCAATGTCAATGAGCATGGCGGGGCCGGTCGATGAGGACCGCTGAGGTCCGGGTCCTGGAGGGCTCCCATGGGTACTGCCGCCGTGCTCGTCGCCAACCGCGGGGAGATCGCCGTGCGCGTCCTGCGGGCCGCCTCGGAGGCCGGGCTGCGCTCGGTCGCGGTGTACACCGAGGGCGACGACGCGCACGCTCGACCGGCCGACGAGGCCGTCCCGTTGGGCGACTATCTCGACGGCGGCGCCCTGCTCGCCGCCGCGCGCGGCACCGGCTGCGACTTCCTGCACCCCGGGTACGGCTTCCTGAGCGAGGACGCGGACTTCGCACGCCGCTGCGCCGCGGCCGGGGTCACCTTCGTCGGGCCCACGCCCGAGGTCCTGGCGGTCTTCGGGGACAAGGCGCGGGCGCGTGAGTTCGCCGTCGAGGCGGGGGTTCCCGTGCTCGCCGGGGCCGACGGTCCGGACGGGGCGCGGGAGCTGCTGACCGCCGGGCCCGTGATGATCAAGGCGCTGGGCGGGGGCGGCGGACGCGGCATGCGGGTCGTGCGGCGGGCCGAGGAGCTGGAGGAGGCCTGGGAGCGATGTGCCTCGGAGGCTCAACAGGGCTTCGGGCGGGGCGAGTTGTATGCGGAACGGCTGCTGGAGGGCGCCCGGCACATCGAGGTCCAGGTCGTGGGGGACACGTCGGGCGCCGTCACGCATCTGTGGGACCGGGACTGCAGTGCACAGCGCCGCCACCAGAAGGTGATCGAGATCGCGCCCGCCCCCGAACTCTCCGAGGACACCAGGGAGCGGATCCTCGACGCCGCGCTGCGGATGGCCCGCGCCGCCCGCTGTTCGAGCCTGGTCACCTTCGAGTTCATGCTGCGCGGTGAGGAGTTCTGGTTCATCGAGGCCAATCCGCGGCTTCAGGTGGAGCACACGGTCACCGAGGAGGTGACGGGGGTGGACCTGGTCGCGGTGCAGCTGCGCCTGGCGGCCGGGGCCACGCTGGACGAGCTCGGGCTCTCGGGGCCGCCGGCTGCGCCGCGCGGGTTCGCCGTGCAGGCGCGGGTCGCTGCCGAGGGGGCGGGGCGGATCACGAGGTTCGACCTGCCGTCGGGGCCCGGCGTGCGGATCGACACGGCGATCCGCACCGGGGCCGAAGTCGGCGTCCGGTATGACCCGTTGCTCGCCAAGGTGGTCGCGCACGTACCGGCGGGCGATGCGGAGGCGGCGTGTGCCCGGGCGCGGCGGGCGTTGGACGAGTTCGCGGTGGAGGGGGTGCGGACGGGGATTCCGCTGCTGCGGGAGGTGCTGTCCCGGCCGCGTTTCTGGGCGCACACGGGCGTGGTGGCGGAGCTTGCGCAGGCCCACGTCGTTCCCGAGGAGGCGGCCGGGGACGGCGCGGTGGTCGCGCCGCTCAGCGGCACCGTCGTCTCCGTCGACGTCTCCCCCGGCGAACCGGTGCGGGCCGGACAGCAGTTGCTGGTGCTGGAGGCGATGAAGATGGAGCACGTGGTGCGGGCTCCCGCTTCCGCAGTGGTACGGCTGCTGCACGCGCGCGTGGGCGAAACGGTCGGCGAGGGCTCCCCGTTGGCCACCCTGGACGACCTCACCGGTGCGCAGGGCGAGGCGCCCGCGGTGGAGCCGGCCGATCCGGATGCCGTGCGCGCGGACCTCGCCGAGGTCGTACGGCGGCACGCCTTCGGGCTCGACGAGAACCGGCCGGAGGCGGTCGCGGGGCGGCATGCCCTCGGCAGGCGCACCGCCCGCGAGAACATCGAGGATCTCTGCGACACCGGCACCTTCACCGAGTTCGGCGCCCTCGCGATCGCCGCCCAGCGCGCCCGCCGCTCGCTGGACGACCTGCTCCGGTCGACGCCGGCCGACGGCATGGTCACCGGCACCGGGCAGATCAACGGCCGGCCGTGCGTGGCGATGTCGTACGACTACACGGTTCTCGCCGGCACCCAGGGACTGCAGAACCACCGCAAGACGGACCGGATGCTGGAGCTCGCCGAGCAGCGGCGGCTGCCCGTGGTGCTGTTCGCGGAGGGCGGCGGCGGGCGGCCCGGCGACACCGACACCACGGCCGTGGCGGGCCTCGACGTGACGACCTTCCAGCGGATGGGGCGGCTCAGCGGGCTGGTTCCGCTGGTCGGCATCGTCTCGGGGCGGTGTTTCGCCGGCAACGCGGCGCTGCTGGGCTGCTGCGACGTCGTGATCGCCACCCCCGACGCGACGATCGGGATGGGCGGGCCCGCGATGATCGAGGGCGGCGGGCTCGGTGTGTTCCGGCCGGAGGAGGTGGGCCCGCTGTCGGTGCAGGTGCCGGGCGGGGTGGTGGACATCGCGGTCGCCGACGAGGCGGAGGCCGTGCGGGTCGCGCGGCGGTATCTGTCGTACTTCCAAGGAGAGCAGGGCAGTTGGGAGGCAGCGGACCAGCGGCGGCTCAGGCAGGTGGTGCCGGAGAACCGGCGGCGGGCCTACGACGTGCGGGCGGCGGTCACCGGGCTCGCGGACACGGACTCGGTGCTGGAGCTGCGGCCGGAGTTCGGCGTGGGCGTGCTGACCTGTCTCGTACGGATCGAGGGGCGGCCGCTGGGCCTCCTGGCCAGCAACCCGGCGCATCTCGGCGGGGCGATCGACCGGGACGCGGCCGACAAGGCGGCGCGGTTCCTGCAGTTGTGCGACGCGTTCGGGCTGCCGGTGGTCTCGCTGTGCGACACCCCGGGATTCATGGTCGGCCCGGACGCCGAACGGACCGCCACCGTACGGCACTTCGCGCGGCTGTTCGTGACGGGCGCCAATCTGCGGGTGCCGCTGGTGAGTCTGGTGCTGCGCAAGGCGTACGGGCTCGGGGCGATGGCCATGATGGGCGGCTCGACGCGGGCCCCGCTGGCCACGGCGGCCTGGCCGAGCGGCGAGTTCGGCGGCATGGGGCTCGAGGGTGCCGTGCGGCTCGGCTACCGCAGGGAGCTGGCGGCGATCACGGACCCGGCCGAGCGTGCGCAGGTCTTCGAGGAACGGGTCGCCGCGTTGTACGAACGCGGGAAGGCGGTCAACGCGGCGGCCGCGCTGGAGATCGACGCGGTGATCGACCCGGCCGGGTCGCGGGCCTGGATTCTTGCGGCGCTGGAGCGGTGCCCCGTACCGGAGGCAGGACACCGCCCGTTCGTCGACACCTGGTGATCCGAGGCCTGGCGTGCCCTGGCCCCCGCCCGGGGCACCGCCCGTTCAGCGAGGCCTGGTTCAGCTGGGCCGGATGTTCTGGTTGAGGCGGAAGACGTTGTCCGGGTCGCGGTCGGCCTTGACGCGGGCCAGGCGGTCGTAGTTGCCGCGGTAGCTGGCCCGGACGCGGTCCTGGCCCTCGTCCATCATCATGTTCACGTAGGCGCCGCCCGCCGAGTACGGGTGCAGGGCCTCGAAGTAGTCGACGGTCCAGCGCCTGACGAGGTCCGCGTTGGCCGGGTCGGGGTCGACTCCGGCGTAGACGGTGGACCACTGGGCGCCTCGGTAGGCCCAGGGGGTGTCGTCGGGGCCGACGTCATGGGCCGCGCCGTCGATCGGGTACAGGTGCATGGTCGACTGGGCCGTCGGCACCTCGGTGCCGAACTTGGCGTGCAGTTCGACGGCCTCGTCGGGGATCTCGTTGACGAAGTCGGCGCGCCAGTACCACTGGTGGCCGGGCGGGTAGAGCCCGTCGAACATGGACTGCAGGTCGGGGTGGGCCATCGGTCCGACGGCGTGCAGCATCGGTGTCGGCAGGGCGTCGAGCAGCGGAGCCATCTCGCGTGCGGCGGCCTCGGTGTCGTCGCCCGCGTAGCACCAGACCACGCCGGCCGTCTTGCGCAGCTGGATGTCCTCGGGGAACGGCGGGGCCGGCGGGACCATGCCGTAGAGGAAGAAGGCATTGAGCTCGCGTGGCGCGTTCGGCAGGAAGTCCCGGTAGGCGCTGAGGACTTCGGGGCTGATCTCGACGGGCCAGAAGGTCGGGCCGCCGACGACGGTGCCGACCTCGTGCAGCCGGAACAGGAAGGAGGTGACGACGCCGAAGTTGCCGCCGCCTCCGCGGATCGCCCAGAACAGGTCGGTGTTCTCGTCGGCGCTCGCACGCACCTGCCGTCCGTCGGCCAGGACGATGTCGGCGGCGAGGACGTTGTCGATGGTCAGTCCGCACTTGCGGGTCAGGTGGCCGAGTCCGCCACCGAGGGTGAGCCCGCCGACGCCGGTGGTGGAGACGATGCCGCTGGGGGTGGCGAGGCCGTGCGGGTGGGTGGCGCGGTCCACCTCGCCCCAGACGCAGCCGCCGCCGACGCGCACGGAGCGGGCCACGGGGTCGACGTGGATGTCCTTCAGGGGTGACAGGTCGGCCACCACACCGCCGTCGACGGTGCCGAGGCCGGCTCCGTGGTGGCCGCCGCCGCGGACGGCCAGGGGCAGGTCGTGGGCGCGGGCGAAGCCGATCACGCGGGCCACGGCGTCCGCGTCGGCGCAGCGTGCGATGAGTGCCGGGCGCCGGTCGATCATCGCGTTGTAGACGGTGCGGGCCTGTTCGTAGCCGGAGTCCTCGGGGCCGATCAGCTCGCCGGTGAAGTCGGCCAGTTCCCTGCGTGCCGCCTGGACGGGTGTACTGGACATGCGGATATCCCCCGTTTTTTCGGAGTCGGGTCGATCTGCACGTTCTACTCGGGTTGCGTCCGCCCGGGCATCCGTGGGTGTCACCTAGCTCGGGCCCGTGGGGTACCTACGTTTCGCCCTCGGTGAGCAGTCCGAGCTCCGCGGCGCGGGCGGCGGCGTGCCGACGGGTGGGTGCGCCCAGTTTGTCGAGGACCGCGCGGACGTGGTTGTCGACGGTGCGGACGGAGACGACGAGCCGGGCGGCGATCTCGGAGTTGGTCAGGCCCTCGGCGAGCAGCCGTATGACCTGCAGCTGGCGTTCGGTGAGGCCGGCGGGGTTGCCGCGGGTGGCGGCGAGCGGGCCGCGCGGGATGCGGCGCACGCCGAGCCCGCGCAGTTCCGCGCGGACCAGCCGGGCCAGCGGTTCGGCGCCCAGCGCGTCGAGCCGGGCGAGGGCGGTGAGCTTGTCGTCGGGCTCCGGGCTCTCGGCGAGGGCGGCTGCGTATTCGTAGGGGCAGCCCGCCGTGTGCCACAGGGCCGCGGCCCGCCGCCACTGCCCGCGGGCCTGCAGCGCGTACGGATGTCCCGAGTCGTCCGCCGGGACCGGGTGTCCGGCCTTGGTGAGCCAGTAGCCGAGTTCGGCGCGGTAGGGGACACCGGCCAGGTGGCGGGCCTGGGCGTGCACGGGGGCGACGGCCTCGACGACGGCGGCGTGGTCGCCGCGCAGCCAGGCGGCCTCCGCGAGCGCGGCGGCGACGGGCCCGGTGCGCTGGAGTTCCCGCGTGCGTACGGCGATCTCCCGGGCCTCGGCGAGGAGTTCGTCGGCGCCGGGCCGGCCGCAGCGGGTGCGCACCCGGGCCAGGACGGTCAGCGCAGGGCAGCGTGCGGGCAGGAAGTCGTGGATGCCGAACTCGGCGTGCCGCTCGGCCTCGTCCCAGTCGGCTGCGGCGAGCCGGCGTATGGCGAGCTCGACGTGGAGGTAGGTGAGGAAGCCGAGATGTTCGGCGCGGTCGGCCAGGTCCATGGCCGGGAGCAGGAAACGGTCGGCCTCCGCGAACTGCAGGTGGTCGAGGAGGGTCCAGATGAGGTTGGCGTAGGCGCGGCAGGCGTGTTCGACCTCACCGGCGTCCAGGGCGACCTCGAGACTCTCCTCCACCTGGTGGCGCCCGCCGGGGTCGCCGCCGCGCCAGCGGGCCGTGCCCATGTTGTTGAGGGCGTGCGAGAGGATCGCCGCGTCCTGGGTCTTCTGCGCGAGCACGATGGCCCGTTCGGCGTGTTCGACGGCCTCGGGATAGCGGTCGGACAGCATCCGCAGCTGGGCGATGTTGCTGACCGCAAGGGCCAGCAGCCGGTCGTCGCCCGCGTGTTCCAGGACGGCGACGGCCTCGCGGGCGGCCTCCTGCGCCTCGTCGGCGTCCCCGGCCCACCAGTGGATACGGGAGAGCCAGCGCAGGTCGGCGCCGAGGGCGAGGGTGTCACCGAGCAAGCGGCGCAGGGCGACCGCCTCGCGCTGGGCGGTGACGGCGGCGGCCGAGTCGGCGATGGTGTAGCTCTCCACGGCGTAGCGTTCGAGCAGGTCGGCGAGGTCGGGCGGAGGGTAGCGGTGCCGCTGCCGCAGGACGAGGCGCAGCTGGGCGGCGGCCTCGCGGTGGGCACCGGCGCAGGCGGCGTCGCGGGCGGCGTCGGGCCCGTAGCGGGCGATGGCGTCCTGGTCGCCGGCCTGGGCCGCGTGGTGGACGATGCGGGCGGCGTCCGTGCCGGGCCGGGCCACGAGGGCCGCGAGGACGCCACGGTTGAGGTCGATGCGCCGGGCGGTGGGCACGGAGTCGGCGACCGCCCGCCGGATCAACTCGTGGCGGAACGCCACGCGTTCCGGCGTCACGGCCAGCAGCCCGCGCTGCTCGGCCGCCGCGAGGACGGCCACCCCACCGCCCAGCAGCGCATCGACGAGCGGGCGTTCGACCGCCGAGGGGACGACGGCGAGCTGCTCCAACGCGTCGACGGTGGCGGGTTCCAGTCCGCGCAGCCGGGCGAGCACGGCGTCGACGACGGTCGGGGGCACTCCCCCGGTGCCGCCGGACGCGAGGACCTCGGCGACGAAGAAGGGGTTCCCGGACGTGACTTCGTAGACCTGAGCGGGGTCGAGACGACCGGCCGCGCTGAGCGTGCGGACGGCGGCGAGTGACAGCCTGGCCAGGGGCAGGCGGTGCACGCGTGGCGCGCGCGAGACCTGGCCGAGGAGGTGGCGCAGGGGGTGTCCGCGGCTCAGTTCGTCGTCGCGGTAGGTGAGGACGAGCAGGGCGGGCAGCCGCTCCATGCGCCGGACGAGGAAACGCAGGGCGTCCAGGGATGCCTCGTCGGCCCAGTGCACGTCCTCGACGACGAGTACCGCAGGGTGCGGGGTCACGGCCAGCTCGCCGTGCAGGGCCTCGTAGACGCGGTGGCGGTCGCCGCCCTCGGTGACGGCGCGGGCGAGTTCGGCTCCGACGCTGCCGACGAGGTCACGGAACGGCCCGAGGGGGCGCCGGGTGGCGAGGTCGTCGCACTGTCCGACGAGCACGCGGGCCTGCCCGGGCAGCCGGTCGGGCATGGCTCTCACCAGGCTCGACTTGCCGATTCCGGCCTCGCCGAAGACGAGCACCACCGAACCGGCCCCGTCGGCCGCCTCCCGTGCGGCCGTGGCCAGCTGTGCCAGCTCGGGCTCGCGCTCGAGGATCCCCCGGTCCACGCCGCCGATTCTGCCACCGGAGCGGTGCGGGATGACGGGTCCTGCCGGTCGGATGTCGCCGGTGGAGTCTGATCCGGCCGCGACTGGCGAGGGTGGACGACCACCGGGGAGCGGTCCGTGGTTCGGGGTGAGCGTCGACCGCCTGGTGCGGGAGGCGAGCCGCTCCCTCGGCCGGCCGGCGGCCGCCTCCTTCAAGCACGTCTCACCCGCCGGAGCGACCGTAGCGGTCGGCGCCCTGACCAGTGCGTATCTGCGCGCCCGGGACGCCGATCAGCCGCGACGGCGGGCGCACCACCGTCTTCGGGGCGGCCCGCCCGGCATCCGGCGGCGAACAGGTCTCGGTCGCCGCTCCCTTCACCGAGGTCACAGTCGACGCCATGAGCGGCCGGACCTGTTGGCCGAGGTCTGGTGGACGCTCGACGAGCGGTTCAGGATCGCTGCCGCCGCCGTCGGCCCTCTTCGGGGATCGGGATCCGCCCTCACGGAGGCGTGAGCGGAAGGTCGTCCGTGTAGGCGTTGACGGGCGGGGAGATGCGCTCGGTGCGGTGGACGTCGAGGGCCGCCGTCGCGGACTTCGTGCCGAGTGTGCCCTTGGGGTGCCAGGTTCCGGTGACGGCCACCCAGGTGTTGGCCGGCAGTGCGGTGGCCCCGTACATGCGGACCTTGACCGACTGGGAGTCCGCCGCGCAGCAGGTGAAGATGATCCGGGTGAGATACCAGCCGCCGCCCTGCCCCGCCGGGGTGACGAACCCGGTCATCTGGATGCTGCGGCCTCTGAGAGCCTGCTCCCGGTCCTGCTGGACCCGGGCGGTGAAGTCGGTGAGGGTCATCGGCAGCGGGACGGTCGCGGGCAGTGGATCGAACCGCTGGGCCTTCGGCACGGCCTTGTTGCTCGCGTGCGAGGCGGTGTACGCGCCGAGGGCGGGCGGGGCGTAGAGGAGCAGGCTGAGCGCGGGCAGGAACAGCAGCCAGGCGATGCGGGGCGCGGTGGAGTGGTCGTGGCCGTGTGCGTGCGCGTCGGCTTCGGGGGCCGCGCGGTCCAGGGCCGCTGCTGCCAGGCCCAGCAGCAGGAGCAGCGCCCCGGAGGCGATCAGCAGGGGGCGCAGGCCTTCCTTGACGTAGCGCAGGCAGAGGTCGCTGAACAGGGCGGCGTGCAGCAGGCCCAGACCGGTCAGGACCAGCAGGAGGACTTGGGCGTGGCGCTTCACAGCAGTGCGCCTCCGATCAGGACTCCGGCGGCGACGGCCACCAGCGTCGTCGCGGTCGAGAAGCGCAGGGCGAAGGACCGGCCGAAGGTGCCCGCCTGAAGGGCGATCAGCTTCAGGTCGACCATCGGCCCGACCACCATGAACACCAGTCGCGCGGTGGGCGAGAAGCCGGTGAGCGAGGCGGCGACGAACGCGTCGGCCTCCGAGCAGACGGCGAGCAGGACGGCGAGCGCGGCCAGGAAGAGCACCGACAGCCAGGGCGAGCCGGAAAAGGTGTCGAGGACCGAGCGCGGCACGGCCACGTTGAAGGTGGCCGCGGCCATGGCGCCCAGCACCAGGAAGCCGCCGGCGTGCAGGAAGTCGTGCTGGAAGCCGAGGCGGAACTCCCGTGCGCGACTGTGTCCCGACCGGTGGCCGGTGTGGCGGACGGACGGACGCAGCCACTCCTCGCGTCCCAGCCAGAGCCACAGCCAGCCCATCGCGGCCGCGGTGACGAGGGAGGCCAGCAGCCGGGCGGCGACCATGGCGGGGTTTCCAGGGAAGGCGACGGCCGTGGCGGTGAGCACGATCGGGTTGATCGCGGGGGCGGAGAGGAGGAAGGCGAAGGCCGCGGACGGGGTGACACCACGCCGGATCAGGCTGTTCGCGACCGGCACCGAGGCGCACTCGCAGCCCGGCAGCACGACCCCCGCGACGCCGGCCACCGGGACGGCGAGCGCGGGACTGCGAGGCAGGATCCGGGTGAACAGGTCGGCCGGTACGAACGCGTTGATCGCCCCCGACAGGACCGTGCCCAGCAGCAGGAAGGGCAGCGCCTGGACGGTGATGGCCAGACAGACCGTGCGCCAGGCCGCGACGGCGGGCTGGTTCAGCCATCCGACGCCGGTGAGCGAGAGGACCGCCACCGAGCCCACGGCGGTGACGACGACGAGGGGCAGGGGCCGTCCGGTGACGCGGCGCCCCTGATGGCCGGCCGGCGCGACGAGCGCCACTTCTTCCGCCACACCAACCAGCTCATCCGTTTTATTCATATTTACTCCGGATGTCGGATTTCGTGGCGAAGATAAGCCAGGATCACTCCCCTCACGGTGCGCACACGCCGCCGCGGGCGGATGAATGAACGGGACCGGGAACATACTTGACCTTGCGGGGGGACTGTCCCGCGGTGGCCTGATGCGAGAGGGGCGGCGTCCGGGTGAGCGGCGACGGCAAGATACAGGGAAAGATCGAAGTGCGGCTCAAGTGGGATCCCAGCCCCTGGAACCGGCCGCCCCACCATCTGGACATCATGGCGACCACCTACTCGACGGACGCCCCGCAGGGACGGCCGGTGTACGTCGTGCACACCGAGAGCCGCTCGCCGGACGGCACCATCAACATGAGCCGGCACAGCGAGACCGGCCTGGGCCTCGGCTTCGTCGAGGTGATGGTCCTGGAGCTCGACCGCCTGGCGCCCTCCTTCGCGCGGGTGGTCGTGGGTGTGGCGATCCATCAGAGCAGCGGCCCCAAGTGCTTCGGCGACATAGCGAACACGGGCGTGCTGGTCGTCGACGGGTACACGGAACTGCTCAAGGACGACTTCGGGCAGGTCGCCGACGCCACCGCGGCGACGGTCGCCGAGTTCACCCGGGACGCCTCCGGCGCCTGGGAGTTCCACAGACTGGTCCGCGGTTTCGACAGCGACCCGACGGTCTTCGCGGCGGAGATGGGCGGTACCCCGCAGCCGTGACGGGCGCCGGACGCGCGCCGACCGCCCTCACCCGACCGCGACGTGATCGTCCGGGCACGGGCGCTCGGTCCTCGCCCCCGGCGACTGAGCCCGGCGTACCGGAAGAAGGGGCCGGGCGGACGCCCGCTTGCGGCCGTGTTCGTGGAACAGCGCCAGGACGATCGCGGTGCCGACCGCTATCAGATGCTCGCGGCCGGCCAGATTGGGCACGGCGATCGACTCCCACACCATCGACCCGCCGGTGAGGGCGAACACGATGGGAGCGCGCCGCACGACGGAGAGATAGGTGAAAAGGCCCACGACGGCGGCAGAGGGTCCGGTGTCCAGCACCTGACCGATCCCGGGCGGCAGCCCCAGCCCGCCCCAGCCAGGGCCGAGCGCGAGCATCACGCGCACCACGAGGGTGCCGGCGAGGGTGGTCGCATACGAGATGACGAGCGTTCTGGCCCGGCCGAGGCTCAGCTCGGCGAGGGCGAACGCGAGGAACAGGCTCGTGATCCCGCCCCACACGGGCAGATCCAGAGCCGGGACATACAGCGACACCGGCGTCCGCAGCAGGGCCAGCCACAACGGCAGGTCGCCCTTGACGCCGCCGAGCAGCCGCACCACCACCGCACCGGTCGGCCACTGTGCCAGCGCATGGAAGAAGATGACGCCCAAGGCCGCGAGGAACGCCAGGAACAGTGCGGGCAGCCCACGACGTCTGAGTTGCCGCACCGGGTCGACGACGATGCCCTGCCACTCGCCCCGCAGCGTGCGCACGACGAACGCCACCACCCGCCACAGCGCGCCGCGCGGCCGCCTGTACTCACGGTCGGCCGGATCTCCCCACAGCCCGTGGGCACGCAGCCGATCCGCGGCGCCGCCCGCGCACCGCACCCCCTTGCGTAGCAAGACTCCCCCGCCTCCCGTCCATCGCCCCACCGATGGTCGGTACGGGGCGAGGCCGCCCCTAGGGAGGCTATGCCCGGCGGCGGGGCTTCCTTCGCTTGGCGCCCTTGGAGACGTCGGATCCGGCCCTCGGGTTGCGTCCCGCCGACTTCCCCGTCGTCTTTCCGTTCGCCTTGGCCGCCGTGGGCTTGCGTCGGGCGCCGGTCGTGTCGCCCGCCTTGCCCTTCGTTTCCGGTGCCGCCGCCCTGCGGCCGCGGGAGCTGTTGACCGTGCGGCCGCGGACGATTCCGATGAAGTCCTCGACCAGGTCCGTGGTCGCCTCCTCGGGCCAGGCCAGGGCGACGCTCGACTCGGGGCCGTCCGCCAGCGGCCGGTACGTGAGGTCCTTGCGGTGGTACAGACGGGCCAGCGACTGGGGGACGACCAGGAGGCCGACGCCCGCCGCGACGAGTTCCACGGCGTCCTCGGTGGTGGCGGGGCGCTCGAAGGCGGGCTCGCCCGGCGGCCGGTCCCAGTCGAAGACGTCGTCGAGGGGGTGGAAGAGCACCTCGTCCGCGAGGACCTCGACGGTCACCTCGTCCGCCGCCGTGATCACGTGGTCCTTGGGGACGACGACGACCGTCGTCTCGGCGTAGAGCGGGATGGCGCTGAAGAACGTACGGTCGACCGGCAGCCGTACGAGTCCCGCGTCGGCCCCACCGGCACGCAACACGTCGGATGCCTCGGCGGCCGGAACGGCGAGGAGGTTCAGCGGGATGTCGGGCAGGCGCTCGTTCCAGATCCGCACCCACTTGGCGGGGGTCACTCCCGGGACGTACGCAAGCCGGAACGCCTGGGATTCTTCCGAGCCTGTCACCAGTCCAGGCTACCCGGCCGTGGTCGGAGGTCTCGAACATGCTCGATACCCTGGACGGCATGAAGTCGCACCAGAGCACCCAGACGATGAAGCCCGCTACCGCGGCGAAGAAGCTGGGTGTGTACCTCGAGGCCACCCCCGCCGAGTTCCAGGAGGGTGTCGTCTCACGAGCCGAGCTCGATCGGCTCCAGGCCGAGCCGCCCGAGTGGCTGCGCGAGCTGCGGGCGAACGGCCCGCACCCCCGTCCCGTGGTCGCGGCGAAGCTGGGCGTCTCCATCGCGGGTCTCGCCCGCGGCGGGATCACCGAGCCGCTCACCACCGAGCAGATCGAGGCCCTGAAGCAGGAAGAGCCCGAGTGGCTGCAGAAGGAGCGCGCCACCCAGGCCGAGGTCCGCAAGGAGGCGGCGCGCATCAAGAAGCGCAACGCCGAGCGCGAGGCTCGCAGCGAGGGCCCGCGGTCCTGACGCGGCCCGTTCGCGACGGACGGTTGCCGTCCGGATCCACTGCGTGCACAAAGCACGTATCTGACGGAACGTCACGACGAAGGTCACAAAAGCGTATCGGACATTCCGGCCTTCAACCTTCACACGAGCCGCACAAGTTGGCTAGCGTGGTTTCAGGCCGCACGAGTTCCTCCGGCGAACCCCGCCGGGACGCGCGGCCTCCGCCGAATCCGGTGCGCCCCTGTGGCAGCCGGAACCGGGGACCCAACCGAACGACGGGGTGAATCGGCCGACTGCCCGCCAGGGCAGGGGCCGTAGGGCATGCCTTCCGGAACCGACCGCCCGAACCCGACAGCTAACTCGGTAGGCGGAGTACGGAAGGAGTACGGCTCCCATGGCGCCGGATCGACCATCGCGCACCGGAGGCTTCGGCCTTCCCGGTATGCGCAACTCCGCTCTCGCGACCGCCGCCCTCACCTCGGTGGCCCTGTTCTCGCAGACCGCCGACGCCGCGCCGACGACCGGCGAGGAGGGGCCCAGCCGCGAAGCCGTCCGGCAGCGGGTGAGCAGCCTCTACGACCAGGCCGAGTCCGACACCGGCAACTACAACTTCACCCGGGCCCAGCTGCTGGGAGCGCGGCCGCCCGCCGCCCCGCCCCGCGAGCGTGGCCGCTCGGATCCGGCACTCGACTCGGTGTCCCGGCGGTGGTTCGACGGAGCGCGCGCCTCGCTGGGTCCGACGGTTCCCGCGGTGCTCCCGGCCGACCGTAGGCCGGCCCGCCAGGCCGAGCCCCGGCGCGCGGCGGACAGCCGCAGCACCGCCCTTGAGCTGGAGGCGACCGCCCGGCCCGTGGCCGAGCTGCCCTCCGCGGAGCCCCGCAGGCCGGTGGCCGAGCTGACCGCAGGCCCCACGGCCACGCTCCCCGCCGTCCCGCAGCCCCGCCAGGAGGCCGCCCCCGCGCTGCCCGCGGCGGCCCCCGAGTCCAAGCAGTCCTCCCTGCGCAGGTCCAAGGAGCAGAACCAGCGCAAGATCGCGGCGGCCAGCGAACTGCTGTACCGGTACACCGCCCGGCAGACCTCCGCACCGCGCCCGGCCGTTGAGGCCGCGCCTGCCCAGCTCCCCTGGCAGGACCAGGTGCAACAGACCAGCCCGGCAGCCGATGAGGCCTGGCGGCTGCAGCAGCCGACGGTGCTCGAACCGGGGCTGCCCGCGGCCGGGGATCAGCTCATGCAGCCGTCGGTTCTCGACACGGGCGTACCCGCGGTCGAGGGGTGGCGCATGCAGCCGTCCGTGCTCGACACCGGCATACCCGCGGTCGAGGGGTGGCGCATGCAGCCGTCCGTGCTGGACACCGGCGTACCCGCGACGGAGGAGTGGCGCACCCAGCCGTCCGTACTGGACACCGGGATACCCCAGGCCGGGGGTTGGACCGTGCAGCCGTCCGTCCTCGACACGGGCGTGCCCGCCGCCGGTACGCCCACCGTCACCAAGGCCGACCGGGCGATCGACTTCGCCCGTGCACAGATCGGCAGGCCCTGTCTGTGGGGTGCGGTCGGGCCGGAGTCGTACGACAACGCCGGGCTCACCCAGGCCGCCTGGCGGGCCGCCGGGGTCACCCTGCCGCGCACCACGTACGAGCAGGCGGGCGCCGGCACGGTGGTTCCCCTGGCCGAGAGCCGCCCCGGAGACCTGATCTTCTTCAACGACAACTTCAGCCACGTCGGCCTCTACACCGGCAACGGCTTGATGATTCACGCACCGGGCCCGGGCGCGGTCATCCGCGAGGACTCGGTCCACTACGCAGGGGAAGCCGCGGTCCGGATCGCCGTACGCCCCGCATGAGACGAGGAACGCCGGCAGCGGCGTGACACCAACAGCTCGCTGAACCACGAGGCCGCCGACGGAAGTCGGCGGCCTCCTTCTTGTTCGCCACAGGAACCCCGCGACATCCGGTGACGCATGCACGGGCGTCGCTGCCTGGCCGCCGCCCTCGCCGCCGCGGGATCGCATGCGCAACGGCCACCTGTGGCTCCGGTTCCGGGAGCGCCGGTTCCCGCGACCCGAACGCGTCAAGTCGCTCTCGGATGCGATGCGTACGAACCCGCCCGTGCCGGAGTGAGCCCTGCGGGGCCGCCGGTCCCCCGTGCCGGCGGCCCCGGCACGGCGTGGGGTTCCCGGCGTCCTCCCCGAGCGCCGGGACTCCCCCGCTGCGGCTTCCGTGGCGCCGGTGTGCTGGAGTACATGCGAGAACGTCGTTGTCGCTCAAGGGTGCTCGCATGCAGTCTGGGGCAGTGGACGGCATCGCCGGTATGGGTACAACTGCGTACGCGGCGGACGAGCGGAGAAGAACGTGGCACAGGTGCCGGGCGGGGCCCACGAACGCATGCTGTCGGTGGCCGTCGCCGCCCTCAACGAGCGTGAGCCGGAGCGGCTGTGGCCGCTGCTCGCGTCCGCCCTGCCCGGTCTGTGCGGCGGCGAGACCCTGATCTACAAGCTGGACGACTGGAACGAGACCGGAGGCACGGTCGGCATGCCGTCCGAGGTCGCCGTCGAGTTCGACGGGCTCGGGGAGGAGGACCTGGGCCTGCTGCGGGCGGGTTTTCCGTTCGCGGACCACTACGCGGGCGGCCCGGACCGGACTCCGCTGACGGCGCGCAGGGCGGCCGGGGCCGCATGGCCGGTGAGCCCGACCGCGCGGCTGATCGGCGACATCATGGACGCGGACCATGTGCTGGCCGTGCCGCTGCCCCTGACGACGACGCCGATCACCGGATGCATGATCTACCGCTCCGGTACGGACTTCACCGACGACCACGTCCGGGTGGCCCGGCAGCTGCAGCCCCTGCTGGCGGCGGTGGAGCAGCAACGGCAGCTCCTGGAGCGCTGGAAGCGGACGGCCGCCCCGGACTCCGCGGGCGAAACGGCCGCGGACTGCCCGCTCACTCCCCGGGAGATGGCCGTCCTGCTCCTGCTCACGGACGCCCTGACCGCGGCCGCGATAGGCCGGCGGCTCGGTATCTCGGACCGTACGGTCCACAAGCACGTCGAGAAGATCTACCGCAAACTCGGCACCCGCGACCGCATCAGTACGGTCCTGCGGGCGCAGCAGCTGGGGCTGATTGCCACGCCGTGACCCGCGGCGGCGCGGTCAGGGCCGTCGCGCCCGGTACAGGTCGCGCAGCAGGGCGATCTCGGCCCCGTGGTGCAGGACTTCCTGGTTGACCCACCACACGATGCCGGCGAAAGGCTCTTCCGGGTCGCTGCCGTGCGGATAGCTGCAGTGGCCGACCTTGTCGAGCGCCGCGTCGCCGCTGCTCACCAGCGCCCCGCGCCAGGCCGTGACTCCGGCGTCGAAGGCGGCGACGGCCGCTGCCACGTCCCCGCTGACGAGGTAGTCGTCCCGGGTGAGGCTGTGGTTGCCCGCCGTGTGATCGGCACGGAGGGTCAGCATCTCGCTGAGGTGGCTCAGCCGCCACGCGATGGTGGTGAAGGGGGGCGGCCAGGGGTGCGGGTAGGAGGCCGCGTCACGTCCCCAGTCCCCGTCCGCCGCGCCGGCCAGCAGGGTGGCGCGCGGCCCGGGACCGTCCACCCGTCGCCGCACCGACCAGCAGTCCGCCACCGGCTCCCAGAGGTACTCCTCGTCGGTCATGGGCCCGACCTCGGTGTCCGCACCGTCGCCGCTGTCCATCACCGGCCCGGTCAGCCGGGCGGCCAGACGCCCGCAGGCGAAGTCGAACTGCTCCAGCAACGGAGCCAGACGAGCTACGGTCACCGGCACTCCCATGGCGGACTCGTGGACGTACGGCGCGGGCATGAACCGACCGGCTAGCCTGGCACGACCGGCGCACACCCCGCCTCTCCTTTTCCGGGGGCAGGTAGTGCGGCGACAGGTTCCCGATGACAGGGAGTCGGCCATGAAGCCGAACCGCTCCATCCCCTCCTCGACCGTCATCCCCGTCCTGATCTACCCCGATGTACGCGCGGCGGTCGCCTGGCTCGGTGCGGCCTTCGGGTTCGTGGAACGGGTGCGGATCGGCGAGGACCACCGCGCGCAGCTCGGCTTCGGCGACGGCGCCGTGATCGTCGGGGACACCCGCAAGGACCGCCGTCCCCCGCGCCCCGGCGAGGTCACGCACTCGGTGACGGTGCGCGTCGACGACGTCCGCGCCCACTGCGAACAGGCCCGGACCCACGGCGCACGCATCGTCATGGAACCGACCGACTTCGAGTACGGGGAACGCCAGTACACGGCCGAGGACCTCGCGGGTCATCAGTGGACGTTCTCGGAGACCCTCGCGGACATCGCGCCGGAGGAGTGGGGCGGGCAGACGGTGTCGGCCGGCTGAGGAGCCTCAGCCCGGCGCGGGTCCGATCCCGCCCTTGAGCCGCTCCAGGTCGGAGGGGCGGACCTGGATGACGACCAGGGCGATCAGGGCGGCGAGGACGGCGAAGATCGCTGCCATGATGAAGGCCGCCGAGATCCCGGATGTGAGCACGTGGTCGGACCAGGGACTCGGAAGCTGCCCGGTGTGCTTGAAGCGCAGGCGTTCGGCCGGGGTGGCCTGGGCCAGGAAGCGCGGGATCTGCTGGTGGGCCTCGTTGGTGCTGGCCGTGCCGAACATGGTGACCAGGATGGACAGGCCGAGTGAACCGCCCACCTGCTGCGTGGCGTTGAGGAGTCCGGAGGCAGCGCCGGTCTCCCGGACGGGGACGTTGGACAGCGCCATGAGGGTCAGCGAGACGAACTCCATGCCCATGCCCAGGCCGAAGACGCAGACGGGTCCGAGGATGCTGCCCGCGTAGGTGGAGTGGACGTCGGTCAGGGTCAGCCAGGCCAGACCCGCCGCGGCGAGAACGGCGCCCACCACCATGAAGGGTTTGGGTCCGAACTTCGGCAGGAACCGCGAGGCGAGCGCCGCGCCGACCGCGATGACCGCGCTGACCGGCAGGAAGGCGAGCCCGGCCTGCAGCGGGCTGAAGCCCAGGACGTCCTGCACGAAGAGCGTGAGGAAGAAGAACATGCCGAAGATCGCGGCGGCCAGGCTCAGCATGATGCCGTAGGTGCCCGCGCGGTTGCGGTCGGCGAACATGTGCAGCGGGGTGATGGGCTGCCGGGAGCCGCGCTCGACCAGGATGAACACCGCGAGGACCACGACCGCCGCGGCGAACGAGGCCAGCGTGAGGGCGTCGCGCCAGCCGTCCTGGGCGGCTCTGATGAACCCGTAGACCAGCAGCACCATGCCCACGGTGGAGGTCAGCGCGC
The DNA here is from genome assembly GCF_042896045.1 of Streptomyces sp. NPDC001351. Lineage (NCBI taxonomy): Bacteria > Bacillati > Actinomycetota > Actinomycetes > Kitasatosporales > Streptomycetaceae > Streptomyces > Streptomyces sp. NPDC001351. The sequence continues at coordinate 223,342 of NZ_JBIAWS010000005.1, read as the reverse complement.
CGGCGATGTCGAAGTGGCCCGGATGCCGTTCGGACTCCTTGATCCAGCGGGGTGCGGCGAGGGCGATCAGCAGGCCGATCGGGACGTTGACGAACAGCACCCAGCGCCAGTTCAGCCACTCGACGATCACGCCGCCGGCGAGCAGCCCGATGGCGCCGCCGCCCGAGGAGACCGCGGCGAACACGCCGAAGGCCCGGTTGCGTTCCGGGCCTTCGCGGAAGGTCGTGCTGACCAGGGAGAGTGCGGTCGGGGAGGCGATGGCCCCGCCGACGCCCTGGAGGGCGCGTGCGGCGAGGAGTTCACCGGAGTTCTGGGCGAGCCCGCCCAGCAGGGAGGCGAGCGCGAACAGCAGCACCCCGAAGACGAACATGCGCCGCCTGCCGAGGATGTCGCCGGTGCGGCCGCCGAGCAGCAGCAGGCCGCCGAAGGTGAGGGTGTAGGCGTTGACCACCCAGGAGAGGCTGGTGGTGGAGAAGTTCAGGGCGCTCTGGATGTGCGGCAGCGCGATGTTCACGATGGTGATGTCCAGGACCACCATCAGCTGGCAGGAGGCGATGACCAGCAGCGCCATGCCGTTTCCGCCGCCGCCCGGTGCGCGGGTGGCGGCCTGTGATGCGGAGGTCGGCTGCGGGCTGCTGCTCATGGTGTGTCGCACTCGGCGGCGTCGGTGAACGGTGCCGTCCACTGCGGCGTCTACCGTTCGACCGTACGCCCCTGTTGCGACCGTCACCACTTGATTGACTCGGTGACGGTTCACACCGGTTTGGAGCGTGTCGAGCGGTTCAGGAGCGGGTCTTGTGGGTCATGGCGAACTCGTCGGCCTCCGGCAGGTCGAACTCCCCGTGGTCGCTGCCCAGCCCCTGCGCCACCAGCGCGGCGGCGGCGCTGCCCAGCACGGCGGCCTCGCGCGGGGTGCGGCCGAGACTGATGCCCCGCATGAACCCGGCCGAGAACGCGTCGCCGCAGCCGGTGCTGTCGACGACGTCGACCTCGAAGGCGGGGACGGTTTCCGTGCCCTCCGCGGTCACCAGCAGCGCTCCGTCGCCGCCGCGAGTGACCGCGACGAGGCCCGCCCCGGCGGCGAGGAGCTTCTTCGCGCCGGTCACGAGGTCCTGCTCCTCGCTGAAGCCGAGGACCTGGTCGTCGTTGGGGAGCAGGTAGTCGACGTGCGGGAGCAGCGCTTCGATCTGGTCGAAGGTGCCGAGCTCGCCGGGGGCGAGGAGGTCCACGGAGGTGACCACGTCGTGTTCCCTGGCGTGCGCCAGGATGCGCGCGGCGACGTCGGCGCCGATGAGTTCGGGGCCGCCCAGGTGGAGGTGGGTCGCCTCGGCCACGGCGTCCCAGGGCACGTCGTCGAGGCCGTAGGTGATGTTGGCGCCGAGCAGATGGAGCGACGGGCGGTCGCCGTTGGGGCGGATGGGCAGGACACTCGCGGAGGTCGAGGTGTCGACACGGCGGACGAGCAGCGCGGTGTCGATGCCTGCCCTGTCGAGGAGTTGGACGAGCAGGTCGCCGGTCGGGTCGCTGCCGATCGCACCGGCGGTGCGCACCGAGGCGCCGAGCTTGGCGAGCGTGAGGGCGGTGCCGCCGGCCGTCCCGGCGGCGGTCATCCGGATGTCGTCGACGAGGGTCGCGCCCTGCCCCTCGGGTATCTCCTCCACCGGCCGCACCAGTACGTCCAGCACGTGCACGCCCATCGTGACGACCTTCATCGCTCTTCCTCCTGCGCGGCTGGTACGGGGTGGGTGGTGCCGTAGTTGCGGGCGATGGCGGCCTCGATGACCGCGAGTTGCTGCTGTTCGTCGAGGACGCGGGGTGGTCCGAGCGCGGCCGCGTGCCGGTAGACACCGCAGGCCCACTCCAGCAGCAGGGCGTGCTCGACGGCCTTGTCGAGGGTCGGGGCGTGGGTGAGTGCGCCGTGGTTGGCCATCAGGGCGGCGCTGCGGCCCTCCAGCGCGGCGAGCACCGACCCGGCGAGTTCCGGGGTGCCGAAGGTGGCGTACGGCGCGACGCGGACGGTGCCGCCGAGACCGAGCAACTGGTAATGGATACAAGGCAGTTCGTCGAGGACGAGGGAGAGTGCGGTGGCCATCGGGGCGTGGGTGTGGACGACCGCGCCGGTGCCGTAGCGCCGGTAGACGCCGAGGTGCAGATCCAGCTCCGAGGTCGGCTCCAGGGTTCCGGCCACGATCTGCCCGTCCAGGTCGACCACCGTCACCTGGTCCGCGGTGAGTTCGGCGAGCACCGCCCCGGTCGCGGTGATCGCGACCAACTCCTCCACCCGTACGCTCACGTTCCCGGCCGTGCCGATGAGCAGGCCCTCGGCCCCCAGCCGGCGGCAGGCGTCCGCCACGGCGGCCCGCTCCCGCCCGAGCGCCGCGCTTGAGTCGGTCATGTGCGGGACCGTAACCTAAACATGAAACAAAGTCACGTTCAGGTTCGGAGGTTGTTCGTGGGTGAGCCGACCGCGGAGGCCGGCGGGGCCGCCCCCCTGCGCCGTACCCCCCAACAGGCGCGCAGCAAGGCGCGCTTGGCGAGGGTCCTGGAGGCCGCCGAGCGCATCCTGATCGGTGAGGGGGTCGAGGCGCTGACCACCACCAGGGTCGCCGCGGAGGCCAAGGTGTCGGTGGGCTCGCTGTATCAGTACCTGCCCGACCGCGACGCGATCATCGACGCCCTGGCGGCCGGATACTTCGCGAAACTGGAGGCCGCGATGGGCGGCCTCGTGCAGGCCGCGGCGGCGGAGCGCTGGGCGGACCCGGTGGGGGTGCTGATCGACGCGTTCGCCGGGATCTACCGCACCGAACACGGCTTCCGGGCCCTGTGGTTCGGCAGCGGTCTGACCGAGCGGACCCGCGCCGCGGACCGCGCGCACAAGCGGCGTATGGCCGACGGAATCCGCCGCGTCCTGCTCGCGCTCGACATGACCCACGACCACGAGACCCTCGCCCGCGCCTGCCACGCCGCGGTCCTCGCGGCCGACGCGCTGGCGCAGGAGGCGTTCCGGCGGGACGCCGAGGGGGACGGGGAACTCCTCGACGAGGCCAAAGTCATGCTGCGTGGCTTTCTCGCGGACGTCACCGCACGCCGTCCACGCCGCCGCTGACCGTGCCCGCGGGCGGCGTACCAGCCCTGGTCCCACTCCACTCAGGACCGGCGCCGCCAGGTCACGGTCGCGCTCGCGCCCGATTTCCGCGGGTGCCCCCCTAGAGGAAGCTGACGTTCTGGGCCAGGGCGAGTCGGCCGGAATAGTTGATGGTGTTGGTGGCCGGGCGCATGTACGCGCGCCAGGCGTCGGAGCCGGACTCGCGGCCGCCGCCCGTCTCCTTCTCCCCGCCGAACGCGCCGCCGATCTCGGCGCCGGAGGTGCCGATGTTGACGTTGGCGATGCCGCAGTCGGAGCCCTCGGCGGAGAGGAAGAGCTCTGCTTCCTGCTGGTCGCGGGTGAAGATGCTGGAGGACAGGCCCTGCGGGACGTCGTTGTGCAGGGAGACGGCCTCCTCCAGCGTGTCGTAGGTCAGGACGTAGAGGATCGGCGCGAAGGTCTCCTCCCTTACGACGTCGGTCTGTTCGTCCACGCGGACGATGACCGGTTCGACGTAGGCGGCCCCGGGCGCTGCTCCGGCCAGGCGGCGCTCACCGCCGACCAGGACCTTGCCGCCCTGGGCCTGGGCCCGGGTGAGGGCGTCCTGCATCCCGTCGAGGGCCTTGGCGGAGATGAGCGGTCCGACGAGGGTGTTCCCGTCGAAGGGGTCGCCGATGGGGAGCCTGGCGTACGCGGCTGTGAGCCGTGCGAGGAGCGTGTCGGCGATGTCGCGGTGCACGATGAGGCGGCGCAGGGTCGTGCAGCGCTGGCCCGCGGTGCCGGCCGCGGCGAAGACGATGCCCTGCACGGCGAGGTCGAGGTCGGCCGAGGGCGCGACGATCGCGGCGTTGTTGCCGCCGAGCTCCAGCAGGCTGCGGCCGAAGCGGGCCGCGACGCGGGGGCCGACCTCGCGGCCCATGCGGGTGGAGCCGGTGGCGCTGATGAGGGCAACGCGCGGATCGTCCACGAGCTGCTCACCGACAGTGCGGTCGCCGAGCAGGAGGCGGTGTACGTCCGCGGGCGCGCCGGTGTCCTCCGCGGCCTGGGCCAGCAGCCGGTCGCAGGCGAGGGAGATCAGCGGGGTGAGCTCGGACGGCTTCCAGATCACTGTGTCGCCGCAGGCCAGGGCCACGGCGGTGTTCCAGGACCACACGGCGGCCGGGAAGTTGAAGGCGGAGATCACGCCGACGACGCCCAGCGGATGCCAGGTCTCGGCCAGACGGTGGCCGGGGCGCTCGGAGGCGATGGTGCGGCCGTAGAGCTGGCGGGAGAGGCCGACGGCGAAGTCGCAGATGTCGATCATCTCCTGGACCTCGCCGAGCGCCTCCGAACGGATCTTGCCCGCTTCGATGGTGATGAGGTCCGCCAGATCGCTCTTGTGGTCACGCAGCAACTCGCCCAGCCGTCGAACCAGTTCGCCCCGGCGCGGGGCCGGGGTGGTGCGCCAGGTGAGGAAGGCCTCGCGGGTGGCCGTGACGGCCTCCTCGGTGTCGGCGGCGGTGGCCGCCGTGAGGCCGAAGAGGTCCTCGCCGGTGATCGGCGTACGTGCCGGGAAGCCGGCCCCTTCGGGGACGGTGACGCCGATGCGCTCCAGGCTCGTACGGGCGCGGGCGCGCAGGTCGTCCGTGCTGGGCAGAGAGGTGCTCGTCATGGTGCTTCCTCCGGGTTCGGTGAGTGGGAAAGGGCGGCCGGCCGAGCGGCCGTCGGGTTGCGGCTCCCGGGCGGGGTCCGCAGGTTCACACCACGTGGGCTTCGGGGCGGGTTGCGGTCCCCGAACGGAAGCGGTCGGCGCTGAGCGGGGAGACGTCGACGAAGGGTGCGCGGTCGAGGTGGAGGTCGCGCAGGATCTCGCCGACGGCTGGGGCCTGGAGGAAGCCATGGCCCGAAAACCCGGTGGCGTAGAGGAAGTTGACGAGTTCGCCGGAGCGGCCGATGAGGGCGTTGTGGTCGGGGGTGACCTCGTAGAGGCCGGCCCAGCCGCCGACGGTCCTCATGTCGGCGAGCCCGGGGGCCCGTTGCCGTACGGCGTCCCGGAACAGTTCGAGCCACTCCGGGGACCAGGTGGTGTCGAAGCCGTCGGGCTGGCGGGGGTCGGCGAGGCCGAACAGCAGGCCGTCGTCGCTGTTGTGGAAGTAGGCCGACGAGGCGAAGTCGATGGTGAAGGGGATGCGGGGCGCCGGAGGCAGGAGCGGTTCGGTGAAGGCGAGTTGGCGGCGCACCGGCCGGACCGGGAGGTCGATGCCGACCATGTCGCCGATCAGGCGTGACCAGGCGCCCGCCGTACAGATCACGGTGTCGCAGCGGATGCTGCCGTGGTCGGTGTGGACGGCGGTGACGCGGTCGCCTGCGGTGTCGATGCCGGTCACGGTGGTGTGGGTGGCGAAGGTGGCGCCGGCCCGGGCGGCGGCGCCGGCGTATCCCTTGACGACCAGTACGGGGCGGGCGTGGCCGTCGGCGGGCGAGTAGGTGGCGGCCAGGAGTCCGTCGGTGCTGACGTAGGGGCAGAGGCGGCGGGCCTCGTCCGGGGTGATCATGCGGGTGGGGACGCCGAGGGCGTTCTGGGTCCTGACGCCGGCCTCGAAGTCCGCGGCCTGGCGGTCGGTGGTGAGCAGGAAGAGGTAGCCGACGGTGTCCAGGCGGATGTCGGCGCCGGGACGGTGCGGGAAGTCCTCGTAGGCGCGCAGGCTCCGGCTGCCCAGCTCGATGTTGAGCGGGTCGGAGAACTGGGCGCGTACGCCGCCGATCGGTTTGCCCGAGCTGCCGCACGCCAGGTCGCCGCGCTCGACGACGACGATGTCGGTCACCCCCGCTTCGGCGAGGTGGAACGCGGCACTGGCGCCCATCACGCCTCCGCCGATGATCACGACGTCCGCGGTCGGCGGAACGGAGCGGAAGGCGGACGAGGAGGACAAGGGGCCGTCCCTTCCGGAGGTCGCGCCGGGCCGAGGGGGCATGGCTTTGTGCCCGTCATCGTGACGCAGGGCGACCTTTGACGTCCATGAACAGTTACTGCGCCCGATCTATTAGTGTTCCTATATGGACTGGACGAGCTCCCAGCTGCGTTCGCTCGTGGAGCTGACCAGGCGCGGAACCATCACCGCGGTGGCCCGCGCGCTGGGGTACACGCCCGGCGGGGTCTCGCAGCAGATCGCCGCACTGGAGAAGGCCACCGGCATGGAGCTGCTGCGGCGGGTGGGGCGGCGGGTGGAGCTGACCGACGCCGGGATGACGCTGGCCCGGCATGCCGAACGGATCCTGTCCACGGAGGCCGAGGCGGTCGAGGCGCTGGAGCGCAGCCGGGGCGAAGTCTGTGGGGTGCTGGTGGTGGGGCTGTTCGCCACGGCCGCCGCCGAGATCCTGCCGCCGGCGCTGCAGCGGGTGCGCGAGGCGCATCCCGGGCTCGCCGTGCACAGCCGCGACATGGACGTGGACGAGGTGTACGACGCCGTCGCCTCCGGTGCGGTGGACCTGGCGCTCGGTCTGGACTACCCGGATGTGCCCATCCCGCGCGATACCGCGCTACGGGTGATGCGGCTGGACCGGGAGCGGTTCTCCCTCGCGGTGCCCACCGGGTGGCTGGAGGGCCGCGAGGAGATCGCCCTGGCCGACACGCAGAACCTGGGGTGGATCCTGCCCTCCCCCGACAGCTACTACGGCCGCGCCGTGCGCACCGTCTGCCGGCGGGCCGGTATCGAACCCGACGTCCAGCACGAGGTGACCGACACCGCGGCCACGCTGGCGCTGGTCGAGGCGGGCATCGGGATCAGCACCGTGACGGAGCTGATGCTGAGGCTGCGCGCCTCCCGCTTCGACGTGGTGCGGCTGCGCGAGAGGGTCGAGCGGCACATCGTCGTGGTGTTCCGCTCCGCCGCCGAGCACCGGCCGACGGTGGCCGCACTGGTCGACGTGCTGCGGGCGGTGGCCGGTACGCGGCGCGGTGCGACGGCGTAGCGCAGGCGCTCGCTTGTCCTGCGCTGTCGGAGACCCCACCTCAAGGGCTGCTTCCACCCGCCGGGCAGGCCGTTCCGGCGCCGAGCGCTGGGCGGCACTGCGGTGCGCCGCGGCCGTCCGTCGGACGATCTTCGGCCCTTGTGGCTGCGCCGTCCGGACCACATCGTGGGGAGAGACCGGTCGGAAGATGACTGGTGAGCAAGGAGGGTTTCCAGCTGTGATCACGGTTCTGGAGGGTGCGCCGCCCATGGAGGCGGCCATCGGCGCGCTGCGTGCGAGCCTTCTCGGCGGACTCGACCCGGAGGCCGGTCCGCCGCGTGCGGCCGTGCCGGTGCCGCGGGGGCAGCTCCTGCTCATGCCCGCCCACTGGGGTTCCTACGCCGGAGTCAAGGTGGTGACGGTCGCACCGGACAACCCGGCGCGGAAACTGCCGCGGATCCAGGGCAACTACCTGCTGCTGGACGGCGAGACCCTCACCCCGCTGGCGCTGCTGGACGGGATCGCGCTCACCAACGTACGCACCGCGGCGGTGTCCGCCGTCGCCGCCGACGCGCTCGCCGAGCCGGACGCGAGCCGACTGGTGCTGTTCGGGACGGGGCCTCAGGCACGGTCGCATGCCGAGGCCCTGCGGTGTGTCCGGCCGATCCGGGACGTCGTGGTCGTCGGCCGCGACGCCGAGCGCACCCGCGCCTTCGCCGATGACATCGAGGCGCGAGTCGGCAGTGCGGACGATGTGGCGGACGCGGACGTCGTGGCCTGCTGCACCACGGCGCGCACGCCGTTGTTCGACGGCTCGCTGCTGCCGCCGCACACGACCGTGGTGGCCGTCGGATCGCACGAACCGGACGCCCGGGAGGTCGACGAGACGGCTGTCGGGCGTTCGACGGTGGTGGTGGAGGCGGTTTCGGCGGCGCTGCGTGAGGCGGGCGACATCGTGCTGGCCGTGCAGGCGGGGACACTCGATCCCGGCGCACTGGTCGGCCTCGCCGATCTCGTGCGGGGCAGGGCCCAACTCCCCACCGGGCAGCCGCGGTTGTTCAAGAGCGTGGGCATGGCCTGGCAGGACCTGGTGGTCGCCGCGGCCCACTTCGAGGCGGGGCAGGCATGACGGCGACGGTCCGGTGACCGAGCCCTCTCCGGGGCGCCCGCCCCAAAGAGGGCTCGGATCTTTACAGGGCGTACACCTGGCCGGTCTGCGCGCCCTCGACCGACCGGACGTACGCCTGCGTGACGTCGGCGAGATCGACCGGTGGCATGCCCGGGAAGAAGTCGCCGTACTTGGCGAGGCTCTCGGTGAAGACCGTCGGGCTGATCGCGTTGATGCGCTGCGGGGCGATCTCGATGGCGGCGGCCCGGACGAACGCCTCCAGCGCGCCATTGGCCATGGAGGCCGCGCTGCCCGTGGGGATGGGCTCGCGGGCCAGCACACCGGTGATGAGGGTGAAGGAGCCGCGCTCGGCGATCCGCGGGATGCCCTGGCGCACCAGGTCGATCTGGCTGAGCACCTTGCCGTGGAAGGCTGCCAGATAGTCCTCGGGGGTCAGCTCGGTGACCGGCTTGTACGGCACGTGTCCGGCGGCGCTGACCACGGCGTCCACCCGGCCGGCCCGGTCGTAGAGTTCGGCGACCTGCGCGGGGTCGGTGATGTCGTGGCGCAGGTCGCCACCGCCGCGTCCCACGGTGAGGACTTCGTGGCCGCGGGTGCCGAGGGTCTTGTGGAGGGCCGCGCCGAGCGTGCCGGTGGCGCCGATGAGCAGAATCTTCATGGCTGCGACGCTAGGCCCGGCCCCGGGCGGGAGGGAAATACCTTCTGGGGAGCACTTATGCTTCATGGTTATGAATGTGGAGCTACGGCATCTGCGGGCGCTCACCGCGATCGGCGACGAGGGCACCATCACCGGCGCGGCGGCCGTGCTCCACATCAGCCAGCCCGCGCTCTCGCGCACCCTGGAGCAGCTGGAGAGCCGGGTCGGCGTGCGGCTGGTGGAACGTACCACCCGCACCCTTTCGCTCACGGATGCCGGTCAACGGCTTTATGAGAGGGCTCATTTGATCCTCCGTCAGCTGGACGACGCGCTGACGGAGGCCGCGGCCGGGGTGCGGCCGCTGCGGATCGGTTTCGCCTGGGCGGCGCTCGGCGATCTGACCGTGCCGCTGCTGCGCACCTGGCGGGAGACACATCCCGGGACCCCGGTTCAGGTGTACCGGCGCGACGATCCGGAGGTGGCACTGCGCCGCGGGGAGATCGACGCGGCGCTGGTGCGCACCGCGCCCGCGCCCGGCGCCGGGCTGGAGGTCCGGTCGCTGTACCGGGAGCGGCGCATGGCCGCCGTACCCGACAGCGACCCGCTGGCCGCGCGTCCGTCACTGCGACTGACGGACCTCGCCGACCGGCCGGTGGTGCTGTGCGCCACCGCCGCGACCACGGCCGAGCTGTGGCCCGAGGGGCGGCGGCCGCGCACGTTCGAGGTGGCCAACGTCGACGAATGGCTCACCGTGATCGCCACCGGGGAGGCGGTCGGCGTCACCGCGGAGGCCACCCAGCAGAGCCATCCGCACCCCGGGGTCCGCTATCTGCCCCTGGCGGACGTACCGCCCGTGACGGTCCGCATGGCCTGGCCGCGCACGCCCACGCACCCGGCCACCCTCGCCTTTCTCGGCCATCTGCAGTCCATGACGTCCGCGCATCTGCCGGCCTGACCTGCACGGCGGTCCGCTTCGCGGTGACCGGGGTACCCGGGTGGCATGTCGCGGCGACCACGAGCCCCACCGCGCATGACCTGTACATGACCAGCATGTCGTGCGATGTTTGCCCATCGGGGTCCGCAGTTCGTCTGGGCTTCACGCAGTACCGGCCTGAGGCTCCTATGGTTGCGGCGCCGCCTCCCCCCGCACGTGCCCGTCACTTCTGTCCGGAGGACAGTCATGACCGCCGTAAAGGCTTCCAAGCGCACCAGACGCCCGCTCACCGCGCTCGCCGGGGCCGTCGCCCTCACCGCCACGTCGGTCGGTGTGTGGGCCGCAACGACCTCAGCAGCTCAGGCAGCCGCTCTCCCCGCCCCCGACCACGTGGTGGTCGTGGTGATGGAGAACCACGCCTACTCGCAGGTGATCGGAAGCTCCAGCGCCCCCTACATCAACAACACCCTCAAGGCGGGTGGCGCCAACCTCACCCAGTCCTACGGCCTCACCCACCCCAGTGAGCCGAACTACTACATGCTCTTCTCGGGCTCCAACCAGGGCCGCACCGACGACAGTTGTGTGAGCGTCGGGTCCATCTCCGCGCCGAACCTCGCCTCCGAGCTGATCGCCGCGGGCAAGACCTGGAAGAGCTACAACGAGTCGCTGCCCAGCCAGGGTTCGACGACGTGCAGCAGCGGCAACTACGCGCAGAAGCACAACCCGTGGTTCGGCTTCTCCAACGTGCCGACGAACACCGCGATGACCTTCGCGCAGTTCCCGACCGACTACTCGACCCTGCCGAAGGTGTCCTTCGTCGTGCCGAACCTGTGCAGCGACATGCACGACTGCTCGGTCTCCACGGGCGACACCTGGATCAAGAACAACCTGGGCGCGTACGCCACTTGGGCCCAGACGCACAACAGCATCCTCGCCGTCACCTTCGACGAGGACAACAAGCTCTCCGGCAACCGCATCCCGACCCTCTTCTACGGGCAGCACGTCGCCCCCGGCAGCTCCGACTCGACCACGTACAACCACTACAACGTGCTGCGCACGGTGGAGGACCTGGCCGGTCTGAGCGCCCACGCGGGCAACGCCGCCTCGGCGTCCGACATCACCGGCATCTGGAACTGACGCCCGTGTATCTCGCGGACTCCCGCAGCACCAAGGCCGCCGCCGCCCCGGACACCCGTCCGGGGCGGCGGCCGGCCGCTGTCCCCGGCACCGTGCTGGCCCTGGGTGCGGTCAGCCTCATCACCGACGTCTCCTCGGAGATGGTCACCGCCGTGCTGCCGCTCTACGTGGTCGCCGGACTCGGCCTGTCCCCGCTCGGCTTCGGTCTCCTCGACGGCATCAACAACGGTGTGGGGGCGCTGGTCCGGCTGGCCGGCGGTCATCTCGCGGACCGCGGCGGCCGCCGGCACAAGGTCGTGGCGGGCCTCGGCTACGGTCTGTCGGCGCTGTGCAAGCCGCTGCTGCTGCTCGCCCACACGCTTCCCGTGATCAGCGCCGTGCTCGCGGCCGACCGCACCGGCAAGGGGCTGCGCACCGCGCCACGGGACGCGATGATCTCGCTGGCCACCGAACCCGCGCACCGGGGACGGGCCTTCGGGGTGCACCGCGCCATGGACACCACCGGCGCACTGCTCGGCCCGCTGGTCGCCTTCGCCGTGCTGCGGGCCACCGTCGACGGCTACGACGCGGTCTTCACCGTCAGCGGCTGCATCGCGGTGCTGGGGGTGCTGGTGCTGGTGCTGTTCGTGCCCCGACGCATCGCGCCCGCCGGTGCCACCGCGCTGGCCGAGCCGGCCCGGCCCGCCCTGCGCGATTCTCTGGGGCTGCTGCGCCGCCCGGAGTTGCGCCGGCTGACTCTTTGCGCGGCCCTGCTGGGGCTCACCACCGTCAGCGACTCCTTCCTGTATCTGCTGCTGCAGCGCGAGGGGGATCTGTCGGCCGACCTGTTCCCGCTGCTGCCGCTGGGCACCGCCGCCGTCTTCCTGCTGCTCGCCGTCCCGCTCGGCGCACTCGCCGACCGCCTCGACCGCCGCCGGCTGTTCCTGGCAGGCCATGGCGTCCTGCTGCTCGGCTACGGCCTGGTGCTCTCCCCCTGGCACGGCATTCCCGCCGTGGTCGCCGTCCTCGTTCTGCACGGCACCTTCTACGCGGCCACCGACGGAGTCCTCGCGGCCGCCACCGCCTCGGCCGTGCCGGCACAGCACCAGGGCGCCGGGCAGGCCCTGGTGGGCACCGGCCAGGCACTGGCCCGCTTCGCCTGCTCCCTCGCCTTCGGCGCGGCCTGGAGCCTGTGGGGCGGCCGCACCGCGCTCGCCGTCACCGCCGCCGCGCTCGCCGTCAGCGCCGTAGTGGCCTCGTTCGTGCTCCGCCCCGCCGCCGACGTGTCCCCCGCCGAGGTGTCCGCATGACCCGAACCACCCGTCTGCTGATCCTGCTGGCCGCCGTCCTGCTGCTCGGCGGCGTCGGCACCGGGGCGGTGCTGTACGCCGCCCACCGCTCGGGCATGCGCGACGAGCAGCAGGCGAACGGCCCGACCGTGCGCAGCGGCACCGTCTCGCTCCGGCCGACGGCCGGGCGCAGGCTGCTGGTGCGCAACCTGGCCTGGGGCCCGCACCGCGACGAGATCGCCACCGTGCCCGCCGGTGATCCGCAGGGGCCGCGCACCGCCTCGGGCGTCAAGTGCCTGCGCTTCCACGCGGCCGCCGGAACCGGCATCTGCCTGCAGGCCGTGCATGGCACGCTCAGGGACACCTACCGGGCGGTCGTCCTCGACGCCCACCTGCGCGAGCGGCACCGCTTCCCGGCCGCGGGCATCCCCACCCGGGCCCGCGTCTCACCCTCCGGCCACCTGGTGGCCTGGACGGTGTTCGTCAGCGGAGACTCCTACGCCGGTACGAACTTCTCCACCCGCACGGCCATCGTCGACACCCGCACCTGGAGGATCGACGACAACCTGGAGACCTTCCGCATCATCAAGGACGGCCGGACCTACCGCGCCGCCGACACCAACATCTGGGGCGTCACCTTCGCCGACGACGACCGCTTCTACGCCACGCTGGCGACCGGCGGCACCACCTACCTCGTACGAGGAGACGTCGCGGCACGCACCCTGACCACCCTGCACCGCAACGTCGAATGCCCGTCCCTCTCCCCCGACGGGACCCGCGTCGCCTACAAGAAGCGCGTCAAGGGGGCCTCCCCCGACGCCCCTTGGCGGCTGTACGTCCTCAATCTGCGCACCATGAAGGAGACCGCGACCGCCGAACAGCGCAACATCGACGACCAGGCTCTGTGGTCCGACGACTCCACCCTCGTCTACGCCCTGCCCGGCGACTACGGCTCCGACCTGTGGACCGTCCCGGCCGACGGCACCGGCACGGGCCGCCGGCTGATGACCTCGGCCGTGGCTCCCGCATACCTGGGCTGACGGGTCCTCACAGGCCGTCCACGAGCGGAGAGGTGGGAGGCCTGCGAGAGGCACGACCAAGCATTTTCGGCGCCCCCCACCCACAGTTGAACATGTTCAATTATTCGGTGATGATACGTGTGTCCATCGGGGCCCGGAGAGAGGACCACGGTCATGACGAGCTCGCTTCTCACGCCACGAGGCCGTTCCCGCGCCGGCGCGACGGCCGGGGGAACAGCGGCGGGGAGCACGGCCCCGACGCGGATCCTCAACTGGCGGCATCCGGAGGTCACTTCCCTGCTCCGGCAGATCGACACGGCAGCGGACGCGGGGAAGGCCGCGGCGCCCGACCGCCGGACAGCGCACCTGCGCCGGGCCCACCGGGTCATTGCCGCGGCCGTGCGACCGGTGTACTCGGTGCAGGACGAGCGGCCCGTGTCCGAGGTGCTGCGCCGCGGCCGCGGTTCGTGCAGCCAGCGGCTGGCCGTGCTGGAGGCGGTGGCGCGGTCGTCCGGGGTGGCCACGCGGGTGCGCGGTCTGCTGGTCGACGGGGCTTTCTGGTATCCGCGCTTCCCGCGGCTGCACCGGATCGTCCCGGACCAGGTTCTCCTGGCATGGCCGGAATTCCGCCTCGACGCAGTGTCGCCGACCGGCCATGCCGCCGCTTCCTGGCTGACGGTCTCGGAGCTCTTCGGCACTCTTGACGAGTTGAGCGACGGCCAGGGCGGCTTCACCAACGCCGGTACGGAGACGCTGTTCGAGGCGCTGTCCAGGACGGCGATCGACTGGGACGGGGTGACGCTCTGCCCAGCCGACGGTGCCGCCTGCGACCTCTCGGCCTACGTCCTGGCGGACCTGGGGCACTTCGACTCGCGTGACGAACTCTTCGCCCGGCACGGCCAGACCCTCTGCCGGACGGCGAGAGTGCTGGCCGAGCCCGTCCTGGGCCGCCGTCGCGCGGCGGGCGCCTGAGAGCACCGTCAGTGGACCGCTGACCCCAGGGCGGCCTCGAAGGTCGGGTGCTCGAAAACGAAGCCCGAGTCGAGGAGGCGGCCCGGCACGACGCGCTGGCTCATCAGGATGCCGTCGGCGAACTCCCCGAGCGCGAGCCGCAGGGCGAAGCCGGGCACGGGCAGCACCGTGGGGTGGTGCAGGGTCCTGCCGATGGCGGCGGTGATGTCCCGGTTGGTCGCGGGGTGCGGGGTGGTCATGTTGACCGGCCCGCTGACCGATTCGGTGCCGATGAGGTGGCGCACGGCGCGGACCGTGTCGGGCAGGGAGATGTAGCTCCAGTACTGGCGGCCGCTGCCCAGCCGCCCGCCGAGTCCCGCCCGGGCCAGGGGCAGCAGACGGCCCATCGCCCCGCCCGCGCCCGACACGACGATCCCGAAACGGGTGGTGACGACCCGTGTCCCGGACGCCCGGGCGCCGTCGGCGGCGGATTCCCACTGCCGGCACACACCGGCCAGGAAGTCCTGACCCGGCCCACCGGACTCGTCCACCACGGTCTGCCCGGTCTCGCCGTAGTAGCCGACGGCGGACCCCGACACGAACACCGGCGGCGGCTTCTCGCAGCCACGGATCGCCTCGGCGAGGGCGCCGGTGCCGCGCACCCGGCTCTCGCGGATCTCCTCCTTGTACGCGGCGGTCCACCGGCGGTCGCCGACCCCGGCCCCGGCCAGCCCGACCACCGCGTCCGCGCCGTCGAGTACCGCCGGGTCGACTGCGGCAGCGTCCGCCCGCGGGTCCCACTGCGCCTCGACGCTTCCGTCGGCCCGGGTCCGCGGCTCGCGCCGGACCAACCGGGTGACGCGGTGACCGTCGGCCAGCAGCGACGCGGCAAGCGCACCGCCGATCAGCCCTGAGGAACCACTGATGACGACGTGCATGAGAAACCGGCCTCGATCCGGGAGCGAACGACCAGACGATACGTTTGACTCTTCAAACATACACCTGGTCGGACGCAACGGCGGGGCCAGGACTCCCCGGCAGTCCTGGCCCCGCCCCGGTTCGCGCTTCTCCCTCGCGCTGATCACCAGCATGCGCGCAAGGCAGCGGAGCTGTCATTGGCGGACGGTCCACACTTGCTTGGCGGAGAGTCCACGGCCTCTACTCGGCGGGGAGTTCGCTCCGTGCGCGGAACTCGCTCGGCGGAACACCGTGGGCCGAGCGGAAGGCGCGCGTGAACTCGGCGGCGCGGGGGAAGCCCCAGCGGGCGGCGACGGCATGGATGGGCAGCGTGCGCAGAGCCGGGTCGGCGAGGTCCCTGCAGACGTTCTTCAGCCGTTGATCGCGGATGTAGGAAGCGACGGTCGTGCCCTCGGCCCGGAGGAGGCTGTACAGGTAGCTGCGGGAGATGTGGTGCGCCTCGGCGATCCGGGCGGGGGTCAGGTCGGGGTCGCCGAGGTTCCGTCGGATGAACGACTTGATGCGCAGGGTCAGCGTCCGGGCGCGGGTCTCGGGCGGCAACTGGCGGTCGGCGTCCAGGGCGTGGGCGAAGACGGTGGTCACCAGATCGGCGACGACGGTGCCCAGTCGGGGCGCGTCCAGTGGCTGGTAGGGCGCGGTGTCGGAGACCAGTTGCACGAGGAACTGCGCGAGCAGCGCGCCGACTCCCTCTCTGCCCGACATCCGGCGCCCGATCACCTGGTCCGCCCGGTGCGCGGGCAGCGCCACCAGGGTCCTGGGTATCTCGATGCCGATGAGGGTGACCGGGTCCGGGCCGGTGGATATGTCGTACGACCGTGAGGAGCTGTTGGTGTGGATGTCGTCGATCCGGTAGGCGACTTCCTGCCTGCCCCAGCTGGCCGCTCCCTCTCCCCGCCGCAGGATGGAGAGGTGGTAGACCTCCGGGTCGGACTGCCGTACGAGCTTGGGTGTCCTTCGGAAGACCAGGTGGTCGAAGGTGGCCGGCCACACCGTCACATCGCCCAGGCAGATCAGGCGCTGCTCTCCGCGGTAGTCCGCCGCGCGGTCGCTGGCCAGATGCATGGGCGCGTGGGTGCGGCCCATGCGCTCGGTCCAGGCGTCGAACCGGTCGCCCGCCGGCAGGTCCACGGTCCGCAGGACCGACTCGTGCAACACGGCCGTAGTCAACCACACGGCCCGGGCGGCACTTTCGGGCGTCCGGCCGCTGTTCAGTGGCTGAGGAACTCGGACAGCCCGCCCAGCAGCCGGTCGACGTCCTCCGTGCTGTTGTAGGGCGCCAGGCCCATGCGGAGGCCACCGGTGTCACCGAGGCCGAGGCGGCGGGAGGCCTCGATGGCGTAGAAGGATCCCGACGGAGCGTGGACGCCGCGCTCGGCGAGGAAGTGGTAGGCGTCCGTGGTGGAGCGGCCCTCGAACGTCAGCAGCAGGGTGGGGGTGCGGTCGGCCGCCCTGGAGTGGACCGTGATGCCGTCGAGGGAGGACAGTCCCTTGTCGATCTGTGTGCGCAGGCTGTGTTCGTGGGCTTCGAGCGCCGAGAACGCGGCGGTCAGGCGCTGTCGGCGGGTTCCCGTGGCGCTCGGGTCGAGGCGGGTGAGGAAGTCGACCGCGGCGGTGGTGCCGGCGAGGAACTCATAGGGCAGCGTGCCCAGTTCGAAGCGTTCGGGGACCGTGTCGGTGGAGGGCAGGAGCTTGTCCGGGCGCAGGGTCTCCAGCAACTCCGGCCGGGCGGCGAGCACTCCGTGGTGCGGTCCCAGGAACTTGTACGGGGAGCAGACGAAGAAGTCCGCGCCGAGCGCCTCCAGGTCGACCAGCGTGTGGGCGGCGTAGTGGACGCCGTCGACATAGCTGAGCGCCCCCGCCTCGTGCGCCAGGCGGGAGATCTCGGCGACCGCGGGACGTGTGCCGATCAGGTTGGAGGCGGCGGTGACGGCGACCAGCCGGGTGCGTCCGGTGAGGACGGCGCGGATGTCGTCGAGGGTCAACTCCCCGGTGGCGGGGTCGAAGTCGGCCCAGCGTACGGTGGCGCCGGCCGCCGCGGCGGCCTGGACCCAGGGGCGGATGTTGGCGTCGTGGTCGAGGCGGGTGACGACCACCTCGTCGCCGGGCTGCCAGGTCTTGGCGAGGGTGCGGGAGAACTCGTAGGTGAGCTGGGTGGCGCTGCGGCCGAAGACGATCCCCGACGGATCCGCCCCGAGCAGGTCGGCCATGGCCCGGCGGGCCCCGACGACGATGGCGTCGGCGTTGCGCTCCCCCGGCGCCACCTGGCCCCGGTTCGACAGGGGGTTGGACAGGGCGTCGGCGATGGCCCGGATGACGGGCTGCGGGGTCTGGGTGCCGCCCGGGCCGTCGAAGTGCGCCGTTCCTGCCGCCAGGGCGGGAAACTGGGAGCGGATGGCGGTGATGTCGTACGTCACGAGAGCTCCTGTCGAAATACCGGGCCGGGGCAAAGATCCTCCGCGATCGCGGGTGGGCGTGGCAACAGCCCGTGTCCGCCACCTGCGCGCAGGACGCGGGACGGACCCAGGGCCGGCGTCCGTACGGCGGGGGCCGGCAGCCCGCCCCTCGGAAAGTTCCGAGAGACGGAACGGACCGCCGTTAACGCCGCGTCGTCCTGAACTCGCCGGGCGAAAATTCCTGGCCTCGCGAGCCGGGAGAAGGCTACGATCCCTCGCGATGACGACTCATTCTGTTGACAGATTGGGGGTCCCGTCCGCGCCAGGTGAGTGCTGATGCTCACCCTGACCACGAACGGGGATTCCCGCCTTTCCTTCTGGCAGCGCGTGCGCGAGTTCGCCGTGCCGCCCTCCATGATCGAGACTGCGACCGCCCGCCGCCTGGTCGGCGACTGGGCGGGGGCGTGTGCCGCCGCAGGCCTCGATGTCGATCTCAACCTGCGTTCCGTGGCACGCAGCCATGGCCGGGAGCTCGCGGCCCAAGTCCGGGCCGATCTGCGCCGGTTGGCTCCCGATCTGCTGCGCTGGCACATGCCGAGGATCGCTCCCGACGGGTTGCTGCGCCCGGGACTGACCATCGCGCTGGCCCGGTACGACGCTGCCGGGCGGGACCGGCCAGGTCCGGTGCATCTGGTGGTGCGGACCCCGCCGGCCTGGGCGGATGCCGGGCAGCGCATCAGCCTCGCGCTGTGGGACGGATCCCACACCGAGGTCGCCGCCCGGCGTCATCCGCACCCCCTTCCCAGCCGGCGCTTCCGTCTCGACCTGCACCGGCATCTGTGGGACGCGAGCAGAGCCGACGAGCTGCGGACACGGTCCGGGGTCGATCGGCCGAGCGGCGACAACGGCCCTGCGGTGCAAGGCGAGTTGCCCGGGTCGGTCCCGGACGGTCGGCGCTGTGCCGTCGACCGGTGGAGGGCCGAGGCGGAGCTTCTGCTCGGCGCCGAAGGGCGGCGCGGGTCCGGCGGTCGCGTGCTCGTGCGGCTCGGGGGCAGACATCGGCTGGTCCTGGACCTGACCGCGGACAGCGATGAGGCCGGGCCGTTCTCGGTGCGACTCGCCGAGGCGGCCGGGTACGGCGAAGGCTCCGCGCTGCCGGTGCTGCCCGATGCGGCGACCTGGGTCCCGCCCGACCTGGAACTCCTGCGCACCGGTGCGATCACGCCCGAGCGACTGCACCCGCTGGTCGCCACCGCCCTCGTACCCGACCATGCACCGGCCGGCCCGCCCCCTGCTCCGGAACCGGCAGGGCAGCCGCGTCTCGTGGAGTGCCGTGGAGCCAGGCACCGGATCGGTCTGGTGGACGGAGTGCTGGCCCCGCTGGACCATGCCCCTGCAGAGATCCGGCGGGAGGAGCTGCTGGTCGCGCTGACCGGGACTCCGCTGCCCTGTCTACAGGCGATCGACGAGGCGCACCGTCGTCCGGACTGCCTCGCGGGTGTCCGCGAACGCCTGGATCACGGCGACATCGCCGGAGCGCTGGCCGTCGTGGAGGGGCTGCTCGGTCCCGATGCGGTGCTGCGCGACGGACCGCTGCGGGACGAGCTGGCGGCGGCCGCGGAGCGGCGGATCACCTACGGCCTGTTCAGGGAGGGGCTGACCGGAGCCGCTCGCGGGCCCGCCCGTCATCGCCCCGGGGACCTGCGCCGCACTCGCCGCCACCGCTCGCACCCGCGCCACGCGAATCTCCGCTGACCTCACCCTCGTACACCCGACTCACTCGGCTCACCCCGACGAAAAGGTGACCACACACATGCCTGCACACACGCCTGCACACACGCCGTTCGCTGCCACCGTCACTCCCTCCGGCACGGACTCCCTCTCCCCACTCGACGTCGCCGACGAACTGTTGGCCCTGCTACGTAACACCACCACCGAACCCCGTCCCGACCTGCAGCTCGAAGCCCTGACGCTGGCCGTGGCCGCCGATCTGCCCGTGCTGCTGTGGGGTGAGCCGGGGATCGGCAAGACCGCGGCCCTGACCCAGCTCGCCGAGGCCCTGGAGCTGCCGCTGACCACGGTGATCGCCAGTGTGCACGAGCCGTCCGACTTCTCCGGGCTGCCCGTCGTCGGGGACGATCCCGCGGAGCAGGGGGTTCCGATGGCCCCGCCGGACTGGGCGGTGCGCCTGGTGCGGGCCGGGCGGGGGCTGCTGTTCCTGGACGAGCTGTCCACCGCGCCGCCCGCGGTGCAGGCCGCGCTGCTGCGCCTGGTGCTGGAGCGTCGGATCGGGGCTCTCCAACTGCCGCCCGGGGTGCGGATCGTGGCCGCGGCCAATCCTCGGTCCTCGGCGGCCGACGGCTGGGAGCTGAGCCCACCGCTGGCCAACCGTTTTGTGCACCTTCAGTGGACCCACGACCACGAGGTCGTCGTGCGCGGCCTCGGCGGGACCTGGCCGCGGGCCACGCTGCCGCGGCTCTCCTCTCAGAAGCTGTCGGAGGCGGTGGACTTCGCCCGCCGTGCGGTGTGCGCACTGCTCACCGCACGGCCCAAACTCGTGCACCAGCTTCCCGGCAACGAAATGCGGCGGGGCGGAGCCTGGCCGTCGCCCCGGAGCTGGGAGATGACGCTGCGCCTGATCGCCTTCGCAACGGCGGCCGACTCCTCACGGGACGTGCTCTCCCTGCTGGTCCGGGGCACGGTGGGCGACGGTCCGGGCCTTGAACTGCTTGCCAGTCTGGACCGGTTGGACCTGCCGGACCCCGAGGTGCTCCTGGCCGACCCTGCGAACGCGGAGCTGCCCGAGCGGGGTGATCTGCGCCAGGCCGTGCTCGACGGTGTGGTGGCGGCGGTCCGCGGCCGACCCGAGAAGTCCCGCTGGGACGCGGCCTGGGCACTGCTGGTCCGCGCGCTGGAGACCGGAGCGCCGGACCTGGTGGTCGTGCCCGCGACCACGCTCGCCGCGCTGCGCCGCGAGGACTGGGACGTACCGGCGTCGATCGAGAAGCTCGCCGGAGCGGTGTCGGTGTCCCGCCGGGCGGACCGGGCGGCGGCCCGCGCCGCCGTCACCGCGAAGGCCGGGCGATGAGCCCCGACGCACCCGGGGCACTGGACCTCGACAAGCTCTTCGCGGCCCGGCTGCAGGCCGCACGGGCCCGCCCCTACCTGGCAACCGCGCTGTTCGCCCTGCACACCGTGGAGTCGCGGCACGTGCCGACGATGGGCGTCGACCGGCACTGGCGGTGCTATGTCTCACCGGGGTTCGCGGACCGGATGCCGGTGGAGGACCTGGCGGCGGTATGGGTGCACGAGGTGTCGCATCTGCTGCGCGACCACCATGGGCGCAGTGACCGGGTCGCCCGGGAGCGCGGGCTGACCGGGCCCGGCGAACGGCTGCGGATGAACATCGCCGCGGACTGCGAGATCAACGACGACATCTACGGCGACGGGCTGGTCCGGCCCCGGGGTGCGGTGCGGCCGTCGGCCCTGGGGCTGTCCGAGGGGCAGCTGATGGAGGACTACCTGCGCCAGTTCACGCTCGGCGCACGGACGCAGAGCATGGCCTGGCTGGACTGCGGCAGCGGCGCCGACGGGCTGGCACGGGAGTGGGAGCTGGGCCCGGACGGCGCGCACGGCCTGAGCGCGCAGGAACAGGACGCCGTGCGGTTCCGGGTGGCGGAGGGGCTCAAGGGCCGTCCGGGCAGTGCCCCGGAGGGGTGGCGGCGATGGGCGGAGAAGGCGTTCCATCCACCGCAGCCCTGGCGGGAGTTGCTGGGCGCGGCGGTCCGTTCGGCGGCCTCCGGGGCGGGCGCGGGCGAGGACTACAGCTACGGCCGTCCCGCGCGGCGCTCGGCGTCACTGCCCGGAGTCGTACTGCCGAGCCTGCGACGCAGACCGCCCCGGGTCTCGGTGATCATCGACACGTCCGGGTCGGTCAGTGACGCCGAGCTGGGCAGCGCGCTCCTGGAGGTCGCCGCGATCTCCCGTGCCGTGGGCGGTCGCCGCGACCTGGTGACCGTGGTGCCGTGCGACGCGGCCGCCCGGATCGCGCACCCGCTGTGCCGGGCCGAGGGCATCCCGCTGATGGGCGGCGGCGGCACGGATCTGCGCACGGGCTTCGCCAAGGCGCTGCGTACGCGGCCGCGCCCCGACGTCGTGGTGGTGCTGACCGACGGTCAGACGCCCTGGCCGGACGCGCGGCCGGCGTGCCGGACGGTGGTGGGTCTGTTCCCCCGGCAGGGCACGAGCTGGGACGAGGAGGATCCCGACTACGTGCCGGACGCGCCGCCCACCTGGGCCCGGGTGGTCGACATCGGGTAGGCGACCGCGTCCCATCGAGCGCTACGGGGTCCAGCCCACCATGAAGATCTCTTTCCTGCTGCACAACGCCTACGGGACGGGAGGCACGATCACCACCACGTCGATCGGGACCCGGCCGGGAAGGACCGGATCTACCCTTGCCCGGTGACCAGCTTCGATCCGCCGGACCAGACGGGCAGCGCACCCCGGCCGCAGTCGCTGATGCTGAGCTTCTTCGGCATTCACGCCCTTGGCCGGGACGTCGCCCTGGCGGCGAGCAGTCTGATCGACGTGTTCGGACAGGCCGGGATCACCGAGGACGCCGTACGGTCGACGCTGACCCGCATGGTCAAGCGCGGCCTGCTGGAACGGCACCGGCGCGGCCGCAAGACGTACTTCGGCCCGACGCCCCGCGCCACCCGCGTGCTGCGGGACGGCCACGACCGGGTCTGGCGCACCGGTGCGGTCAACCGCACCTGGGACGGCACCTGGACCCTGGTCGGCTTCTCCCTCCCGGAAGCGTGGCGCCGCGAGCGGCACGATCTGCGGTCCCGGCTGCTGTGGAGCGGTTTCGGCCCGCTGCAGAACGGCCTGTGGGTGGCGCCCGGCACGGTGAACGTGCCGGAGATCGTCGCCGGGCTGGACCTCGATGCGTATCTGCGGGTCTTCCAGGGCGCCGCGGCCTTCGCCCCGACCGACGCCCGGACCATCCTGCACACGGCGTTCGACGTGGAGTCCGTCGCCAAGGGATACGAGGCCTTCCTGGCCCGCTGGAGCACGGACGCCGACGAGCCGGCGGACGCCCTCGTACGGCAGCTGCTGCTGCACACCGACTGGCTGGACCAGGTCCGCCAGGATCCCCATCTGCCGGCCGAGCACCTGCCCGAGGACTGGCCGGCGGCCCGCGCGGAGGCGCGGTTCCACGAGCTGGCGCGCCACTGCGCGGAGCCGGCCCGTCAGGCGGCCGCGAGCGCCCTGGACGTGATCCAGGTGGCCGTCCCGTAATACCGCCCGGACATCCGGTGGCACCTGCCGGGCACAGCCACGCCCATCGTTACTGGGCAATCTATTGACCGCCGTCGAAAAACTGCCCTACATTCATCGCGTTCTCGGCGTCCCCACATCGCTCGAAGCCGCCCAGCCGCTCAAAGGGGAGCACTCGTGTCCACCGAAACACGCACCCAAACCGGCGCCACCGCCACCTCGCAACCATCCGGCGGCCTGCCCGTCGGCACCCTGATCGCCGGCTGCTTCGCGGTCTGTCTTGCGCAGATCGCCCTGGCCATGCCGGCCACGCTGAACGGGCTCTTCCAGGAGGACCTGCACCCCGTCGGTTCGCAGCTGACCTGGATCTCGGACGCGTTCCTGCTGCCCGTCTCCGTACTGGAGCTGACCTTCGGCGTCCTCGGCGACCTCTTCGGCCGCAAGCGCCTGCTGGTCGGCGGCGGAGCGCTCCTGGTGGCCGGCGAGGCGCTGGCCGCGGCCAGCACCGGCATCCACATGCTCTGGGTGGGCCAGGCCATCGCCGGCCTGGGCGCGGCGGCGCTGTTCCCGACGTCGCTCGCGATGATCGCCGCCGGCACCCACTCGGCCAAGGACCGCGCCCGCACCATCACGATCTGGGCGGCCGCCCTGTCCAGCGGCGGTTTCGTCGCCCCCGTCCTGGGCGGTATCACCGGCAACTACGGCTCCTGGCGCTGGGCGTTCATCGTCGTCACCGGCCTCGCCCTGATCAGCACCGTGCTCAGCCAGCTGCTGGCGCACAACTCCAGTGCCCCGGAAGGCCGTTCACTCGACCTGGCGGGCCAGATCACCATCGGCATCGGCATGTTCGCCCTGCTCTACGCGGTGATCCAGGGCCCGGCGGACGGCTGGACCGCGACGCCGGTGGTGATCGCGTACGTGGTCGCCGCGGTGTTCGTCGGCCTGTTCGTCGTGGCCGAAAGCCGGGCCGCCTCCCCGCTGCTCAGGCTCGACCTGTTCAAGAACCGGGCGTTCGCGGTGGCGTCGTTCGTCGCGGTGGTCGGCATGTTCAGCTACCTCGGCACCGCCTACGCGACCAGCATCCGGCTCGGCCCGATCCAGCACCAGAGCCCGCTGCGCGGCTCGTTCGCCTTCATCCTGCTCAACGCCTGGACGCTGCTGCTGATGCCGCTGATCTCCCGGCTCCTTGAGAAGGTCAGCCCGCGCTGGGTGCTCGGCGCCGGTCTCGGGCTGATGGCCACGGGAGACTTCATCGCCGCCACTCTCTCGGTCCACGACCGGGCCCTGACCTCGCTCATCCTCCCCATCGGCCTGGTCGGCATCGGCTTCGCGCTGACCGTCTCCTCGATCACGGCGACGGCCGTCAACACGGTGGAGGTCCACTACGCGGGCATGGCCAGCGCATCGACCAGCCTGCTGCGCGACTTCGGCTTCACCCTCGGTCCGGCGGTCATCGGCGCGATCGCGCTGAGTCGTGCGGCGGACGAGTTCACCTCGAAGCTGGCCGCCTCCCATCTGTCCGCCGAGGTCAAGGCGGCGGCCGGGCAGGTGGCAGCGGAGGGCGGACCGCTCGCCTCCAACTCCGTACCGCCGTCCTCCCCGCCGGGAGGCGCGGTCCCCTTCGCTCTGGAGGCCCTCGGCAACGGTTACGCCATCGGCTATGTGATCTGCGGCCTCTCGGCCCTGGCCTGCTGCCTCCTCAGCGTGATCGCGCTGCGCGGAAAGGGCGACAAGGACGCGACGGTCGGCATCGCGGAGGAGGAGCCCGCGGCCGCCTGACCACCCGAGATCCCCGAGCGAGACGGCGCCGGCCCACCTGGCCGGTGTCGTCTCGTCACCGCACTGTCACAGAAGATCCACACGTGTCACAGCTGACCCACAGGCGAAACCCCCGGTGAGGCAGTCATGTCTCCTTGGTCGGGCGCCGGCGAAGGACCGGCCCCGCACCATCCGAACTCGGGGGACTCCATGCAGTACGTGAACGGCATCCGCAAGGCCGCGCCGGCGATCGCCGCCCTTCTGGCCGCCCTGTCGGTGACCGCGTGCCAGGCCGACGGCTCCAAGGCGGCGGCCGAAACGTCGTCGAAGGCGCCGAGCAGCGCGCCGTCCGCTTCCACCACCACCCCGGGCACGACGACCCAGGAACCCTCCCACGCGCCCACGTCGAAGGCTCCGACCGCGAAGGCGTCCCCCATATCCGGATCCGGTTCCACGGGTACGGCCGTGAGGACGTGCGCGGCAACCGCCCTGAAGGTGACGGCGCACCAGGCCGCCGACCGCCCGGCGGGCACCGGAACCGGAGCGGCCGTGGTCGAGTTCACCAATGTCTCCGCCAAGCCGTGCATCGTGCAGGGCCACCCCACCGTGGCCGGCGCGGGCAACGGTTCCCCCGAGCACAACGCCCCGCTGAAGGTGACGCCGTCCGGCTCCGCCACTCCGGTCAAGCTGGCACCGGGCGCCAAGGCCTGGGTGAAGCTGACCTTCGTCCAGGTCCAGGGCGAGGCGGACGGCTACTGCAAGTCCGGCGCGAAGCCGGTCGCCTACCCGACGCTGGTGGTCGGTCTGCCGGGCTCCGGAGCACATCAGGTCGCCCTGGACGACGGTGTCTTCGCGGAGTGCGACAACACGGTGACGGCCACTGCCGTGGCGGCCGCGTAGCCCTGAGCCCACAGGACATTTTCACCATGGACACCGAAGGCGTTCTCCTTCTCCTCAATTCGGTCCGCCTGTCCTGATTTATTGGCTGGTCGGTCACGGCATCCGTGACCGGCCGGCCCGCACGACCAGCTCACCACGGAGAAGGACCAGACTGTGATACCCAACCCGAGCGGAAACGATCACCTACCGGTGTACGAGAGCCTGCTGCGTGAGCGCGGTGACGTCGTGGCCGAGGCCCGTGTGGCCGCGGAGCAGATGCAGGACCAGGCACCGCAGGCGTCGAGCAGCCACGACTGGGATCCGTCGGACTTCGGCCCGCAGTGAGACAGGAGCCCCGCCGGTGAGGAAGGGGCTCCTGCTTTGCGCCACCCCGCCGGAATGTTCGATCACCCGGCCGTCCGCCCCGTAGGCTCAACACCATTGACCTGCAAGGGGATTGACGGCTGCCGTGCCGAGCACGCGCCGGAGGGGCAGGAACATGACGCACGACGGGCTGATCCGGCCGCTGCCGGAGCTGCTGAAGGCGCACGCGTGGGAGGCACCGTCACGTGTGGCGTTCGCCGACGACATACGCGCCGTCACCTACGCGGAGTTGGAGGAGCGCACCGGACGGCTTGCCGCGTACCTCGCCCGGACCGGACTTCGGCGGGGCGAGCGGGTCGCGATCTGCCTGGGCAACTGTGTCGAGACGGTGGAGAGTGTGCTGGCCGCCGTCAGGGCGGGGGCGGTCGGCGTACCGGTCAATCCCCGGTCCTCCGACGCGGAACTCGCCCATTTCCTGGCGGACAGCGGCGCCTCGGTTCTCGTCACCGACCCCGCGCACCTGGCCCGGCTGCACCGCCCGGGCGCCGGACAGCGCCGCCCGCGCGTCCTGCTGACCGGCCCGGGACCGCTTCCCGAGGACGCCCCTGACGGCACGGTCCTCTTCGACGCCATCGCCTCGGACGCCTCTCCCGCCGGGCCGCCCCGGGACGATCTCGGCCTGGACGAGCCCGCCTGGATGCTCTACACGTCCGGCACCACGCACCGCCCCAAGGGCGTGCTGTCCACGCAGCGCGCCGCCCTGTGGTCGGCGGCGGCCTGTTACGCCCCGCTGTTCGGGCTCTGCTCCGCGGACCGGCTGCTGTGGCCGCTGCCGCTGTTCCACAGCTTCGGGCACTCCCTTGCCGTCCTGGGTGTCACCGCGGTCGGCGCGAGCGCCAGGGTCACCACCGAACTCCTTCCGCCCGGCGGCCTGTTGCGGGAGCTGCGCACACCGCGCGAAGACCTGGGCGGCCCGTACACCGTCCTGGCCGGGGTGCCCGCCACCTACCACCAGTTGCTGGCGTCCGCCCGGGAGGAACCCTCCCCGGCCCCGCCGGGACTGCGGACCTCCATCGTGGCGGGCGCCCCGAGCTCACCGGCCCTGCGCCGGGCGGTGGAGGACCTGCTGGGGGCTCCGCTCCTCGACGCCTACGGCAGCACGGAGACCTGCGGCATGATCGCGGTGAACCGTCGGGACGGGCCGCGGGTCGACGGTTCCTGCGGCCCGCCGGTGCCGGGCATGGAGGTGCGGGTCGTCGATCCCGCCTCAGGCAACGATGTCGAGGACGGCGACGAGGGCGAGCTCTGGGTGCGCGGCCCGAGCCTCATGGCCGGCTACCACAACCGGCCCGAGGAGACCGAGGCCGCGCTGCGGGACGGCTGGTACCGCACCGGGGACCTCGGACGGCGCGTCGCGCACGGTCATCTCAGCCTCACCGGCCGGGTCAGCGAGCTGATCATCCGCGGTGGGGAGAACATCCACCCCACGGAGATCGAACAGGCCCTGCTGCGCTGCCCCGGGGTGCGGGACGCGGTCGTGGTGGGCGTCCCGCACGACGTTCTCGGCGAGGTCCCGGTGGCCCACGTCGTCCCGGGACCGGAAGGGTTCGACCCTCGGCGGGTTCTGGAGGCGTGCCGTACGCGGCTGGCCGCGTACAAACTGCCCGTCGAGATCCGTGAGATCGCGGCGGTACCGCGCACGGCGTCCGGCAAGATCGCCCGCCACACGGTCGTCACGGGAGCGGCCCGGCCGGCTCCGTCCTCCCCCACGGCCGCCGCGGGAGCGCTGCGGCAGCGGCTGCTGTCCCTGCCGCCGGAAGGGCGGGAGCGCGTGCTACGCGAGGCGGTGCTCGCGGAGACGGCCGCGGTCCGCGACGGCGGGCCGTACGAACGGCTCGACGCCGACGGCCCGTTCACCGGCCTCGGGCTGACCTCCGTGGGCGCCGTCACGCTCGTCGACCGGCTCGGCGAGGCGACCGGGCTGCGGCTGCCCTCGACGCTGGTCTTCGACCACCCCACACCGGCCGCGCTGGCCCGGCACCTGCACGACACCCTCTTCCTCCCGGCGACCGCGACGCACCAGCCCAGCGCCGCGGACGCGGGCACAGACGATCCGGTGGTGATCGTCGCCATGGGCTGCCGCCTGCCCGGCGATGTCGAATCGCCCGAGGACCTGTGGCGCCTGGTGTCGGAGGGCAAAGACGCGACCTCGGACTTCCCGACCGACCGGGGCTGGGACCTGGCCGCCCTCCACCATCCCGACCGGGACCGGATCGGGACCTCGTACACACACCGGGGCGGATTCCTGCACCGGGCCGCGGAGTTCGACGCCGACCTGTTCGGGATCTCGCCGCGCGAGGCGCTGGCCATGGATCCGCAGCAGCGGCTGCTGCTGGAGACCTCATGGGAGGTCTGGGAGCGGGCGGGCATCGACCCGGCGACGGTCCGCGAGAGCGACACCGGAGTGTTCGTGGGTGTGATGCACGGCGACTACTCCGCCCGCTTCACCACCCATGAACTGGAGGCCCATCTGGGCCTGGGCTCGGCCGGCAGCGTGGCCTCGGGCCGCATCTCGTACGTCTACGGCCTGCGCGGGCCCTCGATCACCGTCGACACCGCCTGCTCCTCCTCGCTGGTGGCGCTGCACTGGGCGGCGAAGGCGCTGCGCTCCGGGGAGTGTTCCCTTGCGCTGGCGGGCGGGGTCACGGTGATGGCAACGCCCAAGCCGTTCACGGCGTTCAGCCGCCAGCGCGGTCTGGCGCCCGACGGCCGCTGCAAGTCGTTCTCGGCCGCGGCGGACGGCACCGCCTGGGCCGAGGGCGCGGGCCTGGTGCTGCTGGAGCGCCTGTCCGACGCACGGCGCCACGGCCACCCTGTGCTGGCCGTGCTGCGCGGCTCCGCGGTCAACTCCGACGGCGCCTCCAACGGGCTGACGGCCCCCAACGGCCAGGCCCAACAGCAGCTGATCACACGGGCGTTGGCCGACGCCGGGCTACACCCGCAGGACGTGGACGCGGTGGAGGCGCACGGCACCGGAACCACCCTCGGCGACCCGCTTGAGGCGCGGGCGCTGCTGGCCACCTACGGTCAGGGGCGGCCCGAGGAGCGGCCGCCGCTGTGGCTCGGCTCGGTCAAGTCGAACCTCGGTCACACCCAGGCGGCCGCAGGCGTCGCCGGAGTCATCAAGATGGTGCAGGCCCTGCATCACCAGGAACTCCCCCGGACCCTGCACGCGCAGACCCCCACACCGCACGTCGACTGGTCCGCCGGACGGGTGCGGCTGCTGACGGAGGCCCGCCCGTGGCCGGCGACGGACGCCGGGCCGCGCCGGGCCGGGGTGTCGGCCTTCGGCATCGGCGGCACGAACGCCCACGTGATCCTGGAGGAGCCTCCGCAGCCGGTCCGCTCCACGGGACAATGCGGCCCCGCGCCCCTTCAGGGCGCTGCCGAACCGCCGGTGCCTTGGTTGCTCTCCGGCGCCGACGAGACGGCCCTGCGGGCTCAGGCCCGCCGACTCGCCGACCACCTGACGGCCCGCCCCGACCTCTCCGCGGCCGACGTCGGCTTCTCCCTGGCCGATTCCAGATCGGCGCTCGCCCATCGGGCGATGGTGGCGGCCGACGACCGAGTGCGCATGCTGACAGCCCTGGAGGCACTCGCCGAGGGCGGCGACGGCCGCGGCTCGATGCGGGCCGCCGCCGACCCCGTCCTGCGTACGGCCTTCCTGTTCACCGGGCAGGGAGCCCAACGCGTCCGGATGGGCGCGGAGTTGAGCGCCGCCTTCCCCGTCTTCGCCGCCGCTTTCGGCGAACTCTGCCGGGAGCTGGACGACCGTCTCGAACGGCCGCTGGGCCAGGTGCTGTCGGCGGAGCGGGGTTCGCCCGAGGCCCCCCTGCTCGACCGTACGGACTTCACGCAGGCCGGTCTGTTCGCCTTCGAGGTGGCGCTGTTCCGGCTGCTGGAGTCCTGGGGCGTACGGGCCGACTTCCTGACCGGGCACTCCGTGGGGGAACTGGCGGCGGCCCATGTCGCCGGAGTACTGGACCTGCCCGACGCGGCCGAACTGGTCGCGGCCCGCGGCCGGTTGATGCAGGCCCTGCCCGCCGGCGGCGCGATGATGTCCCTGCACGCGACGGAGGAAGAGGTCCTCGCCGCGCTCGAGAACGCCGGCGACCGGGTGGCGATCGCCTCCCTCAACGGGCCGCGCTCGGTGGTGATCTCCGGCGTACGGGAGACGGTGCTCGCCGTCGCGGCCGGGTTCGAGGCGCGCGGCCGCAGGACGGTACGTCTGCGGGTCGCCCACGCCTTCCACTCGCCGCTGGTGGAGCCGATGCTCGACGACTTCCGCCGAGTCGCCGAGGGACTGGCCTTCCGGCCGCCACGGATACCCGTGGTGTCGGCGGTGACGGGCCGTCCGGCCGAGGCCGCGGAGCTGTGTTCCGCGGAGTACTGGGTACGGCACGCCCGCCGGCCGGTGCGGTTCGCCGACGCCCTGCACTGGCTCGGGGACAACGGCGTCTCGGCGTTCCTGGAGATCGGCCCCGGGCCCGCGCTCACGGCGGCGGCCGAGGAATGTCTGACCGGCCCGGACGGCGACGGTCCGGTGTGCGTCACCGCCACCCGCGGCGGCGAACACGAGCCGCAGACCCTCCTGAGCGCGGTGGCCCGCCTCCATGTGCACGGGGCGCGGGTCGACTGGCCCGCGGTGTTCGCGGACAGCGGGGCCCGGCGGGTGGACCTGCCGACGTACGCCTTCCAGCGCCGCCGCTACTGGCTGGACGCGCCGCACACCTCGGCCCCCGTGGCGGACACCCACGGACACCCTCTGCTGGGCCCGGCGTTCACCGTCCCGGACACCGACCGCACGGTGTTCTCCGGACGGCTTTCCCCGACCACGCACCCCTGGCTCACCGACCATGTGATCGCCGGGGCGGTCCTCGTCCCCGCGACGGCGTTCGTGGAACTGGCCGTCCAGGCGGGCCACGAGGCCGGCTGCGGCGGCCTCGACGAACTGGTCGTCGTGGCGCCGCTCACCCTCGCTCCGGACACCGGGGTACGCGTCCAACTCGTCGTAGGAGGGCCGGACGAGTCCGGCCGACGGCCGTTCGACGTCTACGCCCGCCCCGACATGGACGACGAGCCCGTCTGGACCCGGCACGCCACCGGTCTGCTCGGCCCGGCCCGGGGGGAGACACCACCGTCGGACCCGGAGCTCACGGCATGGCCCCCGGAAGGCGCCGTCGAGGTCGACCTCACGGACGCCTACGACGGTCTCGCCGAGGGCGGCCTCGCGTACGGGCCGGCCTTTCGGGGCGTACGGTCGGCATGGCGGCGCGGAGACCTTGTCTTCGCGGAAGTGCGGCTGCCCGAAGGGGAGTTGACGGCCGCCGACCGCTTCGGCATTCACCCGGCGTTGCTGGACGCGGCACTGCACGCACCGCTGCTGACGGGATCCGCGACCGGGGCTGAGGCGGTGCGGGTCCCCTTCGCGTGGACCGGCGTGCGGCTGTACGCGGTGGGGGCGTCGGGGGTACGCGTACGGGTGGTGCCGAACGGAGCCGACGCGCTCTCGGTGACGCTCACCGACCCGGCGGGCCGCCCTGTGGCACGCGTGGACTCCCTCGTCACCCGCGAACTCCCCGTCCCGACGACCGCACTCGACGTGACGCGGCGGGCCTTGTGGCGCCCCGACTGGACGCCCGTAGAACCGTCCGACGGCGAACGGGACATCACCGCACGCTGGGCGCTCCTGGGTCCCGACGAACTGGACCTGTACGCGTTGCTCCCGGACGTCATGGCCACCTCCGCGCACGAACCGGACACTCTCGTCGTCACGGCGGTCGGCCCGACGGAGGAGCCGGAGCCGCCGCCCGCCGTGCACGCGCTGACGGCCAGGGTCCTGCGCACGCTGCAGGACTGGCAGGACGACCCGCGCACGGCGGGCTCGCGTCTGGTGGTGCTGACACGCGACGCAACCGCACCGGATCCGGACCTGGCCGGTGCCGCGGTGTGGGGGCTGGTACGCACGGCCCAGTCCGAGGTACCGGGGCGCATCACGCTCGTCGACGTGGACGGGCGGCCCGAGTCGCTACGGCTCCTGCCGGCGGCCGTGGCCACGGGCCAACCCCAACTGTGCGTCCGCTCGGGCCGGTTGAGCGTGCCGCGACTGGTTCATGCCACCGGCACCGCATCCGCGGACGCCCCTCGCTGGACCGGCACCGTCCTGATCACCGGCGGTACCGGCGCTCTGGGTGCGGAGCTCGCCCGCCATCTCGTCACCTCGTACGGCGTACGACACCTGTTGCTCACCGGGCGCCGGGGTGCGCGGGCGCCGGGCGTGAGGGAACTGCGCGCCGCGCTGGAGGAGTTGGGCGCCGAGGTGCGGATCGCGGCCTGCGACGCGGCCGACCGTGCCGCCCTCGCCGAGGTGATCGACAGCTGTGCGCCCGCTCTGACCGCCGTGGTGCATGCCGCCGGAGTGCTGGACGACGGGGTCCTGACCGCGCTGACCCCCGAGCGGATGGCAGCGGTGCTGCGGCCGAAGGCGGATGCGGCCTGGCATCTGCACGAGCTGACGCGGGACCTGGACCTGTCGGCGTTCGTCCTGTTCTCCTCGGTGTCCGGTCTGCTGGGCCGCGCGGGCCAGGGCAACTACGCGGCGGCGAACTCCTTCCTGGACGCCCTGGCCGGCCACCGCTCCCGACTGGGGCTGCCGGCCGTGTCCTTGGCCTGGGGGCCCTGGGAGACGGCAGGGGGCATGGCCGGGGCACAGCGGCGGGAAGGTGACATGCTCCGGCCGTTGTCCACGGCGCAGGGTCTGGCCCTGTTCGACGCGGCGCTCCGGGACGGCGGGTCCGTACTGGCGCCCGTTGTGCTGGACCGGGCGGGGCTCCGTTCCTCCCCAGGGCCGCTTCCGCCGCTTCTGCACGGGCTGGTGCGCCCCCGTACGCCTGCTGTCGAGAAGGCCCGGCCGGGTCCTGAGCAGCCGTGGGAGCCGGGAGCGTGGCGCCAGGTGCTGGGCGAGCTGCCCGCGGCGCAACGGGAGGCCAGGCTCACGGAGTTGATGAGGGCCGACGTCGCGGCGGTGCTCGGATACCCGGACGCCGACGCACTCCCGGCCGGCAGGTCCTTCGCCGAGCTGGGCTTCGACTCGCTGATGGCGGTGCAGGTCCGCAACCGGCTGAGCATGGCGCTGCGGCTGCGCCTTTCGGCCGCCGTGGTGTTCGAGCATCCGACGGCTCAGGGGCTGGCCCGGCACATCCTCGGCCTGCTGGAGGACGAGCTGCCTGCGACGGCAGCTGACACGGCGGGTCCGCGGCCCGCGCAGACACTGTCCTCGCTCTACCGGCGGGTCTGCGAGGCCGGTCAGGTGGTCGCCGCGATGCAGATGCTGGTCACGGCGTCCTGGGCGGTTCCGACGTTCGACGCGACCGGGAGTCGGCAGCACGCGATCCCGCCGGTGCGGCGCGCCACCGGTGCCGGGGACGGCGGGCCGGTGCTCGTGTTCTTCACCGGCACCCACCCGACGTTCGGCGCGCCGGGCGGGGAGTTCGCTCGCTTCCACGGCTGTTTTCAGGGGGAGTGGGACGTCCTCGAGTTCCCGCACCCGGGCATCGGTGCGGGCGGCGCGGTTCCGGCCGACCGGGAGACGCTGGCCCTCACTCACGCCGAGTCGGTGCTGCGACACGTGGGCGGCAGGCCCTTCGTGGTCGCCGGCGTCAGCACCGGGGGCGCCGTGGCGCACGCCGTGACCCGGCGGCTCGAAGCGCTGGGGGCCCCTCCCCTGGCGCAGGTGCTGCTGGACACGTACCTCGTGGGCGACGGCAACAGCGACAAGGACTGGCTGCTGGCGCTGCCCGCGGTCATCGCGCCGCGTCTCGGCGGCACCGAGTTCACCGGGGACGAGGACGCGGGCGTTGCCGCGCTGGGGGCGTACACCCGGATGTTCCTGGGCTGGGATCCGGAACCGGTCGACACCCCGACCCTGCTGGTGCGGGCAACCCGGCCCACGCCCGAGATGGCGGCGAGCGCGGGCCCGGACGGCTGGCGGACGTCCTGGCCGCTGCCGCACACCGAGGTCGACGTCCCGGGCGACCACTTCTCGTTCATGCAGGAACACGCCCCGACCACCGTGGCGGCCCTCCGCGCATGGCTCGACTCCCTGGGAGAAGCACAGTGACCGTTGCACGACATGCCAGTGAGCACGGGGCGGTTGAGGAGTTCGACGTGATCGTCGTGGGCGGTGGTCCGGCCGGGTCCACCGCCGCCACCGCCGTCGCCCTGCGCGGTCATCGCGTCCTTCTCCTGGAACAGCAGACGTTCCCCCGCTACCAGATCGGCGAGTCGCTGCTGCCGTCCACCGTGCACGGTGTGTGCCGCATCCTGGGCGTCGAGGACGAGGTCGCGCGGGCGGGCTTCAAGGTGAAGCGCGGCGGGACGTTCCGGTGGGGCCGCAACCGGGATCCGTGGCAGTTCTCCTTCGCACTGTCACCCCGGCTGGCCGACCCGACCTCGTTCGCCTACCAGGTGGAGCGGTCCCGGTTCGATGCGATCCTGCTGGCGGGCGCCCGCCGGGTCGGCGTCGACGTACGGGAGAACTGCCGCGTCAAGGGCGTGCTCGCGGACGAGGAGCGGGTGCGGGGCGTCAGCTGGAGCGGACCGGAGGGCGAGCTCCGCGAGGCCCGGGCCCGCTATGTCGTGGACGCCTCCGGCAACGGCAGCCGGATCCACACCGAGGTCGGCGGCAGCCGGACGTACTCCGACTTCTTCCGCAACATCGCGGTGTTCGGCTACTTCGCCGGCGGCAGGCGGCTTGCGAAGCCCAACGACGGCAACATCTTCTGCGCCGCCTTCGACGAGGGCTGGATCTGGTACATCCCCCTCCGCGACGAGCTCACGAGCGTGGGGGCGGTGGTGAGCCGGGAGAACGCCGCCGGGATACAGCGGGACCCGGCGGCGGCCTGGCGTCGGCTCATCGACTCCTGCCCCGAGGTCCGCGAGCTCCTGCAGGGGGTTCCACAGGCCACCGAGGCGCCCTACGACCAGGTCCGCGTCCGCAGGGACTGGTCGTACTGGAAGACCCGGCTGTGGCGGCCCGGCATGGTGCTGGCCGGGGACGCGGCATGCTTCGTCGACCCGGTGCTCTCCTCCGGCGTGCACCTCGCCACGTACGGGGCCCTGCTCGCGGCCCGCTCCATCAACGGCGGACTGGCCGGGACGCTGGACGAGGGCCGCCTGTTCGACGAGTTCGAGGCCCGCTACCGGCACGAGTACCGCCTGTTCTACGAGTTCCTGGTCTCCTTCTACGACATGCACCAGGACGAGCGTTCGTACTTCTGGAAGGCCCGCAAGGTCACCAACGTGGGCGCGACGGAACTGGAGGCGTTCGTGGAACTGGTGGGCGGTCTGGCCTCCGGCGACGCGACCTTCGGCGGGCTCGGGCAGGCGGAGGCCCGGCTGACGGCGGCCTCCTCGGAGCTCGGCACGGCGGTGGGCCGGCTGCCGGACTCCGACGGCCTGCGCAACCCCCTCTTCGAGTCCGCCGCCATCCGTGAGGTGTTCCAGGAGGGTGCGGTTCTGCAGGAACGAGGCGTGTTCGGCGGGCCGTTGGAGGAGGAGACGCCGGTGCGGCCGGACGGGCTGGTGGCTTCGGAGGACGGGCTCACATGGGTGGATCCTGCTCGGCCACGGCCCTGAGGCTCGCCACCGTCCCCCGGACCGTCGGGTGGCGGTCCACCAACTGCCGCTCAGCCAGGGCTGTCCCACTGCACATGCAGGGCCGGCGGCTTGCGGAAGACCAGGCCGTGGGGGGCTGTGGGGCGGTCCGGGTCGAGGCGGAGGGCGGGGAGGCGTTCGAGCAGGCGCTGGAGGGCGATGCGGGTCTCCAGCCGGGCCAGGTGGGCGGCGATGCAGTGGTGCGGGCCGTGGGCGAAGGCCAGTTGGAGGCGCGCGTTCTCGCGGCGGACGTCGAAACGGTCGGGGTCGGGGAAGACGGCGGGGTCGCGGTTGGCGCCGGCCAGGGAGACCGTGACCAGATCGCCCCGGCGGATGGTGGCGGAGCCCAGTGC
Source organism: Streptomyces sp. NPDC001351 (assembly GCF_042896045.1). Taxonomy (NCBI): domain Bacteria; kingdom Bacillati; phylum Actinomycetota; class Actinomycetes; order Kitasatosporales; family Streptomycetaceae; genus Streptomyces; species Streptomyces sp. NPDC001351. Next base: position 187,570 of record NZ_JBIAWS010000005.1, on the reverse strand, counting down.
TGTGTCACATACCGCGTACCGGTCCACGACGGCCGCGCCGGGTTCCAGGCGCAGCGACTCCTCGATCGCACCGTCCAGCAGCGCGAAGTCACCGAGCACGAGGGCCAGTTGGTCGGGATGGCTCAGCAGGTGCAGCAGCGCATTGGTGACCATCGCCTCGGTGGTCTCGATGCCCCCGAACATCAGGACCGCGGCATTGGACGCCACCTCGGGCAGCGCCAGCCGCCCGGCGGCCAAGACCAGCAGCGAGGAACTGCCCCCGTCGGCAACGGTGTTCTCCACCGCGGTCCGAAGCTCCGCGTACGCGGCCGCTCCGTCGGGTCCCGCCTCGTGTCCGGCGGTGATGTCCGAGACGGAGCGCACGATGGAGTCGTACCAGGAGAGCACCGTGTCCGTGCCGGCACCGGCCAGTCCGAGTGCCTCGGTCACGACGGCGACCGCGAGCGGTCCGGCGAACGCGCGTCTCAGTTCGGTGGCACCCGCAGGCTCCAGCGCGGTGATGAGCCGGCCGGTCTCCTGCTCGATGAACGAGGCGAAGCCGTCGCGTACCTGCCGTGGGCGGAAAGGGGCGTTGAACGGCTCGCGGTGGCGGGTGTGCTGCTCCCCGTCCAGCGACAGCATGCTCGGCCCGACGACCTGCGCGGTGGAGAACCGGGGGTCGTCGACGGTGAAGGTCGCGGCGTCCCGCATCACGTGCAGCGCGAGGTCGCGGCGGGTGACCAGCCAGCCGCCCAGCTCCGGCAGCCACGACACGGGCTCGTGTGCCCGCAGCCGTGCCAGGCGGGCATGCGGGTCCCGGGCGAGTTCGTCGAGCGTGGTGGCGGCACCGAGCGGGAAGGAGTCGGTGACGCTCATCGTGCGGGACCGTTGCGCATGGCGGGGAACACGCGCCCTTTCGGGAGGTTCGAATACTCCTGCGGTCGTGATTATCCACGTCACTGGGGGTCAGCGGGCTCCTCGCCGAGGAGAGCGCCGACAGCGCCGGCTCCGGGTCGATGAACCGTCCGCCCGCCGCCACCTCGCGTACGCCCTCCGTCAGAAAGTTGCTGGGGCTGTTCCTGCCGATGAGTCCCGCGACGGGCTGGGCCGGCGCCTGACGGAGACACTCGGGCGTCGCCCTGCCGGCCGCCAGCAGGATCCGGCACTCCGGAAGCCGCTCGCTCAGCTCCTGCGAGGTACCGAGCGCCCCGTCCTCGACGGCACCGCCGTCACAGTCGATGACGACGACATCGGGCCGGTACACCAGCGCCCGTGTCATGGCCTGCCCGCACCCCGGTGCCGCTGCGACCACCTCGAGGACACTCCGAAGGCGCCGTACGAAGTACGTCCGGTTATCGCCCTGTTCGGCGGATACCGCTCCGCCCCTGGCCCGCGCCAGGCACAGGACGCACACAGGACACGCCGCCGAATGGCCTATTCAGCAGGTAAACCGCCTATAGGGTCATAACGTTCTCGATATGAAGAAATACCGCATTGCGTACATGATGTGTACCGCCGTGGTGGTCGGGACCGGGCTGGGTGCGGCTCCGCCGGCCGCCCGTCATGCGTTCCATGTGGTCATGCCGGGCCAGTCGATCCAGAAGGCGGTGGACGCCTCCCGGCCCGGAGACACCGTTCTCGTGGCCCCCGGCACGTTCCACGAGAGCGTCAAGGTGACCACGCCCGGTCTGACCCTGCGCGGCATGGGGCGGGCCACAGTGATCGAGCCGAGCGGGAAGAAGGCCGCCAACAGCTGTGCCGAGGGCGGCAACGGCATCTGTGTCCTGGGCACGAAGGACCGTGACGTCAAGGGCGTCACCATCGCCTCGCTGACCGTCACGGGCTTTGCCAGGACCGGGGTGTTCGCCATGGCGACCGACCGGCTGACCGTGCGGAATGTGACCACGGCGCGCAACGGCGTGTGGGGCATCGCCCAGGAGCGCTCGGTCCGCTCGCTGATCCAGGACAACAGCGCCCTGAACAACGGCGACGCGGGTGTCTTCCTCGCCAACACGATCAATGAGGAGGCCGGCGCCACGGACACCGGGGGAACACTGATCGACCACAACCGGCTGGAGGGCAACCGGATCGGCCTGACGGTCCGGCGCCTGCGCAACCTCACCGTCGCTCGCAACCGCGCGACCGCCAACTGCGTGGCGGTGTTCGTCGTCGGCGACGAGAACAAGCCGAAGGCCGGCGCGCTGACCGTGCGCGACAACCTCCTCGTACGCAACAACAAGTCGTGCCCGAAGACTGCGCGGCTGGATGCCCTGCAGGGCTCCGGCATCGTCCTGACCGGCGCCGAGGACACCCTGGTGACGCGGAACGTGGTCAGGGACAACGTCGGCAACTCGTCGATGTCGGGCGGCATCGTCCTGTTCAAGAGCTTTGTGGCCGTCACCAACGACCGCAACCGGGTCAGCGACAACGTGGTCGAGGGCAACTCCCCGGCGGACCTCATCAACGCCGACCACGGCACGGGCAACGCCTTCGAACACAATTCCTGCCGGGCCTCCCAGCCCGCGGGAATGTGCTGACCGCAGGTCACGGCCCGTCCGCGCCCGGAAGGAAGGAAGCGGCACATGACGACCGCACAGACAGCCCCACCGCCGTCCATGCGGCTGAGGGAGCTCGCGTTCGCGGCGGCATGTGCCGCCGCCCTCCGGGCGGCCGCCCGGCTGGGAGTCCCCGACGCCCTCGGTGACCGCCCCATGACCGCGGAGGACCTGGCGGCCGCGGTGAAGGCCGAGGCCCGGCCGCTGCGACGGCTGCTGCGCACCCTTTCCTGCTACGACGTCTTCGCCGAGCTGCCGGACGGGACCTTCGCCCACACCGATGTCTCCCGGCTGCTGCGTGAGGACGATCCGAACAGTCTGCGCGCCATCGCGCTGTGGTGCACCGAACCGTGGACCTGGGACGCCTGGCCGAGGCTCGACGAGGCGGTGCGCACCGGGCGCAATGTCGTCGAGGACCTGTACGGCAAGGAGTTCTTCCCCTACCTCAACGAGGACGCCCCGGAGTCCGCCGACGTCTTCAACCGGGCCATGACGACCTCCAGCGTGCAGTCGGCGCGGGACGTCGCCGACTTCCTCGATCTGTCGGGGAGTTCGTCGGTCGCCGACCTCGGTGGCGGCCAGGGGCATGTGCTGGTGAGCCTGCTGGACAAGTACCCCTCACTGCACGGCAGTCTGCTCGACCTTCCGCGGGTGGTGGAGAACGCGCTGCCGAGGCTGCGGCCGGGCGGCGACCTCGCGGAGCGCGCCTGCGTGGTGCCCGGCGACGTGCGGGTGTCCGTGCCGGTCGCGGCGGACGTCTACGTCATCAAGAACATCCTGGAGTGGGACGACGACAGCACCGCCCGTACGCTGCGCAACGTCCGTGCGGCGGGCGGCCCGGGGGTCCGGGTCGTGGTCATCGAGAACCTCGTCGACGACTCCCCCTCGATGCGGTTCAGCACCGCGATGGACCTGCTGCTGCTCCTCAACGTCGGCGGGGCCAAGCACACCACCGACAGCATGGTCGGCCGGCTGACCGAGGCGGGGCTGGTCATCGACGACATCCGCCCGGTCAACCCCTATCTGCACGCGTTCGACTGTCACGTCCCGGGCTGAACGGCCCCCCGAGGACCACCGGTCGCCGGGCCCGCAGCGTCGCGAGCCCGGCGACCGGTGCGCCACGGCGGGGTCAGCCGGCCGTGCCGCGCTCCCAGAGGTAGAAGCGCTGCGCCATGGCGTCCTTCGGGGAGCGCCAGGTCTGGGGGTCGTACGCGCTGACGTACGCGGACAGCCGCTCGCTGACGGCCCGGAACTCGGGGTGTTCGGTCACCTTGGCGATGGCGGGGCCGGGATCCCGCTCGGACTCGATGAGGTGCATGTACACGTCGCCGAACTGGAAGAGGCTGCGCCGGAGCACACCGACGAGGTGCGGCAGCTCTCCGCGGTCGGACTCCGCGAACACCTTGGCGATGTCCGGGGCCGACCCCGGGGCCATGCGGGCGACGATCAGTGCTTGGTGCATGGGGGGCTGGTTCTCCGTCCGGTTCAGTCGGTCAGACCCGGAGTGGCGCCGCGCTCGGCGGCGACCTTCTCGATGCGGTCCCGGATCAACCCCATCTGGACCTTGGAGTTCCGGTTGATGTTGTCGGTCATCCAGGCGTCGTCGACCGGTGCTTCCGGTTTCATCGCGAAGTCCTGCGTCCACACCATGCGGGTGCCACCCGGCACCTCCTCGTACCGCCAGTGAATGTTCATGTGGTCGAAGGGCCCCGTCTCGACCCGGCGGGCCCTGACGGTGCGGGTGTCGCGGTCCGGTTCTCGTTCGGAGACCCAGCTCCACACGGTGCCGTTCTCGTCGGGGTGCATGGTCAGCCGGAAGGTGGTCTTGAGCCCCTCCCGGGACAGGACTTCGACGGAGGCGTACTCGGTGAACAGCTGCGGCCAGTTCTCCAGGTCGTTGGTCATCTCCCAGACCAGGTCCAGCGGCGCCGCGATGGTGATCTCGTTCTGAGTGTGTCCGGTCATCTCACGCTCCTGTCATGAGGGCACTGTTGACGAGGTCGAGGAACTGCCGGGGGGTCTTGGAGCGTTCGGCGTCGGCGGGCATCGGTGTGCCGTAGCGGTTCTCCAGTTCGCCCACGATGCCCAGCAGGCCGAGCGAGTCGACGCCCAGGGTGTCGAAGCCGGGGTTGTGCAGCCCGAGTTCCTCGGGGGTGACGGTGACACCGGCGGACGTCTTCATGAGTTCGGCCAGCTCTTCGACGGTTATTCGGTCGGACATGCGGTTCTCCTCTACTGCTTGCGGCACCTCAGGACGAGGCGCCGGTGGCGCCGTGCCGCAGCACCAGCGCCGAGTTCGACCCCATGAGGCCCCGGCTCAGCACCAGCGCCGTGCGCGGCTGGGCGGCGCGCGCCCGGCCGGTCACGAGGTCGAGTTCGTGGCAGATGTCGTAGACGTTGGGGGTGGGCGGGATCAGCCCGTGCTCCATGGCGAGCACCGCCGCCGCTACGTCGAGGACCGCCGCCGCGCCATAGCCGCGGCCGATGCCGGTCTTCGGTGCGGTGACGGGCACACGGGTGCCGTGCGCACCGAGCGCGTCGGCGATCGCGAGGGCCTCGGCGCGGTCCGCCTCCGGCACGCCCAGGGCGTCGGCGAAGACCACGTCGATCTCCTCGGGAGCGCAGCCGGCTTCGGCCAGGGCGCCCCGGACGGCATGGGCGAGCCCTTCGCGGGACTCCTCCCAGCGGGAGGCGCCGGTGAAGGTGGCCGCGTGTCCGGCGAGCACCGCCTGCACGCCCGCACCCCGCGCCAGGGCCGCCCCTTCGTCCTCCACGACGAACATGGCGCCGCCCTCGGCGGGGACGAACCCGCAGGCCGCGGAGGTGAACGGGCGGTAGGCGCGGACCGGGTCGGCCTCGGTGCTGAGCTCCGGGTAGCCGAGCTGGCAGACGACGGAGTACGGGGCGAGCGGCGCCTCGGTCGAGCCGGTCACGATCACGTCGGTGCCGCGCCGCACCGCCCGCGCCGCGTGCGCGAGGGCGTCCAGGCCGCCGGCCTCGTCGCTGGCGACGACCGAGCAGGGACCCTTGAACCCGTGGCGGATGGAGATCTGGCCGGTGCTGGCGGCGTAGAACCAGGCGATGGACTGGTAGGGGCCGACGAACCGGCTGCCCTTTCCCCACAGTTGCTGCAGCTCCCGCTGCCCGAACTCACCGCCGCCGGAACCGGCCGCGGTGACCACACCCACGGAGAACGGGGAGCCGTCGGTCGCGGGCCGGCCGAGCCGGGCGTCGTCCAGCGCGAGGTCGGCCGCGGCCATCGCGAAGTGCGTGAACCGGTCGGTCTGGACGAGGAAGCGTTCCTCCACGACGGCGGACGGGTCGAAGTCGCGGACCTCGCCCGCCACCCGCAGCGGCAGGTGGGTGCAGCCCTCGCGGGTCACCCGGTCGAGAACGCTGATGCCCTCCTTGACGGACTTCCAGAAGGTCTCCGTGCTCGATCCGTTGGGTGCGACCACGCCGATCCCGGTGATGGCCGCCCGCCGTGGATGCGGTTCGCTCATCGTGTCTTCTCCCTCGGCCGGGTCAGGACCACCGCGGACTGGAAGCCGCCGAACCCGCTGCCCACCGAGAGCACACTGTCCAGTTTCCGCTCGCGTGCGACGCGCGGAACGTAGTCCAGGTCGCACTCGGGGTCGGGGGTCTCGTAGTTGGCGGTCGGCGGGACGACCTGGTGGGCCAGCGCCAGTACGCAGGCGACGAGTTCGATGGCGCCGATCGCGCCGAGGGAGTGGCCCACCATGGACTTGATGGAGCTCATCGGGGTGTCGTAGGCGTGCGGGCCCAGGGCCCGTTTCACCGCGGCGGTCTCGTGGCGGTCGTTCTGCTGGGTGCCCGAGCCGTGCGCGTTGACGTAGTCGATCGCCGTGCCGTCCAGCCGGGCGTGGTCGAGGGCGGCCTCGATGGCCTTCGCCATCTCCACGCCCTCACGGGTCAGTCCGGTCATGTGGTAGGCGTTGCCGAAGGTGGCGTAGCCGGCGAGTTCGCAGTACACGTGCGCGCCGCGGGCCCGGGCGTGGCCGAGTTCCTCCAGGACGAGCACCGCACCGCCCTCGCCCATGACGAACCCGTCGCGGTCGGCGTCGAAGGGGCGCGAGGCGTGCGCGGGGTCGTCGTTGTTCGCGGACGTGGCCTTGATCGCGTCGAAGCAGGCCATGGTGATCGGGGAGATCGGCGAGTCCGAGGCGCCGGCGATGCACACGTCGGCGCGGCCCTCCTCGACGGTGTGGAAGGCGTATCCGACGGCGTCGAGCCCCGAGGTGCAGCCCGTGGAGACGGTCTGCACCGGGCCGCGCGCCCCGAACCGCTCGGCCACCGTGGAGGCGAGGGTGCTGGGCGCGAACGCCCGGTGCAGATACGGGCCGGCCTCCCGCGGGTCCACGTCCCAGCGCTGCCCCTGCCGGCTGACCAGCACATAGTCGTGCTCCAGCCGGGTGGTGCCGCCGACCGCCGTGCCCAGCGAGACCCCGACCCGCCAGGGGTTCTCCCGCTCGGGCTCGAGGCCGGCGTCGCGTATCGCCTCCGCCGCGGCGGCCAGGGCGAACTGTATGTAGCGGTCGCACCGTGCGGTCTGCTCCGCGTCAAGGCCGTGCGCCGCCGGGTCGAAGTCGCACTCGGCGGCTATCCGGGAGCGCAGACCGGCCGGGTCGAAGAAGGTGATGCCCCGCGTCGCCGTGCGCCCGGCGGCCAGGAGATCCCAGAACGCCGGTATGCCGATGCCGCCGGGTGCGACGACGCCTATGCCGGTGACCGCCACCCGGCGTGTCATGACGGGACCTCTGCGGCGGCGTCGCTCTCCTCGGTGTCGACGTGGCCGAGCGGCGGGCTCGGGGCCAGCGGGCCGAGGTGGAAGACGATGCGGGCCTCGACGTTGCCGACGTTGCGGAAGCGGTGCCGCATGTGCATGGGGATCATGAGGCCCTGTTCGGGCCGCAGCGGCTGGGGGACGCCGTCGAGGTCCACCTCCAGGTCCCCGCACACGACGTACACGAACTCCTCGGAGTACGGGTGGTAGTGCTCCCCGATGCGCTCGCCGGGCTGCACGATGGCGACGCCCATGAATCCGCTGGTGGAGCCGACCGTGGCGGGGGTGAGCATGGCACGCAGGTCGCCGCCGCGCCGACGGTTGGGCTCGACCTCGCTGAGATCCACGATTCTGGGACGGGATGTGATCACGGCGTTCCTCCGATCAGGTCCTGCATCGACGTGGGGGCGGTGGCCGCCACGGCCGGCTGGGGGCAGCTCAGGCCTCGGGCGAGCGGCGGTCGGTGACGAGGTCCATGCGGGCGAGCCCGATGAAGCGCCCGAGTTCGCCGTGCCGTGGCGCGGACGCGTCGACGGGGAAGGTCGTCAGCTCGGCCAGTTGCGCGGGGTTCTGCAGGCCGAGGACAAGGGCGGGGTCGGCGGCCGCCAGCCCGCCGCGTACGTCGATCAGCCGTACGACGACGTCGTCGCGCTGGAAGATCGTGCTGCGCAGGATCGGGCTGCGCGGGTCGTCCGCGGCGACCTCGTCCCGCCGGGCCAGTGCCTCGGCCAGGCGCATGCCACAGCCGGGCCGGACCGGATAGGACAGGGCGTGCCGCTCCTCCCGCGGGTCCTGCTGCTCCAGCGTCACGTGGTGGACGGCGGGCAGTGCGGCCCGGGTGAAGAAGACGCGGGCGGATTCGGGGTCGTCGAGGTCCCGGTCCTGCTCCAGGTACGGGTTGATGGCCTCCTCGACGGCGCGCACCTCGGGTTGCCGGGCGACATGGCGCAGTGCCGCGAGCAGGTCACCGCGCACCTCGATGGCCCGTACCACCCGGTTGCCGTGCATGAACAGAGAGGTGCGGCACAGCCGGGTGGAGTCGTCGACCTTCGGCTCGGGCGAGGCGTAGTCGGCGAGGATCTTCGCGACCTTCTCCTCGCTGCCCGGTGTGACGGTGAAGGTGAGGGCATGCCGGATCAGGCCGTCGCCGATCCTGGGTGCCGCCTGGAGCCGGCGCTTGCCGTGCTCGCCGCCGGGTGCCGGGCTGCCGGTCTCGCGGACGATGTGGAAGCGCAGCGACCTGGTGTCGCGGACACAGCTGTGCAGCGGCTCCACCATCCGCACGTGCTCCTCGCTGTTGACCCAGGCGAGAAACGGCGGGGCGCTCTCCCACTCGCTGGTGATGAGCCATTGGGAGGGGTTCTCGATGGACTGGCACAGCTGGTCGCTCACATGTCCGGGGACGGAGGCGACCTGGTTGCACAGGAGCTCGTACGCCTCCAGGAACTGCTGCTGGGCTCCGTCGTAGACGTCCACCAGCAGGACGACCCGGAGTCTTGAGCCGTCGAACACGGACTGGGAGACCCGGGGCGACACCTGTCGGGCCGACGGATCGGAAACACGTTCGGACGTGGTCGTCATCCTGCGCACAACTCCTTCGGGGGGCGGAAGCGGACGCCGGCCGCGGGGCCGGGCGGCGTCGGCGTTCCTCGATCGTGTGCCCGTAGCCCGAAGCGCGCGACTCGTATGGCCTACGCGGGTGACGCTCAGACGAGGTGGGCGAAGACCACCAGGTTGTCCGTGTAGTCCATGACCGACCGGTCGTAGTTGCCCGCGCAGGTGATGAGCCGCACCTGGGCCTGGGGGGTGTCGTCGTACACGCGGTCGCTGGGGAAGTCGTCCTTCTCGAAGGTCTCCACGCTGTCGACCCGGAAGGTCGCCGTGCGCCCGTCGGCGCGCTGGACGTAGAAGACATCGCCCTTGGTCAGCTGGCCGAGGTTGGCGAAGACGGCCGCGGACGTCTTGGTGTCGACGTGCCCGGCGATGATCGCGGTCCCCGCCTCTCCTGGTGAGGCTCCCTTGGTGTGCCAGCCGACGAGGTTGGTGTTGTCGCCGGGGGGAGGCTGCAGCTGTCCGTTGGGGCCGAGGGACAGGCCCGTGAAGGGGGCGTCCACCCAGATCTTCGGGATGCGCAGGCGCACGGGCCGCGACCGGGGCAGGTGCTTGCCCACCGGCTGCCCTGGGGACATCGTCCCCGTCGGGGAGTGCCGGACGGACGCGGCGGACTGTGAGTGGGAGGCATCGGCGGAGTTGTCCTGGCCGCTGATCATGCTTGCTGCGAGCACCAGGCAGGCGGCGGCGCAGATCATCATCAGGCCCGAGCGGGGCACTCCCGGTTCGGTGGGCGCGGGCTGGTCGTCGGAGGAGGGAGAGGGTGGGGGAACTGCCATGGGAGAGCACCTCATTCAGGCACGGCGGCAGGGCGCTGAGCAGATCGGGCGCAGTCCGCTGCGGTGCTGCAGCGCCCTGAAGGGGCGCGGGGCCGCATCCATGTGCGGCTCCGCCGCGATGGGGGGAAGGAGCAGCCACGACGGCGCCGGAGACAGTCGACGGCCCGCGCGGCCCTTCCAGCGCGGCCCCCGGCGGTGCGCTATGCCGCGGCCGCCGCACGGGGCTCGGGTGACGGCCGCGGCTGCGCTATCGCATCGGGCACGGGTCAGGCCGCGCCCACGGCCGGCTTCTTGCGGCGCACCGCATACAGCCCGGTGGCGACGACTCCCAGCACGGCCAGCCCGCCCGCGGTCGCGGTCGGCGCCGCGAGCGCCCCGCCGCCGGTGTGCATGCCGCCGTGGGGCTTCTCGTGGTTGCCGCCGCCGCCCCAGGAGTCATTGCCGCGGCCGCCACCGTCCTCGTCACGGCCTCCGTGGTCGCTGCCCCACGAGTCGTCCCGGTAGGTGTCCGGGTCCGTCTTCGAGGCCCGCGAGCCGCCCCAGTCTCCGTCGTCGTTCACCGCGGTCAGCGCGCCACCGCCGGTGTGCACTCCGCCGCGCGGTTCCTCGTGCTTGGGCTGCTTGCCGTGCTCCTTCCCGTGCTCGTTGCCGTGCTCCTTGCCGTGTTCCTTCCCGTGCTCCTTGCCGTGCGAAGTACCGTCGTGATTCCCGTCGCCACCGTTTGCGAACGCGCCGGGCGCACCGATGGCGAGGACGGCGGAAGCCGCCGCTGTGGCCAGAAAAATGCGAGCAGAACGCATAGGAACGTCCTTCCGCCAAGGCCCGGCAGCTGGTACGTCATCAGCTGACTTGACCGGACCCCGACGTGAACCACCGTCAGTCAGGCGTCACCTCACCACCAGTCGGGACGATCACCTGGGTGACAGGCCCAAGGGTTGAGACAGGGGTTCCGCCGCGCGTGATCAGGTCAGTGACAGCACGGTCCTCAGGACCTGCCGCAGCACCGATTCGGCATCCGGCTCCGGGCCGGGCGACCGCCAGGCCACGAACCCGTCGGGCCGCACGAGCACGGCGCCCCCGGCCGTGATGCCATGCCGCTCCGTCCACTGGGCATCCCCGTCCGGTACCAGTTCGGCCCCGGGTCCGCTGCCCACGCGGTACGACCGGATCGGCACCGACAGCTGCTCGGCGAGGCGGCCGGCGGCCCGGTGCCATCCGCTCGGGTCGCCGGCGTCGCTGAGCAGGACCAGGGACCGTTCGTAGAGGTCGAGCGTGGAGATCCGTTCGGCTCCGTGTCGCACCCACAGGTGGGGCGCCCTGCTGCCGGGCTCGCCGGTCAGCTCGAGGTCCTCCGGAACGACCGCGCCCGCCGGGTCGGTGCCGACGACGGCGCCCTGCCGGTAGCGGTAGCCGAGGGCGACGTTGAGGATGCCGCGCCGGGGGCCGCCGCCGGCGTCGGGCGGCGGGGTGAACCCGGGGTGACTGTGCTCGGCCGACCGGTCGGCGGCTCGGGCGCTGGTCGCCTCCGCGACCGGGCGGCGCTCGGCGTCGTAGGAGTCCAGCAGGCCCTCCCCGGCCCAGCCGCCGAGCACCGCGGCCAGCTTCCACGCGAGGTTGTGCGCGTCCTGGATTCCGGTGTTGGAGCCGAAGGCCCCGGTGGGCGACATCTCGTGGGCCGAGTCTCCGGCGAGGAAGACCCGTCCGGAGCGGTAGCTGCGGGCGACGCGCTGGGCGGCGTGCCAGGGTGCCCGGCCGGTGATCTGCACGTCGAGGTCCGGTACGCCGACCGCGCGGCGGATGTGCTCGACGCACCGCTGGTCGGTGAACTCCTCCAGCGTTTCGCCGTGTTCGGGGTGCCAGGGGGCGTGGAAGACCCAGTTCTCGCGGTTGTCCACCGGGAGCAGGGCGCCGTCGGCCTCCGGGTCGGTGAGGTAGCAGACGATGAAGCGACGGTCGCCGACGACGTCCGCGAGGCGGCGGGAGCGGAAGGTGATGCTGACGTTGTGGAACAGGTCGCCGGGGCCGCTGTGGCCGATGCCGAGCTGCTCGCGGACGGGGCTGCGGGGGCCGTCGGCGGCGACGAGGTAGTCCGCGCGGACGGTGCTGTGCTCACCCGTCTCCCGGCTCTTGAGCACCGCGGTGACACCGGTGGGGTCGCTCTCGAACGACAGCAGCTCGGTGGCGAAGCGCAGGTCGCCGCCGAGCGCCGCGGCCTGTTCGAGGAGGACCGGCTCCAGGTCGTTCTGGCTGCACAGACACCAGGCGCCGGGGCTGAAGCGGGCCAGTCCGCCGCCGGGGTCGATCTCCCGGAACAGCCACTCCCCCGCGTCGCCGACCAGCGTGGGGGTCTGCAGGATGCCGTGGTTGTCGGCCAGGGTGGCGGCGGCCTCATGGATCGCCGGCTCGATTCCCGCAACCCGGAACAGTTCCATCGTGCGGATGTTGTTGCCGCGGCCGCGCGGGTGGATGGAGGTGCCGGTGTGACGCTCCACCAGCAGGTGGCGCACGCCCAGCCGTCCGAGGAACAACGAGGTCGACAGGCCGACCAGAGAGCCCCCGACGATGAGCACCGGGACCCTCTGGGTGTCCCGGCCGGCCCGATCGGCTCGTTCGTTCGTCACTCTCGCCTCCCGCGCATGGAGCCCCGCCGTCCGGCCGGGGATCCTCATGCATGCCCCGGGAAGCGGACGGCACCTCAGGCTTCACCCGCCTGTCACCCGGTGGGCAGGCCAAAGGACGGGGCAGGCGGCGGGTGAGTAGGACGAGCGGCGATCGGGCAAGCACGACACGCCGGACCGGGCCGATGACCGATGGCCCGAACGGGCGAACTGCCGTCGTGAGCGCTAGAGGGCTCCCAGCGGTGCCGTCGGGTCCGTTGCCTGCATCCGGAGTGTGCTGCGCAGGGTGTCGGCCTCGGGCAGGCCCAGTTCGTCGAACAGGTCCAGGGCGCGCCGCCGGGCATCGAGAGCGGGGCCGGGGGCGCCCGCCTCCTCGTGGGTGTCGCCGAGGTAGGTGAGGCCGATGGCCTCGCTGCGGCGGTCACCGGTCTTGCGGAAGAGGGCGAGGGCCCGGTCGTAGCACTCCACGGCGGTGGCGTGGCGGCCCAGGTGCCGGTGGATGTAACCGAGGCTGTCCCAGGTGTGGGCCTGGCCGCTGAGGTCGCCCGTCGCCTGGACCAGGGGCAGTGCCCGGCGGCAGTGGTCCAGCGCCTGGCGCAGCTCGCCGAGTTCGGCGAGGTACCAGCCGATGTCGTTGAGGGCGACCGCCTGGCCGCCGCGGTCGTGGGCGAGCAGGAAGTGTTCCAGCGCGCGGCGCGCGTGCTGCAGTGCCTCGCGGGGCGCGCCGTGCGCCCAGGCCATCTTGGCCAGGTTCTGGCAGGTTCGGGCCTGACCGGCGTGGTTGCCCAGCTGCCGGAAGAGGTCGAGGGCGCGGGTGAAGTGGTGGCGGGCGCCTTGCGGATCGCGCAGCTGGAAGCGGGCCAGTCCCAGGCCGCGGTGGCCGGCCGCCTGTCCGGCCAGGTCCTGGTGGTGCACCGCCGCGTCGAGGGCGGCGGTGTGGACGCCGGTGAGGGCCTGCCAGTTGCCCTGGCGTTCCAGGAACGTGGTCAGGGTTGCGGCGAACTGCCAGGTGTAGGCGTCGAAGCCGGGCCGCGGGCGCTCCACGGCGGAGAGCAGGACCGCCTGTTCGGCGGTCAGCCATGCCAACGCCTCGTCGGAATCGGCCAATTGGCGGGGCTGGGCGCCGGGTTCGGCCGGGGCGAGGGTCATCGGGTGGCGTCGCCGGGTGAGCAGGGCGTCAGCCGCGTACGCGGTGTGCAGGTAGTGGTCAAGACAGCGGCGGGTCGCGGCCTGTACGGCGGGTTCGTCGTCGTGCTCGGCGACCAGCTCGACGGCGTAGGCCCGCAGCAGGTCGTGGCAGGTGTAACGCCGCGGCGCGTGCTCGATCAGCAGATGGGCCGCGGTCAGTTCCGCCACCGGTGCCCGCACCTGGCCCACCCCTGTGCCGGCGAGGGCGGCGAGGGCCGTCAGGTCGGCGTCGGGGCCGGGATGCAGGCCCAGGAACCGGAACAGGCGTGCGGCCCGTGGGCCGAGTGTGCGGTACGACCAGTGGAAGACCGTCCGTACCTCGGTGGCCGGATCGCCGGTGTCCAGCGGGTCCAGGATGCGTTCGGCGGTGCGCAGTTCCTCGGCGAAGCCGGCCAGCGGCAGCGCGGGGCGGGTGGCGGCCCGGGCGGCGACGACCGCGAGCGCGAGGGGCAGCCCGGCACAGCGCACGACGATCTCGTCGACCGCGGCGGCCTCGGCCGCCACCCGTGCGGCACCCAGGCGGGCGGCGAGCAGTTCGCGGCACTCCTCGGCGGTGAGCAGGTCGAGGGCGAGCAGGTGCGTTCCCTCCGCGGCGGCCAGTCCGGTCAGCGCGCTGCGGCTGCTGACCAGGGCCAGACAGCCCGGCGCGCCGGGCAGCAGCGGGCGCACCTGATCGGCGTCACGGGCGTTGTCGAGCACCACCAGGACGCGCCGGCCGGACAGCAGGCTGCGGTACAGGCCCACCTGCGCGTCGAGTGACTCCGGGACACGGGTGGCGGGCACCCCCAGCGCGTCGAGGAATCCGCGTACGGCCCGGTCCGGGGCCAGGGGCGCGCCGCCGGGGTCGAAGCCGCGCAGGTTCACATACAGCTGTCCGTCGGGAAACGCCGGACGCACCTGCCGTGCCCAGTGCAAGGCCAGCGCGGTCTTGCCCACTCCGCCCATGCCCGACAAGGCCGATACGACCACCGCCGCCGGGCGTCGTGCGGCGTCCGCCAGCAGCGCGTCCAGACGGGCGAGTTCGTCGGTGCGCCCGATGAAACCTGCTACGGCCATGGGGAGTTGGGCCGGTGCGGTGTACGGGAGGCTGATGCCCGCAGGGGCCGGCCGGTGACCGTTGCCGGGGGCGGCGGGAGGCGGCCGGGTCGCCGCCGCGGCCGGAAGGGCGGGCACCGCCTCGTGCTCGTGCAGGTGACCTACGGGTTGCTGCCGAAGGATCTCCTGATGCAGCTCCCACAGCCGGCGCCCGGGTTCCGTGCCGAGCTCCTCCACCAGGCGCCGCCTGGTCTGTGCGTAGCAGCGCAGCGCCTCGCCGCTGTCGCCGGCCGCGTGCAGGGCCCGCATCAGGGCTTCCGCCAGGGGTTCGGTCAGCGGGTACTCGTCCAGCAGGTCGGTCAGCCTGTCCACGACGGCTGCCGGGTCGCCGCCGCGGATCTCGAGGTCCGCCAGCCGCAGGGCGGCATCCACGCGCTGCCTGCGCCAGGTCTCGCGCATCCGGGCGGGCCAGGTTCCCGGGAGACCGGCGAGGGGCTCGCCGCGCCACAGTTCGAGGGCTTCGCGCAGCAGCGCGGCTCGCGTCCGGTCGGGCTGTGTGTCGTCGCGCCCCAGTGCGGCGAGGCGATGGAAGCGGTGCAGGTCGATCCGGTCCGGGTCGAGGTCGAGTTGGTAGCCGCCGGAGCGGCGCAGCACCGGTAATCGTCCCTCGTCGACGTCCTCCAGGTGCTCGTCCAGCCGCCGGATGCGGGCGATGTGCGCGTACAGGGAGCGACGGGCACCTTCCGGCGGATCGGCGCCCCAGATCCGGTCGATGAGCATGTCGAGCGGTACCGGTCGGCCGGCGTCCACGGCCAACGCGGCCAGCACCGCCCGGCGTTGAGGCGGACCCAGATCCACCGGCGCTTCCCGCACCAGCACTTCCACCGGTCCCGACAGACACAGCCGCAGCATTGCACCCACCCCCCGTTCACATCTCATCCACGGTCCCCTCACCCCGGCGAACAGGGCGACAAGCTTTCGGCAAAATCTCGGCCCACCCGCGCCCCCCACCCTGACGTGAGCGGCGCCCGCGCCGGTCCGGCAGCACGGGGCATGCGCGCCCGCGACCCGCACAGTCACTGAACGGGGCTCACACGTGAACACGGGGGTTGACACGTGCATCGATCGAATACGGCGACTGCGTCCGCCTCGGCGCCTGCCCGGATCGGACCACTGAGCAGCGCGCCCTTGCCCGGTGCGGACAGGGCGCTGTCCGCGACGGCCGGACGCGGTGTCCTGGAGGGCGCCTTCGCCCTGCTGAACGCTCTGCGCCAGGAGGAGGGGGCCGGCGTGACCGTGCTGGCCTCGGTGTGCGGTCTGCCCAAGACGACCGCCTACCGGCTGCTCGACCAGCTCGTGGAGCTGGGGGCCGTCGAACGCAGTGCGGGCCACTACCGCATCGGCCCTGGCATGTTCCGACTGGGCCACCGCTGGCAGCCCCACCCGGGCCTGCGGTCGGCCGCCGAGCGGCCGCTGCGGCGGCTGGCGGCCGTCACCGGCATGACGGTCGGTCTCGCCGTGCTGCACCAGGGGCAGACGCTGGTCCTGGACTGGTCGACCACGGCGGACGTCCCGCCGCCGGTGCCCGACGACCGGCAGACCTGGCCCTGGTACACCGCGGCCGGCAAGGTGCTGACCGCCTGGGCCGAGCCCGGCCTGCCGCTCGGTCCGCTGCCCCGGGCCTGGCCGGACGAGGCCGGTCGGATCCGGGAGTACGGCGCCGCCTACGACCGGGAGGAGGTGCTGGAGGGGGTGTGCTGCACGGCCGTACCGGTGTACGCGGCGGACGGCGTCCCGGTGGCGGCCCTGAGCGTCCTGACCGACCCGGATCACCACCTGGAACGCCTCACCGACCCGGCCCGCCGCGCGGCGGCAGCCATCACGGCGGGCCTCGGACGCCGTCGCTGAGAGCTCGTGAACCAGCCCCGGTCGTCCAGTGCCTGCGATCACAAAGCGCCGGAGTACTGGCACGCGCCGCCACGCCGGCGGTCCAACAGGCGTGCCGGACGCCCCGGCGCAGGTGGCATGGGCCTCCCCGTGGCGCAGCCCAGGTCCACGAGTCGCCCGCCGTTCCGCTCAGCGGCACAGCAGGCGACAGCGCGGTGCCCGCTCACCAGGCTGTGTGCGTCGGCCGCAGGCCCGCACGCCGCACCACCACCTATGGAGGACCCCATGGAGTCGTCACCGGCACGTCCCGTGAACGGCGAAGGCCCGCGCCACCACAGCGGCGACCGGTTGGCCCTGCTGGCGGCGGAGTTCGACGGGGTGCACGACGTGTGGCGTTCGGCCATGGGCGCGGTGTGCCTGGCCGAGCCCGAGGCGGTCCGGGCGGTGCTCGGCAACCGGCACGGCGCCGTCGTGGAGACGTCCGACTTCTTCCACAACCGGCACGGCGTCTTCGGACCGCGCTCCGCACAGATCGCCATCGGCCGTGCGGCCCGTGAGCTGATGCGGCGTCATCTCGACGCTCACCGCGGGGAGTTGCCCCGGCTGGTCGCGGAGCGGCTCGCGCCGCACAGCGAGTGGCCGGATGCCGGGAACCTGCTGGTGCTGCGGCATCTGCGGGAGGTACTGCTGCACCGGGAGGCGCCGGCCCACCTGCACCGGACCGTGGAGGCGATCGTCGCCCGCGCGGTGCTGGCGGGCGCGCGACGGCGCCACTCGGCCGCCTCCCGTCTGCTCTTCCGCCGCCGTGCGCTGCGGGCCCTGCACACGGAGATGTGCACCCGCCAGGCGCGGCTGCGGCAGGACGGTGGAGGCGCCGGGCCGCGCGACCTCGTCGACGTCGTCGTCGACGGGGGCGGCCCGACGGCGGACCCGGACGATCTCGTCGAGGTCTATCTGTCCTTCCTGTTCGCCACGGTCGGATCGATCGGCTTCGCGCTGGGCTGGTGCGTCCAGCTGCTGGGCACGCACCCCGACCGCGCCGCGGCCGACCCGAGCTGGACCGTGCGCGAGGCGCTGCGGCTGTGGCCGGTGGCGTGGCTGTTCGCCCGCACCCCGAGCCGGGTGCAGGAGCTGGGCGGGACGCGGGTGACGCCCCGGGACCGGCTCGTGGTGTGCAGCTATCTGGTGCACCGGCATCCCGGGCACTGGGAGCGGCCCGACGAGTTCCTCCCGCAGCGCTGGGCCACGGGGGTGCCCGACGCCGCCTATCTGCCGTTCGGACACGGACCGCACACCTGCGCGGGCGCGACCGTGACCGTGCGGCTGCTGGAGGACCTCGTCGGTCTGCTCTCCCGTGACTGGCGCGTGTCGGTCGCCCCCCATGACGGCGACGGGCCCCAGGTGGGTCCGGCGCTGGCTCCGCCGCGGTTCACCGCGACGCTGAGCCTTCCCGACGGCTGCCCGGAAAGGAGGTGAACCAGCATGCGCGCGCTATACCTCAAGGCGAAGTCGGTCCTCAACATCCGACGCGAGTACGACTACTTCTGGTACCTGTACCACCACATCTGACCGGCCCCGCGCGGGGAGACGCCACTGGGCCGGCTCCCCGCGCCCCACGAGGGGAATGTGCACGATGACCACCCCGCAACACCCCGAGGACTTCCTGCGTTTCATGCGGATGCGCAGCGCCCAGGAGGACGGGATCTTCTGGGTGGACGACCAGCGGCTCGGCGTGTTCGAGCCGGAGGCGGCGCGCCATGTCAGCGCCACGAACTGGCACCGGTTCGTGATGCACGACCGCCTCGTCGACATGGTGCGCCGGCGTCACAGCCCCGAGATGCGGTGGAGCCGCATCCGTTCCGCGTGGCTGACCCAGCTGCACACGCTCGCGACGGCCGAGCACCACGGCCGGCTGATCGAGCGCATGGAGCGGATCATGGACGCCCGGGTCGGACAGGACGTCGACCTGTCCATGCTCACGCAGGATGTGACACTGCGGTCGCTGCTGCCCGTCGCGCTGACCGGCCTGACCTCCGGCGAGGCGGACCTGGTGCGCCGGGACCTGGAGATGAAGCTGCTGCGGCTGGTCTCGCCCGAACCCGGCAGCACCTGGCACCATCTGCGGTTCATCGCCGTACAGTTACGGTCCGGGCTGGTGGTCCGCCGGGTTCTGCGGCAGCGCGCCGACGGCCGGCGCCGGCGCGAGCCGGACCTCGCCGACCCCTTTGTGGATCTGCTGCCGGAGCTCGGAATGGACCGCGCGCTGGACGTCGTCACCGCCGTCCTGACCGCCATCGGAGGCCCGCCCGGCACCGCCGCCGCGAGCCTGCTCTACGAGTTCGTCCGGCATCCCGAGTGGCAGCAACGGCTCTCGGAGGAGCTGTGCGCCGTGGATCCGGCGGAGTTCCGCACGGCGCCCACCCAGGTGGCCCCGGTGACCCACCGGTTCGTGAAGGAGGTGCTGCGGATGTGGAGCCCGCCGCTGCTGCTGGTGCGGCGCTCCAAATTCGCTTTCGACCTGGGGGCCACCCGCCTGGAGCCGGGGCAGTGGTATCTGCTGAGCCCGCACTTGATCCACCGTAACGAGCGGATCTGGAAACAGCCCGACGTCTTCGATCCGGACCGTTTCCTGCCGGGCGCGCCACACGGCCCGGCGGACCGCACCTGTTATGTGCCGTTCGGCTGGGCGCCGAAGAAATGCATCGGCGCGAATCTCGGCACGGTCCAGCTGATGGCCCTGTGTCACCTGCTGTGCACCCGCTACCGGCTGGTTGTGGAACGGCCGGAGGACATCACCATGGCGCTGCGGTTCGCGCCGGTGCCGGAGAACTTCCGCGGTCGGCTGGCCCTGCGCTAGGCCGTGGGCGCGTCGATCGGTGTTCCGCTAGGCGGTGTCGGCCGTTGCCGTGCTCGGGGCATGCGTACCGGTGCTGCCGAACCGAATGCCCTTGGCCTCCTTGCCGACGGCGCTCAGGACGATCACCACCGCCAGGGCGGGCACCACGGTCCACGACATCGCCGCGGGATAGCCGTGCCGCTTCGCGATGGCCTCCTGGATCGGCAGGTTGAGGGCGGCGATCAGGTTCCCCAACTGGTAGGTGACACCCGGGTAGAAGCCCCGGATGGCATCCGGGCTCATCTCGGTCAGATGCGCGGGGATGACACCCCAGGCACCCTGCACGCACACCTGCATCAGGAAGGAGGAGAGCATCAGCCAGCCCACGGCGGTGGACAGCACGAAGAAGGGCACCACGGCCAGGCCCGCGGCGGCCGCGACCATGATGGTGCGACGGCGGCCCAGCCTCTCGGAGTAGGCGCCGAGCACCATGCCTCCGATGATGGCGCCGATGTTGTAGACCACGGCGATGGAGATCGCGGTGTCCGGGGACAGGCCCAGGCCCTTCTTGACGAAGGTCGGGTAGACGTCCTGGGTGCCGTGCGACATCCAGTTGAAGGCGGTCATCAGCGCGACCAGATAGACGAAGCGCTTGAGCACCGCCGGGTTCTTGAACACCTGGTAGGCAGGGGTGCGGTTGAGCGCCACGCTCTTCTCCCACACCTCGCTCTCCTCCACCCGGGTCCGCACCCACAGCGCGACGAGGGCGGGGACCAGGCTGAAGGCGAACAACCCCCGCCAGCCGAAGGCCGGTTCGATGCCGAAGAACGCCACCGCGGCGAGCAGATATCCCAGCGAGTAGCCGCTCTGCAGCAGCCCCGACCAGAAACCGCGCCGCTCGGCCGGGATCTTCTCCATGGCCAGCGCCGCGCCCAGACCCCACTCGCCGCCCATACCGATGCCGTAGAGCAGACGCAGCACCAGCAGCACGGCGTAGTTGGGCGCGAAGGCGCAGGCGAACCCGACGACCGAGTAGAAGCAGACGTCGACCATCAGCGGGAGCCGTCGGCCCTTGCGGTCCGCCCACATGCCGAAGAGCAGGGCACCCACCGGGCGCATCACCAGGGTGGCGGTGGTGAGGAAGGCCATGTCGGTGAGGGAGACATGGAAGTCGTCGGCGATCTCGCTGTAGACGAGGACCACCAGGAAGTAGTCGAAGGCGTCCATCGCCCAGCCCAGGTAGGCGGCGACAAAAGCATTGCGCTGGTCTTTCGTGAGACCCGATGCCTGCTCGCGGACGGTCTTCAGCATGCCTGCCCTTCCCACGGCTTCGCAGGTGAGGCTAGGTCGGGGCGGCCCAGCGGGCAACGCAAGCACAGGCAAAGTGCAAACCACAATTCCACAAAAACGCAAGGCAGTTCACCTGCGACGACCGGGCGTCAGCAGGTCTGGTGCACGTAGCCGCTCGCGCCCTTGGGCACAACCGACTCGTCACGGCGGACGATGCTCAGGGTGCTGCCCCAGTTGGTGCACGCTTTCGCCATGCCCTTCGCCGTGTACTCGACCACGAGCACGTTGTCGCCGTATGCCTCTGCGAACTCTCCGCATTCGTTCCACTCGGCGCACTCCTCGGCCACGGCGAAGTCCAGGTCCACGGACGCACGGTCGGACAGGAGCTCCGCGGTGTTCTTCTGGGCGACGGCCAGGCCCTTGGCGTGGGCGTGGGCGGACAGCAGCTTCATCAACGCCTCGGCCTCGCCGGCCTTGAGGTACTCCGGGAAGCGCGTGAAGACGTCGTAGTTGTCGGGCTCCACGGCCTTGTACCCCTTGGCCGCGCACTCGTCGATCCAGCCGTTCAGCTTGGCCGCGATGCGCTGCCGCTTGGCCGCCGTGCGGATGTCCAGAACCGCCTCGCCGCCGTCCTTGTCGTAGACGATGTCGGCCTTGGCGTCACGCAGCAGCAGGCCGGAGTTCCAGTCCCGCTCCTCGCCCTTCTGTGCCTGGAAAGCGTCGATGTTGCAGATGTTGTAGACGCCCGGCGCGGGCTCGCTGTCGTGGTCGCGGCTCACAACCCGAGCACCGGCCGCCAGGGGGTACGCGCCGCCGATCTGGTAGTCCCACCGCACATGCTTCGGCGGCAGGGTCACCGTGGCGGCAGACTCCTTTGAACCCGCAGACGGGGAGGCGTCGTCGTGGTGCGACCCGAATCTCACCGCCGCGATGCTCACTCCGGTGACCGCCAGGGCGGCGGCGATGCCGATGAGCACACGCCGCCGGCGTCCGTGACCGGTCCGGGTTCCGACCCCTTCCGTCCTCCCCTCGCCTGCGGGCGGGCCCGGAGCGAAGGGGTGGGTGCGGGAGGCCCGGCGGTCGGCTTCCGCGGAGTCGGGCACTCCCGGTGCGGCCGGCACGACCGGCGGTACGTCGGAGTCCGGCAACTCCCGGAGCATACGGTGGAGTTCGTCGAGGCCTGGCCGGGCGGCCGGGTTCTTGTCCAGGCAACGCTCGGCGATGCCCCGGAGGGGTTCGGCGACGCCGTTGAGGTCCGGGGCCTCGTACATCACCTGATAGCCCGTCAAGTACGGGCTGCTGCCGTCGAACGGGCGGTTTCCGGTGGCCGCGTACACCAGCACCGAGCCCAGCGAGAAGACGTCCGAGGCCGCGGTGACCTCACGCGGCGCGGCGAACTGCTCCGGAGACATGAAGGGCGGGGTACCGATCAGCCGGCCGGTCATGGTGAGGGCCTCGTTGTCGACGGCGTACGAGATGCCGAAGTCGATGACGCGGGGTCCGTCCTCGGCCATCAGGACGTTGCTGGGCTTCAGATCGCGGTGCACCATGCCCACCCGGTGGATGTCCCGCAACGCCTCGACGAGACCCAGCGCGAGCACACGCAACGCCCGTCCGCGCAGCGGGCCGTCCTTGGCCACGGTGTCCGACAGCGTGCGGCCAGGGATGTAGAGCGTCGCCATCCACGGCCGTTCGGCGTCCGGATCGGCGTCCACCACCGGCGCGGTGAACGCGCCGCTCACCCGGCGGGCCGCGGCGACCTCCTGCCTGAAGCGCGTCCGGAACTCCTCGTCCTGCGCATACGGCGCGTGCACGACCTTGACCGCGACCTGACGTCCCGAGTCCGAGCGCCCCAGATAGACGATCCCCATGCCGCCACTACCGAGCCGGTCGAGCAGCGCATAGCCGCCTATGGACTCCGGATCGCCGGGGCTCAGCGACATCGCGGGTCACCTTTCCCATGTGCCGTGCTTCGAAAAGCTGTTCAAGTGCATTCGAAGATCAGACTAGTACTGAGACGTGTGAGGCCGGTGTGCAACGTCGGTGCAAGGGAGGGAGCAGCGGCGGGAGCACGCGCCACGGCTCGCGGAGACGCCGGACGGACCACGGCCGGCCATTGTGTGCCTGCAGGAGACATGGGTGGCGCAAGACACCGGCCAGGCCGCGGAGTTGCCGCGCGGCTCGGCCTGCAGGCGGTCCTCGGCCGTCGGCCCGTTCTGGACCAGCGGCGCGATCAGCTGCCCGATGGCACGGATGGCCCCGTACCGGCCAAAGACCCGTCGATGGTGCTCGGCGTCACCTCCGGCCATCCCGCGGGCACGGCACGCTGCATGGGGTGACGGCCTGTCTCGACTGGCACGCCGACCGCAGCGCCGCCAGCTGGCCTGCTCTCGGATCCCGCTCTGGACGGCCCGCTGCCCGTCATCCTCGCCGCCGGCATCAACTCGCGCCCGCGCACCCGAATTCCGGTCCTGACCCACGGCCTCGTGGATGCCTGGGCGTGCGCGCGTAGCAGCTTCGTCGGCACCCGAGAGGCCCGCCGACGGACGGACCGACCACATCCCGGCCCGCCCAGCCGCCCCTCACCGTGCAGGCCGCCGCACTGGCCGGCACCGTCGCACTATCGGGCGGGGGCCGCCAGAGGCCGTGCCCAAGGTGTCACCGGGCTCTCCGCAGTCCCGCTGGACAGGGGCGCCTGCCCGGGGGGGCAGGGATGGACGGCCTCCGGGTACTCGTCGGTGAGGCCGGTGACGAGTCCTCGCCGGATCGATCCCGTCAGCCCTCGACGGCGCTGTCCCGGTTCAGCGGGCCCCAGGAGCCCTGCTGCCGTGTGACGATCGTGTCGGCCTCGGTGATCACTTGCGGGCTGATCCATCCCAGCGGCTGCACATCGGTCACCAGCGGCTCGTTGTCGGGCCCGCGGCCGGTCTCCTTGGCCGCCAGCGCCCAGGGGCGAATTCGGCCGTCCCTGACCCGCGGCAGGTGGGAGTAGTCGTACAGCCTTCGGGCGACCCAGATGTGCGTGGGCCGATCGCCCCACCAGTCCTCGATGTCGAGCGGGTTCGCGGACAGTCCGGGCAGTGAGACGCCGGTGAGGTCGTCCGTGCTGGACGAGGCGGCCAGGTCCTCCTCGGGCCCCACTGACCAGCGGACGTACAGTCCCCGCCGGGCAGCGACCAGTCCGGCCAGCTCGTGCAGGGACGAGAACGTGGGTATTCCAAGGGATCCGGTTGCCGGCGCGGGATGTGCCATGCCGACCAAGTGCCCCGTCTCGACTGATTCACCCGTATTGTCCGGCCACTCTGGAACGCCAGGTCACACGGGTCATGCTGCCGCCGTCAGCGCGGTGGCCGTCGCGTTCGCCGGGTCGGCGCGGGCATGGATGACCAGCCGGATGCCGTCTTCCGTGTCGGCCCCGCGGCGGCGGTGCCGTGCCCGTGATCGTGCGGGTGCGAGCGGATGCGCTCAGCAGGTCCGGGCCAGCTGCTCGAGCCGGTGGTGCAGGTCCTCGACGTGGTGTTCGGACTCCGGCTTCATCAGGACGCTGCGGAGGATACGGGCGCCGTCGGCGTCTGCTGTGATCTTGGGATGGCGGGCGGTGAACGCCTCTCGGTCGGCTTTGAGGGTGCTGACGTACACGGGATCGGGCGCCGTCATGCCGTCCGCCAGGATGCGTGCGGAGGCCGCGTCGATGCCGCCGAGGGTCGCGGGATCGACGGCGGGGAAGTAGGTGACGATGTCCAACTGGGGCTGCTGGTAGAGCTCCAGAAGGTCTGAGGTCTCTATCAGATCCGCCCACTTCAGAGCTGCTCGGCGGCCGGCCGCCAGGACCTGGCCGAGGCCTTCGGGGGTGGGCGGCAGGAGCTGGAAGGTGAGCCAGAGGGCCGCCGCGGAGGCGCCGGCGCGGGAGCATTCCAGGCTGATCTCGCCGAGGTGCAGCTCGGCGGAGGTGAAGTAGGTGTACGGCGAGTCGTGAAGGTAGAAGCGGCCCACCTCGGGGTCGCGGAAGAGGACGGCTCCGCAGCCGTAGGGCTGCAGGCCGTGTTTGTGGGGGTCGACGACGACCGAGTCGGCCCGTGCGACGGCCCGCCAGGGCTCCGGCGGCAGCCCCTCGATCCCGTCGGCTCCGGCCAGGAGCGTGAAGAAGCCGCCGTACGCGGCGTCGACGTGGACGCGGACGCCGTACCGCTCGGCGAGAGGCAGGATCTCGTGGACGGGGTCGACGGCACCCAGTCCGGTGCTGCCGGTGGTGAGGACGACGGTGCCCACCTGCCCGGTGCGCAGGACGTCCTGCAGCGCTTCGAGGTCCATCCGCCCCTGGCTGTCGGTGCGCACGGGATGGCTCGTCATGCCCAGGACGTGACACATGCGGCCATGGGTGTAGTGGGCGTCGGCGCTGTGGGCGATGCCGCGGCCGGGGTGCAGTTCGCGGGCGACGAAGAGGGCTTCGAGGTTGGCGATCGTGCCACTGGTGGTGAGGTGGCCGAGGTGGGTGTCGTAGCCGAACATCGCGGCGAGCTGCGCGACGACCTCGCGTTCCATCGCGGCGGTGGCGGGGCCGCCGTCCAGGGCGTGGTTGTTGGGGTTGATCAGCATGGCGGTGAGGTAGCCGACCACCGCTGCGGGGTGCGGGGGCTTGAGCATCTGGCCCGCGTAGCGGGGGTGGAAGAAGGGGTAGTTGTCCGTCAGCCTCTCGGTGAACCCCGCGAAGACCGAGGCGAAGCGGTCGTCGTCCACCTGCAGAGACGCGTGGGGCTGGTGGGGACCGAAGGTGTCGGCCCAGGACTGTATCGCGTGGGTGGCTCGGCCGAGCCAGTACTGCAGGTCCATATAAATCTCCCTCTCGCTCGCGGTGTGAGCCCACCCCCGAATTTAGCTGAGCAGTCAGCAATTGACTAGTCAGCGATTGAGACAGCAGTAGGTGAGGAGACAGTAAAATCGGGCGGTGATGAACCCGACACCGCAGCCCGGCGACGAAGTCGCCGCCCGCGCCGCCAACAGCCGGCTCGTGCGGGACTTCGGTCTGCTGATCAAATCTGCCACGCGCCTGGAACAGCGCATCGACAGTGCGCTGCGGCGGGAGTGCGGGATCAGCCACACCATGCTGGAGGTGTTGATACGTCTCTGCCGCCGCCCCGGCGAGGAGATCTCCCAGCGGCAGCTGGCCGACGATCTCACTCTCACCAGCAGCGGCACCACCCGTCTGATCGACCGCATGGAGGACGCCGGCCTGGTCCGCCGCGTACCGTCCGCCGAGGACCGGCGGGTGGCCCTGGTGGAACCGACCCCCGAAGGTCGTACGGCGTTCCTGCGGGCGGCGGCGGTCCACGCGCAGGTGGTGGAGCAGTATTTCGTCAAGCCGCTGACGGCCGACGACTACA
Organism: Streptomyces sp. NPDC001351; assembly: GCF_042896045.1. Lineage (NCBI taxonomy): Bacteria > Bacillati > Actinomycetota > Actinomycetes > Kitasatosporales > Streptomycetaceae > Streptomyces > Streptomyces sp. NPDC001351. The sequence goes on along the minus strand of NZ_JBIAWS010000005.1, from coordinate 161,607 downwards.
CCCAGCTGACCGCTGCACTGGGCGAGATCGACAAGGCCCTTCGCGACGACACGCGTTGAGACCACCCGTCGGGGCGGGCTCCGGGCGGCCGGCGTCTGAGCGTCGCAACGGCTTGCCCCTCGTCCTCACCCGATGGGGTCGACGCTGCTCCTTGGGCCGGCGGAACGCCTGGACGCCGAAGCTGATCTCGGCCGCGTCGGGCGGCACGTCCCGGCGGTTGGCAATGATGTACGGGCGTACCAAGAGGTCGATCACCGAGGTCAGGTGGACGAGTTCGTCCGGCGAGCGGGTGTGTGCGGAGGAGTCGAACACCGCCGCCCGCTGCCACGGCTCTTCGAGCAAGCCGAAGCCGCGAGGAAGTACCGCACCCGACGGGTGAGTCCGCTCAGCTCGGCCCCGACGATCGCCACGCCCCGGTCCCGGGCGTCGGCGCCGTCCTCCGCCTCGACACGCTCCACGAGTCCGTACCGGTGGAGGAGGCGAAGGCGGTAGCTGCAGTTGGAGTCCGAGTCGTCGACCGCCTCCGCACAGCGGCTCGCGGTGTCCGGCCCCGTACGCATGAGGTGGTGGAGCAGGCACAGGCGCAGGGGGTGTGCGAAGGCTCCCAGGACGCGCGCATCGGTGATCGGGACCCGTCCGGGGCGGGCAACAGAGTTCGCGAGAGGAGCTTCCGCTGGGGCGGCCGACTCGCTCTCGCTCATGAGCGGACACCCTGGCGAACGTTCCCCCGCTCCATCTGGCCTGTGGGGGCAGAACCGGCTCGCCCGTACCGGCCCGACATCCATCCACAGAGAGGCGCGAATGACCATAAACTGGGAAAAGTACTCCATGGATGATCGAGGGCAGCGTGTCGGTCAACCGCATGGCATCGAACTCGTACCCGCTCGGCGCCGCGGGTGTCGGGGAAGCGCGCGAGCGCGACGACGCGATGGTGAGGGCCGTGGTCCAGGCCGTGGAGGTCACCGGAGCACATACCGGAAGTGTGTTCCTGCTCTCCGGCGACCATCGCTCGCTCGTCGTGGCCGCGTCCTGCGGGACACCGCCCTCCCTGCTCAGCGGGTGGCGTCGGATCCCGGTCAACAGCCGTATGCCGGTGGCGGAGGCGTGCCGCTCCGGGCGCATGGTCCACCTGGCCGGCGCGGAGGAGACGATGCGGCGCTTCCCCCAGCTCTCGATCGCCCTGCCCTACCCGTTCGGCTCTGCATCGGTCCCCGTACGGGCGGGCGGGCGGACCTTCGGCGCCATCGCCGTGGTGTGGACGCCCAGGCCGGACGGGACCGGACTGTCGCGGGCGCAGCGCGGGCGGTTGCGCTCCGCCGCCGACCGGCTGGGCACCGCCCTCGCCGGGCTGCGGGCCCGCGGCACGCTCGGTGAGTACGACGAGCGGACGGCTCCGATACTGGTCCCGCTGCCGTCCGCTCCGGCGATCCGGGTGGGCCTGTTCGACTGGAACCTCGACACCGGAGCCCTCACTGCCGACGACGAGCTGTGCGCGATCTTCGGGATTGCGCCCCGCGTGTTCGACGGTCGGGCGGCCACACTGGCGGCCTGCATCGAGCCGGCGGATCTGCCCGGTTTCGGGTCCGCCGCCCGGGCCGCGGCCGAGGAGGGACACCTACTGGCCTACCGCCTACGCATCCTGGACGGGCGTGGTGGACACCGCGTCGTCGAGCTGTGGGGCCGGGTACCGGAGAGCCGCGACGACTCGGAGGCCTCCTGCCATCTGGTCGGCGCGGTGCTGGACTCCGGGAGCGGCATGGCCGCCGTGGCGGCGATCGAGCGGCTCGCGGACGGTTTCTTCGCGCTCTCTCCCGACGGGCGCCTCGCCTACGCCAACCACAGCCTGGAGGATCTGCTGCGGGTCCGCCAGGACGAACTGATCGGCCGGCGCCCCTGGGACATCCTGCCTTGGCTGGCCGATCCCGTGTACGAGGACCGCTACCGGGCCGCCGTCGTCTCCCAGCAACCGGTCTCCTTCCTGGTCCGCCGCCCCCCGGACGAGTGGCTGGTCTTCTCCCTCCACCCGGGCGCTCAGGGCATGACGGGGTGGGCCTCACGAGTGCGGCAGCCCGTACCGGCCGGCACCGGACCCGGTGCACCGGTCACCGAGGAGGGACCGCCCTTCTCCTCGGCGCCCGCGCCCACGGCCCCCCGCGTGGGTTCCCTCTACCGGGTGCTCGCACTGGGCAGCGCCCTCACCGAGGCGGCCACCGCGGACGAGGTGTTCGATGCCGTCGCCGAACAGCTGCTGCCGACCTTCGGCGGACAGGAGCTGGCGATCGCCGTGGTGGAGGAACAGCGCCTGCACCTGCTCGCTCAGCGCGGCTACTCGAAACGCTTTCTCGCCCGGTTCGAAGGTACCCCGCTGCACGCCCGGCTGCCCGTGACGGACGCGCTGACCTCCGGGGTCCCGCTGTTCATCGAATCCCGGGAGCAGCTCCGCGAGAGCTACCCCGGGCTCATGGTGGGTCACACCAACTCCTGGGCGTTCCTGCCGCTGATCGCCTCGAACCACCCGGTCGGCGCCTGCATTCTCGGCTTCGACGACATCCACCGGTTCCCCGACGAGGAGCGCGGAGTCCTCACCGCGCTGGGCGGCCTGATCGGCCAGGCGCTGGAACGCGCCAGACTCTACGACGCCGAGTTCGCCCTCGCCCGCGGCCTGCAGGACGCGCTGCTGCCGCACCGGCTGCCCACTGTGCCGGGGCTGCACGTCACCGGGCGTTATCTTCCGGGCACCAGGGGGATGGACATCGGCGGCGACTGGTACGACGTCATCCCCACCGGCGACGAAGTGGCACTGATCGTCGGGGACGTCGAGGGGCACAACGTCCCCGCCGCGGCCGCCATGGGCCAACTGCGCAGCGCCATGCGGGCATTCGTCGCCGCCGGCCACCGACCGAGCGACGTCGCCGCCGGCACCAACCGCCTCCACATGGACCTCGACCCGGTGCTCCTCGCCAGTTGCTGCTACGCCCGGTTCCATCCCCGCTCGGGGATCGTGCGCATCGTCCGCGCGGGCCATCTCCCGCCCCTGCTGCGCCTGCCCGACGGGCGCACCAAGGTCCTGGATGTGCCCGGCGGCCCACTGCTCGGCATCGACGCGACGGCACGCTTTCCGGAGTCGGAGCTGCGTCTCGCTCCCGGGTCGGTCCTGGCCCTCTATACGGACGGGTTGATCGAACGGCGCGACTCGGACATCGGCTCCGACGTCGAGCGCCTGCGGGGGTCGCTGGCCCGGCTCGGCGGGGGTGGCCTGGACGATCTGGCCGACGGGCTGCTGCGGGATGCCTGCCACGCTTCCCCCGACAGGGCGGATGACATCGCGCTCCTGCTCACCAAGTACGCCCCGCCACGTTGACCGGTCCTGCCGCCACGGTCACGTGCCCCAGATCTTCCGGTACGCCTCCCGGTAGCCCGCCGGATCCCAGGTCGTCGCGCCGTGGCTGTTGTCGGCCGTACTGATGTGGACGGGGGGCACATACCCGCTGGCCGGCCGGCCTGAGAAGGCGCGATTGAACTCGTCGACGATCTGCCAGCCCTGCAGGGACAGCGGCTCTGGGACGGTGGCTGTCTGGTACTGCTCGCCGTTGATGCGCTGGAAGGCGGAGGGGTCGCCGTCGCCGGCGCCGATGTTGAAGGGCGGGCCGGAACCTTTCTTGCCGGCCGCGCGGAACGCCGGGCCGGCATCGGCGAAGTACAGGTCGTTGATGGCGACGGAGTGGGTCCATCTCTCCTGGAAGCGGGAAAGCAGCGAGGAGATCTCCCGGGGCATGCGGCTGCCGGCATCCGGGATCGGGATGTTCTCGTACGCCAGCAGCTTTACCCCCGCGCAGGTGGCCAGCTCCTTCCTGATCAGATCGGACTTGTACTTGGCGAAGGGGACCGAGGCATCGGTGAAGACCACGGCCCCGGCTGTGCCGTCGGAGCTCGAGATGACCCACTGCGCACTGGCTCTGGCCACGTCCTCGACTCTGGTGGTGACGTTGGTGAAGAGCCTGGGGCGCCGGCTGGGGCCGGGGGAAGCGACCGCGTGCCAGCCGATGAGCGGGATGCCTGCCGCGTTGGCACGCGCCACCTGCTGCGAGGTCGAGCCCGGGTCGAAGCCCCCGATGACGATCCCCGAGGGTCTGACGTCCACGGCCTCGCTCATCGCCGCCTGGATGCCGGCGGGGGTTCCGCCACCATCGATCACCCGGACATGCCAGCCGATGACGCGCGCGGCTTTCCGCACTCCGTCCGCGGCGCCCGCGACTCCGGGATTGGTCATGGTCTGGGCGACGTAGACGAGGGTCTTGCCGGCCACCGCGGCGGGACCGCTGGTCGGCCCGTTCCAGGGGATGTCGGTCCGCTCCGCCCGGCCGACGGCGGCCTGGGCCCTGGTCTGGGCCGCGGGGCAGCCGCTCGGACCCGAGGTCGAGTGCGCCGGGCCGCTCGACGGGCCGCGTTCACAGCCGGCCAGCACGAAGACCGCGACCATCAGGGCGGCGGCAGTGGACCGCGCCCTGCGGACGGCGGGGGTGTTGCGGTTGCGGTGCACGGAAGCTCCTTGCGGAGAACGCCGCCCGGGCACTTCGGCGGTGCCCGCGGCGTGGGTCATGGAGGGCTGCCCGGCGTGCCGTCGCCCTCTGTCACGGCGGGCGAATCGCGGGCGACGACCGCACCGGTGCGCAGTCGGCGACGAGCGGAGTAGCCGGCCAGTCCGACGGCGACGAGCAGGGTGCCGCCGTAGAACAACGGGACCGTCCAGAAATCGCCGCCCATCTGGGCGATGCCGGTGAGGCCGACGGCGAGGACGGCGACGGCGACGAGGGTGCCCAGGGCGTTGGGGCGCCCCGGTTTGATGGCGGTGGAGCCGAGGATGGCCCCGGCGAACGCGGGCAGCAGGTAGTCGAGGCCGACGCTGGGATTGCCGATCTGCTGCTGGGCCGCGAGCAGCACTCCGTCGAAGCCGACGATCAGTCCCGACGCGGCGAAGGCGTAGACGGTGTACTTGCGGGTCGGGATGCCGACCAGGTCGGCGGCGCGCGGGTTCGACCCGATGACGTACAGGTATCTGCCGAGTGGCAGCCGCTCCAGAACCACCCAGAGGGCGACCGTGAGGGCGAGCACGTAAAAGGCGGGAACCGGCAGGCCGACGATCGTCGAGTCGTAGATGCCGGTGAAGGCGGCCGGGAGGCCTTGCGGGCCGGGGACGATCCGGCCGCCGCCGGTGACCCATCCGGTCACCGCGTACATCATGCTGCCGGTTCCGAGCGTGGCGATGAACGAATCGATCCGTCCGAATTCGACGACGACACCGTTGAGGACGCCCACGACACCCCCTCCGGCGATCACCGTGAGGCAGGCGAGCGGCCAGGGCCACCCGTCGCCCACGACGAGCTGCATCACCATGACGTGCGCCAGGCCGAGACCGTATCCGATGGAGAGGTCGAACGCGCCGGTCACGATGGGGACCATCGCGGCGAGTGCCAGGACGGCCGGGATCGACTGGTTGGACAGGATCGAGTCGACGGTGTCCCGGGTGGGAAAGGTACGCGGCAGGGTGAGGGAGAAGATCAGGAAGAGCAGGGCGGTGAGGGTCAGGAGGCCGTAGGCGCCGATGAGCTGCCCGCTACGGCCGTGCAGTCGGGCGAGTCGCCTCGGTGGTCCCGGGCGAGGGGGCCGTGGCGGGGGCGCAGCCGGAGAGGGGGAGCCGGTCACGGATTCGCCGCGGTTCCGGAGGAGGGCAGGGCCGAAGCCGCCCGCGTGAGCTCGGTGACCGTGAGGGCCGGGCCGGTCAGCTCGGTCGTCACGGATCCGCGGACGAAGACCAGGGCGCGCCGGCACACGCCCGCGACCTCCTCGAAGTCGCTGGAGATGAGGAGGACCGCGAGGCCGGCGGCGAGCGCCTCGTCGAGCAGGCGGTGGATCGCGGCTTTGGCACCGATGTCCACGCTCGCCGTCGGTTCCTCGAGGATCAGCAGGCGCAGGGCCGGCCGCAACCACCGGCCGATCATGACCTTCTGCTGGTTTCCCCCGGACAGGGTGGCGATGGCGGCCTCGCTGTCGTCGGGACGCACCGAGAACCGTTCGATCAAGGTGCCGGCCTCGGCGCGTTCGCGGCGGGGGCTGATCCAGCTCAGCGCCGACATGCCTCCCGCCCGGGGGTTGGCCAGGAGGTTCTCCCGTACGGTCAGCTCGGCGAGGCAACCCTCCCGCTGTCTGTCACCGGGGACGAGGGCGACACCCCGTCCGACGGCGTCCGCGACCGTACGGGGATGGTACGGGCGACCGCCGAGAAGGGCTCGTCCGCCGAGGAGGGGCCGGGCGCCCGCGAGGGCTCGGGCGAGGTCCATGTGTCCGGCGCCCGTGAGGCCGACCAGGCCGAGGACTTCCCCCTGCCGGAGCTCCAGACTGACCGGTCCCGCGTCGGGGGTGCGCACCCCGTCCAGGGTCAGGACGGCCGGGCCGCCGGCCGGAGTGGTGGCGGGGCGGTGATCGGTCGGCCCCTCGCCGGTGATGGCGCGCACCAGGCGGGCAGGAGTGTGGCTGGCCGGCGAGCCATGGCTGACCAGGCGTCCGTCGCGCAGCACGGCGAAGGTGTCGGCGACCTCGTACACCTCGTCCAGGCGATGGCTGACGTAGAGGATGCCGTGCCCCCGGTCGCGCAGGGTGTGCAGCACCCGGAACAGCCGGGTGCAGTCCGCGGCGGGCAGGCGGGCGGTCGGTTCGTCGAGGACGATGAGCCTCGCCCGTGCCGCCAGGGCCCGTGCGACGGCGACGAGCGAACGCTCGGCCGGGGCGAGGCAGGAGATCGGCGTGTCGGGGTCGAGATGTCCGGCGACGACCCGCAGGGCCTCGGTGCAGTGTTCTCGGGTGAGCCGCCAGGAGATCAGTCCGGCGCGGCGCGGATACCCGGTGCTCAGAGCGATGTTCTCGGCCACCGTCATCCACTCCACCAGGCCGAGGTCCTGATGGATGAAGGACATGTGCCGGGAAGCGGCGTGACTCCCGAGCGGGTGCCCGGCCACGGTGACCTGCCCCGAGTCGGCGTGGTGGACGCCGGCGAGCACCTTGATGAGCGTGGACTTCCCGGCTCCGTTGGGACCAAGAAGGGCGAGGACGCTGCCGGCGTGGACATCGAGGTCGACCCCGGCGAGCGCGACGGTTCCCCCGAATCGCTTGGCAAGCCCGCGGACACGGACCAGAGGTTCCGCCCCGAAGGGCGGCACCGCATGCGCAGAGGTGTCGTGGGCCTCGTGCACGGACCTCTCCGGGGTTGGACCTGTCGTGTTCTTCCCGTATGCGCATCAGCGACATTAGCGGCACATGTCACATATTTTGGGACATGTGCCGCTCTCTGTCGCCCCGACGGAGCAGCGAATCGCCGGGGCCGGCGCCTCAGGCCCCCTCAAGCCCGCATTCGGCCCAGATGACCTTGCCCTGCTGGGTGTAGCGCGTGCCCCAGCTCTGCGTCAGCTGCGCGACGAGGAACAGGCCGCGGCCGCCCTCGTCGGTGCTGGCCGCTCGGCGCAGGTGCGGGGCGGTGTTGCTGGTGTCGGAGACCTCGCAGATCAGGGTGCGGTCGTGGAGCAGCCGTACCCGGATGGGCCCTGCGCCGTGGCGGATGGCGTTCGTGACCAGCTCGCTGAGCACCAGTTCGACGGCGAACGCGGCCCCGTCCAGTCCCCAGTCGGCCAGTCGCCGGGTGGCGGAGGCGCGCACCTCGCTGACCAGGGCCGGATCCGCGGGCAGGTTCCAGGTGGCGATCCGCTGGGGGTCCAGGGCGTGGGTGCGGGCGACGAGGAGGGCGATGTCGTCGCAGGGGTGGGCGGGGGCCACCGTGTCGAGTACCGCCTCGCAGGTCTCGTCGGGCGTGCCGTTCGCTTGGGCCAGCGTGGCGCGCAGCTGATCGAGGACCTCGTCGACGTCGCGGTGACGGTCCTCGATGAGCCCGTCGGTGTAGAGGACCAGCTGGCTGTTCTCAGGGAGGTCGAGCTCGGCAGCTTCGAACGGCAGACCGCCGAGGCCGAGCGGCGGTCCGGCGGGCAGGTCGGGGAACCACGCGGTGCCGTCGGGGCGGACCAGCGCGGGCGGGGGATGGCCGGCGCGGGCCATGGTGCACTGCTGTGTGGTCGGGTCGTAGATGGCGTAGAGACAGGTCGCGCCGATGATGCCTGCGTCCACGGCGCCGGGGTCCTCCCGGTCCAGGCGTCCCACAAGTTTGTCGAGGTGGGTGAGGACCTCGTCCGGGGGGAAGTCGAGTTCGGCGAAACTGCGGGCGGCCGTGCGCAGCCGCCCCATGGTGGCGGCGGAGAGCATGCCATGGCCGACGACGTCGCCGACGAAGAGCCCGATGCGGCTGCCGGACAGGGGTATGACGTCGTACCAGTCCCCTCCCACGTCGGATTCGGCGGGCAGGTAGCGATGGGCGACCTCGACGGCGTCCTGATCCGGCACACCGTGCGGGAGCAGGCTGCGCTGCAGGGCCAGGACCGTGGCGCGTTCGCGCGTGTAGCGCCGGGCGTTGTCGATCGACAGTGCGGCACGGGCGGCCAGTTCCTGGGCCAGCGACCGGTCGTCGTCCCCGAACGGTGGCAAGCCCTGCGCGCGGTAGAAGCCGGCCACGCCCAGCACCACGCCGCGGGCGACCAGGGGCACCGCGATGAGGGAGTGGACGTGGCTCAGCAGCTGTACGGAGTGGTCAGGGTCCTGTACGAACCAGCCCGCGGCAGCCTTCAGGTCCGGTTCCAGCACCGCCTGGCCGCTCGTCAGACACCGCGACTGCGGCATCGTCGGACCGTACTCGACCTGCTTGCCGGCCGGCTGGAAGGGACAGTCGTCATGGATGCCGTGGACCACCGTACGGCGTAGGTCACTGCGGGGATCGGCGGGCTCCTCGCCGCGCAGCACGGCTTCCGGCAGGTCGATGGTGACGAAGTCGGCCAGTTGCGGCACCGCCGACTCGGCGAGCTCCCTGGCGGTAGTGCGCACATCCAGGGTGGTGCCTATGCGGACGCCGGCCTCGGACAACAGTTCCAGACGGCGGCGCGCGGCCAGGGCGTAGGTCCCCACGTGCGGCTCCCCCACCATCATGAGCCCTCTCGCCGGGGGCGGGGAGTCGGAGTGCTCGTGCGTCGTGCCGTCGCCGACCGTGACGCGCTCGACGCCCACGGCGACAGGGCCGTGCTCCGTACCGATGACGTGGAGCCGCCCGGGCCCCACGTCGGGAACGGCCCCGGAGAACGTGAGGGAGGTGGCGGCGGCAAGCTCTGCGGACAGGCCCAGCGGCTTGTGGACCTGATGCGGCAAGGCGAGGGGCTCGCACGGTGAGGGACCGGGGACAACGGCCTCGATGGCGAAGCCCTCCACTCCGCAGGCACTGGTCATCGGCCGACTCACGAGCGTGACCCGACGGCCGTCGGGCAGGGGTACGTCGACACAGGCCCGCTGCGCGCAGGCGATCAGCTCGGCGGCCTTCTCCATGAGGATCGCCCGGTCGCGGGGGCTCATCTCCACGGCCAGTTCCCGCACCCCTACGCGGTGCCGAAAACCTGCGGCGGTCTCGGCTCCGCTGTCCAGGTACGCCCGCAGCAGAGCGCGCTCACGCGAGGAACTCTGCCCCAGCAGCCGCCGCTCGATGGCCTCGGCCGCCTTGCGTATCACGGTGTCCAGCGCCGGGTCCTCGGCGCTGCGCGGATAGCCGAAGCACAGGACGCCCTCGATGCGGCCGCTGAGCGGGTCGCGGACGGGAACCGCGCGGCAGGCACTGCCCTGGGAGCGCTCGGCGAAGTGCTCGGCGCCGTAGACCCGGATGGGTTGGCGCTCGGCCAGGGCGAGACCGATGCCGTTGGTACCTGCGACCTTCTCGGCGAACACGAACCCGGGGACGATCTGGAAGGCCGGGAGAACTCTGGCCAGCGACGCTTCTCCGAAACGGCGCAGGAGCACCGTCCCGCTCGCATCGGCGACGGAGATGTTCATCGCGCTGCCGGCGAACGTGGCCTGCAGCCGGTCGAGCACCGGAACGGCCGCGCGGACGATCCGTCCGTCCGGTTCGAAGTCCTCCCGGAAGGGAAGGTCGGCCTGGTCCGGCGACAGCCCCAGGGTCCGGCAGCGCCGCCAGGAATTCAGGATCGACGTGCGCACGCCCGTCTCGACCGGCTCACCCTGCAGGAATCGCTCACGGAAACTGGCGGGCCCCGTGCAGCCTGGCGCACGCCCCGCCGATATCGGATCTTCGCCCGCCCGAACCACGCTCCGCCTCACTCGCGCTGTCGACAGTCAACCCTTCCGAAATGCCCGATATGTAAGAGGATACGGGTATTGGAGGCGCGAGTCACCGTTCACAAGGCCCCTCACACTCGGTGACCGGACCGGATCGGCGTCACAGGACCGCGACCGGGTTGACGGGCGAGCCCGTCCCGCCCGGGATGTTCAGTGGCGCCACGACGAGCATGAAGTCGTAGCGCCCCGCCGTCGCGGTCGCGGCGGACAGCGCTTCCAGGTCGAGGTTGTCCAGCAGGGGCATCCCCATCGCGGCCACAGCCAGGGCGTGGACCGGCGAGTGCACGCCGTCCACGGGTGAGGGCCGTACGTCACTGTCGCCGTCTCCGCCCAGCAGCGCGATGCCACGCTCGGCCAGCAACGGAAGGGCGTCCACATGAAAGCCCGCGCTGGCCGTGTCGGGGTCCCAGGCGCCGAGTTCCTCGCGGCGCCGAACGTGTCCGGAGCGCAGCAGTACCGCGTCGCCATCGCCGATCGTCACATCGAGCGCCTTCTCCGCACCGACGATGTCCCTCGCGTGCACCGCTCGCCCCGGCTCCAACCAGCGGATCCCGAGGACGGCGGGCAGGTCGAGGAGCACTCCCCTCGTGACGAGGGATCCGAGCGTCGACACCGCGCCGAAGCGGGCGCCCGCGGCATCGACGACCTCGTGTGCCGTGCGGCCGTCGTAGAGCTGCCCCCGATAGGCGATGTGGCACAGCGCGTCGAGATGGGTGATGCCCTTGCCGTGGTAGTCGGCGGCGATGAAGTCTTTGTGGGTGGAGGGTTCCGGCGCCTCCACGTCACCGAGATCGGTCATGTGGTGCAGCGCGGGCTTTTGGTTGTCGGGGCCCGGCCGGGTGTTCCAGGGCAACCCCAGCGGGACGACCGTGCCCGTCCGCACCCGCGCCGCGGCCCGCAGCACGTGGTCCGGGGTGACCCGGTTGAAGGCGCCGCGGTCGGCCGGGGACCAGCGACCCCATGTGCGGACCGCATCGAAGAGTGCGTCGAACTCCTGACGGGAGACGGCGGGCCCGTCGCCGGAACGTGGACTCATCCGGCCCTCCTTGATCACTGGGCGGTCAGGAGCCCCCTCACCCGAGGCACGAGCCGACAGCCGCGGGATCACCCACCGTACTCTCGATCCGGCGCGATGCCAGGTTCGGGCTCAGTTCCGTCGGCGCAGTTCCGTGTCGATCAAGTGGTTCAGATGGCGGCGCGCGTCCTGTGTGGTCAGCGGCGGAGCCTGCCGCAGCCGTTGCAGGGCCAGGCCGTCGGCGAGGGCGGCGAAGCGGGCCGTGAAGCCGTCCAGGTCTTCGCAGGTGAACTCACCGTCGGCGAGGCCTCGTTCGGCCAGTGTCCGGATCTGTTGGTACCAACTCTCGTAGCGTCGGTCCTGGCCGCGGGAGAACGCCGGATCGGGATGGTGCTCGCCGACGTTCCAGTACTCGAACCACATCCGCCAGTGGCGGTCGGTGTCCTCGGTGAACAGCGCGTCGACGAGGAGCCGCAGTCCCTCCCCGCCGCTGGTCGCCCGGTCGGCGGCCTCGCTGAGGGCGGTGTAGTACCGCTCGATCTGCAGCACCATCGCCTCGGAGAGGATCTCCTGGACGCTGCCGAAGTGGTAGGTGACCGTGCCGACCGACACCCCGGCCGCGGCGGCGACCTCCCGGACTCCGACCGAGGCGTACCCGCGCTCCGCGATCAGCGGAACAGCCGCCTCGACGATGAGTCGGCGGCGCACCTCGGTGGGCTGCCGGGTGCGGTCTGCTGCGGCCACGGCGCGGCGCGGGCTCTTCTCGGCCTTCGTCCCGACATCCTCCCCCTTCATCCCGACGTCCTCGGGGTGGTGCGGTGCCATGCGCGCTTGGCCACTGTCTCTCCGTTCGCCCGTGCCTCAAGGTGACTGTCCATGACGAACTCCGACGCCGTGGCCCGCAGTTCCGTCCGTGCGACGACCTCGGCGTCCCATTCCTCGCCGCGGCTGAGCCGGATCGTCCACGCCGAGACGGCCGAGGCCGACAGCGGGTCGTCGCCGCGGATACGGTACGTCTCCCGGGCGCTCTCCTCGTATCGCAGGCCGTCGGGGTAGGTGCGGGAGCCGCCGTAGCGCGGGTCGACCTCCAGGGTCCACTCCCCCGCCGCCACGTCGTGGCTGACCAGCCGTTCGGGACCCGGCTCGCTCGGGACGTCGTACGTCACCGGAAGCGGTATCGCCTGTTCGGGTTCCTCGAAGCGGATCGGCGGCTCTTCGCCGGCCGTCCGCACCGGCAGCAGGAGGGCGCTGTGCGCGGGCAGCAGGGTCAGCTTCCCGCGCTCGCCGTGCGGCCATACCCAGGGCCAGTACGTGTCGGACACGGCGACCCGGATGCGGTGGCCGGGCGGGAAGGCGTACCCGACGGCGCTCAGCTCGAACTCGACGTCCTCGAAGCTCCCCGGCGTCCATGCGACGGCCTTGTCCCGTCCGTGCCGGGCGAGCAGGTTGAGCACGCCCCGGGTGACGAGGGTGGACGAGCCGTCGGGGGCCACGTCGCAGAGGCGGGCGATCACATGGGCGCGCGGAGTGGCGCTGTCCAGGCGGAGCCGGACCCGAGGGCGGCCGAGGATCTCGACGCGTTCGGTCAGGGGCGCCGAGTCGAGGCACACCGAACGGCCGTCCTCCTCCCGCTGGTCCGGCGGCAGGTCGCTCGCGTTGCCGAAGGGGAAGAAACGGCCGGCGTCGATGCCGGTGTGCTGCGGAGAGCGGACGACGAGGTCCGGTGCGCCCTCCGCAGCCAGCGGGCGCTCCTGCCACGTCACGCGTGGCGAGGGCCAGTTCGTGTCGCCGACCCAACGGCCCGGCATGACGTCGTACGAAGTGGCGGGCGGGACCGGATCGTTGACCCAGGCGCGCAGGAGCGGCTCCCGCATGACCCCGGTGTCCGCGCCCTTCAGCCAGTGGTCCCACCAGCGCAGGGTTTCCTGGAGGAAGCCGATCGCCGGGCCGGGCGGAAGCCCGCGGTCCGGGTACTGGTGGGACCAGGGGCCGATCACCCCCCGTACCCGGTCGGCGGGAAGGTGTTCCACCAGCCGCAGCACCGTGTCGCGGTACGGGTCGTTCCAGCCGCCCACCGCGAGGACGGCCGCGCCGATCGCGCCGTAGTCCTCGCAGACGCTGCCGTGCCGCCAGTAGTCGTCGCGCTGCTGGTGGGCCAGCCAGGTGTGCAGGAACGGTTCGAGGGCGTCGAGGCGTTCGCGCCACATCGGCAGCCAGCGGTCGGCGCCGACGTTCGCCGGGTCGGGCGGGCGGGCGGCGAAGGCGAGCATGGTGCCGGCCCAGGCCAGCATGTCGATGCCGAGGACGGCGCCGCCGGTGTAGTGCACGTCGTTGTCGTAGCGGTCGTCCGTGGAGCAGACGGTGACGATCGCCTTGAGGGGTTCGGGGGCCAGGGCGGCGATCTGGAGGGAGTTGAAGCCGCCCCAGGAGATGCCGAACATGCCGACCTTGCCGGTGCACCAGGGCTGCGCGGCCAGCCAGTTGACGACGTCGACGCCGTCCGCCAGCTCCTGGGCGTCGTACTCGTCGCCCGGTACGCCCTCACTGTCGCCGTGGCCACGGATGTCCACGCGGACGGAGGCGTAGCCGTGGCCCGCGTACCAGGGGTGGCGCTGGGCGTCGCGCGGGGCGGTCCAGTCGCTCTTGCGGTACGGGAGGTATTCGAGCAGCGCGGGCACCGGGTCGGCCTCGGCGTCGGCGGGGCGCCAGATACGGGCGTGCAGGCGGACCCTGCCGTCGCGGGTGGGGATCCAGACGTCCTCGCGCACGACCTGCCGCTCGAACCGCTCTCGGTACTTCACGAAACTCCTTCGGGGAGAGGGGCGTCGGCCGGGTGCCAGCGGCGAGCCCGGTGGCCGTCGCCGTGGTCGGCCCACAGGTCGCCGGGTTCGGCGGCGTCGATCCAGTCGGGCACCTTGGCCACGAACGGCTCGGCGTCGGGATCGGGTTCGAGCGCGGCCGCCATCAGTTCGCGGGTGTAGGGGTGGGCCGGGTCGGCGAAGACGGCCTCGGTGGGGCCCTCCTCCACCACCACGCCCTGGCGCAGCACGAGCACGCGGTCGGCGATCCCCCGTACGACGGCCAGGTCGTGGCTGATGAACAGACAGGCCAACTGCCTCTCCCGGCGCAGGTCGTCGAGCAGCCGCAGCACCTCGGCCTGCACGGAGACGTCCAGGGCGGTGGTGATCTCGTCGGCGATCAGCACGTCCGGCTCGCCCGCCAACGCCCGTGCGATACCGATCCGTTGACGTTGGCCGCCGGAGAGCTGGGCGGGCAGCCGGGCGGCGAGCGACGGGTCGAGGCGTACGTCCCGCACGAGGTCGAGGGCGCGTGCGGCGGCCGTCTGCCGGTCGGGGGCGGTACCGAAGAAGCGCAGGGGGCGGCGGATCGCGTCGCCGACCGTGCGGCGCGGGTTGAGGGAGGTGTCGGCGTTCTGGAACACCAGCTGCACCAGCCGCCGTAGGGCTGTCGGTCGTCGGCGTGCGGGCTTGGCCAGATCACCGGAACCGTGGGTCATCGTCCCGCCGGAGGGAGCGCGCAGACCGGCGAGGGACCAGGCGAGGGTGGACTTCCCGCTGCCGGACTCCCCCACCAGGGCGACGATCTCGCCGCGGCGGACGTCGAAGGAGACGCCGTGGACGGCACGCGCCGACCCGTAGTCGACGGTGACATCCGCGGCCGAGACCGCCACCGGAGCGTCCGCCGCCACCACGGCTCTGGCGCGGACCTCGCGCTCACCGTCGTCACCCACGAGGGCGAGCCCGTCGTCGGTCAGGCGCGGCACGCTCGCCAACAGCCGCTTGGTGTAGGAGTGTTGGGCTCCCAGGAAGAGGGTTCGCGTGGGCGCCGCCTCCACGACCCGGCCCGCACGCAGCACGCTCACCTCATCGGCCATCCGGGCGACGACCCCGAGGTCGTGGCTCACCAGCACGGCGGCCAGGCCGAGTTCGTCGCGCAGGGCGGTGACGAGGTCGAGGATGCCGCGCTGGGTGACGACGTCCAGACCGGTCGTGGGCTCGTCGAGGACGAGGACCTTGGGGCGGGCCGCGAGGGCCATGGCGATGGCGACGCGTTGCTGCTGGCCGCCGGAGAGTTCGTGCGGGTAGCGGCGGGCGAGGTCGGCGGGGCGTGGCAGCCGTACCTGCTCCAGCAGATCGAGGACGGACACGGCACCGCCCGCCTCCGCGATCTGCCGTCCCACGCGCATGGACGGGGTGAGCGCGTGCCCGGCGTTCTGCGCGACCATCGCCACGGTTCCACCACGCAGGCGCCGCAACCCCCTTGGAGGCAGGGCGAATACGTCGAGGCCGTCGACCCGCACGGTCCCGCCGTCCAGGCGCGAGCCGTGCCGCAGGTGGCCGAGCAGGGTGGCCGCGACGGTCGACTTGCCGCTGCCGGACTCGCCGACGAGGGCGAGCGTGCGGCCCTCGGCGACCTCGAAGGACACGTCCTGCACGACGGGCACGTCACGACCGCCCGAACGGTAGGACACGCAGAGGGAGTTGACGGACACCACAGCGGCAGAGGTCATCAGGAACCCTCCCTGATCCGGTCGACGCCCCAGGCCTTGGACAGGCCGTCGGCCGCGAGGTTGAGCCCGACCACGAGCGTGGCCAGGGCGATGATCGGTGCGAGGCTCGCCATCGGGACGACGGTGATGGCGGTGCGGTTCTCCGCGACCATGAGCCCCCAGTCGGGGGTCGGCGGGTCGGCGCCGAAGCCGAGGAAGGACAGCGAGGAGATCAGCAGCACGACCCAGGAGGCCCGCATGGCGAACTCCACGCACACCACGTCGACGATGTTGGGCAGAACCTCCCGCCACAGGATCGACCAGGTGCGCTCGCCGCGGGCGCGGGCAGCGGTCACGTAGTCGTTGGGTACGACGGCGAGCGCCGCGCCGCGCACCACCCGTACGACCTGGGGCACGAACACCACGGCGACGGCGATCACGATGACCGCGGGGCCGGTGCCGAGCGCGGTCACGACGACGAGCAGCGCGAGGACGGCCGGCACCGAGAGCACCGCGTCGAGGACGCGGCCCAGGACGTCGTCGAACCAGCCGCCGCGCAGCGCCGCCGCACAGCCGATCGCGGTGCCCAGGGCGAGGGCGATGAGGGTGGCGACGACGGACACGCCGAGCGCGTACCGGCCGCCGTACAGCACCCGGGTGAGGACGTCCCGGCCGTACTGGTCGGTGCCGGCCCAGTGCGACCAGCTCGGTCCGAGGAGCGCGTGGGAGGGGTCGTTGGCGATGGGGTCGTACGAGGTGAGCAGCGGAGCGATCAGGGCGATCAGGGTGTGGATGCCGACGACGGCGAGACCGGCGAGGGCCGTGCGGGAGGAGCGCAGGGTGCGCCAGGCGCGGGATGCGCGTCCCGGCGCTGCCGCCAGGGTCACCGGTGGTGTGTCGAGGGTGGTCATCAAGTCCTCCCGCGCGTACGGAGCTTGGGGTTGAGGGCCATGGCGCCGAGGTCGGCGGCGAGGTTGCAGACGACGTAGACGACGGCGCTGATCAGCGCGACGGCCTGGACGACGGGCAGGTCGCGGTTCTGCACGGAGGTGAGCATCAGCTTGCCGATGCCGGGGTAGTTGAAGACGTTCTCGACGACGGCGACACCGCCCACCAGCCAGGCCACGTTCAGGGCGATCACGTGCAGGGTGGGCAGCAGGGCGCTCGGGAGGGCGTGCCGGGTGACGACCCGCCAGGTGGACAGTCCCTTGAGCCGGGCCGTGGTGACGTACTCGCTCGCCATCACGTCGATCACCGATGTGCGGGCCATGCGGACGATGTAGGCCGCCATGACGATGGCGAGGGCGAGGGCGGGAAGCCAGACGGCGGGCAGGAGTTGGCCGACGCTCGCGTCGGGGCCGTACAGGACGACGGCGGGGAACCAGGGCAGCGCGACCGAGAAGCACAGCACCAGCACGGTGGCGACCACGAACTCGGGGACGCTCATGCCGACCAGGCCGGCGGTCGAGATCAGGTGGTCGGCCCAGCGGTCGCGGTACAGGCCGGCCAGGACGCCGAGGACGAGGGAGCCGGTCACCGCGAACAGGATGGTGACGACGGCGATGAGCGCGGAGTTGCCGAGGTACTGGGCGACTTCGCTCCCCACGGGCTTCTGGGAGACCAGCGAGGTGCCGAAGTCACCGTGCACGGCCCCCTTGATCCAGTCGAAGTAGCGTTCCCAGGCGGGCCGGTCGAGCCCCAGCTGCTTGCGGAGGGCGGCCACCGCGTCCGGCGTGGCGTCCTTGCCGAGGATCTGCGTGGCGACGTCGCCGGGCAGGGCCTGCAGGGCGAGGAAGACCAGTACGGAGGAGAGCAGCAGCGTGCCGAGGGCGGCTGCCAGTCGGCGGGCGACGAACACGAGCATGCTCAGGCCCCCTTCAGGCCGATGCCGATGTAGTCGAACTCGAAGCCGTGCTCGGCGTATCCGCGCACCTTGCGGGAGATCCCGACGAGCCGGTCGGCGAACATCGGGGTCATCGCCCCGCCCTTCTCGATCACCAACGTCTGTGCCTCGCCGTAGAGTTCGCGGCGCAACGCGTCGTCGGTCTCGGCGCGGGCGCGGTCGAGGACCGCGTCGAATTCCTTGTCGGACCAGGCGGTCTCGTTGTAGGAGGAGCCGCTGCGGAAGATCTGCGTGAAGAGCTGGTCGACGGGCCTGCCCGTGTACCAGTAGGTCGCCATCAGCGGCTTCTTCATCCAGATCTGTGTGTAGTACGAGTCCGCGGCGGCCGTCCTGACCCGGATGCGGATGCCGGCCCGCTTGGCGGACTCCTGGTAGGCGAGGGCCATGGGAGTGAGCAACGGGTCGTAGGCGGAGGTGTAGAGGTCGACGGCCAGCCCCTCCTGGCCCGCCTGCTTCAGCAGGTGCTTCGCCTTCTCCGGGTCGTGCGTCGGGTGCGCGGGGATGTGCAGGGGGTCGTCCGGCGGGACGGGGTTGTCCCAGCCCGCGCTGCCGGCGCCCTGGAGGGCCACCTTCACCACGTGCTCGGGGTCGTAGGCGAGCTTCATCGCCTGCCGTACGCGTACGTCCGTGAAGGGCTTGTCGGTGGTGAGCATCGGCAGCACGTACCACTGGGCGTTCTTCACCCGGGCGACGGTCGCGCGGTCGGAGGCGGCGACCACGCGGGCCGTCGCGAAGTCGAGGTTGGTCTGCGACAGCAGGTCGACCTGGCCCGCGAGCAGGGCGTTGGCGCGGGCGGACATGTCGGCCACGGAGTAGAAGGAGATCGCGTCGAGGACGGGCCGTCCGGCCCAGTGGCCGGAGTGGGCGATGACGCGCCCGGGGCCCGCGGGCGCGAACGACTCCAGTTTGAAGGGGCCGGTGCCGATGCCGGTGCGGCCGATGGACTTCGCGCTGCCGTCGGGGACGACGTAGCAGTTGTAGTGCGTGAGGAGGCTGGGGAACTCGGCGTTCGGGGACTTCAGCGGGACGACGAGGGTGTGGGCGTCGGGGGTCCGTAGCGTCTTGGGGTCGACGAGCGGGGCGAGCACGGCGGCCTGCGGGGAGGCGGTCGCCTTGTCGATGATGTGGCGCAGGGTGTAAGCGGCGTCGGCCGAGGTGAACGCGCGGCCGTCGTGGAAGGTGACGCCCTTGCGCAGCCGGAAGGTCCAGGTGCGGGCCTTGGCGTCGGTCTCCCAGGACTCGGCCAGGTCGGGGGCCAGTCGGCCGTCCGCACCGACGCGGACGAGGCGGTTGTAGAGGGCGCCGAGGTATTCGTACGCGGACAGGGAACTCGCCGGGTCGAGGGTCTCGGCGTCGGACGCGGGCGGCCGGGCGATCCGGAGGGTGCCGCCGCGGTCCGGGGTGCCCTTCGGGGCCGCGGCGGGCAGCACCGCGCCGGAGCACCCGGACAGCCAGGACGCACCGAGACAGGCGGCGCCGGCGGCCAGGAACGACCGCCGTCCCGCGTGGTGGGTGTCGGGCATGGGCCGACCGTCCTTCTCGTTATTCGTTCAGCGGAACGATTGAGTGGAGTGCGTGAACGATAGCCAGCCGGTGCTTTCCGGCCAACCCTCGGGCGCGGAGAATTAACCGCGGAAACGGACCCGTAACCACGGCAAGGGCGACGACGGAGGCCGGGACGGGCCACGCGCGCTGACTATCCTTTCCGCCATGACCAGCACCGGAAGGCCCCGCGACACCTCAGTGCAGTCCGTGGACCGTGCGGTGTCGATCCTGCAGTCGCTGTCCCGGGGCGGCCCGTCCGGCGTCACCGAGGTCGCCGAGGCGCTGGGCCTGCACAAGGCGACGGTCTTCCGGCTGCTCGCCACGCTGGAGTCCCGCGGACTGGTCGAGCAGGACGCCGAGCGGGGGCGCTACCGCCTCGGTT
Organism: Streptomyces sp. NPDC001351; assembly: GCF_042896045.1. Taxonomy (NCBI): domain Bacteria; kingdom Bacillati; phylum Actinomycetota; class Actinomycetes; order Kitasatosporales; family Streptomycetaceae; genus Streptomyces; species Streptomyces sp. NPDC001351. Next base: position 141,983 of record NZ_JBIAWS010000005.1, on the reverse strand, counting down.
TCGGCATGGTCGAACTGGCCGCCGGCGCCGGACGGCAGAGCGACCTCTCCCTGCTCAGCCGCCCTGTCTGCCGCGAACTGGCGGCCAAGGTGGGCGAGACGGTGAACCTCGCGATCCACGACGGGCTCGAAGTGATCACCATCGACCAGGAGATGGGCGGCGCGACCATCTCCAGCGTGGACTGGGTCGGCAAGCGCAGCCCGCTGCACGCCACCGCGGCCGGAAAGCTCTTCCTCGCACACATGCCCGAGCAGCAGGCCGACGAGGTGCTGGAGCGCGGGCTCGACCGGTACACCCCGCACACGATCACCGACCCGGCGCGCCTGAAGGCCGAGCTGCGTACGGTCCGCGAACGCGGATACGCCACCACCTCGCAGGAGCACGAGATCGGGCTGGCCGCCGTCGCCGCACCGATCCGCTCCCTGGACGGCCGGGTCGTCGCCGCCGTCACCGTCTCCGGCCCCACGTTCCGCCTCGGCGACGACACCGTGCCCGCCCTCGCGGAGCAGGTCAGACAGGCGGGCGAGCAGATCTCCCTGCGCCAGGGGCACCGCCCGCAGCCCTGACCCCGGCGGACCGCATCCCGGCAGCCCCTTGACGGCCACGGGCAGGCGCCTCCACCATTTGTCTCGCATCGCGAGTCAGTTTCGCAATGCGAGACATCCGCGCTCGCTGTACGGCCATCGACGCCCCGCCGCAGCGACCGGCCTCCCACTTCCCGAGGAGTGGTTGTGCCTTCCCAGAGTTCTCAGAATTCCCAGAGCCTCGACCCTCTGCTCCAGCCCTTCCGGCTCAAACACCTCACCCTGCGCAACAGGGTGGTCAGCACCTCCCACGAACCGGCCTTCGGCGAGGACGGTCTGCCCAAGGACCGCTACCGCGCCTACCACGTCGAGAAAGCGCGCGGCGGGGTCGGCCTGACCATGATCGGCGGTTCCGCCGTGGTCTCGCCGGACAGCCCGCCCGCCTTCGGCAACCTGCTGCTGTACCGGGACGACATCGTGCCGTGGCTGCGCCGCCTCGCCGACGAGGTGCACGAGGCCGGGGCGGCGGTGATGTGTCAGGTCACCCATCTCGGCCGCCGTACCAGCAATTACGCCGGAGACTGGCTGCCGGTGCTGTCCGCCTCGCCCCTGCGCGAGCCCGCGCACCGCGCGTTCCCCAAAGCCGCCGAGCCGTGGGACCTCGACCGCGTGACGGCCGACTACGTGTCCGCCGCGCTGCGCTGCCGGGAGGCAGGCCTCGACGGCATCGAACTCGAGGCCTACGGCCACTTCCTGGACAGCTTCCTCTCCCCCACGACCAACCGCCGCGACGACGCGTTCGGCGGCAGCCTGGAGCACCGTATGGCGTTCCCGCGCCGGGTGATCCGGGCGGTGCGGGAGGCGGTCGGTCCGGACTTCGTGGTCGGGATCCGGCTGATGCTCGACGAGGCCCGCCCCGGTGGGCTGACCTTCGACGACGCCCTGGTGGCGGCGGAGCGTTTCACCGACGACGGCATCGACTTCGTCAGCACCATCCGCGGCTCCATCGAGAGCGACGCCTCCCTGGTGCGCGCGATCCCGCCGATCGGCACTCCGCTGGGCCCCTTCCTGGAGTTCACCGGCGAGGTCCGGCGCCGGCTGCGGGTGCCGGTGATGCACGCGGCCCGGATCGCCGATGTGGCCACCGCGCGGCACGCCCTGCGCGAGGGACTGCTCGACCTGGTCGGTATGACCCGCGCCCAGATCGCCGACCCCCATCTGGTCGCCAAGGTCGCCGACGGCCGCGAGGACCGCATCCGGCCCTGCGTCGGGGCGAGTTACTGCCTGGACGCGATCTACGACTCGGGCGACACCAAGTGCGTCCACAACCCGGCGACCGGCCGGGAGCTGACGCTGCCCCACACGGTGCCGGTGACAACCGGGCGCCGCAGAAGGGCAGTTGTCGTCGGTGCCGGTCCGGCCGGTCTGGAAGCCGCCCGGGTCCTGGGCGAACGCGGCCATGACGTGGTGCTGTTCGAGGCCGCCGACCTCCCCGGTGGCCAGATCCGGCTCGCCGCCTCCAACCCGCGCCGCCGTGATCTGCTCGGCATCGTCGACTGGCGGGTGGCCGAGTGCAAGCACCACGGCGTCGACCTCCGCTTCGGCCGCTACGCCGAGGCGGACGACGTACGCGCCGAACACCCCGACCTGGTGATCATCGCCACCGGCGGCATGCCCAACCGCACCTTCCTGGACACGGGCGAGGACCTGGTCGCCGACACCTGGGACGTGCTGACCGGCTCACTGCGCCCACGGGGCGAGGTCCTGGTCTACGACGACCATGGCGGCTACCCCGCGCTGGACGCCGTGGAGGTGCTCGCCCCGTCCGGCGCCCGCCTGCACTACGTCACCCCGGAACGCACCCTCGCCCCCGACGTCGGCAGCATGAACTCCCCCGCCTACCTGAGGGCCTTCGCGGAACACGACGTTGCCATCACCCTCGCCCGCCGCCTGCGGGCCGTGCGCCGCGCCCCGGACGGCCGCCGCCTGATCGCGACCCTCCACAGCGACTACACCGACGCCGACACCGAACTGACCGTCGACCAGGTGATCGTGGAGCACGGAACCCTGCCCATCGACGAGCTGTACCGCGAACTGCTGCCCGGATCCAGCAACTTCGGCGAGGTGGACCACCGCGCCCTGCTCGCCCACCAGGAGCAGACGGTGATCCGCAACGACACCGGCCGCTACCAGCTGTTCCGCATCGGCGACGCGGTCGCCGGCCGCAACATCCATGCCGCCGTGTACGACGCCCTGCGGCTGTGCCTGCCGGCCTGAACCCTTGTTGGAGACACCCATGAGCACACTCGCCCCCGCCCCGGACGTGTCGGCTCTCGTGGCCCGCCGCGCCGCCGGCCGGAGTCTCGAAGCCCCCTTCTACACCGGCCGGGAAGTCTTCGACCTCGACATCGAAGCGGTCTTCGCCCGGAGTTGGCTGTTCGTCGCCACCGAGGCCGAACTCCCCGAACCCGGCGACTACGTGACCGTCGCCCTCGGTCCGTACTCGGTGATCCTGCTTCGCGACGACGACGAAGAGATACGTGCCTTCCACAACGTCTGCCGCCACCGCGGCGCCCGCATACTCAATGACGAGCGCGGCTCCGTGGGCAACATCGTCTGCGGCTACCACCGTTGGACCTACGGCGTGGACGGCCGCCTGCTGCACGCGGAGTCGCAGCCGGCCGACTTCGACCCCGCCTGCTTCGGACTGCGGACCGTCCACGCCCGCACGGTCACCGGCCTGGTGTTCATCTGCCTCGCCGGGCAACCACCCGCCGACTTCGACGAGGTGGCCGCCCGCATCGAGCCGTACATCGCGCCGCACGACCTGCGCCGGGCGAAGGTGGCCACGCAGATCGACCTGGTGGAGAACGGCAACTGGAAGCTCACCATGGAGAACAACCGGGAGTGCTACCACTGCGGCGGCCACCCGGAGCTCCAGTGCTCCCTCTTCCCCGTCTACGGCTACGCCGAACAGGACGTACCGCCGGTGCTGCGCCCTGCGTACGACCGCTATCTGCAGGCCGACGCCGAGTCCCGCAAGACGTACGAGTCGCTGGGCCTGCCGTACGAGGCGATCGAGGAACTGGACACCCGCACCACCGGCTTCCGCATCCAGCGCGAACCGCTGGACGGCGCGGGCGAGTCCTTCACCGAGGACGGCACGGCCGCCTGCAAGCGGCTCCTGAACGACTTCCCCACACCCCGCCTGGGCCGTCTCTCCCTCCACATGCAGCCCAACGCCTGGTTCCACTTCCTCTCCGACCACGCGATCACCTTCTCCGTGATCCCGCTGGCACCGGACCGCACCCTGGTCCGCACCACCTGGCTGGTGCACCCGGACGCGGTCGAGGGGGTCGACTACGACCTCGACAGCCTGACCCGGGTGTGGACGGCCACCAACGACCAGGACGCGCTCCTGGTCGCGCGCGCCCAGCAGGGCATCGCCAGTCCCGCCTATCTGCCCGGCCCCTACGGCCCGACCGAGTACCAGGTCGAGGCGTTCGTCAACTGGTACGTGGCCCGGCTGAAGGCGCACCTGGCACCATGACCGACACGCTCCCGGCCTGGGCCGGAACCCGACCCTGGGACGACGAGGACACCGACGGACTCCTCGTCTGCCGGCAGATCCACTCCCTGACCCCGGACGTGAAGACCTTCGTCTTCCAAACTCCCGAGCCCCGCCTCTTCCAGCACGACCCCGGACAGTTCCTCACCCTCGGCGTCGACATCGACGGCCGGCCCGTCGAGCGGTGCTACACGATCTCCTCGCCACCGACCCGTCCCCACTCGGTCGCGATCACCGTGAAGAGGGTCCCGGGCGGGCTGGTCTCCAACTGGCTGCACGACCGTCTGCGCCCCGGACACACAGTGCGGGCGCGGGGCCCCCTCGGGGACTTCTCCTTCGTCCGGCACCCCGCGCCGAAGTACCTCTTCCTGTCCGGCGGCAGCGGTGCGACCCCGGCGATGGCCATGACGAGGACGCTGTACGACCTCGCGCAACCGGCCGACGTGGTGTTCGTCCACAGTGCCCGCACCCCCGCCGACATCCTCTTCCGCCGCGAACTCGACCTCATCGCCGCCACCGCGCCCGGCATCCGGGTGGTGCACGTCTGCGCGGCGGACGGTCCGGCCGAGCCCTGGGGCGGCCACCGCGGCCGGCTGACCTTCGAGATGCTGCGGCAGATCGCTCCCGACTTCCGTCAGCGGGAGATCTTCACCTGCGGCCCCGCCGGTTACATGGCCGCGGTACGCGACATGCTCTCGACGGCCGGGGTGGCGAGGGACCGCTGCCACGAGGAGAGCTTCACCTTCGAAGCGCCACCGTCCCCCGCGTCCGTGACCGACACCGGGGAAGCCACCGAAGGGCGCGTCTTCACCGTCGAGTTCACCCGCAGCCGACGCACACTCACCTGCGATGCGGGCACATCCCTGCTCCAAGCCGCCTCCCGGGCCGGCCTGAGCCTGCCCGCCTCCTGCGCCCAGGGAATGTGCGGCACCTGCAAGACCACCCTGCTGGCCGGGTCGGTCGACATGCGGCACAACGGAGGCATCCGGCCGCGCGAGATCGCCCAGAACAAGATCCTGCTCTGCTGCGCCACGCCTCAGGAGAACCTCGTCGTCGACGCCTGAGGGGAGATGCCGGATCGGTGCATCTCGGTGCCGTGGCCGCCCCACTCGCCGCCCTCGGCGACCGGGTGCGGTTCTCGTGCAGTGAGGTGAAGCCGATCCCGCGCTCGCGCAGCTCGGCGACCATGTTGCTGAGATCGTTTCAGGCACGAGGCCCTCGCCGTGCCGGGCCGCATCAGATCGCCGCCCTCGGCGACCGGGTGCGGTTACTGGTGCGTGGCCAGGAACGGCAGGAGGACGTCGGCCATCTCGTCGGGTACTTCCTCTGCGAGGTCGTGGCCGGCGTCGAAGACATGCCCGGTGACGTCGTGGGCCATGAGTCGCATCTGGGACTCGTTGCGGTCGCCGATGAACGCGGATCCGCCGAGGGCCAGGACCGGGATGTCCAGTTTCTTCTGTGCGGTCCGCCGGTTCTGTTCGGCGTCGACGAGCATGGCCCGGTAGATGGAGAGCATCGCGCGGATTCCGCCGGGCATGGAGTAGCAGCGCACGTATTCGTCGACCGCGTCGGGGGTGGCGCTGTCGGGCCGGCTGCGCTCGTACTTGATCATGTAGGTGATCAGCTCGCGTTCGTGTCCGGTGATCAGCATCTCGGGTATGTCGGGCTGGAAGTAGAAGCCCAGGTGCCACAGGTGCATGCCGCTGGAGACGTTCTCGGGGGTGAGGGCCGTGTGGTCCTCGAAGCCGAACCCGGGGAACAGGGCCTCGGCGAACACGAGAGCGGTGACGTGGTCGCGGTGGCGGGCGGCGAGCTGGTAGCCGATCACCGCTCCCCAGTCCTCGCCCGCCACGGCGTATGTCCGGTGTCCGAGGTGGGTCATCAGCTCGGCGATGTCGTCGCTCATGGTCGCCGAGTCGTAGCCGTCCGACGGGCGGGCGGAGTCGCCGAGCCCGCGAAGGTCCGGCACGACGACGGTGTAGCGCGGCGTCAGCTTGGGAACGAGGTGGCGCCAGTGGTAGCTGGTCTTGGGTACGCCGTGCAGGAGCACCACCGCGGGGCCGGACCCGGCTGTGCGGTAGTGCAGACTCGTTCCGTTCACGGCGGCTCGGCCCGTGCGGACGGGCGTTCCGTCATGGTCGAACATCATGTTTTCACCCTTCTTGGTGTCCGTCGCGATGCGGGTGTCAGTGGGCTTGCGCGGGGTCGACAAGGGTCACCAGGCGGCTCGGTCCGGTGCCGTCCGCGGTTGTCCGGGCAGCGGAACGGCCGACGGGGCGCAGGGTGACGTTCTCCGGGTAGAGCCTGCCGAGCAGGGCCAGTACGACGAGGTCGTCCTGACCGGTGGCGTCCAGCGTGACCTCGCCGCTCTGCGTCCACACCAGTCCCGGCGCGCGCAGCGCGGACCAGGCGTCGGCGGTGCCGGATGCGTCGCCTGCGGCGGGGTCCTCACGCTGGGTGAAGCGGTGGCCGCGCAGGGCTTGGCCGAGGTCGACGTGGGCGGTGGTGCCGTCGTGGGTGACCTCGATGCGGGCGGTGCGGGTCCCTTCGGCGACCGGCGCGGTGACGGTACGGGCGGAGAGCGGGCCGGATGCGGTGGTGGCGGGCGGCAGGTCCTCGACGAGGGTGCGGGGTGCGGCGTAGTAGTCCTGTACTTCGGGGACATACGTGGCGGCTTCACCGACGGCCGGGTCGGGGCGCCAGGTCAGCAGGTGCCGAGGTGCGGTCAGGGGCGGCTGGTCGACGACGGCGGGCAGGGCGGTGCCGCCACGCCCCTCGAAGCCGTAGCCGGCCGGGCCGGAGGTGCCGGTGACGACCTTGCGGGCGAAGGCCACGATGCTGGTGTGCCGGATCTGCCGCACCAGGAGTTCGGTGAGGAACGCGTCGCGGGCCGGTTCGGTGTGCCGCAGTCCGGTCGGGGTGATCAGGAGCGGGACGCCCTGCCAGTTGGTGAAGGGCAGCAGGGCGTCGCGCAGCAGGACCATCTGGTGGAGCCACTCGTTGTAGAGCTGCATCGTGACCGGTCCACCGCGCCGTCCGAGGAGCAGATCGGCTGCGGGAGGGGTGAGCAGGTGGCCGTAGCAGTGGCTGCGGACGACCAGCGGGCCGGCGGGCAGCGGTACCGGATCGGTGAGCAGCCTCTCCAGCGCCTCGGTCGACCAGGAGGCAAGCTCCTGGCCGATCGTCTCGGCCTGCGCGCCCAGTTCGCGCGCCGCCGAGGCACTGTCCGGGCCGAGGGACAGCGGGAGGGAGCTCTCCCGGGTGCCGAGGGCGAGTGCCGCGCGGATCTGGCCCTCCAGCACCTCGCTGTCGGCGCTGGTGAGGGCGTTGTCGTCGATGATGCCCTGGAGCAGCGGCTCGGTGGCGGTGAAGAACTCGCGGGCGGTCAGGGTGGTGCCGGCCGCGGGGAAGGTGTTCCAGCGGCTTCCGCCGAGAGCGGGCGTACCCGGGATGGATGCGCGGGGCATGGGTCCTCCGAAGTCTTCGATTGAAGCGGGGCGGGGTCGCCGGATCCCGTGTCCGAGCGGGCACCGGCGATTTTTCTGGATCGCTTGATACAGATTCCGGGCATGAAAAAGTCAGTCGAGGGCAGCCAGCGCGACCTCCACAAGGGGTTCGAGGGCGCGGACGTCCGGCGTGATCTTCGTGGAGACCAGCAGTCCGTTGAGGAAGGTGACGAGGAAAGCGGCGAGGGTGTACGGGTCGTGCCGCTTCGCGATCTCGCCCCGCTCCGCCGCGACCCGCAGCACTTCGGCGAGCGCGTCCCGGCTGGCGTCCTGCATGTCGCGCACGGTGCGCCGGGTCGCCGCATCCTCCGGCAGGCGCTCGCAGGCGGCATTGACCACCAGGCAACCCCGGCCGTTGTCCTCCACAGCGATCCGGACCCGCTCGACCAGCATCGCGCGGATCGCCGACCGGGCGTCCGCCCCCTCCTCCAGACTGCGCAGGGCGGCCGCCGCGAGGGTGGTGCGGTAGTGCTCCAGCGCCGCCCGGTACAGGCCGTCCTTGTCGCCGAACGCGGCATACAAGGACCCCTGCCCGATCCCCAGGTGCCCGGTCAGGTCGCGCACCGAGGTGGCCTCGTAGCCGCGCGTCCAGAACAGCTCCATCGCGCGGCTCACCGCCGCTTCCGTGTCGAACTCCCGGGTCCTTGCCATGACCCCACCGTAACCTATCTGGATCGCTCGCTCAAGAAAAGGGCCTGTGGCCGCCTGCCCCTTCGCTGACCTGCAGGCCCGCCTCACGGCTACTCGTCGTCGGCGTCCTCGGCGGTGTCCGGGTCGCGGTCGTGGATGTCTCTGGGTTCCCCGACGCGCCCGGTGAAAGGGCCAGCTTGTCGATCGTCACGCCGCCGACGTTGGCGTCGTAGGTCCAGTGGGCGAGGGAGGTGTCGGCTGCCGGGCGCGGGCGAACCCGAGATCGGGCGTGACCTGCGCGGTGGGCCGCCGGCCCTGCCATGCGCGGTAGGAGCCGGACAGCGGCAGGGTCACCTGGTAGGCGCCCGTCTCGCGCCACTGCATCGTGATCTCCGTACCGAAACTGACCCTGGCGACGGTGAGGCCGCCGAGTTCGGTGACATCGAGAGCGCCGACCAGGTCCGAGACCCCATCGCGGCGGAGCGGCATGGCGACAGAGCCCCGCGCCCCTTCAGGGCGCTGTCGAACCGCAGTTGACTTCGCCCAGCCAGGGGAGCCGCTCGGGCCCGTAGCGGTAGGCGCGGAAGACGGCGTTCTGGGCGCCGCGTGAGGACTCCAGGCCGACACCCGTGCCGAACGTCCCGAAGTGGGGGACGATGTACTCCCATACCACGTCGCCCTCGGGCGTGATCTCGAAGAGGCGGCCGAAGGAGCCCTCGGCGACGAAGGTGTTGCCGTTCGGCAGGCGTTGGGCGCTGGACATGTAGGGGCTGTAGAAGTTCTGGGGCGGGTTGTCCTCGTACGCCCAGAGGATGCGCCGGCTGTGCCGGTCGACCTCGATGACGCGGCTGTAGGGGACGGACGTGGTGTCCCGGTAGGAGCCGTTGTCGAAGACGAGGATCGTGCCCGAGGACAGTTCGTGCGGGTAGTGCTGCTGGGCCAGGACGTCGGGGCCCAGGGTCCAGGTGATGTCGCCCGTCGCGCGGTCGACGATCACGGTGGTGGAGGCGCTGCGGAAGCCCACCATGACGCTGCCGTCGGCGAGTTCGTTGACCGTGTTGGCCATCGGCCAGTGCTCGCGGGCGAAGTGCGGGTTCAGAGGCGTGCCTTCGAGTGGCAGGTGCTCGAAGGAGGCCCAGCGCCAAAGGATTTCGCGGTCCCAGGTCATCTCGTAGACCACGTCTCCCCAGATGCGCCCGCCGGCTGCCTCCGAGCCCGGTACTCCTCCCGGTATCCGTGCGGCGAGGTGGTCCGGGACCGGCTCGACGGCCAGGAGGATCAGGTTGCCGTTGCGCAGCACGCTCGCGTCGTGGTGGTGGAAGGGATGGCGGGCCTCGCGCAGCACCGTGCCGTCGGGGGCGACGAGTTGGAGGATGCCGCCGTGGTAGACCTCCCAGATCGGGAACAGGGGGTCGGCGGAGGTGTCCTTGCCCTGGTAGAAGAGCGTGCCGTCGGGCAGGAGCTGGGCGTGGCGGCCGGGTGGATGGGCCAGGTGCCATGCGTGGACGGTCTCGCCGTGGATGTCGACGAGATACACCTCCCCGTCGCCGGCGATGGGCGTGTAGAGGGTGTGGCCGCCGTAGGAGCGTGCGGGGTCGTGGGCGCGCAGGCCGGTCCCGCGGCGGCGCAGGGTGTTCTGGTCGACGTTCGACGTCATGGGCGCTGTCCTGTTCTCGGTTCTTCGGTTACTTCGTGGGCATGGATACGGCGGTGGCGGCGGCCGTGGTGAGTGGGGCGCGGTCGATATGGCTCAGGAAGGTGGCCCGGTCCGAGGTACCCGCGAGTTTCTGCGCGGACTTGGCCCAGGCACCCTCGTCGAGGAGGAGGGCCAGCAGGGGTTTGTCGAGGGTGACGTCGTAGTCGTAGGCGGCAAAGTGGCCGTTGACGAAGGCGGGTTGGACGGCTCCCGCGGCCTGGGCGATGACTTCCTTGCGGGCGGTGGAGGGGTCCTTGGTGAGGGCGGTCGTTGCGGAGACGAGCGTGCGCAGGACGGCGGTGGTGGCGGAGGGCTTCGCGCCGGGGCCGGCGATGAGGAGGGTGCGGAACCGGTAGCCGTCGTAGCGGAGTTCGCGGTACTGTGCGCCGAGGGCCGTCTGCGTGGCGTCGTAGAAGGTGGGGAAGGTGAGGCCGGCGTCGATGTCGCCGCGCGCGAGGGACGCGGTGACCTGGTTGGGGGCGAGGTTGACCAGGGTGACGTCGGCGGGCTTGAGGCCGGCCTCGGCGAGCATGCCGGCCAGCGCGTACTGGACGTTCGTGCCCTCCGGCAGGCCCACTCTCCTGCCCTTCAGGCCGGCGAATGATGTGATGCCCGCGGACTTGGTGGTCAGCAGCCGCCAGTCGGTGAAGGAGGACAGGGCGGCCAGGACCTTGACGTCACGTCCGGCGAGGATCGCGGAGACGGCGGGCAGGTCGCCGACCACGCCGTACTGGGCCTGCCCGCCGAGGACGGCGTTGAGGGCGTCGCGGCCGGTGGCGAACGACTGGAGATGCGGGGTGAGGCTGTTCGATGCCCACCTTTTGTCCTGGGTGGCGGTGTACACGGGGGCTCCGCCGAGGTAGTCGCTGCCGGCGATGGTGACCTGGGTGGTGGCCGACTTGGTGTCCGTCGCTCCTGCGCAGGCAGTGAGGAGCAGCGCCGGTGTCACGGCCACGGCGGTGAGGAATCTGGGCAGGCGAAGGTGCACGGTAACTCCTGGGCGGGGGTGGGTCATTCGGAGCCGGTGCCGAGGCCGACAGCGGCGTCGAGCTGGGCGACGATGCGGGGAAGGAGATCGGGGCGGGAGGTGCCGCCCAGAGGGTGGTCGGCGATCACGCGGCCGGGCCCGGCGGCCATGACGACGATCCGCTGGGACAGAGCGAGCGCCTCGTCGACGTCGTGGGTGACGAAGACGACGGTGGTGCCGGTGCGTTGCCACAGCTCGGCGAGCAGCTGCTGCATCCGGCGGCGGGTGATGGCGTCGAGCGCGCCGAACGGCTCGTCCATCAGCAGGACCTGGGGCTCGGCGGCCAGCGCACGGGCCAGCGCGACCCGTTGCCGCATACCGCCGGACAGCTGCGCAGGGTGCTTCTCGGCCGCGTCTGCGAGGCCGACGTCGTCCAGGGCGGCGAGCGCGCGGTCCCGGCGCTCGGCGCGCGGCAGGCCGAACCGCTTGAGGGCGAACTCGACGTTGCCGCGCGCGGTGAACCAGGGCAGCAGCGCGTAGTGCTGGAAGACCACGCCCCGCTCTGGACCCGGACCGGTGACCGGCGCATCGTCCATCAGGACGCGCCCGCCCGACGGCGGCACGAAACCGGCGACGACGTTCAGCAGCGTGGACTTCCCGCAGCCGGTCGGCCCGAGCAGTGAGGTGAAGGAGCCCTCGGAGAACTCCAGGTCCGTGGCTGCGACGGCGAGGGCGTCGCCGTAGCGGACCTCCACGCCCTCCAGACGGATCATGACGTGCTCCAGTGGACGAGACGGCGCCCGGCGAGGGCGATGAGGGCGTCGGCGGCCAGACCCAGCAGACCGAGTTCGACGAGCCCGGCGAACATGTGGTCGGTGCGCAGGAACTGTCCGTCCACCTGGAGCCGGTAGGCGATCCCGCTCTGCGCCCCGCCCAACTCGGCGGCGACCAGGGCGAGGAGGGCGAGTCCGGCGCCGTAGCGCAGAGCGGCCACGACCGACGGGGCGGCGGCCGGCAGCAGCACCTCCGTCAGCCGGCGCCACGCCGGAACACCGAGGGTGCGGGCGGCGCGCAGATAGTCCGCCGGGATGCGGGCGACGCCGTCATGGACGTACAGCCACACGGCGAGAAAGACGGCGTACGCGATGACGAGGTGCTTGGCCCGTTCGCCGATGCCGAACCAGGCGGTGACCAGCGGGACGAGCGCGATCGCCGGGATCGGCCGCAGGAACGACATCACCGGAGAGACCAGGGCCGCGACGCCCGGCCGGTGCCCGGTCAGGAACCCGACCGCGATCCCGGCCGAGGCCCCGTAGGCGAAGCCCTGCCCGGCCCGCGCCAGGCTGGCCCGCAGGTCGGCGACCATGGTGCCGTCGGCCCCCATGGTGTGCGCGGCCTTCAGCGTCTGCCAGGGCGTGGGGACCAGCCCGTCGCCGAGGACCCCGGCGCGTGCGGCAGCCCACCACAGGAGGAGGACCAATCCCGCGGAGACGAGCGGCGCTCCCGCGGACGCCACCTTCCGGCGGCTGACGGTACGCCCGGGGGGTACCGCTTCCCGGCGTCCGGCCGGCAGCACGGCGCGAGCCATGACGAGGCCCCTTTCACTCACCCGATCCACTCGATATTGACGACGTCAATAATTCGCGTGGTCTATTGCAGCAGCATGTCGGCGGTATGAAACGTCCACCGGGCGCCGCCGACGGTCGATGTTCGACTGCGCTACCGTCGCTCCCGTGCGACGCCCCGACCCCACCCCCGAAGCCCTCGCCGTCGGCTCCGTGATCCGCGGACACCGCAAGCGCCTGGGCGTCTCCATGGCCGAACTCGCGGCCCGCTCGGGCCTGTCCCAGCCGTTCCTCAGCCAGCTGGAGCGCGGCCTGACCACCCCGAGCCTGACCTCGATCTACCGCATCGCCGAGGCCCTCGGCCTCCCGCCGGGCATCTTCCTGCGCCCCTCCAGCACCACCGACACCGTGGCCCACGACGACGACCCCCAGGTCATCCGGGTCAGCGAGAGTGCCGGACAGGTCGCCCGCGTCCTCATCCCCGGCGGCCGCAGCGACATCATGGAGGCGTACGAGCAGCACTTCGACCCGGGGCAGGGCGAGCGCCCGTGGTTCGAGCACACCGGGGAGGACTTCGTCTACGTACTCGAAGGCGAGGTCGACCTCGAACTACGCGGACAGGAACCGATCCGCCTCACAGCCGGCCACAGCGCCCACCACCGCGGCGACATCCCCCATCGCTGCCGCCTCATCGGCGACTCACCCGCCCGCACGCTGCTGGTCGTGACGCTGGCGGGCTGACACGTCGGTCCGCGCCGGCCACAGCACACACCGCCGCGGGCGGGAAGGGTCTGCGCATTCCGTTCAGGTCGACAGGGCGCCCGAGGGCGGCCTGCTCATCCACCGTGCTCGACGAGCGGGTGGAGCTTGTCCTTGATGTCCGGCGGCTCCTGGCGGCTGTGAGGACGGCGCGGTGGCGGCCTGTGCGGTCGAGGTGGGTTGTGCGGCTGGGACTTTGAACCCCTCAGCTCTGAGCCACCCGCGGAGGGTCTATGACGTCCGTCATGAGGCTGGGGCTCTCGGGGCTGACACGTGGTGCGGCACGTCTCCTACCGGATCGCGGTCATGCACCTCGGGGAGATCGTCGAACTCGCCGATACCGAGGCGCTGTTCACGGCATCGGCCCATCCGTACGCACAGGCGCTGCTGTCGGCGGTGCCGGACATCGACGACGGGACGCAGACCTCGTCCCGGGAGGGCATCGTGCCGACCGGGGAGGTGCCCCACCCGGTGGACAAGCCGTCGGGGCGCCCCTACCGGACCCGCTGCCGCTACGCGCAGGAGATCTGCTCGACGCAACGGCCCAGGCTCACCGCGACGGCCCTCGGGAGGCTCGCGGCCTGTCATTTCCCCCTCGCGGGCTGAGCGTTCAACCGAAGGGTTGAATCCAAGGGCATCCTATGGACGACGCGGAACGGCACGGCCGGTCGGCAGACTGGCCGCGCCGCCGCGTACGGAAGGTGGCGGCGGAATCAGGAGGCCCCCACCATGCCCAGCAACTTCAGCAGGCGTCGGCTGCTCACGACCGGTGCCGGTGTCGCGCTCGGCGGTGCCGCCGCCGTCGCCGCCGCGCAGAGCACTGCGAGCGCCGCCCCGGCCGTCGGCTCGTCGCTCACCGGTGTCCGCGAGGAGACCCGTTCTCTCGACGAGCTGTACGAGGCGGCGATCGCCGAGGGCGGCAAGCTCGTCCTCTACCAGGGCGGGGACGTGGACAGCCAGGCGGCCGGGGTGCGTGCCGCGTGGGCCGCGCGCTTCCCGAAGGTCGAGCTGACGGCCGTCGTGGACTACAGCAAGTACCACGACGTCCGCGTCGACAACCAGCTCGCCACCGGCACCCTGGTCCCCGATGTCGTCCAGCTCCAGACGCTCCAGGACTTCACCCGCTGGAAGCGTGAGGGCAAGCTGCTGCGCTACAAGCCGGCCGGGTTCTCCAAGGTCCACCAGGGCTTCAAGGACCAGGACGGCACCTGGAGCGCGCTCATGGTCATCGCTTTCAGCTTCATGTACGACGTCCAAGGCGCCGGGGCCAACGCGCCGAAGACCCCGCTGGACCTGCTCGATCCGCGCTGGAAGGGCGCGATCGCGTCCTCGTACCCGAACGACGACGACGCGGTCCTCTTCCTGTACACCCTCTACCAGCAGCGGTACGGCTGGGACTGGGTGGCGAAGTTCGCGGCGCAGCAGCCGCAGTTCGCGCGTGGCACGAACACCCCCGGTGCCGCGGTCAACGGCGGGACGAAGACCATCGGGGTCGGCGGCTCGGGCAGCCTGCTGTCCTCGTCGTCGACGGTCAAGTGGGTCGTGCCCGAGGGCGACCACCCGTTCATGGCGTGGGGCCAGCGTGCCGCGATCCTCAAGAAGGCGGCCCACCCGGCGGCCGCCAAGCTCTACATGAACTGGCAGCTGTCCGAGGAGCGCCAGAAGGCCAGCTTCAACGGCTGGTCTGTGCGCACCGACGTCACCCCGAACGCCAACCTGAAGCCGGTGTGGGAGTTCCCGAACGCCCACGTCGACGAGTTCCCGAGGTTCATGGAGGACCGGGCGACGGTCGAGCGGATGAAGCAGACGTTCTCCCTGTACTTCGGTGAGGTCCAGGGCGCTCCCTCGCCCGGCTGGCTCGGACTGCACCCGGGGGCCTGACATCAGCGCGAGCACGGCTTCGCCTGGGCGTTTACAGCGATCACACAGGTCACGGCATACACTCCGTGCCCTGTTGTCACCGCCGCCCGGCCCGCCCCAGGGAGCCGCAGCCGTGCCCGTCACCGCTCTCGCCGTCCGCCGGTCCGCCGTGTCCGCGCGGCACCTGCCGCACCTGGTGTTCCTGGTCGCGGCCGGCGGCACCCTCGTCCGGCTCGTCCAGTTGAACAACGAGCTGTGCTGGCGGGTCGCGCCGGCCACGGCGGCCATGGCCCTGCTGTACGCGGTCGGGCTGAGCCGGTGGGACCGGCTCGGCCGGGCCCGGACCCTGCTGCTCGGTGTCCTTCTGCTGCTGTGGGCTTCGGTGGCCTGGGCCCTGTGGGGTCCGCTCGCCTCCGGGTACGCGTGGCTGGCGGTGCCCTTCGCGGTCCTGGCGATGCGGATGCCCACGCGCGCGGAGCGGGCCGTGGCCCTCGGCGTGATCACGGCCCTGCTGCTGGCCGTCCTGGTGCGGGCGTACGGCGCCGTCGACCCCGACGTGCTGGCACCGCCGGTCACCGCCGTCTGGGCCACCGCGCTGCTGTACCGCCACCAGCAGCGGCTCACCCAGGAGCTGGCCGGCACCCGCGGGGCGCTGGCGCGGCAGCAGCGTGAGGCCGGGCGGCTGGCGGAGCGGGCGCGGATCGCCCGGGACCTGCACGACACGCTCGCGCAGGAGATCGCCGGCAGCCGGATGTTGCTCCAAGCCGCCGAGCGTGACTGGGAGCGCCGTCCGGAGGCGGCCCGCAGGCAGGTGCGGGTGGTCACCGAAGCGCTCGGCGACCATCTCGCGCAGACCCGCGGCATCATCCAGGACCTCACCCCGCCGGTGCTCGCCGAGGATGGTCTGGAGTCGGCGCTGCGCGACCTGTGCGCCCGCACGGACACCACGGCCGGCACGCCCCGGATCTCCTTCCGTACCGAGCACGACGCCTGCCCGCTGCCGACCGAGCACGCGGTCGCCCTGCTGCGGGTCACCCAGGGGCTGCTCGCCAACGCGTGCGAACACGCGAGCGCCGACCAGGTGCAGGTGACCCTGGTGTACGGCGAGGAGGGGACGGCGGCCGTCGAAGTGCGCGACGACGGGACCGGCTTCGACCCGGACGCCGTGCGGTCCGCCGGGGACAGCAGGGGCTTCGGGCTCGGCGGGGCGCGGGAGCGGCTGGTCGCGTTGGGTGGTTCGCTCGCCGTGGACAGCACGCCGGGACGGGGCACGCGCGTGCGTGCGTCGCTGCGGGACCCGGCGCACGCGGTGGACCGGATCCCGGTGGGCGCCCGATGAGCGAGGCCGTCGAGCCCCCGCTGCGGATCCTGATCGTCGACGACCACACCGTCGTACGAGCCGGTCTGCGCGCCCTGTTGGAGGGCGAGCCCGGTTTCGACGTGGTCGGCGAGAGCGGGGACGGGCTCGCAGCGGTACGGCTGGTCCAGCGGCTCGGTCCCGACGTCGTGCTCATGGACCTGCGCCTTACGGAGCCGGGCGCGGCGGGCGGCAGTATCGACGGCATCGAGGCGACCCGTCGGATCCTCGACGTCGACGCGCGCGTACGGGTCGTCGTGCTCACCAGCTACGGCAGCCAGGCCGACGTACTGCGGGCCGTGGAGGCGGGGGCGCGCGGGTACGTCCTCAAGGCGGGCCCACCCGAGGAACTGTTCCGCGCGGTGCGGGCCGCGGCGACCGGGGGTCTGGCGCTGGCCCCGGAGGCCGCCGCCAGTGTCCTGGGGCGCGCGGCCGAACCGCCGCTCAGCGAGCGGGAGATCGAGGTCGTACGGCTCCTCGCGCAGGGGCACAGCAACCGGGCGATCGCCGGTGCGCTCTTCCTGGCCGAGGCGACGGTGAAGACCCACCTCGTCCGCATCTACCGCAAGCTCGGCGCCGAGAACCGAGCGGCCGCGGTCAGCGAGGCCGTCCGGCTCGGGCTGATCGAGCTGGTCTGACGCGCCGCCGGATAGAGGGTGAGTCCGCTGTATCGGCTTTGGAGCCAGGGCGATCTTGCTCAGCCCAGGAAGCTCAGTCGAATCTGACGGTTGACATTGTCTTTGTTGGTATCGACCAGGCATACCGACTGCCAAGTCCCCAACTCCAGCCGTCCGCCCACCACAGGCAGCGTCGCGTGCGGCGGTACGAGTGCCGGGAGGACGTGGTCGCGGCCGTGGCCGGGGCTGCCGTGGCGGTGCTGCCAGCGGTCGTCGGCGGGGAGGAGAGTGTGGAGGGTGGCGAGGAGGTCGTCGTCGCTGCCGGAACCCGTTTCGAGGATCGCGATTCCGGCAGTTGCGTGGGGGACGAAGACGTTGAGGAGGCCGTCTCGGCCGGCGGCCGCCTCCCGCAGGAAGGCCTCGCAGTCGCGGGTCAGGTCGACGACCTGCTCCGTGGAGCCGGTGGCTACGTTCAGGACTCGGGTGGTGAAGGCATCTGACATGCCCCCATCCTGACCCATACGCCGGGTTTCACAGGTCAACGGCGGTTCGCTGGTTGGTATGGGTGGTCCAGTCCGCGAGACGCCATTGACCGTGCACGGACGACCTGGCTACTTTCGCCCCATGTTGCGTTCAGCCATGCTCACCACGCGCGGTCACATCGACCTGCTGCGGGTGGCCTCCGCCGCGTGTCGCCGCGGCTGCTGACGCCTTCCCACTTTTTCCCACTCCCCCCTTGCCTGCACTCCGCCCTACCCGCACGCTCCGCGTGACGCGGCGGCGCTGAGGCACGCACCCCCCTCACCGGACGCTCACCTCCCCATGGAGCACCCATGAGCATCAGCCATGCCCCGCCCGGCTCCTCGGAACCTGATATTTCCTCTATATCCCCATCGAGAAGGGCCGATGTCGACTCCGGCGACTCGGCATCCCTCGAGCTCACCCCCATCGTCCCCGTCTCCTCTCGCCGCGCCCGCATCCCGCGCTGGCTGCGCCGCACCGCAGGCCCCCTCCTGTTGCTCGCCCTGTGGCAACTCCTCAGCGCCACCGGCGTGTTGGCGTCGGACGTCCTCGCCTCGCCCGGCCGGATCGCCCAGGTCGCCGGGGATCTGATCGGCGACGGTTCGCTGGCCTCCGCCATGGGCACCTCGCTGCAGCGCGTGGCGTTCGGGCTGCTCCTCGGCACCGTCATCGGAACCGGACTCGCGCTGGTCTCGGGCCTGTTCAGGATCGGCGAGGATCTCGTGGACGCGCCGGTGCAGATGCTGCGAACCGTGCCGTTCGTGGGTCTGATCCCGCTGTTCATCATCTGGTTCGGCATCGGTGAGGCCCCGAAGGTCGCCATCATCACGCTCGGTGTGACCTTCCCGCTCTACCTCAATGTGTACGCCGGAATCCGCGGTGTGGACGCCCAGTTGATCGAGGCCGGGGAGTCCCTGGGCCTCTCCCGCTGGGGGCTCGTGCGGCACGTCGTGCTGCCGGGGGCGCTGCCCGGCGCGCTGACCGGGCTGCGCTACTCCCTCGGCATCGCGTGGCTGGCGCTGGTCTTCGCCGAGCAGGTCAACGCCGACGCCGGCATCGGCTTCCTGATGGTGCAGGCGCGGGACTTCCTGCGCACCGACGTGATCGTGGTCTGCCTGATCGTCTACGCCTTCCTCGGCCTGCTGGCCGACTTCATCGTCCGTTCCCTCGAGAGGCTGCTGCTGCAATGGCGACCGACGTTCACCGGCCGGTGACCCCGCGGACTGCGGTACGAGTCGAGGGGCTGACCCGCTCCTTCGACGGCCGTGCCGTCATCGACAACCTTCAACTCGACGTGCGGCCGGGCGAGTTCGTCGCCCTACTCGGTCGCAGCGGCTGCGGCAAGTCCACCCTGCTGCGCATCCTGGCGGGCCTCGACCGCGACATCGAGGGCACCGTCCTGGTGCCGCGCCGCAAGGCCGTCGCCTTCCAGGCGCCACGGCTGATGCCATGGAAGAAGGTGTGGCGCAATGTGCTGCTCGGCCTGCCTGGAAAGCCCCCACGCGCCGTCGCCGAACAGGCCCTGGACGAGGTCGGCCTCGGCCACCGCTCCGACGCCTGGCCGAAGACCCTCTCCGGCGGCGAGGCCCAGCGCGCCTCCCTCGCACGGGCCTTGGTCCGCGAGCCCGATCTGCTGCTGCTCGACGAGCCGTTCGGCGCCCTCGACGCGCTCACCCGCATCAAGGCGCAGCGCCTGGTGGGCGAGTTGTGGCAGCGCCGGGGCTGCGCGGTGCTGCTGGTCACGCACGACGTCGAGGAGGCCGTCCTGCTGGCCGACCGCGTCCTGGTGATGGACGACGGTGTCATCGCGCACGAGCAGGAGATCGATCTCGACCGGCCGCGCGACATCACGGACCCCCGGTTCGCCGAGCTGCGCGCCGGGCTGCTGGAACGGCTCGGCGTCGACACCGCCGCCGAAGCCGCCTGAACTCCCCTCCCCCACCTCAGTTGCACAGAACGGATCCACCCATGCGACGACGTCTCGTCCCTGCCGCGCTGCTCCTGCCCTTCGCTCTCCTGCTCACCGCCTGCGGCGGGAACTCGTCCGCGAGCACGGCGACCGGCACCGACGGCAAGGGCTCGCTCACCCTCAACGTCGGTGACCAGAAGGGCGGTTCCGAAGCCATCCTGCGGGCCGCAGGGGAGCTCAAGAACCTCGACTACAAGATCAAGTGGTCCACCTTCACCTCCGGACCGCCGCTGCTGGAGGCCGTCAACGCCAAGGCCGTCGACATCGGCGGCGTCGGAAACACCCCGCCGGTGTTCGCCGCCGGCGCGGGTTCGAAGATCACGGTCGTGGCCGCCTTCCACGGCACCTCCAAGGGCGACGCCATCCTCGTACCGAACGACTCGAAGCTGTCGAAGCCCCAGGACCTCAAGGGCAAGTCGGTCGCCGTGGCGCAGGGTTCGTCCGCCAACTACCAGCTGGTCGCCTCCCTCAAGGCGGCCGGGCTGAGCCTGAGCGACGTCAAGGTCAAGTATCTGCAGCCGGCCGACGCGCTGGCCGCGTTCACCTCCGGCAAGGTGGACGCGTGGGCGGTCTGGGACCCGTACACCTCGCAGATCCTGCAGGGCAAGCAGGGCCGGGTCCTCACCACCGGCGAGGGCGTCACGAACGGCCTGACCTTCCAGGTGGCGGCGCCGAGCGCGCTGCAGGACCCGAAGAAGGCCGCCGCCATCAAGGACTATCTGGAGCGGCTGCGGCGGGCCACGACGTGGGTCTACGGCCACCAGGAGGAGTGGGCGAAGGTCTGGGCGAAGGACACCGGTCTGCCCTACGAGGTGGCGCTGGCCTCCGTGCGCCGCACCAACGCCACCCGGATCTCGGTCGCCGTCGACAAGCCGCTCATCGCCTCCGAGCAGCAGATCGCGGACGCCTTCACCGGCCTGAAGCTCATCCCGAAGAAGGTCGACTTCGGCGCCTTCGTGGACACCCGCTACAACGGCAAGCTGCCGGCCTCCACCACGCCCGCCCGGGCGTCCGAGGGCTGAGCATTTCACCCCGGTCGGCACATCACGGCCCCACCGCGGGAAGATCCACGGCACCCATGCGGTTAGTGGAAACGTGAACAACACGCGCGAGGTCGAGGTAGTCGTCGTGGGCGCTGGGCAGGCGGGTCTGTCCAGCGCCTACCACCTGCGGCGCACCGGTTTCGAGCCGGGGCGTGACTTCGTGGTGCTCGACCACTCCCCCGGGCCGGGCGGCGCCTGGCAGTTCCGGTGGCCGTCGCTGACCTACGGCAAGGTGCACGGCATGCATGCGCTGCCGGGCATGGAGCTGACCGGCGCCGATCCGGCGCGGGCCTCGTCCGAGGTGATCGCCGAGTACTTCGCCTCGTACGAGCGCACCTTCGATCTGCGGGTCCGGCGTCCCGTCGATGTGCATGCGGTACGGGAGGGCGCGGGCGGGCGGTTGCTCGTCGAGACCTCGGACGGCGACTGGTCGGCGCGGGCGCTGATCAACGCGACCGGTACCTGGGACCGTCCGTTCTGGCCGCGCTATCCCGGTCAGGAGAGCTTCCGGGGGCGGCAGTTGCACACGGCGCAGTACCCCGGGCCCGAGGCGTTCGCCGGGCAGCGGGTGGTCGTGGTGGGCGGGGGTGCCTCGGGTACGCAGCATCTGCTGGAGATCGCCCCGTACGCGGCTGCCACCACCTGGGTGACCAGGCGGCCGCCGGTCTTCCGTGAGGGCCCCTTCACCGAGGACGTGGGGCGGGCGGCCGTCGCGCTCGTCGAGGAGCGGGTGCGGCAGGGACTGCCGCCGAAGAGTGTCGTCTCGGTCACCGGACTGCCGCTGAACGACGCGGTCCGGCAGGGCATCGCGGACGGGGTTCTCGACCGTCGGCCCATGTTCGACCGGATCACCCCGGACGGGGTGGAGTGGAACGACGGACAGCGGGTGCAGGCCGACGTCATCCTGTGGGCCACCGGGTTCCGGGCGGCCATCGACCATCTGCGACCGCTGCGGCTGCGCGAGCCGGGCGGCGGGATCCGCGTCGAGGGCACGCGTTCGGTCACCGATCCGCGGGTCCATCTCGTCGGCTACGGACCCTCGGCCAGCACCATCGGCGCCAACCGGGCTGGCCGGGCCGCCGTACGGGACATCCGGCGACTGCTGGCCGGGCAGCCGACCGAGCCCGTCGCCGCCTGACGGCCGGTTCCGCGGGCTACTTCGTGGCCGGCGGAGCGGGGCTGTTCTGCACGGTCTGCGGAGCGGAGCTGCTCTGGACGGTCTGCGGGGCAGGGCTGCTCTGCGTCGCCTGTGGAGCGGTGCCGTTCTGCCGGGCGTTGAACTCCGCCACATTGCGCTGGTGCTCGGCGAAGTCCGCGGTGAAGCGGGTGTCGCCCGGCTTGACCGTGACGAAGTACAGCCAGTCGCCCGCGGGCGGGTTGATCGCGGCGCGCATCGCCTCCTCGCCAGGGTTGTTGATCGGGGTCGGCGGCAGGCCCATGCGCTGGTAGGAGTTGTAGGGGCTGGCGAGCTTCGTGTCGTCGGCGCTCGTCTTCAGGGTGGCGCGCTTGAGGGCGTAGTTGAGGGTGGAGTCCATCTGCAGCGGCATCCCGCGCTCGAGCCGGTTGAAGACGACCCGCGCCACCTTGCCCATGTCGGCCTTCGAGGCGGCCTCGGCCTGCACGATGCTGGCGACGGTGACCGCCTGGTAGACGTTCATCGCGTTGTGCTGTGCGCCGGCCGCGACCGGGGCGCCGTTGAACTTCTTGTTGGCGGTGTTGACCATGAACGACAGCAGCGACTCGGGCGTCGTCTTCTTCGTGACGGGATAGGTCGCGGGGAAGAGGTAGCCCTCCGGGTTGCCCGCCGCGTCCGTCGGCAGCTTCAGGCGGGCCTTCGGGAGTGCCTTCTCGGTGCTGCCGGCGGGCAGGGCGAGGGCCTTGTCGACGGCGGCGTAGACCTGGCTCGCACGCCAGCCCTCCGGGATCACGAGGGAGGCGGGCTTGGCCTCCTCGACGCCGTGCCGCGCGGTCAGCAGCGGCACCACCACGGCGGCGCCGGCCGTCACGGCTCCGGTCGCGAGGAGGATGAGGACGAGTCGGCCCCGGCGCGTCAGTCGAATCGTGCCCCGTGGCGGAATGTTCTGATGCATGCGGGCACGGTAACCCGCATATCACCATAAACCCGACAGATCTTCAGCCTGTCGGTTCCAGTTGGGCATCCCGGCGTACGAGCGCCGCGTACCGCCCGTCCCGATCCAGCAGTTCTTCGTGTGTGCCCCGTTCGGCGACGCGGCCGGAGTCGAGGACCACGATCTGGTCGGCGCCCCGGACGGTGGACAGGCGGTGCGCGATGGTGAGCGTGGTGCGGTTGGCCGACAGGGCGTCGATGGCCTCCTGGACGGCCGCCTCGGTGCGGTTGTCCAGGGCGCTGGTCGCCTCGTCGAGGATCAGTACGGGCGGGTCGCGCAGGATGGTGCGGGCTATCGCCAGGCGCTGCTTCTCGCCGCCGGAGAAGCGGTGGCCGCGTTCGCCGACGACGGTGTCGTACCCGTCGGGCAGCGCCGCGATGTGGTCGTGGATCTGGGCCGCCCTGGCCGCCGCGTGCAGTTCCTCGTCGGTGGCGTCCGGCTTGGCGAAGCGCAGGTTCTCGGCGACCGAGGCGTGGAAGAGATACGTCTCTTGGGAAACGACGCCGACCGCGCGTGCGAGGGTGTCGAAGTCGAGGTCGCGGACGTCGACGCCGTCGAGGGTGACGCGGCCGCCGGTGACGTCGTAGAGCCGCGGGACGAGATAGCCGAGCGTCGACTTGCCCGCACCGGTGGGGCCGACGACGGCGAGGCTGCTGCCGGCGGGGACGGTGACGTCGATGCCGTCGAGGGTGGGGCCCCTCTGGTTGTCGTTGCTGTCGTATCGGAACGAGACGTCCTCGAAGCGGACCTCGCCCTTGATCCGGTCGAGGTGGACCGGGTTCTCCCGCTCGGTGATGTCGATCGGCAGGTCGAGGTATTCGAAGATGCGCTGGAAGAGCGCGAGCGAGCTCTGGATCTGCACGCCGGTCGACAGCAGGCTGACCGCCGGGCGGAACAGGCCCTGCTGGAGCGAGACGAAGGCGACGATGGTGCCGATGGAGATGCCGGGGCCGCCCGTCTGGAGGGCGATGCCCGCGGTCCAGTAGATGACGGCCGGCATGGCGGCCATGACGATCGTGATGACGGCCATCCGCCAGCGGCCGGACATGTTCGACCTGACCTCGAGGTCGACCAGTTCCTCGGACTCCTCGGCGAAGGACTTCGTCAGCGAGTCGGAGCGGCCCATGGTGCGGCCCAGCAGGATGCCGCTGACGGAGAGCGACTCGGTGACCGTGGCGGCCATGGCGGCCATCTGCTTCTGGCGCTCGGTGGTGATCTTCTTGCGTTCCCTGCCGACGCGGCGGCTGATCCACACGAAGACCGGGAGCAGCAGCAGCGAGACGACGGTCAGGCGCCAGTCGAGGGCGATCATCGCGACGATCGTGGCGACCACGCTGGTCAGGTTGGAGACCAGGGAGGTGGCGGTGGAGGTGACGGTGGCCTGCATGCCGCCGATGTCGTTGGCTATGCGGGACTGGACCTCGCCGGTACGGGTGCGCGTGAAGAACGCGAGCGACATCCGCTGCAGCCGGCCGTAGACGGCGGTACGCAGGTCGTGCATGACGCGCTGGCCGACCGTCGTGGAGATCAGCGTCTGCAGCACGCCGAAGACGCTGTTGAGGACGGCGCTGAGGATCATGCCGAGCGCGAGCAGGCTGAGCAGGCCGGTGCGGCCCTGGGGGATCGCGACGTCGAGGGTCGCCTTCAGCAGGAAGGGCGTGGCGACGGACACCAGCGAGGCGGCGCCGACCAGCAGGCCGACCACGGCGAGCCGGGCGCGGTAGGGGCGGAAGAGCTTCAGGATGCGGCGCACCTGCCGGGGTTGCTCCTTGGCATCGGCCGGCGGTGTCCAGCGGGGTTCTCGATCGGGGTGCAATGGACTCCTAGGGAGTGAGGTGACGAAGACGGGCGGAGCCTAGCTCATTGTTACCTATGCTCACAATGAATGAGGTCCTGATATTGTTCCCGTATGGCCACCCCCGATTCCGACAGCCTGCTCGCCGAGCAGCTGCTGCGGTTCACCCGCCGTGTGCACCGCATCCAGAAGCGGCACATCGAGCAGTGCGGCCTGGGCGTCACCCCGGCCCAGTCCCGGCTGCTGCGCACACTGGCGCACTGGAGCTCACCACCGCGCATGGCCGACCTGGCCGAGCGCCTCGAGGTGGTACCCCGGGCGGTGACCACCCTGGTCGACGGGCTGGAGGCGAGCGGCAAGGTGCGGCGGGTGCCGGATCCGACCAACCGCCGGGTGATCCGGATCGAGCTCACGGATGACGGCCGTAAGGCGCTGAGCGAATTGCGGGGAGCGCGCAGGTCCGCCGCCGCGGAGATTCTCGCGCCGCTGAGCGACGATCAGCGTGAGGCGCTGGGCGGTCTGCTGGACACTCTGGTGGACGGGGGGCCGGAGCGACGCTGCGGGTAGGGGCATAACGGCGCGTTGGCGGCTGCGAGTGGTTCGTGGCTGCTAGCGCAGTTCCCCGCGCCCCTTGGGGCGCGGGGAACTGCGCTAGCAACCCTCCACTCACCCGCAGCCGCCAACGAAACAACAAGCCCCGAGCTACTGGGCGACCGGTACCGCCGCCTCCGGCGCCTCCTCCGCTTCGGCCACGGCCCCGCCGTCCAGGACCCGCTTCGCCTGCTCCACGTCCAGCGCCCCCTCCCAGCGGGAGACGGCGAACACGGCGACGCAGTTGCCGAGCAGGTTCGTCACCACCCGCATCGAGTCCATGATCCGGTCCACGCCCAGCAGCAGCGCCACCGCTCCGGCCGGAATGGCCCCCAGCGAGGAGGCGGTCGCGGACAGGGCGAGGAAGGCGGAGCCGGGGATGCCCGCCATGCCCTTGCTGGTCAGCATCAGCACCAGGACGACGGTGATCTGCTGGCCCAGGCTGAGGTCGACGCCGACGGCCTGGGCGATGAACAGCGTGCCGATGGAGAGGTAGAGCGAGGCGCCGTCGAGGTTGAAGGAGTACCCGGTCGGCAGTACCAGGCCCACCGCGTCGTCGCGGGCACCGGCCCTGCGCAGCTTCTGCATCACACGCGGCATGACGGACTCGGTCGACGCGGTACCGAGCGCGAGGAGCATCTCCTCGCGGATGTAGCGCAGGAACTTCCACAGGCTCAGCCCGGTGACCATGCGCAGGGCGACGGCGAGCAGGGCGATGAACAGCGCCGCGGCGACGTAGCACAGGATGATCAGCTTGGCGTAGGTCTCGATCACTCCGAGCCCGTACTGGCCGATCAGGACGGCCATCGCGCCGAACACCGCGATCGGGGCCAGTCGCATCACGAAGCCGACGATCGCGAAGATGATCTCCTGGGCCTGCTCGATGGCGGGCAGCACCTGGGGCACCTTGGTGTGACCGAGGTGGAGCAGCGCGGCGCCCACCAGACAGGCCAGGATGAGCACCTGCAGCAGGGAGTTCTCGGCGAAGGCGCCGATGAAACTGGTGGGCAGCGCGTTGACGATGAACTCGGTCGTCGAGGGCAGCGCGCCGCCGCCCGTCTTCGCGTCGACCGCTTTGGTGCTCAGCGTGGAGGGGTCGACATGCATGCCCGAACCGGGCTGGACGACGTTGGCGGCGACCAGGCCGATGATCAGCGCCGCGGTGCTGGCGACCTCGAACCAGATCAGGGCCTTGAGCCCGATCCGGCCGAAGGCCTTGAGGTCGCCGGCCTTGGCGATGCCGACGACGACCACGCAGAACACCAGCGGCGAGATGATCGTCTTGATGAGCCGGGTGAAACCGTCGCCGAGCGGCTGGAGATCCGCGGCGAAGCCGGGCCACAGCTTCCCGACGACGATTCCGAGGACGAGCGCGCAGAGGACCTGCGCGAACAGAGAGGTACGCAGTATGCGTGCGACGCGTCGCGGGGACGGGACGGACGGCGGCACGGGCACTCCTAGTGGGGACGTCAACCTCACAGAAGCCGGGGAGACTTCTGCGATACGGAAAGCGGCTTCCGTGACGATCACTTTCACGCCCCGGATGATCCCGCCCGCAACCTCCGTGTTGCGGGCATGTAAATCACCTCCCGTGTGACGCATCGCACACAACTGGCCTCAGCAGCCGTCCCGTTCCTCCGTGAGCACCCCCTGAACGGTCGTCAGGGAGCGGTCGTAGCAGCCCGCCGAGCCGTACAGCCGGTAGCGCTCACTCGTCGTGCCGACCGCGTGCCGCTGATCGCGCGGGACGCCCGTCGTGTAGGTGGCATCGCCGCTGACCGTGTCGTCCAGCCGCGACCAGCCCGTCAGCCTGCCGCCGCGCGACTCGACGACGGCGGCACGGTCGCCGAGCGTCAGCACGGTGCGCAACCGGGCGTCGTCGCCGATCGTGGTCGAGCCGTTCATCGTGTACGTGCGGTGGGTGAGCGTCATACGGGCCGGTCCGCGCCCGTCGACGGTGACCGACTCGTCGTCGGTCCACTTCGCGTCGAGGCCGTCCGTGTTCTCGCCGTCGGTCCACCGGTGGGTGGAGGTGTTGGCGAGCGTGCGGCTGACCGTGGTGGTCACGCGCCCGTGCGAGGTGTCGACATATCCGGAGACGGTCAGCCGGTGACCGGCCTCGGTGTCCACCCGCTCCGGTGAACCAGCCGTGTACGTCGAGGAGTTCGCGAGGTTGCCCGCGCGGTCCACGGTGAGCTTCCCGGGCACGTGCGCCCGCCCGGCGTCCTGCCACACCAGCACGTCGACCGGCGCGCTCCAGCCGCTCTGCCCCTCGGGCACGCCCACGACCGAGACGTCGACCTTGTGCGGGCGGCCGTCGTTGAGCAGCCCCGCGAAGGGTGTCAGGTCGTATTCGATCGGCTTGACGTCGAAGGCGCGCGGTGCCGGAACGACGTACCAGAGGAAGGGGTTGGACCAGCCCCCGGTCCACACGTGCGGGAACGGTGCGGCGATTCCGGCCAGTTGGCCGTCGACCTTGATCTGCACCTCGCGGTAGGGCCCGCCGTCGGCCTGGCAGGAATACGGCGCCTTGCCGGGCACGGCCAGGTACCAGAACTCCTCGCAGCCGCCGCCCGATCCGGTGGCGTACACCTCGGCGAGGATGCGTTCGCTGTTGCGCGGGGTGGTGAGGGTGTTGCCGTCGCCGAGAGTGAGGACCTTGTCGGCGGGCGCCGCGGCCGGTTTGCCCGGGTAGAAGGTGAGGGTGACCTTGACGTCGAGGACGCCGGTGTAGGTGTCGTCGACGACGTTCCCGATGAGCATCTCGACGTCCTGGCTGCTGCGGAAGGTGTCGCTGTAGCGCGTGACGTCCTTCTCGACGGACCACGCGATGCCGTCGGGCGAGGGCTCGGGGGTGGAGGTGCGCAGGATCTCGACCCCGCCGACGTGCAGATAGCCGAGCCGGTCGAACTGCCGCCCCTTGACCTTGCCGTCGAGGCGCAGCACCACCTTGCTCCAGCGGTCGCCACAGCCCTTGGGTGGTGTGTACGTTCCTCTGTAGGGGGTGAAGTCCTTGAACTGCGCCTCGGCGAGCGTGACTTGGCAGGACTTGCCGGCCGGTCCGTCGACGGGCGGAGCCGCTGTCACCGGGTCGTGCCAGTCGGTGCCGAACTCGGCGGGAGTGTCGGCGGCGCCGGCCGGCCCCGCCCCGAGGAGGGTGCTCGCCAGCAGGGTCGCTCCGGCGAGCATGGACATGACGATCCGTCTCTTCATGGCCCGTGTTCTACGGGGAGTTGGCACCCTGTGGCAATGAGGCCTCCGTCAGAAGTGCCAGGCCTTCAGGTCCGCCCCGTCCCCCATCACCACCACGGGATGCCGGTCCGGGTCGAGCGTGCGCAGCAGGTACTCCATCGCCGCCTTGGACAGGCTGACACAGGCCGACGTACCGCTGCCGTGGTCCATGTGCAGCCAGATGCTGCCGCCCTTCGCATCGCCCTCGGGGCGGGTCGGGTCGTTGGGCGCGGTGCCCTTGACGCGGTTGTAGTCGATGGCGATGACGTAGTCGAAGTCGTGCCAGTGCGAGGCGGCCCACCGGCGCGGGGCCGCGAAGGACGCGTCGCGCGTGTAGGGGAGCCGGGCGCCGGGGTCGGGCAGGACGCCGCCCGCGTCGGTGAGGGTGAACACGCCGACGGGGCTGCGCCGGTCGCCCTCGTGATGGTCGGCGGTCCAGCCCTTCTTGCCGTTGTGCGCCGGCCAGCTGCGGGTCCGCTCCCAGGCCGATCCGCTTTTCGTGTAGAGCACGACAGTGGAGTCCGCCGAGTCCCTGC
Source organism: Streptomyces sp. NPDC001351 (assembly GCF_042896045.1). Classification (NCBI taxonomy): domain Bacteria; kingdom Bacillati; phylum Actinomycetota; class Actinomycetes; order Kitasatosporales; family Streptomycetaceae; genus Streptomyces; species Streptomyces sp. NPDC001351. The sequence goes on along the minus strand of NZ_JBIAWS010000005.1, from coordinate 113,118 downwards.
CCGCTCCGTAGACCGCCACGACCTGTCGGGAGTTCGCGGGGATCCGCTGTCTCAGGCGGTCGCCGATGCCGGGGATGCGGGTGGCCTCGGCGGCACGCGCGCGCGTGTCGGCCGTGTTGCCCGCGGCCCCTGTCGGTGCGGCACTGCTGCCCTGCGCGCCGCCGCACGCGGTCAAGGCCGTCAAAAGGGTTCCCAGGGCCGCCGCCGCGGCCGCCGCACGCGGTGCACCGATCTTTCGCATCGGCCCATTTTGTACGGCACCACGGAAAACCGTTTGCCTCCGACCACGCTGCGACGCGAACCTTTCACGGTTTGCTGCCGCCGTTCGCGGCTCCCCCCACCCCTGACACGAGCCACTGGGACGTCAGTCGTCATGCAGATTCAAGACCTTCCGTATCCCGACCCGGGTGTGCCGGACGCACGCTCCGGTCCCCGATTCCTGTGGTGGCTGGGCCGCAATCAACTGGGCGGCCAGGTCAAGTCGCTGGCCTGGGGCCTGCTGCACTTCGCGTCGGTCTCCGCGCTGCCGTTCTGCGTCGGCATCGCCATCCAGGCCGTCGTCGAACGCTCGGGCACCCGACTGGCCCTCGCGGGCGCCCTGTTGGCCCTGGCGGGCCTCGGCACCGCACTCGGTGACACATTCCTGCACCGGGCCGCGGTCACCAACTGGATCACGGCCGCCGCCCGCGTCCAGCAGCTGCTCGCCCGCAAGGCCGCGGTGCTGGGCTCGGCGCTGACGCGGCGCGTCGCGGCCGGCGAGGTGGTGGCCGTCTCCACCGGTGACGTCGAGAAGATCGGCTGGTTCGTTGAGGCCGTCTCCCGGTTCACCGCGGCGGCCCTCACCGTCGTGCTGGTCTGCGTCGCCCTGCTCGTCTACCAGCCGGCACTCGGCGTGGTCGTCGCCGCGGGTCTGCCCCTGCTGGCCATGGCGGTGCTGCCGCTGCTGCCACGGGCGACCCGACGGGCCGACTTCCAGCGCGAGAAGGCGGGACGGGCCACCGAACTGGCCTCGGACACCGTCGCCGGACTGCGCGTGCTGCGCGGCATCGGCGGCGAGGAGCTGTTCCTCGACCGCTACCGCCGCGCCTCCCAGGAGGTCCGTCACGCGGCCGTGCGCAGCGCCCGCATGTGGTCCCTGATCTCCGCGATCCAGGTGCTGCTGCCGGGCCTGCTGATGGTCGCGGTCGTCTGGTACGGCGTGCGCCTGGCCGGCCAGGGCCGCATCACCGTCGGCGAGCTGGTCACCGTCTACAGCTCGGTGATGGTCCTGACGTATCCACTGCGCCACTTCGAAGAAATCGCCATGGCCTACTCCTTCTCGCGGCCCTCCGCCAAACGGGCGGCGCGGGTGCTGTCGCTGGAACGGGCGACGGACACCGAGGGCTCACGCACGGCCGACATCCCCTCCGGGGACCTGTACGACCCCGCGACCGGTCTGCTCGCCCCCGCGGGCCGGCTGACCGCCGTGGTGTGCGGCGACCCCGACGCGGCGGGCCTGCTCGCCGAACGGCTGGGCGGACACCCTGCAGAGCAGGGCACCTCCGTCCTGCTGGGCGGCGTACCCCTCGACGAGCTGCCGCTGGACACCGCGCGTGAGGCGGTCCTCGTCCAGGACAAGGACCCGGTGCTGCTGTCCGGTTCGCTGCGCGAGCTGCTCGACGTGCCCGCTTCGGGCCACGTCGGCGCGCGGGAGGCGCTGGCGGCCGCGCAGTGCGGTGACGTCCTGGAGGCGCTCGCCCAGGGGTCGTTGGACGCCGCGGACCCGATGGACACGCGGATCACCGAACGCGGACGGTCGCTGTCCGGCGGGCAGCGACAGCGGCTCGCGCTGGCCCGATCGCTGATCACGGACCCGGAGGTGCTCGTCCTGGACGAGCCGACCTCGGCCGTCGACTCGCACACCGAGGCACGGATCGCGGAGGGGGTGCGCACGCTTCGGGAGGGGCGCACGACGGTGGTGTTCACCTCCTCGCCGCTGCTCCTGGACCACGCCGACCGGGTCGTGCTGGTCCACGAGGGCGAGGTCGCCGCGGTCGGCGTGCACCGCGAACTGGTGCACACCGAGCCCCGCTACCGGGCCGTGGTGACCCGGGAGACCGAGGAGGAGGCCGCCCTGAGCGGCGTACTCGAAGACGACGACGTCCTGAAGGAACTGGAAGAGATCGAGGAGACAGCATGATCGGCGTGGCGCCACCGGCGTACGACCCGGCGGCCCCGACGACGGCGCACACCCTGCCCGTCGGCGCCCCCGCGACCGTACGCTCCTATGTGGCCGAGCTGTTCCGCCGGCACCGCCGTGCCTTCCTGGTCCTGATCACCGTCAACACCGCGGCCGTGCTGGCCTCGATGGCGGGCCCATGGCTGCTGGGCGACCTGGTCCAGCGGGTGTCGGACGGCGCACGGGAGCTTCATCTGCCGCTCACCGTCTCGCTGTTCGTGCTCGCGCTGCTCGTCCAGGCCGTCTTCGTGCGACAGGTACGGCTGCGCGGGGCGATGCTCGGCGAGCGGATGCTGGCCGATCTGCGCGAGGACTTCCTCGTACGGTCGGTCGGGCTGCCGCCGGGCGTCCTGGAACGGGCCGGCACGGGTGACCTGCTGTCCCGGATCACGACGGACATCGACCGGCTCGCCAACGCGATGCGCGAGGCGGTGCCGCAGCTGGCGATCGGCGTGGTGTGGGCGGTGCTGCTGCTCGGCGGTCTCGTCGTGACGGAGCCGCCGCTGGCACCCACCGTGCTGGTCGCCGTGCCGCTGCTGGTGGCCGGCTGCCGCTGGTACTTCAAGCGGGCGCCGTCCGGCTACCGCTCGGAGGCCGCCGGGTACGCCGCCGTTGCCGCCGCTCTCGCGGAGACGGTCGACGCCGGGCGCACCGTGGAGGCCCACCGCCTCGGCGAGCGCCGGATCGAACTGTCCGAGCGCCGTGTGAAGGAATGGACCGCTTGGGAGAGCTACACGCTCTGGCTACGGTCCGTGCTCTTCCCCGTCATCAACCTCACCCATGTGACCGTGCTCGCCTCGGTGCTGATGATCGGCGGCGTGTTCGTCCTGCAGGGCTGGATCGGGGTGGGCCAGCTGACGACGGGCGCGCTGATCGCGCAGATGCTCGTCGACCCGGTGAACCTGATCCTGCGCTGGTACGACGAGCTGCAGGTGGCCCAGGTGTCGCTGGCCCGGCTGGTCGGTGTGCGGGACATCGAGCCCGACGCCGGTGAGGACTCACTGGCGCCGGACGGGCGCGACGTGCACGCGGACCGGGTGCACTTCGGCTACCGCGAGGGCGTGGACGTGCTGCGCAAGGTGTCCCTCCAGGTGGCGCCCGGCACCCGGCTGGCGCTGGTCGGCCCCTCGGGGGCGGGCAAGTCCACGCTGGGCAGGCTCCTCGCCGGCATCTACGCACCGCGGGAGGGTCGCATCACCCTCGGCGGCGCCGAGCTGTCCCGGATGCCGGCCGAACGCGTCCGCTCCCATGTGGCCCTCGTCAACCAGGAGCACCACGTCTTCGTGGGCTCCCTGCGCGACAACCTCCTGCTGGCCCGGACGAGCGCAGGGGACGCCGAGCTGTGGGCGGCCCTGGGCGCGGTCGACGCCGAGGGGTGGGCGCGTGCGCTGGACGACGGTCTGGACACGGAGGTCGGCTCGGGCGGACTGGCTCTCACCCCGGCCCAGGCCCAGCAGATCGCGCTGGCCCGGCTGGTGCTGGCGGACCCACACACGCTGGTCCTGGACGAGGCGACCTCCCTCCTCGACCCCCGTGCGGCACGCCACCTCGAACGCTCCCTCGCCCGCGTTCTCGACGGCCGCACGGTGGTCGCCATCGCCCACCGGCTGCACACCGCACACGACGCGGACATGATCGCCGTCGTCGAGAACGGCCGCATCAGCGAGCTCGGCAGCCACGACGAGCTGGTCGCGGCGCAGGGGGCGTACGCGGCGCTGTGGCGGTCCTGGCACGGGTGAGCGTTCCCGGCCCGGTCGGTGGCTGCCGCGCGGCGGCCCCGACCGGGTCAGTACCCATATCCACCACCACCGCTGCCGTTCGACGCCGGGACCGCCTTCTTCACAGCGGTGCCCTTGGCGTTCAGGACGTACCAGATCTTGTCGATGCCCTGACCCTTGAGATCGCCGGCCTTCCGGTCCTTGGCGTAGTAGTACAACGGGTGCCCGGCGTAGGTGACCTGGGGCTTCCCCGACCCCTTCGTACGGCCGATGAGGGTCGCTTCGACTCCCGCGCCCGCGTGCGGCTTGCCCTCCATGTGCGGCCACAGCTTCATGCAGGTGGCGTCACAGTTCATCGAGTTCGTGTTCTTGCCGTCCTCGGTGAACAGGTACAGCGTGCGCCCGCTGCCGTCGACGAGGATGTCGCCGACCGGTGAGTGGCTCGCCTTGATGGCCGAGGTGTCCTTGGTGGCCGCTGTCGGGCGGGCGCTGTGGACGCCGGTGCCCCCGCCGCCGCAGCCGGCGAGCGCCAGACCCGCGAGTGCGATCCCCGCCACGGTGATCCTGCTTCGCCTCATGTCTCTCCGTCCCTTGTGTCTCTCCGTCCCTTCTGACAGAGGTTGTACGGGTGAGCGATGCGGGCGGATTGGGATGGATTGCGGTCAATCCTTTCGGCGCTTGCGTGCGTACATTTGAACGTGGAGCTGTTCCCGCGTGCCGACCGGGTCGACGACGCCGCGCTCGTCGCCGGATTCGCGCTGGGCGACGAGCAGGCGGCGGTCGCCTTCGTGCGCCGCTTCCAGGACGCGGTCCACGGGCTGGCGCTGTCGGTGACCCGTGACCGGGTCCTCGCCGAGGACGTGAGCCAGGAGGTGTTCGTACGGGCCTGGCGGGCCGCGGGCAACTACGACCCCCGGCGGGGCTCGGCGCTCACCTGGCTGCTGACCATCACCCGCAACGCCGCGATCGACGCCGTGCGGGCACGGCGCTCCACCCCTGTCCTGGCCGAGACCCTGGAACGGCTCCTGGATGTGACCCTGCGGGCCGAGAACGACTCCGCCGACACGGAACGGCTGGCCCTGATCGCCCTGGAGAGCGAGCGTGCCCTCGACCGACTGCGGGCCCTGCCGGTCGAGCAGGCCCGGGCGGTCGCGCTCGCCGTGCTCGGCGGCTGCACCGCCGCCGAGGTGGGCCGGCACGAGCACATCCCCCTGGGCACGGCCAAGACCCGCATCCGCACCGGCCTGCGCAGGCTGCGCGACGTGCTGAAGGAGGGAAGCCGCGATGGAGCACCCTGACGAGGACGAACTGACCGCCCTGGCCCTCGGCACCCTCCCCGGCGCACCGGCGCAGCTGCTGCGCCATCTCACCGTCTGCGCCACCTGCCGCACCACCTACGACGACCTGTCTGCGGCCGTCGACGCGGTGCTGCCCGCGGCTCCCGCGGTCGCGGCCCCGCCCGGCTTCGACGCCCGGGTCCTCGACCGCCTGGCACTGCGCCGCCCCTCCCCCGCCCGCCGGCGCCGCCGCACCCCACTGCTGCTCGCCGCGGCCGCCGCGGCAGGTCTGTGCCTGGGCACGGCCGGCACCGCGCTCCTGCACCACGAGTCGGCCCCGGCCCAGGTGACCGCGAGCGACCACGGGGGGCTGCTGCTCACCGGCTCGGGGGCGCGGGTGGGCACGGTCGAACCAAGCCGGGCCGGGAGCGAGCACGTCATGGTCATGCAGATCACGGCCGGCCGGCCCGGCACCCACTACACCTGCCGGCTCCTCCTCAAGGACGGCTCCACCCGCGACGCCGGCCAGTGGTGGATGCCGCCCTCCGGCCGGGCCACCTGGATCGCCTACGGATCGGCTCGCGCCATCGACCGCGTCGATCTGGTGACGGACGACGGCCACGTCTGGTCGTCGGCCGTGCTGCGCGGCTGACATCGGCCCCGCCCCACGGCACAGGGAGATGCCCACGGGGCCGCTTCCCCCTGCGCCGCGTACCTCCTGCTGCCGTGCCGTTGCGCAGTCCCGAAAAGGGGTGGAAGGCTGGATAACGGCACCGGCTCGGGGAGCGCCCTGGGACCGATGGTTCCTCCCGGGCGCAGCCTGTGCTCCGCGTCATGGCGCGCCGACGCCCCGCGCGGTGAGCAACGGGCCCGTCCCCACCACCTGGAGGTACCCGTGAACAGCGCCGACGGATGGGGAGACGACGTCTACCAGCCCGACGGATCCGAGATCCAGGAGGACTCCGGGCTGCTCGACGTGGAGGACACCCTGGTCGACGACGGCGTCGACGACCCCCTCGACCGGGGCTGGTCCCCTCCGGACCGACCATGGGCGGTGGAGCGCCCCGATGTGACGGCGGCGGAGCGGCAGCACGGGGAGACCCTGGACCAGCGGCTCGCCGAGGAACTGCCGGACCTCGTGATGCCCGACACCGACGGCATCGGCGACTGCGAGGGCACCGACGGCGAACTCCTGGACAACGAGGTCGGCGCCGTCCGCTCCGGCCGTCTCGTGGCACCGGACGAGGGCGCGCACGAGGACGAGGAGAGCGCCCTGGTCGCGCGGGACGTCGGCATCGACGGCGCGGCGGCCTCCGCCGAGGAGGCGGCCATGCACATCGTCGACGAGGACGCCCAGTCCGGCTGACCAGCCGCCGACCAGCCAAGGAGCACCGTATGCAGCAGGACAAGCACCCCGACTACCACCAGGTCGTCTTCCGCGACCGCGCCGCGGGCTACGCATTCCTCACCCGGTCCACCGCGACCAGCGACCAGACCATCGAGTGGGACGACGGCGAGACGTATCCGGTGGTGGATGTGGAGATCTCCTCCGAGAGCCACCCGTTCTACACCGGCAAGGCACGGACCGTGGACACGGAGGGGCGCATCGCCCAGTTCGAGCGGCGCTACGGCGGCGGGAAGGACGCCTGAAGTCTGCGCGGACATTCAGTCCACGCGGACATCCATGACGCCGGGCGGTCACATCCGCCCTTCGGGATCCGTCAGTGCGACGGAAGCATCCCGAAGATTCCGGAAGGAAACGTCATGACCACGCAGCCGCGTCTGTCCAATCCGGTCAAGCTCGTCCCCGAGTTCGGTCCGGTCGCCGGGGCGCTGTTCAAGGCCACCGGCAACGGCTCGGTTCCGCAGAGCACCATCAGCCTGGTGCAGCTGCGCGCCGGCCAGCTGGTCGGCAACACCTATCTGACCGTGATGCACAGCGGCAACCTGCGCAGGGCCGGCGAGTCCGAGGAGCGGATCACGGGTGTGGCGACCTGGACGGACGCTCCCTGTTTCACCGACGCCGAGCGGGTTGCGCTGGCGCTGGTGGAGGCGGTTCTCACGCCGAATCCGCACGGTGAGCGGGTCTCCGACGACCTGTATGCCGAGGCGGCCAAGCACTATGACGAGACGGCGCTCACCACCCTCACCATCGCGATCGGCCAAGTCTGCTTCTTCATCCCGCTCGCCGTGATCGGCAGGCCGCTGCCGGGTGTCTCCCCCGCGCAGCAGTGGAGGGACTGACTCCCAGCGCTTGGGGAAGTGGGGCCACGGCGGGCGCGCCCCACTCCTGCGGGCCGGTTTCCTCAGATGAAGTTCAGCGCGGCCGCGCAGCCCACCCCGCCCAGCAGCATGAACACCGGCATCAGCACCTTGAGCTCGACCCAGCTGCCGGCCCGGAAGCGCATGACCTTCGGCGGGCCGATGGGGTACCAGCGCTTGCGACCCACCGGTATCGGCCACAGGATCGGGCAGCCGGACACCGTCAGCGCGTCCCCGATGTCGTGGACTATCGCGCCCAGCACGATCGGCAGCCCCAGCCACAGGTACTGCTGGCCGGGCTGGGTGAACAGCCAGTCCGAGCCGTTGCCCGGCTTGTCCAGGATGCCGGCGAGAATCCAGGCGCTGGTCGCGGCCAGCAGCCACACCAGGACGTCGGCGCTGGAACCCCGGGTCGCCCGCCACAACAGGCCCTCGATGGCCAGCACGATATGGACGAAGAGGATGGCGAGCACCGCCCAGCGGCCACCGGTGATGGCGGCGACCGACGTACCCGCACCGATCAGGACAGCCCACAGCCAGGTGTGGGTGAGGGTGCGGTGGCCGCCGGAGCGGCGCGGGTCGCCCTGCTTCCTCGTCGCCTTGTAGACGGCGTAGGAGAGCTTGTCGACGATCTCGCACAGCCCGTGCGAGAGGGGGCCGAAAGCCCTGGAGATGGTGGCCGCCTTGTGGTCCAGGTCCGGGGCCAGAGCGGCTCCGGCGCAGATCAGAGCGCCGACCAGGATGACCGGCCAGGGCATCGGGTGCCCGGCCGCCGCGGCCGCCGCACCGACGCCGAGCCAGGCGGCGGCGCCCGACAGTGAGTGTGCTGGTCCCATCATGGCCGTTCCCCGCCCCATTCCTCTTGTGCCGCTGTCCAGTTGACCGGGTGCGCTGACGCTCCGTCGGCGACACAGCGTACTGGTCGTGATCTTCCAGCCGGCAACCGATTCCCCTATGGGGGAGGACGCCAGGCAAGATGGGTGCGTGACCCTCATCGATCAGCTGCCGCCGACCGCCGACCCCGACGCCCTCTACGAAGCCTTCGAGTCGTGGGCCCAGGAGCGAGGTCTCACCCTCTATCCCCACCAGGAGGAGGCGCTGATCGAGGTGGTCTCCGGTGCGAACGTGATCGTTTCGACGCCCACCGGCTCCGGCAAGAGCATGATCGCCGCGGGTGCGCACTTCGCCGCCCTGGCCCGGGACGAGGTCACGTTCTACACTGCTCCGATCAAGGCGCTCGTCTCGGAGAAGTTCTTCGAACTGTGCAAGATCTTCGGCACCGAGAACGTCGGTATGCTCACCGGCGACGCGTCCGTCAACTCGGACGCACCCGTCATCTGCTGCACGGCTGAGGTCCTCGCCTCGATCGCGCTGCGTGACGGCAAGGACGCTGACGTCGGCCAGGTCGTCATGGACGAGTTCCACTTCTATGCGGAGGGGGACCGCGGCTGGGCCTGGCAGATCCCGATCCTGGAGCTGCCGCAGGCGCAGTTCGTCCTGATGTCGGCCACGCTCGGCGACGTCTCGATGTTCGAGAAGGACCTCACCCGGCGCACCGGCCGCCCCACGTCGGTGGTCCGCTCGGCGACCCGTCCGGTCCCGCTGTCCTACGAATACCGGCTCACCCCGCTCACGGAGACGCTGACCGAGCTGCTGGAGACCCGGCAGGCCCCGGTCTACATCGTGCACTTCACACAGGCGCAGGCCGTGGAGCGGGCGCAGGCCCTGATGAGCATCAACATGTCCACGCGGGAGGAGAAGGACCAGATCGCCGAGCTGATCGGCAACTTCCGCTTCACCACCAAGTTCGGCCGCAACCTCTCCCGGTACGTGCGGCACGGAATCGGTGTCCACCACGCCGGCATGCTGCCCAAGTACCGGCGCCTGGTGGAGAAGCTCGCACAGGCCGGTCTGCTGAAGGTGATCTGCGGTACGGACACGCTCGGCGTGGGCGTCAACGTGCCCATCCGCACGGTGCTGTTCACGGCGCTCACCAAGTACGACGGCAACCGCGTGCGCACGCTGCGGGCTCGTGAGTTCCACCAGATCGCCGGCCGTGCCGGGCGGGCCGGTTTCGACACGGCGGGCTTTGTCGTCGCCCAGGCCCCCGAGCATGTCGTGGAGAACGAGAAGGCGCTCGCCAAGGCGGGCGACGACCCGAAGAAGCGCCGCAAGGTCGTCCGCAAGAAGGCTCCTGAGGGCTTCGTCGGCTGGACGGAGAACACCTTCGAGAAGCTCATCGCCTCCGATCCGGAGCCGCTGACCTCCCGCTTCCGGGTGACGCACACGATGCTGCTGTCGGTGATCGCCCGTCCGGGCAACGCCTTCGAGGCGATGCGGCATCTGCTGGAGGACAACCACGAGCCGCGCAAGCAGCAGCTGCGGCACATCCGCCGTGCGATCGCCATCTACCGCTCGCTGCTGGACGGCGGCATCGTCGAAAAGCTCGACGAGCCGGACGCCACCGGCCGCATCGTCCGCCTCACCGTGGACCTGCAGCAGGACTTCGCGCTCAACCAGCCGCTGTCCACGTTCGCGCTCGCCGCGTTCGAACTCCTCGAACCCGAGTCGCCGTCCTACGCCCTGGACATGGTGTCCGTCGTCGAGTCGACGCTGGACGATCCACGGCAGATCCTCGTCGCCCAGCAGAACAAGGCCAGGGGCGAGGCCGTGGCCGCTATGAAGGCGGACGGCGTCGAGTACGAGGAGCGCATGGAGCGCCTCCAGGACATCAGCTACCCCAAGCCCCTGGAGGAGCTGCTCTTCCACGCCTACAACACCTACCGCAAGAGCCACCCCTGGGTGGGCGACCATCCGCTGTCGCCGAAGTCGGTCATCCGGGACATGTACGAACGGGCCATGTCCTTCACGGAGTTGGTGTCCTTCTACGAGCTCGCCCGCACCGAGGGCATCGTGCTGCGCTACCTCGCCAGCGCCTACAAGGCCCTCGACCACAACATCCCCGACGATCTCAAGTCCGAGGACCTGCAGGACCTCATCGAGTGGCTCGGCGAGATGGTCCGCCAGGTCGACTCCAGTCTGCTGGACGAGTGGGAACAGCTCGCCAACCCGGAGGAGATGACCGCCGAGGAGGCCCAGGAGAAGGCCGACGAGGTCAAGCCCGTCACCTCCAACGCCCGCGCCTTCCGGGTCCTGGTCCGCAACGCCATGTTCCGCCGCGTCGAACTCGCCGCTCTCGACCAGGTCGAGGAACTGGGCGAGATGGACGCCGACTCCGGCTGGGACGCCGACGCATGGGGCGAGGCGATGGACAAGTACTGGGACGAGTACGACGACCTGGGCACCGGCCCGGACGCCCGCGGCCCCAAGCTGCTGCTCATCGAGGAGGAGCCGGAGCACGGTCTGTGGCGCGTTCGCCAGATCTTCGCCGACCCGAACGGCGATCATGACTGGGGCATCAGTGCGGAGGTCGACCTCGCGGCCTCCGACAGCGAGGGCCGTGCGATCGTCCGCGTCACGGATGTCGGCCAGCTGTGAGCCACGTCGTGAGCCAAGGAGAATCCCACGCATGACGAACCCGGCCGAGAGACTGGTCGACCTGCTCGACCTGGAGCAGATCGAGGTCAACATCTTCCGCGGCCTGAGTCCGCAGGAGTCCCTGCAGCGGGTCTTCGGCGGCCAGGTGGCGGGCCAGGCGCTGGTCGCCGCCGCCCGCACCACGGACGGCGAGCGTCCGGTGCACTCGCTGCACGCGTACTTCCTGCGCCCGGGCCGGCCGGGTGTGCCGATCGTGTACCAGGTCGAACGGGTGCGGGACGGCCGGTCGTTCACCACCCGCCGGGTCACCGCCGTGCAGCAGGGCCGCACGATCTTCAATCTCACCGCCTCCTTTCACAAGCCTGAGGAAGGGTCCTTCGAGCACCAGCTGCCGCCGGCCCGCAAGGTCCCGGACCCGGAGTCCCTGCCGACGGTCACCGAGGAGATCCGGGAGCATCTCGGTGCGCTGCCCGAGCACTACGAGCGGATGGCGCGCCGTCAGCCGTTCGACATCCGCTATGTGGACCGGCTGCGCTGGACCGTGGCGGAGGCCAAGGACGCCGAGCCGCGCAGCGCGGTGTGGATGCGCGCGGTCGGGCCGCTGGGCGACGACCCGGTCGTGCACACCTGCGCGCTGACCTACGCCAGCGACATGACCCTCCTGGACGCCGTCCGCATTCCGGTCGAACCCCTGTGGGGCCCGCGGAGCTTCGACATCGCCTCGCTGGATCACGCCATGTGGTTCCACCGGCCGTTCCGCGCGGACGAGTGGTTCCTCTACGACCAGGAGTCACCGATCGCGACGGGCGGCCGGGGCCTGGCACGCGGGCGGATCTATGACGTCGAGGGCCGGCTGCTGGTGTCGGTGGTCCAGGAAGGTCTGTTCCGGGCGCTCTAGCTCACGGAGTTCTGCGGCGCAGCCAGCCCAGCAGACCGTGTGGGCGTCCCGAATCCTCGGGGACGGGCGGGGCTTTGTCCACGGCCGTGCAGGGCATGGCCCGGGCGGGCGCCGCGGCCGTCGAGGGCACGGGCGAGTCCTGTGCCACTGCCGCGGAGGGCGCGAGCGGGTCGTGTTCCGCAGCCGTCCACGGCACGGGCGGGTCGTGTTCCGCAGCCGTCGACGGTGTGGGTCGTTTCTGGTCCCGTGCTTCCGCCGGCCTCGGCCGGGTAGTCGGGCGCGGCGCGGGCTGGAGTACGCGCGCATGGCTGACTGCCTGTGCGAGATCCGCCCGCAGCCAGTCGATCTCGTCCGGGTCCTCCGCCATGGTGAGGCTCTCGGCCAGGTGCGCGGCGGGCGAGCCCGGCGCGCCGTGCGCCTGCGGCCGGGGCCGGAACCGGTTCAAATGGACCCGCTCGTAGGGGTCCTGGACGATTTCCGCAATCTGGACGGCGTCGAGGAGGGAGGCCACGGCCGCGGCGCAGGCCCAGGGATGGTTGTCGGCCCGCCGCAGCAGGAATCCGAGGTGTCGCGAGCGCCAGTTGCGGGGCCTCAGATCCAGCCCCTCCATGAGCTGCTCCCGCGCTCCGGAGGGCGTTCGGCCCTGCAGCAGCGGCGCGTTGTTCTCGTCGGCCGCGAACTGCCGTAGCTCCTCGGCCAGATAGAGCCAGACCACGGCCCGGTACCGGTTCAGGTAGAACTTCACGGGCGTGACCACCCCGAGCCGGGCCAGCCGCGTGAACTTGCCGGGCGTCACCTGGAGAAGCTCCGCTCCTTCCTTCGTGCCCACGGTTTCGACCCGCTGTTTCAGGGCCTCGGGGAATCCTTCCTCGGCGTGCAGTCGGTCGATCTCGGTGCGGGTGACCCGTCGGCCCCCGCCCCCTTCGTCGGGCACCGTGCGGATGCACCCGAGGTCCACGGCGAGGTCGAACTCGCCCCGCCTCAGGCCCAGTTCGCGTGCCGCGCGGCTCGGCGTGCAGGACGTGCTGTGCGGTTGTGCGACGGTGTTGCCTGACATGGCCGGTCTCCCCCGTGGAGTCTGTGGCTCGCGCCGTTCGCGCGGCCTCGGAAAAAACCGTAGCCGCTTCGGCGGATCTCGTGGCGAGCCTGTGGATAACTCCACGGGAGAGGGCAAATGTGCAGGTCAGGTCTCTGTGGTTGGGGTTCGCTCGGGCTGCCTGGTCTCCACGCCGAGGTGTTCGCCGACCCGGTTGACGAGCAGGGTCATCTCGTAGGCGATCTGGCCGATGTCGGCCTCCGCACCGCTGAGCACGCACAGACAGCTGCTGGTGCCGGCGGCGGTCACGAACAGCACCGCGTCGTCGAACTCGACCATCGTCTGGCGCACTCGGCCCGCGCCGAAGTGGCGTCCCGAGCCCTTGGCCAGGCTGTGCAGTCCGGACGAGACGGCGGCGAGATGCTCGGCGTCCTCGCGCCGCAGTCCCGTACTCGCTCCCGTCACCAGGCCGTCGTTGGACAGGACCAGTGCGTGCCGCACATGTTCGACGCGCTCGGTCAGGTCGTCCAACAGCCAGCCAAGTCCCTGGTTCTGCACCATGATCCGGTCTCCCCGCGTGATGACTCCCCCCTGGCCGGAGGATCTCCAGGCCAGCCTTCACCACGACCGCGGCGCGGGCAAGGAGGATAGGGGCATGGCGCAGAAGATGACTGACAAGGAATGGCGGGACTTCGTCTCGCACGGCACCCGCACCGGAAAGCTGGCGACCGTCCGGGCCGACGGCAGTCCGCATGTGACCCCGATCTGGTTCGTACTCGACGGAGACGACGTGGTGTTCAACACCGCGAGCACGAGCGTGAAGGGGCGCAATGTCGTGCGTGACGGCCGGGTCGCGCTGTGCGTGGACGACGACCGGCCGCCCTTCGACTTCGTCGTCCTGCAGGGCCGTGCCCGGATTTCGGAGGACCTCGACGCGCTCAGACAGTGGGCCGCCCGCATCGGCGCGCGCTACATGGGTGAGGAGCGTGCCGAGGAGTTCGGGGCCCGCAACGGGGTGCCGGGGGAACTCCTCGTCCGTGTCACGATCGACAAGGTGCTGGCGGAGAAGGCCGTCGCGAGCTGAGCGCGGCCCCCGCCAGGGTGTCCGTCAGCCGACCGAGTCGAGCAGCCGGGCGGTGTGCATCCGCCCGGCGTACTCGACGAGCCGGATCAGCACTTCCTTCCCCGAGTCGCGGTCACGGGCGTCGCACAGCACGACCGGTGTTCCCCGGTCGAGGTCGAGGGCGCGTGAGACGTCCTGGGCGCCGTAGGTGCGGGCGCCCGTGAAGCAGTTGACGGCGACCACGAACGGGATGTGCCGGTGCTCGAAGTAGTCCACCGCCGGGAAGCAGTCCTCGAGGCGCCGGGTGTCGGCGAGGACCACTGCGCCCAGGGCTCCTTGCGACAGTTCGTCCCACAGGAACCAGAAACGGTCCTGGCCCGGTGTGCCGAAGAGGTACAGGGAGAGGCCGGACCTGATGGTGATGCGTCCGAAGTCCATGGCGACGGTCGTGGTGACCTTCTGGTCCACACCGTCGGTGTCGTCCACCAACTGTCCTGCCTCGCTGAGGAGTTCCTCGGTGCGCAGCGGCCTGATCTCGCTGACCGCGCCCACCAGGGTGGTCTTGCCCACGCCGAATCCGCCGGCGACCAGGATCTTCAACGCCAGTGCGGCCGTCTCGCCGTCCTGCGCGTCGGAGTGCTCGGAGACCATCGATCACTTCTCTCGGGAGTACCGGGTTGCCCCGTACGGGACCAGGTGGTGGTGAACTTTCATCTACAGCGCCCGTAGCCCTTCGATCACCTCGCGCAGAATCCGTTCGTCAGGAAGCTGCGCGGGCGGTACGGGACGGCTGACGGTGACGCAGCCGAGTTCCAGCAGGTCGCCCAGGAGCACCCGGACCACACCCACGGGCAGGTCGGCGCCCGCGGCGAGTTCGGCGACCGACTGGGTCTCGGTGCGGCACAGGTCGATCAGGGCCCGGTGTTCCGGACCGAGCCCGATGTCGTCGTCGACGCCGGGTGCGCCCGTGTCCAGGGTGACCAGGGCGATCAGGTCGAAGCGGACCCCGGTGGGGCCGGGCCTGGTGCGTCCGCCCGTCATGGCGTACGGGCGGACGAGGGGGCCGGCCTCGCCGTCGTACCACTGGCTGCCCGGCTCGGGCGGGGTGCCGGTGCTGTCCGCGTTCATGTGCGCGCGCCACCCTCGTGTCTCATCGGGCGGCCGGCGGCCGCGCGGCGACACGGGTCGGCGTGTACAGGTGCTCGCCGACCCGTTTGACCAGTCGTGCCATCTCGTAGGCGACCAGGCCGATGTCGGCGGTGACGGCGGTGAGTACGGCGAGGCAGGAGCCGTCGCCCGCGGCGGCCACGAACAGGAAGCCGTCGTCCATCTCCACCATGGTCTGGCGCACGCCCCCGGCGCCGAAGTGCCGTCCCGCGCCCTTGGCCAGGCTGTGGAAGCCGGAGGCCACGGCGGCGAGGTGTTCCGCGTCCTCGCGGCGCAGGTCGGACGAGGCGCCCACGGCGAGTCCGTCGTTGGAGAGCACCACGGCGTGCCGTACCTCGCGCACACGCAGCACCAAGTCGTCCAGCAGCCAGTCGAGTTCACCGGATCGCCGGTCGGCCCCGGTGCTCGGGTCCTGGATCATGCGCGGTCTCCTTCGCTGCTGTCGCTGCGCGGTGTGGGGTCCGGTCCCACACCGCGGCCGGGTTGCCTGCCGCCGCCGCGTTTCCAGCCGTCGCGGTAGGCGGCCATGCGGTCCCGCACGATCTCGGGGGTGCGCCGGTCGTCCCGGGCGGAGGCCGGCGGGTGGACGGGCTCCTCGGGGCGCTGTTCGCGCAGTTGGGGGGCGAGACTTGCCTGGCGTACGCGGCGGGGCAGGTCGTCGGAGTCTTCGGTGTCCTCCGGGGGACGGTGCAGGCGCAAGGTGGTGACTCCGGGGGGTGGGGTGTCGGGCGTCGTGTCCACCGCGGCCGGTGCGTGGGCCACCAGGGCGGGCCGCTCGGTCGTCGCCGGGACGGAGTCCTGGAGCGGGGCGCCTCCGGCCACGCGCGCGTACTCGCGTTCCGTCGGCCGCTGAGGGTCCGCTGCCTTGCCGGGGGAACGTTCCGCCGCGCCGCCGTGCAGCAGGGCGGTGGGCAGCAGGACGACCGCGGTGGTACCACCGTAGGGGGAGGTGCGCAGGTGCACCTTGATGCCGTGGCGGGCCGCGAGCCTGCTGACCACGAAGAGGCCGAGCCGGTCACTGTCGAAGAGGTCCAGGGCCTCGGACTGTTCGATGCGGCGGTTGGCCTCGGTGAGGGTCTCCACGCCCATGCCCAGGCCTCGGTCCTCGACCTCGATCACGTAGCCATTGCCGACGGGTTCGCCGGTGATGCGCACGCGCGTGTGGGGTGGCGAGAACTGGGCCGCGTTCTCGACGACCTCGGCCAGAAGGTGGGTGAGGTCGGCGACGGCCGAGCCGACGACGGCCGCTTCGGGGAGCTGGCGCACCTCCACGCGCGCGTAGTCCTCGACTTCGGACACGGCCGCGCGCACCACGTTGGTCAGCGAGACCGGCATCCGCCAGGCCCGGCCGGGCGCCGCTCCGGAGAGGATGATCAGGCTCTCGGCGTGGCGCCGCATGCGGGTGGTGAGGTGGTCGAGGCGGAAGAGGTCGCTGAGCTCGTTCGGGTCGTCGGAGCGGCGCTCCATGCTGTCGAGGAGGCTCAGTTGGCGGTGGACGAGGACCTGGCTGCGGCGGGCGAGGTTGACGAAGACCCCGGAGATGCCGCTGGCGAGTTCGGCGCGCTCGACGGCGGCGCGCAGGGCGGCGCGGTGGACCGTGCCGAGGGCCTCGGCGACCTGGCCGGTCTCGTCCTCGGCGGGCGGTCCCGGCGGGGCCTCGGCCTGGATGTCGATCTCCTCGCCGGCACGCAGCTTCCGCATGGCCTCGGGGAGGTTGCGGCGGGCGATCTCCAGGGCGCTGTTGCGCAGGCTGACCAGTTCGACGACGAGGCCGCGTCCGATGCGGACCGAGATGACGAGCGAGGCGGCCACCGCGGCAAGGCCGAGGAGCACCGCGGCACCCGCGGGCGTGAGCAGGCCGCGGGTGAACGGGTCGGCGCGGTGCGCGACGCTGCTCCCGGCGTCCTGTTCGATGGTCCGCATGCCGTCCTGCACGCGCGCGTGCGCGGTGTTCCAGGTGGCTTCGGGTGCGGCGGCGATCGCACGCCCGCCCGGGGCGGCGGTGAGGATCCGGTCCTCCGTGCGGCCCAGGGCGGCGTAGTCATCGCCCTCGGCGAGGGTGCGCCAGGCGGTGCGCTCGGGGCCGCTCAGGTCGGCGACGGCGGCCTCGGTGAGCGTGCGGCGGGTGTCGACGGCGCCGGTGAACAGCCGCAGCCGCTCGCCGCTGAGTCCACGGGTCAGACGGGCACCCGAGAGCACCGAGTCCTCCTGGGCCAACGCCTCGCCGGCACGGGAGAATTCGAGCAGCACGCGCGCGTCGGAGCCCAGATCGGCGTCCTGGATGCCGGTGAGCGCGCCGCCCACCGCGAAGGCGCTGTTGATGGTCTTGGTGTACTGCCCGTACGTCATGGACCAGTTCGCGCGGCGGTCGAGCACCGCGGTGCGCAGGGAGCGCAGTTGTTCGACGCCGGCGACGAAGGCCTTGAGCCGCTGGGCCACGCCGGCGGGCAGTTCCTCGCTGTCGGCGACGGTGTTGTGGCTCCCGAGCCGCAGCCCTGCCACGGCCTGGTCGGTGCGGTCCGAGAGCTTCTCGTAGTCGTCGCTCCGTCCGGCCGAGCGGGCGGTAGCGGCGCTCACGGCGGCCGAACGCTCGGCCTGCAGTGCGGCGACGGCCGTGGCGACGGGGGTGCGGATCTGGGCGTCGACGCGCTGCAACTGCCGTAGCCGGGCGACGTCCTGGGCGGTGCTGACGGTGGCGTACGCCCACAGGGCGAGCAGCGACACGACCGGAACCATCAGCAAGCACACGATCTTGGCGCGGACGGTGCGCGGCCGTATCCGCCAGCGGCTCCGGGGCGCGGGTGCATCGACCGGCGCCGCGCCCGCGGGCTCGTCCGGGACCTCGTCGGCGGGCGGGCCGGCGTGGGCGCGACGGCCGCGCACGGGAGGCGGGGGCGCCTCGAGGCTGGGGCTGGGGGTCCTACGGGGTGTACGCATGGCCTCCTCGCTCGGGAGTGGTACGGGGGCGGGCCGGGCCGTCGCTAGTGGGCGGCGGCGCTCTCGACCGGCCGCTGGGCCGAGGCGGATGCCTCGCGCTCCCCGGTCGTCGGCGACAGCGCGACGAAGGCCGAGGTCAGGAACAGGTAGGAGCCGAGGCCGACGGCGAGGGGGAAGATGAACTGCATCGCCGTGGCCCCGGGCAGGACCTGGCCGGAAGGTGTGACATGGACGCGTACCGCGAACATCGCGGTGTAGTGCATGCTGGTCACCGCGGCGCCCATGATCAGGGAGGCGACCGTGACGGCAATGGGCGACTTGATGTTGAGCCCCGCCCACAGGGCCGCCGTCGCCGCGACCACGGCGATCAGGACGGAGAGCGCGACGAGCGCCGGGTCGTAGCTGACCTTGCCGTGCAGCCGCACCGCGGCCATGCCCAGATAGTGCATGCTCGCGACGCCGAGACCGGTGGTGAGTCCGCCGAGGAAGAGCGCGCGGGTGCGGTCACGGCTGTAGCCGACGGCGAAGACGCCGGCCCAGACCACGATCATGGCGACGAGCAGGCTCACGATGGTGAGCGGCACGTCATAGCGGATGTCGGTGCCGCTGACGCCGAAGCCGAGCATGGCCACGAAGTGCATGGTCCAGATGCCGGTGCCGATCGCGGAGGCCGCGGTGATCAGCCAGTTGCGGCGCGAGCGCCCGCTGGCGCCGAGCGCGCGGACCGTGCACCGCAGTCCCAGCGCGGCGCCTATACAGGCCATCACATACGACAGCACGGGGGTAAGCCAGCCGAAGGTGGCGTGGTCCAGATGTCCCATGGCCCCGGGACGCTAGTCCTGACCGGGGCGCACAAAGGGCGCGCATTTCGAAAGCTGTTGGAATATGACACAGAGAGGTATCTGAACGATCGCGCCCTGCTCGAACGTGTGCACAGCGGCGTCATCCGTGTCGGTGAGGAATCATGCGGAAGATGAGCGACGACCACACACATGTCCAGGAATTCTTCGGCGCCCGCGCCGCCGACTGGGACAGCCGGTTCCCCGACGACGCTCCCGCCTACGCCGCCGCGGTCGCCGAGCTCGGACTGCACGAGGGCGACCGGGTGCTCGACGCGGGGTGCGGCACCGGGCGGGCCCTGACGCCGCTGCGCGCCGCCGTGGGGCCCTCGGGAGTGGTCGTCGGGGCCGATCTCACCCCCGCCATGCTCCAGGCCGCCGCAAGGGCCGGAAGGGGCCATGAGGGGCACCTGCTGCTCGCCGACGTCGCCGCGCTGCCGCTGCGGTCCGAGGCGCTCGACGCCGTGTTCGCCGCCGGGCTGATCGCTCATCTGCCCCAACCGTCCGAGAATCTGGAGGAGTTGGCCCGCGTCGTTCGTCCCGGCGGCACACTGGCGCTGTTCCACCCCATCGGCCGGGCGGCCCTGGCGGCACGCCAAGGCCGCGAGATCACTCCGGACGACCTGCGCGCGGAACCCAACCTCCGTCAGCTGCTGGCCGGTTCGGGCTGGCGCATGACCTCCTACGTCGACGAGGACGCCCGTTTCCTGGCGCTCGCCGTGCGGGAAGGCTGAGTCTCAGCACCGGCCCGCGACGGCCGCTGCGAAGGCGTCGGGGTTGTCGAACATGACGTTGTGGCCCGCGCCTGCCACCGTCACCACCCGTACCCCCGCCGCCTCCAGGGTCTGCCTGCCCGCGAGTTCACCGCTGAGCTCGCCCTGCAGGTAGACGCGCTCGATCGGCAGCTGTTCGAGGATGCTGCGCATGACGGGCTCGGAGCCGCGCCGCAGGCCGACGGCCGAGCGGTGCAGTGCGCGGGGGTCGGCCAGCCGCATGGTCGCCGCCCAGAGGGGGCCGACGTTCGCCAGTACGCGCGCGTGGGCGCCGTCGACGAACGCGTCCTCCTCATGGGCGGCGATGCCGCTGCTGCCCGCGGTGGGCGGCGGGAAGGCATCGAGGTTGGCCTCCGTGAGGACCAGCCGGGAGACCAGGTCCGGGCGCCGATGGGCGAGCACGATGGCGACGGCACCGCCCATGCTGTGCGCCACCAGCTCGACCCCTGTCAGGCCCGCCGCGTCCAGGGCGGCGGCCAGTGCGTCGGCGTGCTCCTGGAGGGTGTAACCGAAGTGTTCCGGGCGGTCGCTGATGCCGTGGCCGGGCAGATCGACGAACAGGCTGCGCCGGCCGACGAGCTCGGGCCGGGCCGCGATGTGCGCGTGGTACACGGCCGACATCGCGCCCAGGCCGTGCACATACACGCGCGCGGGTTCCTCGCCCGGCGTCTCCGTCCAGCGGATGCAGCTTCCTTTGCCGTCGAACTCGGCCTGCTTCATTGCGTCCTCCCCGATGCGCCACGGTCACTCTCGACTCACCCGAAAAGATACCTCGCCATCGAGGTATAGCGAAGCCGATATATACAGCTGGCGATGTACAGCGCCCGTGAGCGAGAATGCGGGCATGCTGGAGCTGTCCATCCTCGGATTCCTGTACGACGCCCCACTGCACGGCTACGAACTGCGCAAACGCATCACTGCACTGACGGGTCATGTGAAACCCGTCGCCGAGAGCACGCTGTACCCGGCGATCAAGCGCCTGGAGAAGGCGGGCCTGCTGGCACGCACCACGGAACCCGGCGCCGTGGCCGCCCCGCGTCATGTCCTGACGCTCACCGAGGAGGGCAGAAGCGAGTTCCGCCGGCGGCTCGCCCAGCCCGACAGGCGCGACATCACCGACGAGAACCGCTGGTTCACCGTGCTCGCCTTCCTGCGCCACCTCGACGAACCGGCGGCGCAGGCGGCCGTGCTCCGGCGCAGGCTGGCCTTCCTGGAGGAACCGGCGAGCTTCTTCTACGAGGGTGACCGGCCGCTGCGTGCCGAGGAGCTGGACGACCCCTTCCGCCGCGGGCTGCTGACCATCGCGCGCGCCACGTCCCGGGCCGAACTCACCTGGCTGCGGGAGACGATCGGGTCACTCGACGGCTGATCCGTTCACGCGCCGCACGGGACATCCCCGCACGCCGGGAACCGGATGGGTGCCCAGTTCGTTCAGCTCGTAGCCGCGCGGATAGCTCTTGACCTCCCAGTTCTGCCGCGCGTAGTGCGGGGCGCGCCGGGGCGGCAGGAGGCGCACGAAGCGTCCACGCGCGCGCACCGCGCCGCGTACCAGGGCACGGGTGGCAGCGTTCGGGGGCGGGTAGCGGAAGGCGCTCAGGAGGTGGTCGTCGAGCAGGGCGAGGGTCGAGATGCGCAGGAGGGGAGCGAGCGGGCGGGGGTACCAGGAGACCATCAGCGCGAGGGTGGCGTCCGAGACGCGGCGCGCGTCCTCGTCCCAGTCGAAGTGGGCCTCTTCGTAGGCGTCGAGGCAGGCCTCGAACTCCTCGTAGGACTCGGGAATGTCCCTGATGCCCATGTGCCGGCCCAGGGTGCGGTAGTGGACGGCGGCGGCCACGGTCTCGTGGCGCGACAGCCGGCGCCATCCGTACGCATCGATCCACCGCTTGGGCATCACGACGAAGGTGCACAGCACGTAGCGCATGTCGTCGTTGGCGATGTCATAGCTGCGGTGCATCTGGTTGATGCGGCGGATCGCCGTGTCGGCCTGCGGGCTGCCGAAACCGTGCTCCACGACGGCGTCGAGGAGCAGGGTGGTGTCGTCGTAGCGCTTCTGGCTCCGCCGGGTGAGTTCCTCCGTCTCGGCGAGCAGTCGCCCGATGCTGGGGACGGCGTAAGTGCGGTACAGGGCCAATTCGAGGGAGCGGGTGAAGTCCCACGGGAACTCGAAGGCCGCGCAGAGCCGGTAGATCTCGGAAGCGTCCTTGTGGGGGTCCATCCGCCGGATCTGTTCGAGCCGCTGGAACCGCTTCACCGTAGCGTCCCCCTTCTGCCGCCGGGGGTCCAACTCTACGTTGAATGGCAGGAGATGAACGATCGGCCAGGGCAACCACGCAGGGGGAAGGTGGTCAGCATGTTGGGCAGGGTGCGCAAGTCCTGTGCGAGATTCCTCAACGCCGTTCGCGCGGACATCGACAAGGGCCGGGACAAACGTACACACAATCTTTTCGAAGCCGCGGCCGCGTATGTCTCGGCGTGCGCGGAGGACGACCAGGACCGGATCGAGGAGACGGCGGGCTGGGTGTCCCCGGAGGCGCTGTCCTTCGGGGTCAACGAGCTGGCGTGCCGTGCTGTCATTGCGCTGGCGCGGGAGCGCGACGAGTCGCCGAGGACGGTGGCCCGCGCGCTGCTGGGGCTCCCGGTGGCCTGACGAGCCGCGTCAGATGCGGTCGATTCGCCCCGTCCAGCCGGAAAACTGCAGCTCCGGGTGCGCTTGTGAGTCGTGACAAGCTGCTTCCGATCGCACTAGGGTGCGCGCGATCGGATGAATCGATGGGGAGGCTGGGATGGCCGGGACGGACGAGGACGCCGTCGCCGCCGCGGACGATGCGCTCTATGTGCTCACGGCGGTACTTCTGACGCCGGCGAAGTTCCCGAGCGTGCTGGGCGACGACTATCCGGAAGCCTGCGCGGCGCTCGGCCTCGCGCCGCTCGCCGACGGATACGGCCTGGTGCTCGGCCAGGACGGTGAGGGCGCCCGCTGGACGGTCGTGGTCGACGACGTGTCTCTGGTCGCCGTCGCGATAGCGTCCTGGGACTGCGGGATGGAGTACGACCTGTCGCCGGACGAGCGCTCGGTCGTGGCCGCGCTGCCGGGGTGGCCCCTGGCGGTCGCGGTGGCGGCTCCCGGCGTGCCCGCGCCGCACGATCCCGACCCCGAGGTCGCGGACGGCCCGCCGCTGGCGCCGCCGGACACCAGTACGTGGGGTCCGGCTCAGCGGCGCCTGGGTGCCGACGAGATCGCGCTGCAGTGGGCGGTGTGGCGGGAACAGATCGACGACGCCGCCTTCCCGAGTGCGGACAGGGCTTCCGAGGACGCGGAGAAGGAGGACGCTCCGGCCGCGGCGGGCGGGCAGGTGGACGGGCAACCGAGGCATGGCGGGGTCCGGCGGGTGCTCGCCGAGGCGCGCGCGTACGTGGACACTCCGCCGCCACTCGGCCGGGTCCGGTCGTCCTTCGCCTCGGGCGACGCGCGGACCCTGCGTGCCGACGGTCCGGGCTGGTCGCTGGTCGCCCGGACCGACGACATCGCGTTCGTGCTGCTCGACGCGGAGCCCGGCGAGGTGCTGCCGGTCGGCCGCGGACCGGAGCTGCCGGGTCTGCTGGAAGCGCTCGACAAGATGGCCGTGCGGCCCAGCTGAGACAGCACGGAATCCGCGCCCCGCACCCGCTGTTGCGGCGGGGCGCGGTGCCTGTGTCCAGGTGCCGACGGGCGCTTTGGCGTGCGTGCCAGGCGGGGCAGGGCAACAACCGGGGCCCTCGGGGGAGCGGACGAGTCCCGGGGCGGGCGGGCGGGCGGCAGTGCGGGGCAGACTCTGCTACGACACGGGCCCGATCGTCGGCGCTCGCGGTGAAGCGTTTCCCGGGCCGCAATACGTCGATCTCCCTCCCTCGCCTGGCAGTTCATCCGCGGCCCCCTGTTCTGAGCCGCCATGTGGTGGGCGCGTTCCATGTGGTCCCGGCCCATGGATGCGGTGGCGGCCGGACCGCACGATGGGGCAGCCCTCGGCGCCCGCTCCCCTTCGGGCGTCGTTCCCCTGCCGTCCTGCCCCGGAGGTCCGTCATGCGTCCGTCCCGCGGTGTTCCGCTCGCTGCCGCCGCCCTGGTGGCGGCGGCCCTCACCTGGCCGGCTCCCGCCCAGGCCAGGGCAGTGGGCGGGGATCACTGTGCTCGCCAGGAGCGGGTGCGCGTGCCGGGCGCCGCCTTCCAGCAGAGCACCTGTCTGCCCGACCTGACCACGACCGGGCTCGCCGGCACGCCGTACACCGACATGGCTGATCAGGCGGGGCTGACGGCCAAGGCGACCCGCACCCCGTCCGGGGTGCCGGGGGTGCAGATCGACGGCTACTTCCCGGACTCCTCGCAGTTCAACACCACCCATGGCTGGCGGCACGACGCGCAGTTCGTGATCCGGCTGCCCGACCGCTGGAACGGCGGCCTGGTCGTCACCGGCGCTCCCGGCACGCGCAGGCAGTACGCGACGGACACGGCGATCTCCGACCAGGTGATCGCCCAGGGGTACGCGTACGCGGCGACCGACAAGGGCAACAGCGGTGCCGACTTCTACCGCGACGGTTCCCGGCCCGGTGACGCGGTCGCCGAGTGGAACGCGCGGACCACTCAGCTCACCCGGGCCGCCAAGCGGGCGGTGGCCGAGCGGTACGGGCACGCACCGCGCCGCACGTACATGACCGGCATCTCCAACGGGGGCTATCTCACCCGCTGGCAGTTGGAGAACCACCCCGAGCTGTACGACGGCGGCGTGGACTGGGAGGGCGCGCTGTGGACCGCGGAGGGCCCGAGTCTGCTCACCTCGCTGCCGACGGCGGTGGCACGGATGCTGGGCTCGGCGCGGGACGAGGACCTGTACGCGGTGGGCTTCGCGCGTGGCTCGGAGTTCCTGTGGCCGTATCACGAGAAGGCGTACTGGGGCGTCACGCAGAAGATCTACCGCGCCGAGTTCGACCCGTCGTACGACCCCGGCTGCCCCGGCCCGTCCGCCGGCGGCACCGCGGAGCAGATCCTGTCACCCTGCCCCGCCGACGCGGTGTACGACTATGCGTCGCGGCCCGCGTCCGTCCATCGGGCCGTGGCCCGCGTGGCGCTCACGGGGCGCATCGGCCGACCGCTGATCACGCTGCACGGCGACCTGGACGCGCTGCTGCCCAAGGCCACCGACTCGGACGTGTACGCGCGCATGGTGGCCGCGCGCGGACGGGGGGCTCTGCACCGCTACTACACGATCCAGGGCGGCACGCACGTCGACGGGTTGTACGACACGTATCCGGACCGGCTGCGGCCGATCCTGCCCTGCTATCGCTCGGCGTTCGACGCGCTGGTCTCCTGGGTGGAAGGGGGCACGCGGCCGCCCGCGGACCATACCGTCGCACGGCCCGCGGACGGCGATGTGGTCGACTCCTGCGCGCTGGCCGACCGGGCCGATCCCGTGCGGTAGTGCTTCAGCGGCCGAGCTCCTTGCGGGTGATGCGGCGCAGCCTGCGCCGCTGCGAGGGGTCCAGCGTGAGGTATGCGGCGGTCGGGATTCCAAGGACGATCAGGACCACCGCCCAGAAGGGCAGCCAGATCCACAGGAAGAGCCCGAGCGCCACACCTCCTATGGCGATCTTCGCGTTGTTCGACATGTACGTCGCCTCCTTCGCGGCCTGTGCCGCTCTCTGTCCTGAAAACGGGCCCGCGCCTCCCGCGGTTCCGAACCACGACCCTGAGACGTCCCTGAGGTGCGACCCCGAGTCGTCCCTGAGAACACTGTCCGTCATTCCGCCCTGAGGGGCTCCCCCACTGCATGCAGGTGACGCAGGGCCTGCCGGTAGGAGTCGACGAGCCCGGTCTCCGCATAGGTGATACCCAACTCCCGGCAGTGGGCGCGCACCAGGGGCTGGGCGAGCCGAAGATGGGGGCGGGGCATGCTGGGGAAGAGGTGGTGCTCGATCTGGTAGTTGAGGCCGCCGAGGAACCAGTCGGTCAGAACGCCGCCGCGGATGTTGCGCGAGGTGAGCACCTGCCGGTGCAGATGGCCCAAGCGCTCGCCGTTCGGGTCGGGCATCTCCATGCCCTTGTGGTTGGGGGCGAAGGCCAGCCCCAGGTGCAGGCCGAACAGTGCCTGGTGGAGGGCGGCGAACGCGAGGGCCTTGCCCGGGGAGAGCGAGGTGAGCAGCAGGGCGGCGTAGGCGGCGGCGTGGGTCACCAGCAGCAGGCCCTCCACGGCGCGCTCCCGGGGTGCCTGCCGGCGCAGGTCCTGGAAGCCATGGATCTTCAGGGCGACGCCTTCGAGGAGGGTGAGGGGGAAGAAGAGCCAGGCCTGGTTGCGGGTCAGCCAGCGGCGGAAGCCCGAGCGCTGCTCGGCCTGTGCGCCGGTGAAGACGAGGACGTCGGCGACGACGTCCGGGTCCTTGTCGATGTGGTTGGGGTTGGCGTGGTGGCGGTTGTGCTTGTCGTTCCACCAGGCGTAGCCCATGCCCAGGAGCAGGTTGCCGTGGATCAGGCCGATGACCCGGGCTGTCGACTTGCATGCGGTTATCTGGGAGTGGCCCGCGTCGTGGCCGATGAAGGCCGTGCGGGCGCCGAACACGGCGAGCAGCGGTGCCAGGAGCAGTGACCACCAGGAATCGCCGGTCAGGACGATGCCCGTGACGATGCCGGCGAGGGCGAGTGCGTTGGTGGCGATGGTGAGCGCGTACCAGGTGCGGCGCCGTTCCAGGAGTCCCTGGCCCCGGACCGTGCGCAGGAGGGGTGCGAACTCGCTTCCGGCGGGCGGTGCGTCGCGCGTTCCCCGAAAGGGTTCGGCGACGGCGGTGGTGGGCTCGGGCATGTCCGGTCTCCGGCTCTCTCGGGCAACGGGCTGACCTGAGGAAACGTACGAAGCGACGACCCCGTGCGACCATGACGCCATCACCCGGGTACGGGCGGGGGTCAGCCGGTGGTGCGTCGGGGGGCTGACAACACCCCATGAGCGAGACGGTCGGGTGACTTCCCGGCCATGTCCCGGTAGCTCGCCGAATGCTGTACTCTCGGCGGCCTCGACCTCAGTAGTCAAATTTGAGGAATGCGGCTTCGCTGTGCAGAGGATCTCTGCGGCACCACCGTCCGAGATCTCCGAACTGGCCCGCTGCTGCGCCGTTTTCGTGCCCGGTGACCCGGCCCGCACCGGCCGGCTCGCCTTCTGGCGGCCCGACGGCGGCGTCCCTCCGCCTCACGCGGCCGCGTCCGCCGAGGATGTGGCTGTCGTCCTGCCCGGCGGCGACGGCGTCGAGCTGGTGCGGGTTCCGGCCGTTCTGCTGCCGGTGCGGGCGGCGCTTCCGGTCCTCACGCGCGCGTGCCGATGCGCACGCACACCGGGGGGAACTGCGAGGGGGCACCCGATGAACCGGCACGACCAGGACATGGAGCGCACGTTCGCCGCGCTGCCGCCCGCGCACGGGCGGGGGTTCGCGCACACCTGGTGGGGCCAGGCCTGGCTCAAGGCCCTGGAAGGCACAGCGCTGGACTCCCAGCAGCTCAAGGCGGGCCGGAGACTGGCGCGCGGGGGGTGTGGGCGCGGTGTCCGTACACCCGGGACGTATCACTGCCGTGGTGCAGAGCCGCGGTGGCACGCCTCACCGGGCCGACGTCCTGCTGGAGGAGCTGGACGGCGAACAGTGGGACCGGTTCCTGGACATGACGGTCGAGCGGGCCGGACACGTCGCGGCGCTGCTGGACCGCGAGATGCCGCCGCATCTGGTCGAGGACGCGGCGGCCACGGGCATCGAACTGCTGCCGGGCACGGGCGATCTGGAGCCGGAGTGCGACTGCGGTGCCTGGGACCACTGCGGGCACACGGCGGCGCTGTGCTACCAGGTGGCGCGGCTGCTGGACCAGGATCCCCTCGTGCTGCTGCTGATCCGCGGCCGGGGCGAACGGGCCCTGCTGGACGACCTCCAGGCCCGCAGCGCCGCACCCACGCCCGCGCAGGAGTCGGCCGAACCGGAGGGTGTGGACGCCGCCGAGGCGTACCGGACCGGCGGCATCCTGCCGCCCCTGCCCATCCCGCCGCAGCTGCCCACGGCACCCGGCATGCCGCCGTCCCTGGACACCGAGGCCCCGCCCGGGCCGGGCGTGGACCCTGCCGCCCTGGAGTATCTGGCCGCGCGCACTGCCGCCGAGGCGCATCGCCTGCTCGCCGGGGCTCTCCGCCCTGGGACCGAACAGCCCGCCCCGGAGCCGGAGTTGACGCTCGCGCAGGATGCGGTCCGCCTCGCCGCAGGAGCCGATGAGACTGCTGTGGCGGACCGGCTGGCCGACGGGTCGGGACGCGACCGGCAGGCGCTGGCGCGCGCCACGCGCGCGTGGCGCCTCGGAGGGGCGGCCGCGCTGTCCGTGCTGGAGGAGGAGTGGACCGTCTCGGGCGAGGCTCTGGCACGCGCGCGTGCCGCCCTCGAGGCGGACTGGGACGAGGACGAGCGACCGTCGCTGCGGGCGAGCGGCAACCGGTGGACGGTCGTCGGCGCACCGGCCCAGCTGCGCCTGGGGCGGGACGGGCGTTGGTGGCCATACCGCAAGGAGCGGGGCCGCTGGGTGCCCGTCGGAGCGGCTTGCCAGGACCCGGCGACTGCTCTCGCCTCGACGGAGCCGGACCTCGGGGAGGAGCCCGCCTGACGGGCCCTGCAGCCCACCGGACGCGATACCGATCACCACCGCCTCCGGGAACGCCGTCACGGGCTGCCGAACCAGGCCGGGCGCGACGAGGCGCCGTACTCCTACGACGCCAGGTCGCCGCTGCCGTACAACCGAACGAGCTGCACACGGAGGGCATCGTGCGGGCCGGCGAGGGGAACGTACGGCTGCACCAGCTCAGCCTCGCGACCTGCGGCCCGACCGGCGGTGTCGATCCGCAGGGCGCGTCTACGGGGCCATCTCGTATGCGCCGGACAGCGCCTCGACCCGCTGCCAGACCCGCTCCGTGCGTGCCTCGTCGACGACGGGCCGCCGGATCGAACCGAGCGCCCACTCCTGCTGCTGTTCGGTTGCCGAGTCCTTGCCGTGCAGTTCGACGGCGTGCGCGGAGAAGTCCCGTACGAGGACGGCGAGGAGTTCGTCGAGGACGTCCTCGTCGAGGCCGGTCAGGGCGGCCTGCTCCAGGACGAGCTGTCCGTGCACGACGAGGGCGAAGAGCTGACCGACCGCGAGGAGGAGGTCGAGGTCCCGGCTCTGCTCCGCGTCGGGGGCGGCCGTGGCGACGAACTCGCAGAGTGCGTCGGCCTGTTCGCGAAAGCGGGTCACGTTCGGCAGGTGTGCGTAGGTGTCGAAGGCGGGCCGCCAGTCGTGGAAGCGCACCGAGCCGAGGCCGCGGGCCGGTCCCTGCCGGAACAGGAAGTCGTCGTCGGCCGCGTCGAGTCGGGTGGGTACGTCGGGGTGGTCGATCGGGTCGAGGAGGTGGCTGCGCAGGAACTTCAGGATCAGCGCCAGGTTGACGTGGACGGTGCCCTCCAGCTTCGGAAGACCGCGGATCTCCACGGCCGCCTGGGCGAAGTAGTTGTCCTTCTCGAAGCCCTTGGCCGCGATGACGTCCCACATCAGGTCGATGACCTTCTCGCCCTCCGTGGTCACCTTCATCTTCGTCATCGGGTTGAAGAGGAGGTAGCGGCGGTCGTCCGGGCCGGCGCAGCGGAAGTAGTCGACGGCGCGGTCGCTGAACAGCTTCATGCCGACGAGCCTGACGTACGCGTCGGTCAGCTCGCGCCGCACATGCGGGAAGGCGGTGACGGGGCGGCCGTAGAGGATGCGGTTGTGGGCGTGGGTGACGGCCTCGTACATCGCGTGCTCGCAGATGCCGATGGAGGCGGTGCACAGGTTGAACTTGCCGACGTTGACGGTGTTGAGCGCGGCGTCGAAGGCGGCGCGGCCGGTGTGCAGGACGTCCTCGGCCGCTACGGGGTAGTCCTCCAGGCGGAACTCGCTGACGAACTTGGACGAGTCGACGACGTTCTTGACCAGGTGATAGGCCGGGTGACGGCTGTCGGCGGCGAAGAACACGTAGCCGTCGGGGCCCTCGACGTCGGTACGGCGGCCGAAGACCGAGACGAGTCCGGCGGCGTTGCCGTTGCCGATGTAGTACTTGGAGCCGGTGGCGCGGAAGCCGCCGTTGCCGTCGGGCTCGAGCAGCATGTCGGTGGAGTAGATGTCGGCGCCGTGGACCTTCTCGGACAGGCCGAACGCGAACACCTCTCCCTGGGTGAGGAGTTCGGCGGCGCGGGCGCGGGCGGCGGCGTTGTCGCTCTGCCAGACCGGGCCGAGGCCGAGGATCGTGACCTGCCAGGCGTACCAGTAGTCCAGGCCGTAGAAGCCCAGGATCTCGTTGAGCGCGGCGATCCGGCCGGTGTCCCAGCGCTTGTCCGGTTCCCCCTCACCTGCGGCGGACGACGGCGTCAGGAAGGTTGCGAAGAGGTTCTCCTTCGCTGCGAAGGCGAGGAAATCGCCGAGCCAGGCGCGCGTCCGGTAGTCCTCGATCAGCCGCCTCTTCCCGCGCTCCTCGAACCAGTCGACGGTGGCACGCAGCAGGCGGCGCGTCTCGGGGTCGAAGTGCGCGGGGTCGTAGATGCGCGGGTTGAACAGCAGCTGGTCGGCCATGGGATGACGCCTTTCGGCTGGTGGACGGGTGGGAAACGTGAGGTGGGACGGCTGGAGGAGCGGGGATCGGAAGAAACGGCGGCGATCAGCGGCCGGGACGGAACCGGGCCAGCGTCGCGAGCACGTCGTCCAGCCAGTCGATCATCATTCGCTCGTACGCGATGCCGCCGCGCAGCACGACGTGCTGGAGCTCCCGCTCCGCGTCGGGCGGCGCATCGGGACCGGCCGAGCCTGCTTCGGGCGTGAAGTCGCGGGTCTCTCCTGCGAGATAGTGCGTCAGCCGGTCCCGGTGCGCCTGACGATGCCGCTCCACCTCGCGTATCAGGGCGGCCGGGTCGTCGAAGGCGGCACCGCGGATCTTCACGGCCAGGTCGTGGCGGACGCTCTCCGGTTCGATCGGATCCTGCAGCCAGGAGGACAGCGCGGCCCGGCCGAGGTCGGCGACGGAGTACTCCTTCTTGTCCGGCCGGCCCTGCTGCGGGACGTCCCGGACGTCGACCCAGCCGTCGTTCTCCATGCGCTTGAGCACGCGATAGATCTGTTGGTGGGTCGCGGTCCAGAAGTAGCCGATGGACCGCTCGAAGCGCCGGGCCAGCTCGTAGCCGGAGCCTGGCTTCTCCAGAAGCGACACCAGGATCGCGTGTTCGAGCGCCATGCCGTCGATCCTGCTATGCAACTCGTTGCATAGCAACCTCACCTGCTCCGATGCGATGCGGCTCACGCCGGCAACATGCCCAAGGACACACGCCTCAAGGACAGACGTATGTGAAGCTCGCGCTCGCCTCCATCGGGGCCGGCTGGTGCGCGATCCGCAGGCGGGCGGTCCCCCGAAAACGGCCAGAACCGCGGACCGTCCAGCGCAGGTGCACCTTGACCCGGCGCTCACCGCGGTCGGCGGTGCGGACCAGTTCGCCCGAGTCCTGACCGTCCGCGCGCAGCCACCGGTAGGTGACGGGGCCGCCGCGCCCGTCGGTGGTGACGACACCGATCAGGTCGGCCGTCTGACCGCAGTGCAACGCCCCTGCGGGGGCGTCGACTCGGACGGAGACGACCTCGGGAGCGGGGGCCGGGCGCAGCAGCAGCCAGAGCAGTACGGCGGCGATCGCGACGACGGCAGTGCTGACGATCCAGCCCCGTCGCCCGCGCCGCGAGCGGCGGGAGACGGCAACAGCTGCCTCGGTCCGCCATCGGGCGCGCAGGATGTCCTGCTCCTCCACCGGGACCCCGGGCCCGAACCGGAGCAGGATCCCGTCGGAGTCCTCCCCTGCCTCCGCCGGAGGGAGGACGACACGGTTGCGCTTGCCGAGGACGGTCGCCTGGGTGTCCGCGGCATGGGAACGGTGAGCGCGGCCGACCGTGGTGGTCTGGTCGGCGGCTGAAGGGTGAAGGCCGGGGGCGGCCAGGGAGGCTCGCGGGTCCGGGAGTGCGGCGGTGTGGGCGTGGGCCGTGGCGGGCTGGCCGACGGTGGTTGCGGGGCGGGACGAGCGGTCGTGTGCGGGAGCGGGGACATCGGCGGCGGTGGGGCGTGGGTCGGAGTCGGTTGCGTTCGGCGCCGGGTGAGGGTCCGTCCGCCGAGCCGGGTGAGCATGGGCCACTGCGACGGAGGGTGCCGGTGCCTTCGGCGGCGCGAACTCCGGGGTCGACGCGGCCGCCGCCGCGCGGAGCGCCGTGCGGCGCAGGAAGTCCGCCGGGAGCGCCGCGCGTCCGGCGACCAGCGCGTCCCGGGCCGCCGCCAGCCCCTGCGACTCGGCGGTGTCGGCACAGCGGGCGAACAGGTCCGCCGCGGGGACTTTGGGCTGCGTCCAGGCGGCGCCGAGGGTGCGGGCCAGGGCGGCCCAGGCTGCTGCCCCGCGGTGGGCGCGCGGCGCGTCACCCGACACCGGTACGGCGGCCGCGTCGCCCAGCACCGCGCCCAGCTCCGCCTCGGCCAGCAGGGCGACACCGTCCGGGGCGATCACCACGGTGTCGGGGCCGAGCGGGCCGTGGGGCAGGCCTGCCGCGCGCAGGGCGAGGAGGGTCTGCGCGGTCTCGTTGAGGACGCTGGCGGCGCTGCCCGCGTCCGGGCGAGGACCGTCGGCCGACGACAGGACGTCGGCCAGGGTGGGCGCCGGCGGCCGGGCCGTGAGCAGCCACACCTCACCGGCCTCGGCCACGAGGTCGACCGTGCCCAGCAACCCGGGCAGCCTGAGCTTCGCCGTGGCGAGCACCACGGCAACCAGGCGCTCGCGCGTGCCCTCGGGCGCCAGCAGGGCGCGGTCGATGCGCAGCGCGCCGAGGGTGCGCTCGCCGGACCGGGCGGGCAGCAGGGCGTACCAGGTGCCGTGGCGCGTGTCCCGTGACCAGCCGGACAGGGGCCGTCCGGCCACTGTGGTGGCTGTCGTCATGTCGATCCGTTCTCGTCGCGGCGGGGAGCGGTTCCCGGGTCTCTGGGATCTCCCGGGTCTCTGGGATCTGTCGGATCTCTCGGATCTCTCGGGAGAGTGGTCAGCACGGTGGTGCGTCCAGGGAGGCCGTCTGGGGACCGTTCGCCGGTGCCGGGTCGCTGCTGAGCGAGACCATCCAGGTCCCCCGGCACGGGTGGTTGGAGAAATCGGCCTCGAAGGTCAGGTCGTACCGCGTGCTCCCGGACAGCGCCTGGGACTGCGAACCATACGGGTCGGCCGGTGTGTCGACGTAGTAGTTCGCGGTGACGGTCAGCGGACCGGTGCCCGTCGTCTCGACCGTCACCGCCGCGATGAGCGTGCCGGGTTTCTGTCCACGCTGCCAGGAACCGATGGTGACGGTGACCGTGCCGGGGGTGGCCGGGCCGGAGGACTCGGCGGTCGGCGTCCCGGCCGGTGCGGTCGTCTTCGTGGACGGCGTGGGCGAGGGCGAGGGGCTGTTCGAGGGTGTGGTGGTGGGCGAGGTGTCGACCGTGGGCGGGGCGCTGCTCGCAGAAGTGGACGGGGTGGGTGAAGTGCCAGGTGTTTTGGGCGAATTGACTGGTGCGGGGGTCGAACTCGCCACCGTCGTCGACGTCTCGTGCGGGCGGCCCGTCGCGTACGTGGCTCCGCCCGCGACGACCGCCAGCGCGGCCACCCCACCGGTGGCCACCTTCCATCCCCCGCGCTTCAGCCGGTCCAGCAGGGTCAGCGCACTGGCCGAGCCCTCAAGCGTCGCGGTCGTGGTGAACGGGAACAGCAGGGCGAGCAGCGCGGCGAGTTCGGCCAGCCGGCGGCGGCCGCGCTCCTCCCAGCCGGCGCCGTAGCCCTCCACGGCGGACCGTTCCAGGTCGGCGAGGAACCTCTCGACGCCGGGCCGGTCCGCCGGGTCCTTCGCCAGACCCGCGCGCAGCAGCGCACGCACCGGCGTGGGTACGTCGTCCAGCGGGGCCGGTGCGCGCAGGTGCTGCAGGCGAAGGGCGGACATGTCGTCGCCGGGGAACGGCCGTCGGCCGGTCAGGCACTCGAAGAACACCACGGACGCGGCGTAGACGTCGGCCGCAGGGCCGGCCGGCTCGCCGTTCCACTGCTCAGGCGCCATATAGGCGGGCGTGCCCGCGACGTCGGCCTCCCGGCCGCTGCGCACCGCGATGCCGAAGTCGGCCAGCGCGCTGGTGCCGTCGCCGCGGACCAGGACGTTCTCGGGTTTGTAGTCGCGGTGCACGACCCCGGCCGTGTGGGCCGCGCCCAGCCC
Organism: Streptomyces sp. NPDC001351; assembly: GCF_042896045.1. NCBI lineage: Bacteria > Bacillati > Actinomycetota > Actinomycetes > Kitasatosporales > Streptomycetaceae > Streptomyces > Streptomyces sp. NPDC001351. The sequence goes on along the minus strand of NZ_JBIAWS010000005.1, from coordinate 79,137 downwards.
CAGCAGAGAGCCCTTGAGCAGGACGAGCGCGGCCTCGGGGCCGGTCGCCCCGTGCCGGCGCAGCAGGTGGCGCAGGCTGACGCCGTCCACCGCCTCCATCACGATCGCGGCACCGGCGCGGGCCTCGACGTACTCGTACAGCCGCACCACGCACGGGTGCCGGAGCTCGCCGAGCAGCCGGGCCTCGGCGCGGAAGCGGGCCAGGAACTCCCGGTCCGTGCGCAGGCGTTCACTCAGGTACTTGACGGCGACGGGCACGCCGGTCGCGGTGTGCCGGGCGAGGACGACCCGGCCGCCGGCTCCCTCGCCGAGCGTCCGGACGGCCGCGTAGCCGGGTACGGCCCAGCCGCCCTCGGGGTGCGTGTCCTCGGTCATACGGTCCTCTCCACCGGTGCGGGGATCCCGGCCCCCTGCGGTACGTCCTGCGCTTCCCGCCGGCGCTTTGCCCGGCGCAGCAGCCAGCGCGCGGGCGCGGACCACACGGGGAGGGCGACCAGGGCGACCACGGCCGCCTCGATCACCGTGGGCCACGGTTCGGGCAGCCGGTCCCCGATCAGGTCGCCGATGCGGGAGCGCCAGGCCAGCAGGGCAAGACCGAGGAAGCCGTAGGTGCCCACGACGACCGCGAGGCCGTAGGCGGCCAGGCCGGCCTGACGGGGTCCTGGCCGGTTGCCCTCGCGCAGGTCCCGCCACAGGCCCGTGCGGAAGTACGCGCTCGCCTCCTCGCGCAGCCGGGGCACCCGCAGGGCATCGGTCAGCGCCTGGTAACCGTCCAGCGGCATCAGCGGGTTGAAGTTGTAGAGGGTGTTCAGGTACAGGCCGAAGGCCAGGTGATAGAGGACGGCCGAGGCGGGCCCCGCGGGCAGCAGGGCCGCGCCCGTGGCACACCAGCCGGCCAGCACCGCCGTGGACAGCGGCCCGGACAGGGCCACCACGACCCGCGACCAACGGGACCCGAACCACATGTCGCTGGTGTCCACGAACGCGAACGGCATGCCCATCATCAGCAGGAACCCGCCGCGCCTGACCTTGCGGCCGTACGACTTCACGGCCAGCGCGTGCGTGAGCTCGTGGACGAGCAGCGCGCTCACGTATCCGGCGGCCAGCAGGACCGGGCCCCACACACCCGCCCCGCCGAAGTCCAGCAGCTGGTGCCGGCCCTGCGCGGCGAAGAACGCGACGAGGCCGCCGGCCATCGACAGCCAGGCGAGCAGCACCCCGGTCCGGGTGAACAGCCGCCAGCCGAAAGCCCGGTAGAGCCCGGTCACCAGCCGGTCGAGGCCGGGGACGGACACCTCCAGCTTCATCAGCGCCCGGTAGACGGCACGCGCCGCCCGCCGCCACCCCTTCGGCCGTTCCTCCTCCGGCCGCCCGGGCAGGCCACGCAGCAGCCCGGCGTCCGCGAACGCGGCCAGCGCGGACTCGATACGGGGCAGGGCGAGTTCGCCGTAGCGGTCGGCGTAGGCGAACAGCAGGTCCCGTACGGTGTTCTCGCCGTCGACGGCATGCCACAGGAAGACCTGGCGCTCGTCCAGTTCCAGATAGCGGCCGGTGCGGGTGCTGCTGAGCACCCAGCGGGGCGCGCCGCGTTCGGTGGGGATCTGCTTGAGGGCCCAGCCGGAACGGCGGCGGGGGCGCGCGGTGAGCGGGCCGTTCGCCTCGGGGGCCTCCTGCTGCCCGGTCTGTCCGGCGGTGGGCAGATCGGTCAGCTGGGTGCCGACGACCATGGTGCGCGAGCCGATCCGGGTGTCGCGAGGCTGCTCGAACACCAGGCGTACGTCGCCCACGGACAACTCGGTGCCGTCGGCGAGGCCAGCCGCGCCACCGTGCAGGTCGACGCCGCGGACGGCGGTGCCGTTGAAGGAGTCCAGGTCCTCGATCCGGAATCCCTCAGCGGTGCGGACGATGCGGGCGTGGCGGCGCGAGACGCTGGTGTCGGACAGGACCACGTCGTTGTCCTCGCCCCGGCCCAGCGTGGTGACCGGGCCGGTCAGCGCGACGAGCAGCGTGGGGTCGTCGAGGCCGCGCAGTTGCGGTGCGGCGAACGAGGTCGGTGCGGCACCCCGGCGCGGGGTGCCGCAGTGCAGGCAGTACGGGAAGTCGCGCCGCACGTGGACGCGACAGGCACGGCAGAGCATGCGCCGGCTCAGCCTGCGCCGGAACCGCTGAGGAACGTACCGCCGTTGAAGCCTGCGTCGCCTTCCGCGGCGGGGCCGGAGTCCGGCAGATGCGTGGCGGCGTTTCCGAGGCTGGAGGCGGGCAGTCCGCCCTGGACGATGATGTGGGCACTGTTGTCACTCTCGCCCGAGGCGGGCAGGCCGCCCTGGACGATGATGCGGTTCCCGCCGCCGGGCTCGCCGGCACCGCCGGGACGCCGACCGACGTTCTCCTGGCTGCCTGCGCCGTTTCCGTCGCCCCCACCGTCACCGCCGCCGTGGCCACCGCCACCGCTGGGACGGTTGGTGTTCTCGGGGTCGCCGCCGCCTTCACCGCCACCGCCACCCTCGCCACCACCGTGGCCACCACCGCCACTGGGGCGATTGCTGTTTTCGGGGTCGCCGCCGCCCTCACCGCCACCGCCACCTTCGCCGCCGCCGTGGCCACCGCCACCGCTGGGACGGTTGCTGTTTTCGGGGTCGCCGCCGCCTTCACCGCCACCGCCACCCTCGCCACCACCGTGGCCACCACCACCGCCGGGGCGATTGCTGTTTTCGGGGTCGCCACCGCCCTCACCGCCACCGCCACCCTCGCCGCCGCCGTGGCCACCACCACCGCTGGGACGGTTGCTGTTCTCCGGGTCACCACCGCCCTCACCGCCACCGCCCTCGCCACCGCCACCCTCGCCCCCGCCGCCTTCGCCGCCTTCGCCGCCGTCACGGTCGTAGATGCCATCGTGGCCGAAGTGACCGGCGTCCCCGCCATCCCCGCCTGCACCGCCGAAGCCGCCATGGCCCCCGAGATCGCCGAACCCACCGGAACCGGCACCGCCGTCACCGAAGCCGTCGCCGCCGAGGCCACCCTCGCCGAACCCGCCGTCGCCCCCGGCGCCGAAATCACCGAAGCCCCCCTCGGCGCCGCCGCCGGCATGCTCGCCGAACCCTCCGAAGTCACCGAAGCTGCCGATCTGGCCCAGCTCGCCGGCCGCTTCGGCCGGGGACTGGTCCAGCAGGGGGCCGCCGAGCAGGCTGTGGGTGCCGGTGGCGGCCGCGCCCAGGCCGACGGCGCCCTCCTGGCCCTCGGCGGGACCTGACAGGTCGTAGCCCTGCTCGGTGGAGGCCGGGGCACCGTCATGGTGGTCGCCGGAGACCTGCTCCGACGGGACGGCATGGGTCGTGGAGGCCTCGTGCGTCACCGCGGCCTGGTGGTCGACCGGGACGGCGTGGTCAGCCGAGATGTCGTGATGCGCCAGCGCGTGCGCCGCGCTTCCGAAGAACAAGGACGACTTGGACAGCCGTGGGTCGAGAGCGGCCGGCCCCCCGTCGGTGGCGGACTCGACGCGGAGGGAGCGGAGTTCGGCGACCTGGGCGGGCGACAGGCCGAGTCTTCGCGCCACCTCACCGGTGTCGCCGTCGAGTTCGGCACGGAACGCCGGGTCGACGGCCAGACGGGTCAGGGCAGCGCGATATGCGTCGTTGGTCATGGTTCGGTCTCCGTCGGTCTGTGGGCACTGGTGCCGATGGCGACGGAGCCGAGGATCCCCCCTGGTCGGCGGCAACTGCCATTTCCGGCCATCCCCGCCGATACCTGCAGGAGACGTTATAGAGCCTTGGCATGGACGGCGCAAGTGCAACGAGCAGGGCGGTTGACGGAGCCGGGCACCCTCACCGCGCCACGCCCCCACCCATCAGATATGGCCAACGACCCATCGGCCCGCCGACGAAATGGCGAACAGTCGAGCCGGTCCCTGCCAGTCCTCGCCAGTCCTCCTGGTCTCCCGGCGGAAGCGATCGCCCCGCTCCGCGGAGGCCCGCAGGCACCGTCTCGGTGATTCGGTGGTGGTCCAGCCGGCGGCCGGAGAGTCGAGGGTCCAGGTGGCGAGGCCCGGTGCGAGGGGGCGGTCGGTGGTCCATGAGCCCACCGTCACCTGCTTGTTGACGTCGCCGCTGCCCACGTAAAGGGGCGCACTCGGGGGAAACGGCGCATCCCGAGATTGCGGCCAGGGCCACGCCGACCGCGACGGCGCCGACGAAGCGCCGCAACACCGGACGTGGCGTTCCAGGCCGCCAAGGTCGACTGGTCCGATGGCGCCCAGTCAGGCGCAAAGGGACTTGAAGGTGTCTGCGTCCTTCTCCCACTGCTTCACTCCGGCACTGAAAGCGTCCGTGTAGACCTGGCCCTGAGCAGCGTCGTTCCGGTCGATCGCGGACTGCGCCCCGGACGCGCTGTCGCTCATGGACCGGCTGTCATTGGCGAGGGCACGGATCGCGGAGTTCACCTCGGGGTCGTCCGCGACGTCCGCAGCCGCGTCGAGGTTCGACGCGAGGGAGCTCAATGAGGCCGCGGACGCCTTGTCGAAGGTTTCGTTGTCGCTCGCGATCGCCTGGTTGGCCCGGTCACAGCCCGGATCGGTCGTCTCCTCCTCGGTGGGCAGCGCACCCGTGTCGGTGCCCGTGGCTGTGGCTGTGGCTGTGTCCGTGTCGGTCGCGAGATCCGTCGGCTGCGCGTACGTCGGTGCCGAATACCCCGGCGAAGCCGATGCCTTACCGTCAGACTTGACCCAGTCGAGCACCTTCTGCGGCCCGATGATGAGGACCACGACCACCGCGATCCCGGCCAGCCAGCCGATCACCGTGCCGCCCGAACTCCCTTGATTCACAGGGGGTTTCGGGTTGTTCTCGGCGGGCCTGGCCTTGGGCTGTGTGGTGGCCTCGGCCTTCTTCGCCTGGGTGGTGGACGCGGCCTTCTTGGCCCCGGTGGCAGCCCCTGCCGGCTTCGCCGTGGTGGTGGAATCCACCTTGTTCGTCGTGGCGGTCTTCCCGTACCTCGCCGTGCGGTATCCGGCCAGCGACGTCGCCACGGGTTCGGGCAGCCAGGACCCGGCGAGGCGCATCGTCTCGCCCCGGGTCCGGTGGCGCGCGTATTCCATGATCTCGCCGACGGGAGGCCGCTCCCCGGGCTCCTTGGCAAGACACGGCTCGACGGTGACACGGAGTTCGGTGGGGCAACCGCCCAGCTCTGGATCCTCGTTGATGATCCGATAGAACAGGGCCTCCGGATTCCCCTCGCCGAAGGCGGTACGTCCCGTCGCGGCGAACACCGCAAGATTCCCCAGGGCGAACACATCCGTGGCAGGGCTCGAGGAGGGGCCGCGGATCTGCTCGGGCGCCATGAAGGCGGGTGTGCCGACGCGCACATGAGTGCTGGTGAGAGTGGTGGCATCCGCGGCGTGGGCGATGCCGAAGTCGATGACGCGGGGGCCGTCGTCCGCGAGCAGGATGTTGGCCGGTTTGAGATCGCGATGGATCAGCTCGCACGCATGGATCGCGGTGAGTCCTTCGGCGACGCCCCCGAGGAGCCGGAACACGGTGAGCAATGGGAGCGGTCCGTGTTCCATGACGGCCTGGTGCAGCGAGGGCCCCGGCACATAGGCGGTGGCCAGCCAGGGCAGGGGCGCCTCGCTGTCCGCGTCTACGACGGGGGCGGTATAGAGACCTTGCACCCGTTGCGCGGCGTCGATCTCCTTGCGGAACCGGCGGCGGAACTCGTCGTCCTCGGCGTAGTCGGGCCGCACGACCTTGACCGCGAGAGCCCGGCCGCCGGGAGTGAAAGCGAGATATACGCGCCCCATGCCACCCGCTCCGAGGCGGGCTCGTAACTCGTAGCCGCCGACCGTCTTCGGGTCCTCGTCGGTGAGTGGCTTGAATCGGTCGGGCATCCGCACCCCCGTGCTGCCTCGGCATCCCAGTTGGATACCAGCACTATCCCACGAGGGTCGGCCAAGTCCCAGGAGATGGCAGGATCTCCACATGTCCCTGCGCGAGCGCCCCGGGCAGGCAGGGCCTCGAGGCCATCACCTCCCGGTACTGCCTGAAGCGGTGACGGACGGTCGTGGACGTGCTCGATCGGCAGGTTCCGTCCATGTCCCGATCGGCTGCGGGCAGCAGTTCGAGCGCGACCCGACGGGTTCGAAGCGGCAGGCAGTGCGGGAGCGCGGGCCGGCCAGTTCCCACGCGTCGCCGATCGGCACTCCTACCGGCCGGAGCGCGGCATCCGTATGACCGCCGTCCCCGCGGTCAGGTCCACCGTGGTCCTGTTCGGCGGGGCCCCGTCATCCTCGTTGTCCGGCATGACCAGCGACGACTGCCGCTCCTTCAGCTCGTGCTGCTTGCCCGGGGAAAGGCTCGCGTGCAGTTGCTCGAATCCGGTCGCCGATATCTGCCCCTGACGGGCGCTGTTCCGCCACGGCAGCGCTCCGGCCCGCCCCGCGCGCATCAGCAGCTGGTCGACGAAGGCCAGCAGGGTCAGCACGATGACCAGCCCGGGCAAGGTCATGAAGAAGACGAGTTGCATGTTCCCAGTATCCGGGTCGAGCCTGCGGACAGTAACCTCCCTGAACTCGCCTTCGCTAGGCCGTTGGCGGCGCGTGGTGTCTTCTCCCCATGCTCGACCTCATGTCACGGCAGATCGAGGCCTCCCAGGGAGGGGATCAGCGATTTCAGGTCGCTCGGGACACCGCTCGGCAGTTCGCTGGGCAGCCTCGAAGGGAGCCTGCTGGGCAGCTTGCTCGGCAGTTCCGTCGGGATGCCCAGGGACGGCGACGAGGTGCGGCCGGAGCTGGCGCTGGTGTCGTCGGGCACCTTCTTGTCGGGCGAGTCGTCGTGGCCGGAGGCCATCAGGACGACGACGACCACTGCGGCGACGGCCGCGAGAGCGACCAGGAGGACGAAGAGCGGATTGCGCCGCCGCCTGGGTGGCGGAGGGGGCGGCTGCCAGTCACCGTAGGTCGGAGGCGGTCCGAACCCGCCGCCCGGTGGCGGGGTGTCACCCGGCGGTCCGGGCGGTTGAGGCGGTACCGGCGGTGTGGCCATACCGTCCAGAGTCGCCGCACATCGGGCAGGCGGCGACCCCCGGACGGAAGTTGGTACGGCCCCATGCCATGGACCGGACGGTTCCGGGGCATTCCGCGCGGGGATCGCTCCGGCACGCGCGCGTGCGCATACGGATCAAGCCCGTGCGCGCACGCGCACGCGTGCCGTTCAGCCACGAGCCCCCAGCAGATGGTCCATGGCCAGCTGGTCGAGGTGCTCGAAGGCCATCCCGCGCGCGGCGGTCGCCTCGACGTCGAACTCCTCGAAGGCGCTGCGGTCGGCGAGCAGGGCCTCGAGGCCGTCGGCGGCGGTCGGCTGGGCGAGCTGGTCCAGGCGCGAGGCGCGCAGGGCCTCCTGGACCTCCGGGTCGGCGCGGAAGGCGGCCGCGCGCTCCTTGAGGATCAGGTAGTTGCGCATGCAGCCGGCGGCCGAGGCCCACACGCCGTCGAGGTCCTCGGTCCGCGGCGGCTTGAAGTCGAAGTGCTTCGGGCCCGCGTAACCGGCCCTCTCCAGGAGATCGACCAGCCAGAACGCGGCGCGCAGGTCGCCGGCGCCGAAGCGCAGGTCCTGGTCGTACTTGATGCCGGACTGCCCGTTGAGGTCGATGTGGAAGAGCTTGCCCGCCCACAGGGCCTGCGCGATGCCGTGCGGGAAGTTCAGTCCGGCCATCTGCTCGTGGCCGACCTCGGGGTTGACGCCGTAGAGCTCGGGGCGCTCAAGGCGCTCGATGAACGCGAGGGCGTGGCCGACGGTGGGCAGCAGGATGTCGCCGCGGGGCTCGTTCGGCTTGGGCTCGATGGCGAACTTCAGGTCGTAGCCCTGGGAGGTGACGTACTCGCCGAGGAGGTCGAAGGCCTCCTTCATGCGGTCGAGGGCGACGCGTACGTCCTTGGCGGCGCCGGACTCGGCGCCCTCGCGGCCGCCCCAGGCGACGTAGGTCTTCGCGCCCAGCTCGACGGCGAGGTCGATGTTGCGGATGGTCTTGCGCAGGGCGTAGCGGCGCACCTCGCGGTCGTTCGCGGTGAACGCGCCGTCCTTGAAGACGGGGTGGGTGAAGAGGTTGGTGGTGGCCATCGGCACGGTCATGCCGGTCGTGTCGAGGGCCTGACGGAAGCGCTTGATGTGGGACTCGCGCTCGCTGTCGGAGGACCCGAAGGGAATCAGATCGTCGTCGTGGAAGGTGACCCCGTAGGCGCCGAGCTCGCTCAGGCGCTGCACCGTCTCGACCGGGTCGAGGGCACGCCGCGTGGCGTCGCCGAACGGGTCCCTTCCCTGCCAGCCGACGGTCCACAGGCCGAAGGTGAACCTGTCCTCGGGGGTGGGCTGGTAACTCATGCCGCGGCTCCTTGCTCGTTTGCGACCGTTGCCTTACGACTATTTCGTCATGGCGGTTTACAAATTAGTATGCGGACGCATCCCTGGGAAGGGACAAGATGTCCCCGAAGGGGTGAGGTTCCGGGTCGCTGTGGCCCGGGAACCCTCGAACCAGCAGGTCAGAGCCCGCAGAGCCGCGGAAAAAGGGAGAGCACGATGTCAGCAGCCGAGGGTCCGCTCGTCATCGGCGTGGACACGTCCACCCAGTCCACCAAGGCGCTCGTCGTCGACGCGGCCACCGGTCAGGTCGTAGCGAGCGGCCAGGCACCGCACACGGTCTCCTCCGGGGCCGGCCACGAGAGCGACCCGCGCCAGTGGTGGGACGCCCTGTGCCAGGCGCTCGACCAGTGTGGCGACGCGGCGCACGAGGCCGCCGCGGTCTCGATCGGCGGGCAGCAGCACGGCCTGGTCACGCTGGACGAGCGGGGCGAGCCGGTGCGCCCGGCGCTGCTGTGGAACGACGTGCGCTCGGCACCGCAGGCCCGCCGCCTGGTCGAGGAGCTGGGCGGACCGAAGGCCTGGGCGGAGCGCACCGGAAGCGTGCCCGGCCCGTCCTTCACGGTCACCAAGTGGGCCTGGCTGGCCGAGAACGAGCCCGAGGCGGTCCGCGCCACCAGGGCGGTGCGCCTGCCCCACGACTACCTCACCGAGCGGCTGACCGGGCAGGGCACGACCGACCGCGGCGATGTCTCCGGCACCGGCTGGTGGGCTTCGGGGACGGAGTCCTACGACGAGGAGACCCTTGCGCACGTGGGGCTCGATCCGGCGCTGCTGCCCCGGGTGGTCCGGCCCGGCGAGGTGGCCGGCACCGTGCGCGACAGTCACGACCTGCCGTTCTCCAAGGGCACCCTGGTCGCTCCGGGGACGGGTGACAACGCCGCCGCGGCACTGGGCCTCGGGCTGCGTCCCGGCACCCCGGTGCTCAGCCTGGGCACGTCGGGCACGGTGTACGCGGTCTCCAAGCGGCGCCCGGCCGACCCGACCGGCACGGTGGCGGGCTTCGCCGACGCCCACGGCGACTGGCTGCCGCTGGCCTGCACCCTGAACTGCACGCTCGCCGTGGACCGCGTCGCGACGCTGCTGGGCCTGGACCGCGAGGCCGTCGAGCCGACCACCGCCGTCACACTCCTGCCCTATCTGGACGGCGAGCGCACCCCCAACCTTCCCGGCGCCTCCGGCCTGCTGCACGGGCTGCGGCACGACACCACCGGCGGCCAGCTCCTGCAGGCCGCCTACGACGGCGCCGTGCACTCCCTGCTCGGAGCGCTCGACCTGGTCCTCGACGCGGACGCGGACCGCTCCGTCCCGCTGCTGCTGATCGGTGGCGGCGCCCGGGGCACGGCCTGGCAGCAGACCGTACGCCGCCTGTCGGGCCGCCCGGTCCAGGTGCCCCAGGCCAAGGAGCTGGTCGCGCTGGGCGCCGCGGCGCAGGCGGCGGGCCTGCTGACCGGGGAGGATCCGGCCGCGGTCGCCCGGCGCTGGAACACCGCCGCGGGCCCGGTGCTGGAGGCCGTGGAGCGGGACGAGGCGACGCTGGCGAGGATCGCCGGGGTACTCTCCGACGCGGCCCCGCTGCTGGAGCGGAGCATCGACAGCTGAGGACGGGGGCATGACCGCACCGCTGCACGAGGCCCACCCGGCCGGACCGGGGAGGGCGCTGCCCGACACCCAGCAGGGCATGCGCCGCCGGAATCTGGCCCGGGTGATGCACACCGTCAGCGCCGAGGGACCGCTCTCCCGTGCCGCCGTGGCCTCGCGCATCGGACTGACCCGGGCCGCGGTGTCCACCCTCGTCGACGAACTCATACGCACCGGGCTGCTCGAGGAGCTGGGCCCCGAGCGGCCCGGACGGGTGGGACGTCCCGGCTCGGCGCTCACCGTCAGCGGGCGCGGACCCGCCGGCATCGGCGCCGAGATCGGTGTGGACCACCTCGCGGTCTGCGCGGTCGACCTGCGCGGACAGGTACGCGCGCGTGCCGTGCTGCACGGCGCGAACCGCGGCCGCCTGCCCGAACCGGTCACCGAGGAACTCACCGGGCTGGTACGTCGGGTGGTCGCCGAGGCGGAGCGCGAGGGACTGTGGCCCGCGGGGCTCGCGGTCGCCGTGCCGGGCCTGGTGGCGCGCGACGCCCGCACCGTCGTACGAGCCCCGAATCTGGATTGGCACGACACCGACATCGGGGCGCTGCTGCCCACGGACATCCCGCTGACCGTCGACAACGAGGCCAACTTCGGTGCGCTCGCCGAACTCTGGCTCGGCGAGCGCACCCCGCACGACTTCCTGCACGTGTCGGCGGAGATCGGCATCGGCGCGGCGGTCGTCGTGGCCGGGGGGCTGCTGCGCGGAACGCGCGGATTCGCGGGCGAGTTGGGGCATGTGCCGGTGCAGCCGGAGGGGCCCGCGTGCCCGTGCGGCGGGCGCGGCTGTCTGGAGCAGTACGCCGGTGAGGAGGCGGTGCTGCGTGCGGCCGGCCTGGAGCCGGGCGAGGACCGTGTCGGACTGCTGGCGGGCCGGGCGGCCGAGGGCGACGAGGACGTACGGGGTGCGCTGCGCGAAGCGGGCAGGGCGCTCGGCATCGCGCTGACCGGAGCGGTCAATCTGCTGGACCCCGAGAGCGTGGTGCTGGGCGGGGCGCTGGCCGGGCTCGCGCCCTGGCTGCTGCCGTCGCTGGAGGCCGAGTTGGACCGGCGCACCGCGGGCCCGGCCTGTCCGGTGTCCGTGTCGCGGCTGGGCCCGGAGGGGCCGCTTCTGGGGGCGGCTCACTCGGTGGTGCGGGCGGTGCTGGACGACCCCACGGCGGTCGCCGAACGGGCGTGATCGCGGACCCCTAAGCGGTGGCCGAACGAGCCTGATCCCGGCACCCGCGCAGTGGTTCCGCATCAGCACCCGCCACCCGTCCTAGGCTTTCCCCGGCAACGGTCCGACCCTAGGAGCGCAAACCGTGTTCGACCCCGCAGCTGAGCACCCGTACCCCGACAGCCCCCGGCCGGACGCACCGCCCGCACCGCACCCGCTGCTGGCGCCCGTGCTCGGTCTCCTGGGCACATGGCGGGGCCGCGGCGAGGGCGGCTACCCGACGCTCGACGGGGACTTCGCGTACGGGCAGGAGGTCGTCTTCAGCCATGACGGGCGCCCCTTCCTCCGCTACGAGGCCCGGGCCTGGCTGCTCGATGCCGACGGCGCGCCGCTGCGTCCGGCGGCCCGGGAGAGCGGCTGGTGGCGGCTTCAGCCCGAGCGACGGGTGGAGGCGCTGATCACCCAGCCCACGGGGATCGCGGAGATCGCCGTCGGCCAGGTGGGCGAGGGCACGGTCGACCTCTCCACCCACAACGTGGCCCTCACCCCCACCGCGAAGGACGTCACCGCCACCCGCCGCCGCTACACCCTCGCCGACGACGGCGCCCTGACCTTCGCCTTCGACCTGGCGGCGGTCGGCCGGCCGTTGCAGCACCATCTCTCGGCAAGCCTGCGGCGTACGCGGTAGAACGCTCCCAGCCGATCGGCCTCACCCGTACGGGTGGCCGGGTTTTCCACATTCGGGCCGTCGTCCACCGAAGCACGCTGCGCCCTTCTGCCCAACTCGCAAGCGCCGTACCGTGATTCACGCGAGGCACTCCCGCAGGGTCGGGCGGCGTCGGGCAAGTCGGCGTGGATTGAGGGGGATTCACATGTCGGGGGATGTGGCGGTGGACGCAGGTCTCAGGCGCGACGCGATCGGGCTGCGCGAGGTGCTGTTCCAGAGCATCACGGCCATGGCGCCGGCCGCAGCCGTCGCCGCGTCCATTCCTTCGGGTGCGGCCTTCGCCGGCGGGAGTCTGCCGCTGGCCGTGCTGATCGCGCTGGTGGCGTGCCTGTTCACCGCGTCCTGCGTGGCCGAGCTGGCGCGTGAGCTCCCGGCGGCGGGCTCGGTGTCGACGTATGCGGCGCGGGGCCTGCATCCGGCGGTCGGCTTCCTCGTGGGCTGGGGCTATGTTTTCGTGGAGGCGCTGGTGCCGCCGCTGCTGCTTCTGCAGCTCGGCTTCACCACGGCGGGCACGCTGCACCAGGAGTGGTCCTCGTATCCCGCGGATCTGTGGTGGCCCTGGGCGCTCGCGGGTGCGGCGATCATCGCGGCCGCGGGGTACTTCGGGGTGCGTGCATCGGCCCGCTTCGGCACCGTCCTGGGCGTCTTCGAGGTGCTGGTCTTCCTGGTGTTCGCCGTCTGGCTGATCGGCAAGGCGGGAGCGCACAACACCCTTTCCGTGTTCGGCACTTCACACACGGCCGAGGACTATCAAGGGGTCAGCGGGGTCTTCGCCGGGTCGGTGTACACGGTGCTGGCCTTCGCGGGGTTCGAGGCCGCGGCGCCGCTCGCCGAGGAGACCCGCGAGCCGCGCCGCACGATGCACCGCGCGGTGCTCGGCGCGGCGCTCGGGATCGGCCTGTTCTACGTGGTCACGACCTACGCCATGACGGTGTACTTCGGGCCGGACCGGTTCGCGAGGTTCGGGGCCTCCGGCGCCGCGTCCTGGGACGGTGTGGCACGGGCGTCGTTCGGCTTGTTCTGGGTGCTGGTGTTCCTGGCCGTGGTGAACTCGACGATCGCCAACGCCAACGCGTGCGCCAACGTCTCGACCCGGACCGCCTACGCCCTGGCGCGCATCCGCGTCCTGCCCCGCCTTCTCGCCGCGCTCCACCCCAGATACCGCTCCCCCGTCGTCGGAATCGCGGTGCAGAGCGTGGTGGCGGTCGGTGCCGTACTGGGGCTCGGATTCGGCTACGACCCGGTGACGGCCTTCCTGCTGCTCGCCACGGTGATCGTCACGGTCGTGATCGGCGTCTACATCGTCGTCAACCTCGCCTGCGCCGGCTATTTCCTGCGCCGCAGACGTGAGTTGCTCAAACCGGTACGGCATCTGCTGCTGCCGCTGCTCGGCATCGTCGCGTTCGTGCCCGCGCTGCTGACCGCGGCGGGCCTGCCCGCCTTCGACTTCGTCACCGAGCTGACCGCGCCGGTGTCCTACGCCGGGCCGATCGTCGCCGTGTGGATGGCTGCCGGCGTCGTGGTGCTGCTGGTGCTGATGCGGCGGCATCCCGAGCGGATATCCGAGACCGCCCGCGTCCACCTCGACGACTCCTCCCCCACCGATCCTGCGCAGAACGGAGCAGCACGCCCATGAGCGACCCCCGCATCCTGACCGTCCGGCCCGAGCCGGGCGAGTACGCCTGGACGTTCGGCGGCGCACCGCCCGTGGCACGCATCGCGCCCGGCACTGTCCTCGACCTCTACACCGAGGACTGCTTCGCCGGCCGGGTGCGCTCCGAGAAGGACCTGGTGTCCGAGGTGTGCGAGTTCCCCTTCCTCAATCCGCAGACCGGGCCGTTCTACGTCGAGGGTGCCCAGCCGGGTGACACCGTCGCCGTGCACTTCGTGTCCGTCGAACCGGCCCGCGACTGGGCCGCGTCGACCACAGTCCCGCTGTTCGGTGCGCTCACCTCCACGCACACCACGGCCACGCTCCAGCCGCCGCTGCCGGAGACGGTGTGGATCTGGCAGCTCGACCGCGCCCGGCGTACGGCGCTGTTCCGGGCGCACGACAGTGACATCGAGGCCGAGCTGCCCATGGACCCGATGCACGGCACGGTGGGCGTGGCCCCCGCCAACCTCGAGGTCCGTTCGGCCCTGGTGCCCGACGCGCACGGCGGCAACATGGACACGCCCGAGATGCGGGCCGGTGTGACCTGCTACCTCGGGGTGAATGTGGAGGGCGCGCTGCTCAGCCTCGGCGACGGGCACGCGCGGCAGGGCGAGGGCGAGACCTGCGGGGTCGCCGTGGAGTGCGCGATGAACACCGTGGTGATCGTGGAACTGCTCAAGGGGCTCGCCACGCCCTGGCCGCGCATCGAGTCGGACACGCACATCATCTCGACGGGATCGGCCCGCCCGCTGGAGGACGCCTTCCGGATATCGCAGCTCGACCTGGTGCAGTGGCTGGTGCGCGACTACGGCTTCAGTGAGCTGGACGCCTACCAGTTCGCGACCCAGGCGGTCGAGTCACCGCTGGCCAATGTGTGCGACACCAATTACACCTGTGTGGCCAAGATCCGCAAACAGTGGCTGCCCGCGCGCGAGACTCATCGCGGCGTGCACGCTCAGCTGCGCGAGGTCGCGACGACTTTGCGGGGCTGAGCCCCCCCCACTGATCGAAAGGCACGGCGTCATGGAACGGGCAGGACCGAGCACATCCAGAAGGTGGTTCCTGAAGGGCGCCGCCCTGGCCGCCGTCCCGTACGCGTTACTTCCCGACGCGCCGGCCGGGGCGCAGGACCAGGCCGTCGACTACCCGGGCGCGGAGTGGCAGCCGGCGAGCAGGTCCAACTACACGGCGTCGGACCGTCCCGCGTCCTATCCCCTCGACATGGTGATCATCCATGTCACGCAGGAGACGTACGCCAAGACGCTCGCCATCTTCCAGAACCCGGAGAAGAAGGTGACCGCGCACTACCTGGTGCGCTCGACGGCCGGGCATGTGGCGCAGTGCGTGCGGGAGGCCGACATCGCCTGGCACGCGGGCGACTGGGACTACAACACGCGCAGCATCGGCATCGAACACGAGGGCTGGGTGGACCGGCCCGCGTACTTCACCGACGCCCTGTACGAACAGTCGGCCAGACTCACCGCGGCGATCTGCACCAAGTACGGCATCCCCAAGGACCGGGACCACATCATCGGGCACTACGAGGTGCCGGGGACGAACCACACCGATCCCGGGCCCCACTGGGACTGGAGGCGCTACATGAAGCTCGTCGGCGCCGGCTGACCGCGTGGGGAGACGGCCGGCCCCGGCGGGAGGAGCGTTGGCCCGGTGGGCGGCCGTCATTCGGGTGGCCTGGTCGAAACGGTTGTCGGGGCGCGCACCGGGAGTGACGATGTCCTCAGCCGCATCACCTCTCGGGGAGGCCGAGTTGTCCGATCCGTGGGTGGCCCTGGAGCCGGGGGCCGACCCTGCCGAGCACGCGCGGATGCTGCGTCGCGCGCACGAGACGTTCACCGAGGCGGGCACGGTGACGCGTCCGGTGCGTTCGGTGGTGGCAGAGTCGTGGCGGCGGTCCGCCCGGGCCGGCGTGGGGCCCGACGGCACGGCGAGCGTGGAGCTGGTGGACGGAGACCTCGGCGCCTACCGGGCCGAGCATCCGCTGGCGCGGGTGATGCCGCTGTTCCGTGAGCTGATGGGGACGTTCGCGGCCGACGGGGAGCATCTGCTCGCGGTGTGCGACGCCAACGGCAGGCTGCTGTGGGTCGAGGGTCATGCGGCCACGCGGCGGAATGCGGGGCGGATGAACTTCGTGCCGGGTGCCCGCTGGGCGGAGACGGCCATGGGCACCAACGCGCCGGGGACCGCGGTCGCCGTCGACCGGCCGGTGCAGGTCTTCGCGGCCGAGCACTTCATCCGTCAGGTGCAGCCCTGGACGTGCGCGGCGGCTCCGGTGCACGATCCGCGCACCGGGCGAGTGCTCGGCGCCGTGGACATCACCGGCGGTGACGGTCTCGCGCATCCGCACAGCCTGGGCTTCGTGCAGGCGGTCGCACGCGCCGCCGAGTCCCAGCTGGCGCTGCTCACCCCGGAGCGGCCCGCCGCCGACACGCCCGAGCTGACAACGCTGGGCCGGGACGAGGCGCACCTGCTCACCGGCGGGCGCAGGATCAGGCTCAGCCGCCGGCACAGCGAGATCCTCGTCCTGCTGGCCCGTCATCCGGAGGGGCTGACCGGCGACGAGCTGCTGTGCGCGCTGTACGAGGACGAGTCGGTGACGCCGGTGACGCTGCGCGCCGAACTGGCCCGGCTGCGCAGGGTGCTGGGCCCGGGGCTGCTGGCGTCGCGGCCGTACCGGCTGACCGTGCCCGTCGAGTGCGACGTGGCCGTCGTCGAGCGGCGGCTGGAGACCGGAGCGGTCACGGCGGCCGCGACGGCGTACGCGGGTCCGCTGCTGCCCGGCTCCCGGGCCCCGGCGGTGGTGCGGCTCAGGCACCGACTCGCCGACGCCCTGCGTACGGCGCTGATCGCCCGCCGCGACCCCGACCTGCTGGCCGACTGGGCGCACGCGCCCTGGGGCGAGGACGACCTCGACGTGTGGCGGGCTCTCGCCGTGCTCCGCCCGACGCCGCCGGTCCGAGCCCGACTGGCAGCACTGGAGGGCGAGTTGACGGCACCGGCCGCCGGGGAACCACGGCGACGCAGCACTGCCGGCACACGGCGCTGATCACCCGCCACGCCCCGCCGGCCATACCGAACCCGGCTGAGCGCGCTGAAGGACACGCCGGCCACAACGGCCGCCTGGCCCGGGGTCATCGGCCGCCGCACCGGCGTAGCCCCCGCGCGGGGCCCGGGCGCTCGCGGCAACGTAGTTGCAACGTCGCCGTCCCTAGCCTCCCGACGGGAGCTGCCCAACGGCGGGCAGCGCTTCGAGGGAGGCAGAGCAGCATGACCCGTTACGCGGCGCCCGGCACCGAGGGCGCGATCGTCTCCTACCAGGCGCGCTACGACCACTTCATCGGGGGCGAGTACGTGCCGCCGGCCCGCGGACAGTACTTCGAGAACCCGTCGCCGGTGAACGGGCAGCCGTTCACGGAGGTGGCGCGCGGCACGGCGGAGGACGTGGAGCGGGCGCTGGACGCGGCGCACGCGGCCGCCCCCGGCTGGGGCCGCACCTCGGTGACCGAGCGCTCCACCGTCCTGCTGAAGATCGCCGACCGGATGGAGGCGAACCTCGAGAAGCTGGCGGTCGCCGAGAGCTGGGAGAACGGCAAGCCGGTGCGTGAGACGCTGGCCGCCGACATCCCCCTCGCCATCGACCACTTCCGCTATTTCGCGGGCGCGATCCGTGCGCAGGAGGGCTCGCTCGGCGAGGTCGACGACGACACCGTGGCGTACCACTTCCACGAGCCGCTCGGCGTGGTCGCGCAGATCATCCCCTGGAACTTCCCGATCCTGATGGCGGTGTGGAAGCTCGCCCCGGCCCTCGCCGCGGGCAACGCTGTCGTCATCAAGCCCGCCGAGCAGACCCCGGCCTCCATCCACTACTGGATGAGCCTGATCGCGGACCTGTTGCCGCCGGGCGTGGTGAACATCGTCAACGGCTTCGGTGTGGAGGCGGGCAAACCGCTGGCGTCCAGCCCGCGGGTGGCGAAGGTGGCGTTCACCGGTGAGACCACCACGGGGCGGCTGATCATGCAGTACGCCTCGGAGAACATCAAGCCGGTCACCCTGGAGCTCGGCGGCAAGTCGCCCAACATCTTCTTCGACGACGTCTGGGCGCACAACGACGACTTCCGGGACAAGGCCCTCGAGGGCTTCACCATGTTCGCGCTCAACCAGGGCGAGGTGTGCACCTGCCCGTCCCGGGCGCTCGTCCAGCGCGGCAACTACGCCGAGTTCCTCGAGGCGGCGGTCGCCCGCACCGAGCTGATCAAGCCCGGGCACCCCCTGGACACCGACACCATGATCGGCGCCCAGGCCTCCAACGACCAGCTGGAGAAGATTCTCTCCTACCTCGACATCGGGCGCCAGGAAGGCGCCCGGGTCCTCACGGGCGGTGAACGCATCGAGCACGACGGCGAGTTGAAGGGCGGCTACTACGTCCAGCCCACCATCTTCGAGGGCGACAACCGCATGCGGATCTTCCAGGAGGAGATCTTCGGCCCGGTCGTCTCCGTGACGTCCTTCGACGACTTCGACGACGCCATCAAGATCGCCAACGACACGCTGTACGGCCTCGGTGCGGGTGTGTGGACACGGGACATCAACACCGCGTACCGGGCGGGCCGGGCGATCCAGGCGGGCCGCGTGTGGACGAACTGCTACCACGCCTACCCGGCGCACGCGGCGTTCGGCGGCTACAAGCAGTCCGGGATCGGACGCGAGACGCACAAGATGATGCTGGAGCACTACCAGCAGACGAAGAACGTTCTGGTTTCATACAGCCCACGGAAGCTTGGGTTCTTCTAGAGCATGAAGTCGGGTGCCTGGAGGCGTCGTTGCGCTCCAGGCAACCCAACCCGGGCGCCACCACCCTCCGCGATCCTGAAGCTGTCCCGGACCACGTCCGAGCAGCCCGGCCTTGTTCCTCACCTCGATGCCCCCCCGCGCTGCTCTTTCCGGTCGTGGCCCTCGCTCTCGCGGGTCTGCTCGCGGTCATCGCCTCTGGGCGGCCCGGTGCACGAAAGCGGGCGGCAGGTTCGCCCACACCGTCTTCGAGCGTTCCAACCGGTCGAAACGGCGGGACAGTTCGCCGGTGAACTGACGGGCGGGCGGGGACCAGGCCGCGTGCAGGTAGGCGAAGGTGGTGAACCGGCCACCGGGCGCGAGGACTTCGGTCACGGCGTCCAGGATGCAGCCGCGCCGGCTCTGCGGCATGACGGTCCACGGCAGCCCGGAGACCACCGCGTCGACCGGTTCGCCCACCGCGGCGGCCAGTTCGGCCGCCGAACCCTGCACCACGGTCAGCCGACTGTCGCGCCGGGTGGCTGACAGCCGGGCGGCGAGCGCCGGGTTGAGCTCGACGGCGACGAGCCGTGCGTCGGGTGCGAGCCGGGCGAGGATCGCGTCGGTGAACACGCCGGTCCCCGGGCCGAGCTCGGCCACGACTCGGGCCTGCTCCAGACCGATGCCCTCGGTCATCTCATACGCCAGTCGTCGTGAACTGGCCGCCACGGCACCGGTCATGAGGGGTCGTCTGAGGAACTCGGTGGAGATCGACATGGCGGCCATGGTGGAAACGCCCTGGGTGGCCGCACGTCGTATCCCCGGCCGGTGTCCGTACGACTGCGGGAGGACCCCGTGACGCCCGCCAGGACGATGCCGGGGAGCGGGCCCCGGCCGTAGCGTGAGGCGGTGCATCGGCTGATCGAGACCCTGCCCCGCCTGCGGCGCGGACATCCGTGGCTGACGGACCTGCTCCTGGTCGTGCTGGTGGCCGTGCCCCCGGTGATCCGCCCGCAGCCGGGCTGGCGGCCGGTCTGGGTACAGGCGGTCGTGTACGGCGCCCTGGTACTGCCCCTGCTGTGGCGCCGCCGTCGGCCGGTGCTCGTCGCGGCCCTGGTGACGGCCGCGTTCTGGGCGCAGTATCTCGGGCATGTGTGGGGGCAGGAACCGGGACGCGGCGCCGTCGCCCTGGCCGCGGTCCTGGCCACCCTCACGGTACGCGGCCTGCGCCGGGCCGCCGCGGCGATGGTGATCTGTGCCGCCGGCTGCGTTGTTCTGTGGATTCCCGCCTGGCAGCGCGACTACGGGGGCCCGGGCGCCCGCGGTGCCTGGCTCACCCCGCTCGCCGTGGGGCTCCTGCTGGCCGGGGCCTGGGTGTTCGGCGAATACGTCCGTGCCCGGCGCGCCTATGTCGAGGAGTTCGAACGGCGGGCCGCGCTCGCCGAGTCGGAGCGCCTCGCTCTGGCCCGGGTCGCCGTCGCCGAGGAGCGGGCCCGCATCGCCCGCGAGATCCACGACGTCCTCGCGCACGGCGTGAGCGTGATGGTGCTGAACGCCGAAGGCGGCAGGTTGATGCGGCACACCGACCCCACGGTCGTCGACCGCACCCTCAGTGTCATCAGCGCGACCGGACGTGAGGCCCTGGACGAACTGCGCCGGCTGCTGGAGGTGCTGCGCACCCCTGACGCCGACGCTTCATCCGGCGACCCCGGCCCCGGACCCGGCAACGGTGGAGCCGGCGAGTCCCTCTCGGCCGACCTGCGGCGGCTGGTCGGGCGCCTCAACACGAACGGCACACGCGCCCGGCTTGACCTTCGCGGAGAGCCAGGCGGCCTTCCGGCGGATCTCACCATGCAGACGTACCGCATCGTGCAGGAGGCGCTCACCAACGTCGTCAAGCACGCGCCGTCGAACGCCACGATCCACGTGCGGGTCCACACCGGCACCGAGGGGCCCGGGCGGCTGGTCCGCGTCCGGGTGGAGAACTCGGCCGGGGCCGGAGCGGGAGCCGTCCCGGATCACCGCGCACGACCGCTCTCCTGCGGTCACGGACTCACCGGCATGCGCGAGCGCACCGCCCTGTACGGCGGGAGCGTCGACGCCGGACCCACACCCGACGGGGGCTACCGGGTCACCGCCTCCCTGCGCCCCACCGAGCCCGCCCCCACCAGGGCGACCCCATGACCGGCCAGAGCCCGCCGTCGTCCAGGGTGCTGATCTGCGACGACCAAGAACTGATCCGGATGGGACTGCGCATGGTCATCGACAGCCAGCCCGATCTCACCGTGGTGGGCGAGGCCGCCGACGGCGACGCGGCGATCGCGGGTGTGGGCGCCCTGGAGCCCGACCTCGTCCTGATGGACGTACGCATGCCCGGGATGGACGGGCTCGCCGCGACCGAACACCTCTGCGCGCAGCCCCACGGTCCCCGGATCCTCGTCGTCACCACCTTCGACCTCGACGAGTACGCCTACGCGGCCCTGCGCGCCGGCGCGAACGGCTTCCTCGTCAAGGACGCCCCCGCCGAGGAGATCCTGGTGACCGTCCGCGCGGTGCTGCGGGGCGAGGTCATGGTGGCACCCTCACTCACCCGGCGCCTGGTCGAACGCTTCGTCCTGCAATCCCCCACGTCCGCGTCCGCCCAGCGCGAACTCCTGGCCGCGCTCACCGACCGGGAACGGGAAGTCCTCGCCCTGGTCGCCCGGGGACTCGCCAACGGCGAGATCGCCGACCGCCTCTTCGTCGGGGAGACGACCGTCAAGACCCACCTCGGCCGGATCCTGACCAAACTCGGCCTCCGCGACCGTATCCACGCAGTGATCTTCGCCTACGAGAGCGGGCTGATACGGGCCGGGGACTGAACAGCGACGGACCCAGCGCCGGACTGCCCGCACGGCGGCCTGGGCCTCGTAGGCGTACTGCTCGGCCAGGGTTGCGTCAGCCGGAGCGGAGGCGTGGCGTTGCCGTTGGTCCAGAGCTGGACGATGGTCTCGCCGAAGACGGGACGGAAGCCGATTGCCGCGCCTGACGACCAGCGGCAGTTGCGTCGGTGGGCAGCGGCTGCGGGCCGGTTACCCGAACAGGCGCCGCTGGATCTCCCGCCGGTAGTCCTCCAGCGTTCTGTCGAGGTGGACCGCCGTGGCTTCGGCCGCCTGGTCGGGACGGCCGTCACGAATGGCCCGGTAGATCGCCTCGTGCTCCTCGACCGCGAGCCGCGTACCGGTGCCGAAGCTGTCGTGAATACCGATGGCGCTGGACTGGCGCTGCAGACGCCGCGCGTCACGCACGGCACTGACCAGGAACGTATTGTGCGACGCGACCGAGACGGCCTCGTGGAAGTCGTCGTCCCCCTGGTTGAACACCTCCACTTGACCGTGTTCGAACCCGTGGCGGCACTGCTGCATCGCGACCTCGATGGTGCGCAGTTCGGCCGGCGTGGCACGAGTGGCCGCCAGGCTGCTCGCGGACATCTCCTGAACCCTGCGGAACTCGAACAGCATGAGGACGTGGTCGAGGTCGACGGGACGGAAGAACCCTCCCCATCGGCTGGTGATGAGCATCCCCTCGTCGTCCGCGACGAACAGCCCGCGTCCCTTGTGGGCCCGCACCCGGCCCAGCGCGGAGAGGATCTTCACGGCCTCCCGCACCACCGCCCTGCTGGTGTTGAGCGTCTGGGCCAGGTCGTTCTCGGTGGGGAGCCGGTCACCCGCCTGCAGCCGCGCCGCGGCGATGAACTCGAGGATCCGCTCCGCCACGATCTCGTAGCCGGGGCGGTAGTCGCGCTGTTCGCCCGCACCGTTCACCGCCGGTGGCGCGGCAGGAGCGGCCTGCTCCGGCAAGGCCGCTTCGGTCGCGGGCGTGTCGTTCATCGGTTCCGCCTCCAGGGTGACTACTGAGACAGCGACTGATCGCTGCGAAGCCAACGACATCATACCTCAGACCAAGATAAGTCGTACTCATTCTCGCTGTGCAGCACAGAAACGCATCTGCCGATGAATCCGGCAAAGAACACCTTTACGGCGCACGACCGCCTCCGATCACCCCACGGACGTCCACAACGGGTCCAAGAAAAGCTGCACATACCCTTGACGGTGGGCCAGATAAGGCGACTAATTTCATCGAAAGCGGCGGTCATACAGCCGCCCACCGCAGCACGCCCGGCCGGGACGGCCTGGCGTCGCCCCATCCGCGCGCCACCTCCCGATCTGCTCGGGGCGCCTGCAAACCCAGTGGAGTCGCTCATGACCGTCAACGAAGATTCGGCTCGCGACAAAGGCCCGTCCGGCAGGAGGCGCTCGACCCTGCTGGCCGGTTGTGCGGCCACCGTGTTGCTGACCGTGACCGCCTGTGGCGGTGGCGGTGCCGGTGGCGGCACTACCAAGGACGGATTCGCCCAGGCCGCCCAGGACAAGGGGGCGTTGACGGTGTGGGTGGACGCGACCCGGCTGGCTGCCGCGAAGCAGTACCAGGCGTCGCACCCGGGCGTGAAGCTGCACATCGTCAGCTATGACGGTGACGCCAATGGCTCCAACTACCTGCAGACGAAGGTCCAGTTGTTCAACCGTACGGGCAAGGGCTGGCCGGATGTCGTCTTCAGCTCCCAGAACAACGAGGCGAGCTGGGCCGTCGACGCGAACTTCGCCGCCCCGCTGAACAAGGGTCTGATCCCGGACGCGACGCTCGGCGGGTTCGCCAAGGGGGCCAACGACGTCTGCACCGTCGACGGCACCCTCTACTGCCTGCGCAACGACCTCTCCCAGGTGGTGCTCTGGTACAACGCGCCGCTGCTGAAGCAGTTCGGCTACACGGTCCCCACGACCTGGGAGCAGTACCAGGCGCTGGGTGAGAAGGTCGCCAAGGAGCACCCCGGCTATCTGGTGGGCGACGCGGGTGACACCTTCACCCCGGAGATCTACCTGTGGGCGAGCAAGTGCGGTGCCAACCACATCACCGGCCCCAAGGCCGTCTCTGTCAACACCACCAGCGAGGCCTGCACCAAGATGGCCAAGCTGCTGGACGTGCTCATCAAGAACAAGTCGATGTCGATCAGCGGCGTCTTCAGCACCGACTTCAACAAGAACAAGGCCAAGAAGGTCCTGCTCATGCCGGGCCCGGCCTGGTACGGCGGCGCGGTCTTCGAGAGCGGGCTCAAGACCCCGGCCAAGCAGATCGCGGTGGCGCCCATCCCGCAGTGGCAGGGCGACACCTCACCCTCCACCGGCAACGTCGGCGGCGGCACCTGGCTGCTGTCCAAGCACTCCACCCACATCAAGGCGGCCACCGACTTTTTGACCTGGGTGACCACCGACAACGCCTACCAGGGCGCGAAGGCCCCCGGCTTCCCCGCCTACGCGCCCGCCGCCGAGAACTGGCTGAAGGCGCAGGCCGCCTCCGGGTACTTCGCCGGTGACCTGAGTGCCCTCAAGGACGCCTCCTCGCAGGTGTGGCCGGACTGGGGTTCGGGCCAGTTCAGCCAGGAGGCGATCTGGGCCGCCACCGTCAAGCCCGGTCTTACGCAGGGCAAGACCATCGAGTCGCTGTTGCCCGCCTGGCAGGACTCGATCGTCAAGTACGCCCAGGCCGACGGATACAAGGTCGCCCAGTGACTTCCGCGCACTCCTCGGCCGGCTCTGTCCGGGGGCGCCCTCGCGGCACCTCCCGGCAGAGCCGGGCCGGCATGGCATTCGTCGCCGGCTACGTACTGCTGCTGATCGCCTTCGGCGTCCTACCGACCGGTTACGCGATCTACTTCGCGTTCACCGACGCCGGCGGGGCCTTCACAGGTCTCTCCAACTTCGTCACCACGGCACAGGACTTCCGCTTCGTCGACTCCCTGAGTCATGTGGCCCTGTACCTGGTCTTCTGGCTCCTCTCGCTCGTGGTGTTCGTGGTCGTCCTGGCGCTCCTGCTGCACCGGCTGTCCTCCGGGCCGCTCAGTCAGGCACTGCGCTTCCTCTACTACATCCCCGGCGCCCTGGCCGGCGCCGCGAGCGTGCTGGTGTGGCTGTTCATGCTCGACCCGACGGTCAGCCCGGTCAGCTCCCTGCTCGGGACGCTGGGTTTTCACACCTTCGGCGAGGTCATCGCCCCTGGCAACCTGGCGCTGCTGTTCACGGTCATCGCGTTCTGGACCGGCGCGGGCGGCTGGATCGTCGTCATGTACGGGGCGCTGAACAACATTCCCAAGGACGTCATGGAGGCCGCCCGCATCGATGGCGCGAACGGCTGGCAGACCGCCTGGCGGGTGCAGATCCCCATGCTCCGCAAGTGGATCGTGTACATGGTGATCCTGGCCTTCGCCGGTGGAGCGCAGCTCTTCGTCGAGCCGCAACTGCTCTCCCTGGCCAGCACCGGCGTGGCCGGCCGCGACTACTCCCTCAACCAGCTCACCTACGACTTCGCCTTCCAGATGAACAACATCAACGGCGCCGCCGCCGTCTCGGTCGAACTCCTGGTCGTGAGCGTGTCGGTCGCCGGTGTCTTCGTCGCACGATCGGGGTTCTTCGATGCCGACTAAGACCCGGCCCACTCCCCCTCTCACCGCTCAGGGCGCGAAGTCGACGAGCCGAACCCGACACGGGGAACCACGGAAGCGCCGCCGCCCCCCGCAGCACGTGGCCTCCCGGCTACTGGCCAGCTCGGTGCTCACCGTGTTCGTGGTGTTCTTCGTGCTGCCGGTGATCTGGCTGCTGCTCGCGGCGACCAAGACCGACCAGCAACTCGTCCACGACAACCCGCTCTCCTTCGGGTCCTGGCACGCGCTGACAGCCAACTGGCACGCGCTCACCGCCTTCCAGGACGACGCCATCCTGCTGTGGCTGCGCAACTCCGCCCTCTACGCCGCGATCTCCCTGGTCATCACGCTCTGCCTGGCCATACCCGCCGGATACGCGCTGGCCATGACCGAGTTCCGCGGCCGGCACACCCTGCTGATCGCGACCCTCGTCGTGATGCTGATGCCCAACGCCACCCTCGTGGTCCCGCTGTTCCTGGAGATCAACGCGGTGCATCTGATCGGCACGATGTGGTCGATCATCCTGCCCTACTCGTTCTACCCGTTCGGCGTGTACCTGACGTACATCTACTTCACCACCGCCGTGCCCAAGGACCTCCTGGCCGCGGCACGGATGGACGGCTGCTCCGAGTTCGGTGTCTTCCGTCATGTGGCCCTGCCGCTGGCGACCCCCGTCATCGCGCTGGTCGGGTTCTTCAGCTTCGTCGCCAACTGGACGAACTACTTCCTGCCCTACGTGATGCTCCCCGACAGCGACCAGATGCCCGTCCAGGTGGGCGTCGGCAGTCTGCTCAGCAACGTGCCGTCGTTCAACCCGACCGTCGGCAACCTCGCCATCCAACGCCCGCAACTGGCACTGGCGACGCTCGTGGCCATCACACCGGTGCTCGTCGTGTTCCTCTTCGCCCAGCGCTTCCTCGTCAGCGGAATGCTCGCCGGAGCGACCAAGGAATAGCGCCGCCACCCCCCGAACGGAGACCCATTTCATGCCCCTGAGCCCCGCCGACCACACTGCGGACGACGACGCCCAGCACCACGCCCACCCGGTCACCCCACCCGCCATCCAGGCCGCGGTGCCGCTGCTGGAACCACCGGGCTGGGCCGTCGCCCAGCGCTCCCTGTTCGACCTGCTCGACCACGCCTGGCGCCGCTTCGAACGCGACTTCACCGGCCCCGACGGACGGCTGAACTACAACGGCCGCCTGACCACCCGCGACGGTGTCGACGACTTCTACGAGGTCTTCTTCAACTGGCCCCAGCTCTATCTCCTCGGTGGCGCCGACGACCTCCTGCCCGCCAGCGAGAAGCACTGGGAGGGCGTGACCAGGCAGCTCACCGAACTGGACATGCTGCGCGACGAGTACGAGCGCGGCTACGACTGGTTCCACCAGGGCGAGAGCCTGCTCCTGCTGTACTTCCTGTGCATGGCCGCCCCCGACCGCTGGTCCGAACGTGCCCTGCGCTTCGCCGAGTTGTACGTCGACCCCGCCAAGGGCAACTACGACCCCGAGCACCGCATCATCACCCGCCCGCACAACGGCAGCGACCCCGACCGCACCGGCCTGTTCGACGGGGACGTCTACCCGTGGCTGCTCAAGGAAGCGGAGACCTACGGCTTCCCCCTCGACTGGATCCCCGAGGCCGCGGACGGCCCCTTCCCGCTGTCCGCGGACCCGCGGCTCGGCGACCAGATGCGCGACCGGATGGGCGTCGGCGACACGGCGGTCAACCTCGCCGCGGCCGGGCTGGTCCTCAATGCCTGGATCCTGTCGGGCGACGAGCGCTACCGGGACTGGATCGTCGAGTACGTGGGCGCGTGGCGGGAGCGGACTCAGGCACTCGGTGGTCTCATGCCCGACAACGTCGGCCCGGACGGCGTCGTCGGAAGTCTTCTGGAAGGCCGCTGGTACGGCGGTCACTACGGCTGGTCCTGGCCGCACGGCTGGCACAGCCTCGGCCACGCGGCCTGTGTCGCGGCGCTCGCCGCGGCGACCGCGACCGGAGACGACGACTACCTCTCCATGGTCGCGACCTCGCTGGACACCCTCATCGGCCACGGCAAGGTGCTGCCCCACACCGAGGCGGACTCCAGCCTGCCCTCCAAGTGGGCGGTCGAGCTCGGCCCGGACATGAACACGCCCACACTGCACCTGCCCTTCCGCCACAACGACTCGGGGTGGTTCGACTACAACCCGGTCACCCTGCCCGTACCGGTGGCCCTGTGGCACCACACGGCCTCGGCTGCCGACCGCGCCCGTCTCGAGGGGCTCCGGGAGGCGAGCGGCATCGACTGGCGCACCCTACGGCCCTTTCGCGCCAAGGAGGAATCCGGGCACGAGAAGGCCTGGTTCGCCTTCCTCGCCGGCGACGACCCCGGCTACCCCGAGCGCATCCTCGCCGCCGCGCAGGCCCAGGTACGCCACCGGCTGCGGCGCATCGACCGCTACCGCGACCTGGACGTGCCCGAGGCCGACATCCACGTCTGGCAGCAGTCAAACCCCGTGGTCACCGAGGCTCTCGTGCAGCTGACCTGGGGCGGCCCGCAGGTCCTGTACAACGGGGGCCTGCAGCAGACACGGCTGCGCTACCACGATGCCGAGGCCCGCCGCGCCGGCCTGCCCCCGGACGTGGCCGCCCTGGTCACCTCCATCGACCCCGAGGCGACCACCGTCGAACTGGTCAACCTCGCCCCCGAAGCGGACCGCGTGGTCATCGTCCAGGCGGGCGCGTTCGCCGAACACACCATCACCGGCGTTCGCTACACGACCTGCACGGACGACGGCTGGATCGGGGACATGTACGACTACGGCCACACCGAGCCGGTGGTCTCGGAGGTCGAAGTCCCATGTGACAGCCCATATCTGACGGTTCGTCTGCCCGCCTCCACGCGCATCCGGCTCACCCTGCGGCTGGGGCTGCGCACCCGTACTCCCAGCTATCGCACGCCGTTCGGCACCGCTGCCGAGCAGACCAACTCCACCGACACGACAGGGGAATCGGCATGAAGCGCATCGCCCAGACCATCAGGCTCCGCCCCGAGCACCGCGAGGAGTACCTCCGGCTCCACTCCGCGGTCTGGCCCGGCGTCGAAGCCGCCCTGCACCGGGCGAATATCCGCAACTACAGCATCTACCTCCACGGTGACGTGCTCTTCGCCTACATGGAGTACATCGGGGACGACTTCGAGGCGGACATGGCGTCCATCGAGGCCGACCCCGAGACCCAGCGGTGGTGGAAGCTCACCGACCCGTGCCAGGAACCCTTCCCCGACCGGGGCGAGGGACGCCAGTGGACCGAGCTCCCCGAGATCTGGCACCTGAACACACCCGACGACAAGGCCGGCACCTGACCGCGCAAGCACACCGACCCGACATGGAACCTCCAGTGCCCACACCTCCCACCCCCGCACTCGTGGACGCCCACCACCACCTGTGGAACCTCGACCAGCGCCCGCAGCCCTGGCTCGACGACCCCGCCCTGGAATCGATCCACCGCACGTTCACCCCGGACGACCTCCGGTCCGCCGCCACCCACCCGATCGCCGGCCGCCGACTGCACAGCACGGTGGTGGTGCAGTGCATGGCGGACCTGTCCGAGACCGAGGACCTGCTCGCCCTCGCGGACCAGGAACCGCTGATCGGCGCGGTGGTCGGATGGGCCGACCTGCGGTCCCCGGCCATCGGCGACGTCCTCGACAGGCTCCTCGCCGGCCCGGGCGGCACATATCTGCGATCCCTGCGCCACCTCGTCCAGGGCGAGACGGACCCGCGGTGGCTGCAGCACCCCGAGGTCGAACGCGGACTGACGGCGGTCCTCGATCGAGGGCTCAGCTACGACGTCCTGGTGCGCGACCACCAACTGGACCAGGCGATACGACTGGCCGAGCGCTTCCCCGGCCTCCCCCAAGTACTCAATCACGCAGGCAAACCGTGCATCGCCCGGCGCGAACTGGCGGACTGGGAACGGCGGATACGGCGGCTGGCCGACCATCCCCAGGTGTTCTGCAAGGTGTCGGGACTGATCACGGAGGCCGACCATGCCACCTGGACGACAGCCGACATCCGGCCCGTCTGGGAGGTCCTGCTCACCTCCTTCGGCCCCGAGCGGTTGATGTTCGGCTCGGACTGGCCGGTCGCCAACCTGGCGGGCGGCTGGAACCGCTGGGCCGCCACGGTGGACGAACTGCTCGCCGGCTGTTCCGAGCACGACCTCCAGGCCCTCCTCGGCGGCACGGCGACCGCCGCCTACCGTCTGCGGCCCCTGTGACGAGCGGCGCGACTGACGCCGGAAGATCGGCTTGAAGGCGGCGCCGGAACTGGTTCCCGGGGTGCTGTCACTGCCGCCCACAGGGTCGATGTAGATGTCGTCCGATGCTCTCCGAGACGGCAGACGAGACCGTCTCGCACATGAGTCGTACTCATTCGCTCGAGCGAAGATGTTCCCGTAGCCACTGCTCGGTGTTGCTCACGTGGAGCAGTGCGGCGGCCTGGCTGAGGGCCGCGTCGCGGGTGGACAGGGCGTTGAAGATCGCCTCGTGTTCGGCGAGGGTGCGGCCCGCGGCCTTGTCGTCGACCAGACCGCGCCAGATGCGGGCGCGCAGGGTGCGGCCGGAGATCCCTTCCAGGAGGGTGAGGAGGGTCTCGTTGCCCGTGGCCGCGACGACGGCCCGGTGGAAGGCGGCGTCGTGGGCGTTGAGCTGCTCGACGTCGTCGCGGGCCTCCCGCATCGCGTCCAAGTGCCGTTTGACTTCGGTCAGTTGATCGTCGGAGATCCGGGTGGCGGCAAGGGCCGTGGCGAGCGGTTCGAGGAGCCGCCGTACCTCCATGAGGTCCTGCAGGGCGACCGAGTCCCCCTGCAGCAGTTCCACCGCGCCGCCGAGCCCCTCCAGGAGCAGGCTCGGCTGCAGGCTGGTCACATAGGTGCCGTCGCCGCGCCGGACCTCCAGGACGCGGGCGACGGCCAGTGCCTTGACCGCTTCGCGGGCGAGGTTGCGGGACAGCCCCAGCTGGGCGGCCAGGTCCGGCTCCGGCGGGAGCTTCGAGCCCGGCGGCAGCGCGCCGGTGCGGATCAGCTCCCGGATCTGCTCGATGGCCTTGTCCGTCAGAGACACCGCGCATCCCTCCCGCCACCGCGCCCCGCGAGCACGTCCGACCTGATCAGCCCCTGAGCGCGGAGTTCGTCCCAGAGGGCGTCCGGGACGCGCTGATCATGGAGTTGCACGTTTCGTCCGACCTGTTCCGCAGTCCGCATGCCGAGGGTGACGTTGATGATACTGGGATGCGTGTGCGGGAAGGCGATCGCGGCGGCGGGCAGGGTGGTCCCGTGCGCCTCGCAGACGTCGGCGATCGCCCGGGCGCGGGCGATCAGAGCGGGTGGGGCGTTCTGGTAGTCGTACTTCATGCCCTCGGCGGGGCGGTCGCAGGAGAGCAGTCCGGAGTTGAAGACACCGACCGCCACCACGCTCTTGCCGAGTTCGAGTGCGGCGGGCAGGACGTCGTCCAGCGCGGACTGGTCGAGGAGTGTGTAGCGGCCGGCGAGCATCACCACGTCCGCGGCGGTCTCGCGCAGGAAGCGGGCGAGCATGGCGGACTGGTTCATGCCGGCGCCGATCGCGCCGATCACGCCCTGGTCGCGCAGTTCGGCGAGGGTGGGCATGGCCTCCTCGGCGGCCTGGCGCCAGTGCTCGTCCGGGTCGTGGAGGTAGACGATGTCCAGGCGGTCCAGGCCGGTGCGCTCAAGCGTGTCCTCGATGGAGCGCAGTACGCCGTCGCGGCTGAAGTCCCACTGCCTTCGCAGGTCGTCCCGTACGACGAAGCCTTCGGTGTCGACGCCCCGTGGGTGTTCGTTGGGGACGAGGAGGCGGCCCACCTTGGAGGAGATGACGTACTCCTCGCGCGGCCGGTCGCGCAGGGCGGCACCGAGCCGGCGTTCGGAGAGGCCGAGGCCGTAGTGCGGCGCGGTGTCGAAGTAGCGGATGCCCGCCTGCCAGGCCGCGTCGACGGCGGCTGTCGCCTCGTCGGCCGGGGTGACGCGGTAGAGGTTGCCGATCACGGAGGCCCCGAAGCCGAGGTCGGTGACGGTGACCGGCGTGTTCTGGATCTTCCGCTGGTGCAAGACGTGCTCCTGGGGACAGGGGTGGAGGAGGCCGGTCAGCGTCGGACGTGGGCCGATGCGCCCGCGACGAGTGCCTCGACCTCGGCGAGGGTGGCCATCGAGACATCGCCAGGTGTGGTCATGACCAGGGCGCCGTGGGCGGTGCCGTAGGCGAGGGCACGTTCCAGACCGGTGTCGGTGAGCAGACCGTGGATGAGTCCGGCGGCGAAGGCGTCGCCGGAGCCGATGCGGTCCAGGACGTGCAGGCCGGGCATCCGCGGGCCGGTGACGTGGCCCGTTTCGGCGGACCAGGCGGCCGAGGACCAGTCGTTGACGCCGGCCGAGGGCACCTCGCGCAGGGTCGTCGCGAGGACCCTGGCATCGGGCAGCAGGTCGGCCACGGCGGCGAGCGCGTCCTGCACCTCGTGCGCCCGGAAACGCACGGCGCCCGGATGCTCGCCCGCCAGGCCCAGTGCGCCCACGACCACGTCGGCGTGGCGGGCGAGCCGCAGGTCGACCTCCCGGGCCCGTTCGGCGCCGCCCCGGCCGGCCCAGAGGCTGGGGCGGTAGTTGGGGTCGTAGGAGACGGTGACCCCGTGACGGCGGGCCGCCGCCATCGCCTCGTCGGCGACGTCGACCGTGGTGTCGGACAGGCCCGCGAAGATCCCGCCGGTGTGGAACCAGCGCGCCCCGGCCGAGAACACCGTGTCCCAGTCCACGTCACCCTTGCGCAACTGGGAGACGGCCGTGTGGGCGCGGTCGCTGACACCCAGCGCACCGCGGATGCCGTAGCCGCGTTCGACGAAGTTCAGGCCGTTGCGGGCACTGCGGCCGATGCCGTCGTCCGCCACCCAGCGGATCAGCGAGGTGTCCACGCCGCCCTGCAGGATCAAGTCCTCCACCAGCCGGCCCACCGCATTGTCGGCGAGCGCGGTCACCACGGCGGTGCGCAGGCCGAAGCAGCGGCGCAGTCCGCGCACGACGTTGTACTCGCCGCCGCCCTCCCAGACCTGGAAGGTGCGGGCGGTGCGGATGCGTCCCTCGCCCGGATCGAAGCGCAGCATGACCTCCCCGAGGGCCACCACGTCGGTCACGTCCTGCTCCTTTCGACCGCGTCGGCGGTCAGCCGGCGGATCTCCTCGTAGTCACCGCTCTGGAGAAGGGCCGGGGTGGCCATCCAGCTGCCGCCGACCGCGAGGACCGCCGGGTCGGCCAGGTAGGCGGCCATGCGGTATGCGTCGATCCCGCCCGTCGGCACGAACCGCACCCCGGGAAACGGGGCCGCCAGGGCGCGCAGTGTCCGCAGGCCGCCGAGCGGCTCGGCGGGGAACAGCTTGACCGTGTCCAGGCCCGCCTTCAGGGCACGCATCAACTCGGTGGCGGTGGCGATACCGGGCACCACGGGCACCCCCAGCTCACGGCACTTGGCCACGACCTCGTCGTCGAAGCCCGGCGAGACGACGAAGCGGGCCCCAGCCGCGACGGCCCGTTCCGCCTGCTCGGGGGTGAGGACCGTGCCGGCGCCGACGGTGAGCCCGCCGTGGGCGGCCATCGTCTTGAGCACCTGCTCGGCGTCCGGGGTGCGGAAGGTGACCTCCGCGCAGCGGGCGCCGCCCGCCGCGAGCGCCTCGGCCAGCGGGCCGGCACTCGCCGTGGACGGCACGGTCAGCACCGGCATCAGGCGGGCATCGCCCAGTACCGAGGCCAGGGATGTGCCGCTCATCGGCCCAGCCATCCGCCGTCCACGGGCAGGACCACGCCGTGCACGTAGGCGGCCGCATCAGAGGCGAGGAACACCGTGGCGCCCGCCAGGTCGTCGGCGTTGCCCCAGCGTCCGGCCGGGATGCGGTCCAGGATCGCCCTGCTGCGCACCGGGTCGTCCTGCAGGGCCTGGGTGTTGTCGGTGGCGATGTAGCCCGGTGCGATCGCGTTGACGTTCACACCGTGAGCAGCCCACTCGTTGGCCAGCGCCTTGGTCAGACCGGCAATGCCGTGCTTGGCAGCGGTGTAGCCGGGCACCGTGATACCGCCCTGGAAACTCAGCAGCGACGCGGTGAAGACGACCTTCCCCGCGCCGCGGGCGACCATCGCCGCGCCCACGGCCCGGGTCAGCGCGAACTGCGCGTTCAGGTTGACCTGGAGCACCAACTCCCAGTCCGCGTCACTGTGTTCGGCGGCCGGGGCGCGGCGGATCGTGCCCGCGTTGTTGACCAGGATGTCCACCGGACGCTCCCGCCCGGCAAGATCCGCGCCCAGGGCCCGCACGGCGGCGGGGTCGGCGAAGTCCGTGCGGATCGCCTCGAAGGTACGGCCCGCGGCGGTGACGTCCTTCTCCACCGCGCTGCCGGATTCCTCCAGGGAGGCGCTCACCCCGATGACATCCGCGCCGGCCTCGGCGAGCGCGCGGGCCATGGCCCGGCCGATGCCGCGCCGGGCGCCGGTGACGACGGCGAGCTTGCCGGTCAGGTCGAAGGCGGTCATACGGCGGCTCCCTCTTCCCCGAGCGGGGCGTCGTCGGTGCAGTCCACGAGGATCTTCATCACGTCGCCGCCGCCCTCCAGGGCCTCGAAGGCGGCCGGTGCCTGGGTGAGGGGCACGACCTTGCTGATCAGCCGCTCGGCCGGGATGGTGCCGTCCGCGACCAGGGCGACCGCCTTCTCGAAGTCGGAGCGGTCGTACAACCGGGCACCCACGAGGGTGAGTTCGCGCCAGAAGAAGCGGTGCAGGTTCACCTCGCGGGGGCGGGGGTGGATCGCGACCAGGCAGAGCCGGCCGCGCACTCCCAGCACGTCGACCGCCGTGTCGACGCCGCCCGCCGCGCCGGACACCTCGAAGGCGACGTCCGCGCCCGCCTCCCCGCTCCACTCCCGCACCAGCTCCGGCACGTCCTCGTCGGCCGGGTTCCAGGCCGTCAGCCCCAGCTCCTCGGCGAGCAGCCGCCGGTGCGGGTTCAGCTCCACCACCCGCACCTCCGCGCCGGCGGCGCGGGCGACCAGCGCGATGAGGATGCCGACCGGCCCGCCGCCGACCACCACGACGCGCTCGCCCTCGCGCACGCCGGCCCGGCCCACATCATGCACGGCCACCGCCGTCGGCTCGACGAGCGCGGCCCGGTCCAGGGGCAGGGCGGCGGGCAGCCGGATCAGGGTCGAGGCGGGCACGGTCCAGCGCTGCTGCATCGCACCCGGCGAGTCGATGCCGATGAAGTCCAGGTGCTGGCAGATGTGCTGATGGCCCGCTTGGCAGGCCGGGCAGGTGTCGTCCCAGCGCAGCGGCATCACAGTGACCGCGTCGCCGGGCTGCCAGCCCTCGACGTCCGGGCCGACGCGTACGACGCGGCCGGACATCTCGTGTCCCAGGACGGCGGGCGCGGCCACCCGGGCATCCATGTCGCCGTGGAAGATGTGCAGATCGGTGCCGCAGATACCGACAAAGGCGGGGGCGAGTTCCACCTCGCCGGGACCGGGCGGCGCACTGAGTGCGGGCGCGGTGTCCAGGGTGCGGGCGGACGTGTAACGGACGGCGAGTGTCATCGTGTGGTCAGGGTCCCTTCAGCGCGGACGCCGATGGTCAGCAGCAGGTTGGCGTAGGTGCGGGTGTCGGCGGTGACGATCGCCAGTGCCAGGTCGGGTGCGCGGGCGGCGTCGTAGAACTCGAAGCGGCCGAGCGCGTCGACCGGGAGGGGCGCCAGCATCGAGCGGTACTCGGCGATGGCGGGCGGCTCCGGTTCGCCCTCGGGTGGCACCATCACGTGCGCCGCCTCGACGGGCAGGGCGCGCAGCAGGACGTCGAGCACGGTGGTGACGTCGAGCAGGCCGGGGGCGAGGTTGAGGTGGACGGTTCTGGCGCGCTCTCCGGTGGCGGTGCTCGCCGGGTAGTGGCCGTCGGCGAGCAGCACGCGGGCGCCGTGGCCGGCTCCGGCCAGGGATTCGAGGATGCCGGGGTGCAGCAGTTCGGTCAGGAGCACGGCGTCCCCTCGTTCGTCGGGGTGGGGGTGGGGGTGGGGGTCAGGTGGTAGAAGGCGGTCGCGGTGCCGGCGAGCACCGCCTGGGTCTCCGTGGCGGAGCAGTCGTCCAGGAGTTCCTCGACGGTGGCGGCCCAGCGGTTCCAGCCGCCGGCGAGGACGCAGACGGGCCAGTCGGAGCCGAACATCAGCCGGTCGGGCCCGAAGGCGGAGAGCAGGACGTCCCACACCGGGCGGATGTCGTCGATGGTCCACTTCTCGTGGTCGGCCTCCGTGGCCAGACCCGACACCTTGCAGTGGACCTGGGGATGCCGGGCCAGCAGCCGCACCTGCCGTGCCCAGTCGGTCAGTTCGCCCCGCGCGACGGAGGGCTTGCCCGCGTGGTCCAGGACGAGCGGCAGCTCCGGCAGCCGTTCCGCGAGGCGGATGGCCTGCGGGAGCTGCCGGCTGCTCACCAGCACGTCGTATCCGAGGCCCCGCTCCCCCACCGCTCGCAACCCCCTTTCCACGTCCGGCCGTTGCAGCCACTGCGGATCCGGCTCGCCCTGCACGACGTGCCGTACGGCGCGCAGGTAGCGGCCTGCGGGCCCGGCCCGCAGGTCGTCGAGTACGTCGCCGATCGCGGGGGACGTCAGGTCCGCCCAGCCGACCACGGCGCCGATCAGCGGGTCACTGTCGGCCAGCGCGAGGAGGTCGCGGGTCTCGGGCACGGAGGCGATGCACTGGACGACCACCGTGCTCGTCAGTCGCCGTCCGGCGATCGGCCGGGTCGCGGCCGAGCGCAGGGCGTGCGAGCTGAAGTTGCGGCGGATCGGCTCGTGACCGGGCTCGTCCAGCCAGGGCTGCGGCCTGAGGTGCAGGTCCCACACGTGGTGGTGGCCGTCGACGAGGGCCGGTGCGTCAGGCACGGGCGGTCCAGACGGGGCCGTCGGGGTAGGCGTACTCCTTGAGGGACTCGGCGTGCATCTGCGCGCTCAGCCCCGGCAGGGTCGGCGCAAGGTAGTGGCCGTCGGCGATCCGTACCGGGTCGACGAAGTGCTCGTGCAGGTGGTCGACGTACTCGATGACGCGGTCCTCGGTGGTGCCGGAGACGGCGACGTAGTCGAACATCGAAAGGTGCTGCACCATCTCGCACAGGCCCACGCCGCCCGCGTGGGGGCAGACGGGCACGCCGAACTTCGCGGCGAGCAGCAGGATGGCGATGTTCTCGCCCACGCCGCCGACCCGCGCGGAGTCGATCTGCACGATGTCCACCGCGCGGGCCTGCAGGAGCTGCTTGAAGACGACCCGGTTGGCGATGTGCTCACCGGTGGCGACCTTGATGGGGGTGACCGCCTCGCGGACCGTGGCATGGCCGAGGATGTCGTCCGGGGAGGTGGGCTCCTCGATCCAGTACGGGTCGTACGGGGCCAGGTCCCGCATCCAGTCGATGGCGGGCTGGACGTCCCATCGCTGGTTGGCGTCGACGGCGATACGGATGTCCGGGCCGACGGTCTCGCGGGCGACGCGCATGCGCCGGATGTCGTCCTGAAGGTCCGCGCCGACCTTCAGCTTGATCTGGGTGAAGCCGTCGGCGACGGCCTCGCGGGACAGGCGGGCCAGCTTCTCGTCGGAGTAGCCGAGCCAGCCGGGGGTGGTGGTGTAGGCGGGGTAGCCCCGGTCGAGGAGACGGCCGATGCGCTGTTCGCGCCCCGGCTCGGCGCGGCGCAGGATCTCGAGGGCCTCCTCGGGGGTGAGGGCGTCGGAGAGCCAGCGGAAGTCGACCTGCGCGACCAGTTCCTCGGGGGACATCTCGCCGAGGAAGCGCCACACGGGCTTGCCGGCGCGCTTGGCGGCCAGGTCCCAGGCGGCGTTGACGACCGCGCCGGTGGCCATGTGGATGGCGCCCTTCTCCGGGCCGAGCCAGCGCAGTTGGGGGTCGTGGACGAGGGAGCGGGAGAACGCGCCGAGGTCGCCGCAGACCTCCTCGACGGACAGGCCGACCACGTGCGGGGCGAGGGCCGCGATGGCGGCGGCCTGTACGTCGTTGCCGCGGCCGGTGGTGAAGGCCAGCGCATGGCCCTCCAGACCGTCGGAGGCGTCGGTGCGCAGGACGACGTAGGCGGCGGAGTAGTCGGGTTCGGGGTTCATCGCGTCCGACCCGTCCAGGTGCTCGGACGTCGGGAAACGCACGTCCAGCACGTCCAGGGCGGTGATACGGGCAGAGGCCGGGGAAGCGGACGGGGCGGATGACATGGCGGCAACTCCTGTGAGAGCAGGGGCGGTACGGCCCCGTGCGACGAGATGGCGGTGCGGCGGAGGGTGCCGGGCGGCCGGAGGGCCGCCCGGTTCACTCCTGGACCTTGCCGCCGGTGATGCGTGAGATGGCCAGGGCGACCAGGATGATCAGGCCGTTGAGGGCGCCGATCCACTGCGCGGGGACACCCGCCAGCGTGAGCACGTTCTGGATCATGAAGAGCAGCAGGATGCCGCAGAAGGCCCCGAACATGGTGCCCTTGCCGCCGTTGAGGCTGATCCCGCCGATGACCGCGGCGGCGAACACGGTGAAGATGTAGCCGTTGCCCTGCGCGGAGGCGACCGAGGCCAGGCGTCCGGAGAGCATCAGCCCGGCGAGGGCAGCGAGCAGGCTGCCGGTGACGATGACGATCCACAGCACCCGGTCGGTGCGGATGCCGGCGGCCTTCGCGGCGTCGACGTTGCCGCCGATGGCGTAGAGGGAGCGGCCGAAGCTGGTCCAGCCGAGCACCACGATCGCGACGGCGAACAACGCCAGGCAGACCCAGATGGACGCGGGCATCCCGAACCATTCGGTCGTGCCGAGGTAGAGCATCGACTGCGGCAGCTGGAAGAAGGTCTGGCCACCGGAGATGCCGGTGAGGACACCGCGCAGCACGATCAGCATGCCGAGGGTGACGATGAAGCCGTTGAGGCCGAAGCGGATGATCAGCAGGGCGTTGATCACGCCGATCAGCAGACCTGTGGCGAGGGTGACGGGGATGGCCCAGGCGCCGGGGAGGAGGCCCAGTCCGTGGCCCGCGCCCGCCGGTACCACCAGCCAGGCCGCGACGCCGGGTGCCAGGCCCATGGTGGACTCGAGCGACAGGTCCATCTTCTTGACGATCAGGATCATCGTCTGGGCGAGGACCAGCAGGGCCATCTCGGACATGGTCTGCAGGACGTTGATGAGGTTGTCGGCCTGCAGGAACACCGGGTTGACGATCTGTCCGACGATCGCGATGACCACGATGGCCGGGACGAGCGCGAGGTCGCGCAGCCGGGCCAGGGGTATCCGGCCGCCGAGCAGCGCGGTCCGCTTGGCCTTGGGCTCGGGGGTGCCCGCCGCGGCGGTGTCCGCGAGGACGGTTTCAGGCATGGAGGTCCACTCCTTCCATCGCGGCCACGAGGTCGTGGTCGTGCCAGCCGCGGGCGATCTCTGAGGTCACACGGCCCTGGAACATCACCAGGACCCGGTCGCACATGCGCAGGTCGTCCAGTTCGTCGGAGGCGATGAGCACTCCGGTGCCGGTCTGCGCAGTCTCCTCGACCTTGCCGAGGAGGAATTCCTTGGAGCGCACGTCCACGCCCGCGGTCGGGTTGATCAGGACCAGCAGCCGGGGGTCGTCGGCCAGGGCGCGGGCCATGACGACCTTCTGCTGGTTGCCGCCGGAGAGCGCGGAGACGGGCAGGTCGGGTCCGGGAGTCTTGATCGCCAGCTTCTCGATCATGCCCTCGGCGAGCCGGTCACGGCGGCTGCGGCTCAGGAACCCGTTCTGTCCGAGCCGTTTCGGCACGGAGAGCGTGGCGTTGTCCGCGATCGACATGTCGGGAACGAAGCCCTGGTGGTGGCGGTCCTGGGGAACGAACCCGGCGCCTGCGGCGAGCGCCGCGGGCACGCTGCCCGGCCGGGGCCGCTTCCCGGCGATCTCCACCTCCCCCGCCGCTGCCGCCCGCAGTCCTACGACGGTCTCGGCGACCTCGGTGCGGCCGCTGCCGGCGGCCCCCGCGAGGCCGACGATCTCGCCGGCCCCGATGCGGAAGCTGACGTCGTCGTACCCCTCGCCCTGCAGCGCGCGGACGTTCAGTGCGGCCGTGGCGCCGGCGTCGAGAGTGACGGCCCGTTCCGCGCGCCGGTCGGCGGCCGCCTCGCCGGTCATGGCGGCGACGAGGTCGGCGCGGGGCAGGTCCGCGACCCGGGCGGTGATGATGTGCCGGGCGTCGCGGAACACGGTCACCATGTCGCAGATCTCGTAGACCTCCTGGAGGTGGTGGCTGATGAACAGGAAGGTGACGCCCTGGCGTTGCAGATCGCGGATGCGGTCGAAGAGCCGGTTGATGGCCGCCCCGTCGAGCTGGGCGGTCGGCTCGTCGAGGATGATGAAACGGGCGCCGAAGGACAGCGCGCGGGCGATCTCGACGAACTGCCGCTGCTCGACGCTCAGTTCGGCGGCCGGGGTCTGCGGGTCGACGTTCACCGACCAGGCCGACAGCAGGTCCTGTGCGCGGCGGCGGGTGGCCTGCCAGCTGATGAGTCGGCCGGCTCCGTGGTCGTGCCGGTTCAGGAAGAGGTTCTCGGCGACGGTCAGCGTGGGGATGATCGTCGACTTCTGGTAGACGCAGGCCACGCGCCGGCGCCAGGCGTCGCGGTCGCCGAGCCGGGGGGCCGGCTCGCCGCCGAAGGTCACCGTTCCCTCGTCGGGGGCCTGAAGGCCGGTGAGGACCGACACCAGGGTCGATTTGCCGGCTCCGTTGCGGCCGACGAGCGCGTGGGTCTCGCCGGGCCTGATGGTGATCCGGGCGCCGTTCAGGGCCACCGTCGGACCGAATCGTTTGACGATGCCCGTCGCCTGGACGACGGGCGGGGCTGCGGGGGCCCGCCCGTCGTCCGCCGGGGCGGGCGCGGGGGTCACTGCTCGCTCCCCGTCGCTCATCTCAACCGCCTTGTTCTCGTGGGCCGTTGTGTTCCGGGGGAGGATCAGCCGAGGTTGTTGCCCCACAGCGCCTTGTCGTCGCTCTTCACGCTGGGCACGCCGCCGTAGGTGGCGCCGTCGGCGGTGACGAGCGGGGCGGAGAGCTGGTCCTCCAGCACACCCTCGCGGACCTGGATGATGGTGCTGTCGTGGTCGGTCTTGCCCGGCTTGAACGTCTTCCCGTCGATCGCCGCCTTCAGGTAGTACAGGGCGTACTTGGCGTAGAGGTCGGCCGGCTGGGAGACGGTGGCGTCGATCTTGCCCTCGGCTATGGACTTGAGCTCCTCGGGGATGCCGTCGTTGGACACGATGAAGACGTGCTTCTTGTCCTTCGGGTCCACCAGGAGGCCCTTCTGCTTGAGCACCTGGAGCGTGCCGGACAGGGCGAAGCTGGACTCCATGTAGACGCCCTTGATGTCCGGGTTTGCGGTCAGGTCGGTCTGGAGCTTCTGCGCGGCGGTCGCGCCGTCCCAGTTGGTGGCCTCACCGAGCACCTTGATGCCGGGGTAGTT
The DNA here is from genome assembly GCF_042896045.1 of Streptomyces sp. NPDC001351. Lineage (NCBI taxonomy): Bacteria > Bacillati > Actinomycetota > Actinomycetes > Kitasatosporales > Streptomycetaceae > Streptomyces > Streptomyces sp. NPDC001351. The sequence continues at coordinate 38,722 of NZ_JBIAWS010000005.1, read as the reverse complement.
CTTCTTCATGCAGTCGTTGAACGCCTCGGTGCGGTCACGGCCGTTGATGGAGTCCAGACCGCCCTCCAGCATGACGACCTTGCCCTTGCCGCCCAGCTTGGTGCCCAGGTACTGGCAGGCCTTCTCGCCGTAGGCCCGGTTGTCGGCGCGCACGACCATGAACACCTTGCCGCTGTCGGGGCGGGTGTCGACGGTGACGACCGGGATCTTCTTCGCCTCCAGCTGCGCGAGGGTGGGCGCGATGGCGGCGGTGTCCTGCGGGGCCATCGCGATGCCCTTGACGCCCTGGCTGATGAACGTCTGTGCGTTGGCGGTGAGTTTGGCGACGTCGTTCTGCGAGTTGGTGGTCTTCAGGTCCAGCCCCAGCTCCTTGCCGTACTGGGGCGTGTACTTGATGTAGGAGTTCCAGAAGTCGGTGTCGGAGCGCGGGTAGTCGACGCCGACCAGCGGCTTACCGCCCGACGACGCCGAAGTGGTGGAGCCGCTGCTGCACGCACTGAGCAGGGCCAGTGCGGACACGGCGGAGACGGCTGAACAGAGGGCGGTCCTGAGTCTCATCGATGCTTCCTCGCGCTCGTCCCTGGGCGGGAGATGATCCGACTCGACGACACCTGACTATCGTCGCGCGGTAGAGATGGGATGTTTATAGGCTCGATTCCAGCGAGCTGTCTAGACCCTCGTCGCCAATTAAATGAAATGCCAGGTCACAGCCATCTCGACGGCCCGATCGGCACCACGGAGGCGACAGATGCATCCCATCAATCCATAGCGCCGGGTCAGCCCACTCGACACGCAAGACCCCGGCAGACATGCCATGTTTGCGCTGTCGCAAAATGGACTAAATCTGCTGCAGCTTGGTCTAACTACCGTACTGCACAGTGCTTTTCATCCCTGCACGCCGGTTGACATCCCCGGGAGACATGGCGGACCTTCATCCGTAACAAGCGGCCCGCTGCATTCCCCTGTCCCCTTCTGAACCAGGGATGTTCCATGTCCAGTTCGCTCAGCAGACGCCACTTCCTGGCCGGCGCCACCTGCGTGGCCGCTGCCGCCGTCGCCGGAGGTGTGTTCGGAGCCGGTACGGCCCAGGCGGCGCCCAGCACGTACACGCCCGACTGGAACTCGGTCGACCAGCACCCGCCGGCCCCGGAGTGGTTCCAGGACGCGAAGTTCGGGATCTACTTCCACTGGGGCGTCTTCAGCGTCCCCGCGTACGACAGCGAGTGGTACCCGCGCAACATGTACAACGCGGGCAGCAACGCCAACCAGCACCACATCGCGACCTACGGCCAGCCGTCGGCGTGGCCCTACCACAACTTCATCAACGGAGCGCAGGACCTCGCGGGCAACTTCGTGAAGTTCGCGCCGAAGCTGAAGTCGGCGGGCGGGAACTTCGACCCCGACGAGTGGGCGCAGCTGTTCGTCGACGCGGGCGCCAGGTTCGCCGGCCCGGTCGCCGAGCACCATGACGGCTTCTCCATGTGGGACAGCCAGGTCAACGAGTGGAACTCGGTGAACAAGGGCCCCGGGCTGAACCTCCTGAAGCTGTTCTCGACGGCCATCCGCGCCAAGGGCCTCAAGCTGCTGGTCGCCATGCACCACGCGTACCACTTCAACGGCTACTACGAGTACGTCCCCGCCCAGACGGACCCGAGCCTGAAGAAGCTCTACGGGCAGCTGGGCTCGGCCGCGGAGAACCAGCTCTGGTACGACAAGCTGAAGGAGGTCATCGACCGCGCCCAGCCCGACATCCTGTGGCAGGACTTCAAGCTGGACGCCGTCGACGAGACCCAGCGCCTGAACTTCCTGTCGTACTACTACAACCAGGCCAACAGCTGGGGCCGTGAGGTGGTCGCCACCTACAAGGACGGGTTCGACAACAAGGGCGAGGTCTTCGACTACGAGCGCGGTGGTCCGGCCGACATCACCACGCCGTACTGGCTGACCGACGACAGCATCTCCAGCTCCAGCTGGTGCTACACGCAGGGCATCGGCTACTACAGCATCCAGCAGATGCTGCACTCGTTCATCGACCGGGTCAGCAAGAACGGCAACATGCTGCTGAACATCGCGCCGATGGCCGACGGCACCATCCCCCAGGCGCAGAAGGACGTCCTGCTCGGCATAGGCGACCATCTGAAGCGTTTCGGCGAGTCGATCTACTCGACCCGCGCGTGGAGCGTGTACGGCGAGGGCCCGACGAAGATGGGCGGCGGCGCCTTCACCAATCCGACGGCCGGCACGGCGCAGGACGTCCGCTTCACCCGCAACAAGGACAACAACATCCTGTACGCCACCGTCCTGGGCTGGCCGGGCAGTTCGCTGACGATCAAGACACTCGGCACGGGCAGCATCAACCTGTCGTCGCTGACCTCGGTGAAACTTCTCGGCTCCACAGCCGGCACTTACATCGACCTGCCGACGCCGACCCAGAGCGCCTCCGGCCTCACGGTCACCCTGCCGTCCTCCGCGCCGTACAGCGCCAACGCCTATGTCCTGAAGCTCTCCTTCTCCGGCACCATCCCGGCCGTGACGCCGCTCGCCGGGGCCGTCGCCTTCACGGACGTCAACTACACGGGCAGCTCCGCCACGTTCGCTCTCGGCGACTACACCGCGGCCGACCTGACCGCGGCGGGAGTGGGCGCGCGCAGCATCTCCTCCCTCCGGCCGGCCCAGGGCTACCAGGTGATCGGCTACTCCGGTGACAACTTCACCGGCACCGCCTGGACGTTCACCGCCGACAACCCGGATCTGCGGGCCACCGGCAACAACGACCAGATCACCTCACTGAGGGTCCAGTTCAACCCGGCGGCCTACTTCCGGCTCACCAACGTCACCGACGGTCTCGCCCTGGACAGCGGCGGCAACGTGGCCTCCGGGTCCAACCTCAAGCAGTGGACCTGGGACGGCAGTTCCAACCTCCAGTGGCAGGCGGTCGATGTGGGCGGCGGCTACTACAAGCTGGTCAACCGCACCAACGGCATGGTCGCCGACGGCTGGGGCGCCACCGCGGACGGCTCCGCGGCCCGACAGGCCGCCTGGAACGGCGGCACCAACCAGCAGTGGAAGATCACCAACCGGGGCGGCGGCAGCTACTCGATCGCCAACCGCACCACCGGTCTGGTCCTCGACGGCGGCGGCAACGTCGCCTCGGGCTCCGTCACCAAGCAGTGGACGTACGGCAGCAGTACGAACCTGCTGTGGACGTTCACGGCCCTCTGACCCTCGGGATCTGCGAGCGGCTGCGGTGGCGTACCTCTGGTGCGCTGCCGCAGCCGCCGTCCGGCTTGGAAGACCGGAACCGCCGGCGAGACGCCGGGAAAATGGTCGGCAACCTTTTCGCGGCCCGCGGCAACTGACCAGTGCACCATCGGTTCCCTCTTCCGAACGGACAGGTATGAAGACAGCGAGGCAGGCCGAGCGGGAGCGCAGGTACAGACGCCGACTCCAGCTGGGCACCACATTGGCACTGGCCGCCGCGGGCGTTCTCGCCGTCATGGTCATGGGGGTGGTCCCCGGCCGCGGGGCGAATGGAGTGTCTGCCGCGGGCACCCCCTCCGCCACCACCCAGGTGAGGGCCGCCGACTCGGCCGAGGCGCGCCCCGGGGCCACGTCGGCGTCCCCGACCACGACCGGCACGCCGTCGCCGACAGCCGCTGCGACCACCCATTCGGCTCGTCCGTCGGCCAAGAGCACCCCGCACTCCCGGCGAACGACGTCCACCGCGGCAGCACCGGCAGGACGGATCCGGCCCAACACGACCTACACCGGGGTCGCCACCGCCTACGAGGCCGGTGACGGAAACGGCGCCTGTCTGTTCGGACCCAGCGCCGACCTCATGATCGCCGCGATGAACACCACCGACTACGAGACGGCCAGGGCCTGCGGCGCCTACGTGCTCGTCCACGCGGCCAACGGCGCCTCCGTCACCGTACGGATCACCAACGAATGCCCCCTGCCCTGCGCACCCGGGCAACTCGACCTCAGTCAGCAGGCCTTCGCCAAGCTCGCCGACCTCAAGGTCGGCCGGCTGCCGATCACCTGGCAGCTGGTGAGCCCCAGCACGGTCGGCACGATGTCGATCAGGTACAAGACCGGGTCCAGCCCCTACTGGTGCGGCATCCAGGTGATCGGCCACCGGAATCCGGTGGCGCGGCTGGAGGTCCGCACGTCAGGCGGCTGGCGGCAGTTGCCGCGCACCGACTACAACTACTTCATTTCCGCCGACGGCGCCGGATGCGGCGGCTCGATCAGAGTCACGGACGTCTACGGGCAACAGCTGACCGTCAGCGGGATCGCCCTGCGGCCGGACGTCGCGCAAGCGACCCAGGTCCAGTTCGCCCGGCACTGATCGCGCCGGCCGTCTCGATGAACTCGCGCACAGCGGTGCGCGGGTTCCCCGAGTGGACTCCCCAACTTTCGTTGGCCATTACGAAACTCAAGCAGTCACGGATCCTAGGCATGCCATCGAGGATGTCAATACTTATGGCCGAAGCAGCTTTGCGTGGCAGGTTCTGACCGGACAGCGGCCTTCGAATGTTTCGACGCCAGCGACGAATCATGCGAGAGGGATTGACGCGTCTTAAGGCGTCCCTATCATCCGAGATGCTCGACAAGTCGACGGTCGTTCGACATGTCGGATGTCATGAACGCGTCAATCCCGATCACGAGGAGAAGCATGAACCCACTGAAGTGGCTCGGCCGTCGCCGAGTCCCGGTTTTAGGCCTGCTCGCCGTGGCCGCCCTGGTGACACCCGGGACGGCGTCCGGCGCGCCCGGCCCCACCATCCAGGCATCCACGCTGGGCGCCCAGGCGGCCCAGTCCGGACGGTACTTCGGGACCGCCGTGGCCGCCGGACGGCTCGGCGACAGCACGTACGGCAGGATCCTGGACCGCGAGTTCAACGCGATCACGCCCGAGAACGAGATGAAGTGGGACACGACGGAGCCGTCCCGCGGCAACTTCAACTTCGGCCCCGGCGACCAGATCGTCAGCCACGCCACGGCGCACGGTCAGCGGATGCGCGGCCACACCCTGGTCTGGCACTCCCAACTGCCCGGCTGGGTCAGCTCCATCAGGGACGCGAACACGCTCCGCAGCGTGATGAACAACCACATCACCACCGTCATGAACCACTACAAGGGCAAGATCTACGCCTGGGACGTGGTCAACGAGGCCTTCGCCGACGGCGGCAGCGGCCAGCACCGCTCCTCGGTCTTCCAGAACCTGCTGGGCGACGGCTTCATCGAGCAGGCCTTCCGCACCGCACGGTCGGCCGACCCGGCGGCCAAGCTCTGCTACAACGACTACAACATCGAGAACTGGAGCGACGCCAAGACCCAAGGTGTCTACCGCATGGTCCGCGACTTCAAGTCGCGCGGGGTGCCCCTCGACTGCGTCGGCTTCCAGTCGCACTTCGGCACCGGCGGCCCTCCGGCGAGTTTCCAGACGACCCTGTCGAACTTCGCCGCCCTGGGTGTGGACGTACAGATCACCGAGCTGGACATCGCGCAGGCCTCGCCGACGGCGTACGCGAACACGGTGCGGGCCTGTCTGAACGTGCCGCGCTGCAACGGCATCACGGTGTGGGGCATCCGCGACAGCGACTCCTGGCGCAGCGGGGACAACCCCCTGCTGTTCGACCGCAACGGCAACAAGAAGCCGGCGTACAACGCCACGCTGACGGCGATGGGCGGCACGCCCGCCGCGACCCGCGGCGCCGCCAAGGCCGCCGCCCTGCCCAGCCGTTACTCATGGAGCTCCAGCGGCCCGCTGATCGCCCCCAAACCGGACGCCAGCCACACCATCGCCGGGATCAAGGATCCGACGGTCGTCTTCTACAACGGCAAGTACCACGTGTTCGCCAGCGTGGCCGGCTCCTCCGGGTACAGCCTGGTGTACCTGAACTTCAGTGACTGGTCCCAGGCCGGCTCGGCCACGCACCACTACCTGGACCGCACCGCCATCGGCACCGGATACCGGGCCGCGCCCCAGGTCTTCTACTACGCGCCGCAGCGCCTTTGGTACCTCGTCTACCAGACCGGCAACGCCTCGTACTCCACCAACTCCGACATCAGCAATCCCAACGGGTGGAGCGCGCCCCGCAACTTCTACTCGTCGATGCCGGACGTCATCCGGCAGCACATCGGAGGCGGCAACTGGGTCGACATGTGGGTGATCTGCGACAGCGCCAACTGCTACCTGTTCTCCTCCGACGACAACGGACACCTCTACCGCTCGCAGACGACCGTCGGCCAGTTCCCGAACGGCTTCACCAACACCGTGATCGCGGCCCAGGACGCCAACAAGTACGCCCTGTTCGAAGCGAGCAACGTGTACAAGGTGCAGGGCAGCAACCAGTACCTCCTGCTCATCGAGGCCATCGGCTCGGACGGCCGGCGCTACTTCCGCTCCTGGTCCGCGAGCAGCCTCGCCGGCTCCTGGGCACCGCTGGCCGCGTCCGAGAGCAATCCGTTCGCCAGGGCGAGCAACGTGACGTTCCCGGCCGGTGCCTGGAGCCGGGACATCAGTCACGGCGAGATGATCCGCGCGGGCTACGACCAGACGCTCACGATCCCGGCCTGCAAGCTGCAGTACCTGTACCAGGGCAAGGACCCAGGCGCCGGCGGCGACTACAACAGCCTGCCGTGGCGGCTGGGCCTGCTCACCCAGACCAATTCCAGCTGCTGACCCCGTGGGCCCCGCGGCTCGTGCGGGGCCCATGCCCCTTCCGGAGCCTCGGGAAGTCATGGCGGCCCGGTCGGACTCGCTGGGCAGAACGCAGAATTCGTTGCCTTCGGGATCAGCCAGGACCGCCCGGCCGGAGCCGTCGGGAAAGGCATCCAGGTGGGCGCATGCCGGGCACTATGGGCGTATGGAGCACGCCGACGGTGAGGGGCCGAGACCGGGCGCCCGGGGGCCGGAGCCCCGTGAGGCCGCCGGGCTGCGGATCGGTGTTCTCGGTGAGCTGACCGTGACGCGTGGCGGGCGGGCACTGAGCCTCGGCGGGCCCCGGCCGCGTGCGCTGTTCGCGCTGCTGGTGCTGGCTCGGGGCGCTGTGGTCACCTGCGACCGGCTGGTCGACGCCATGTGGGGCGAGGAGCCGCCGCCGAGCGCGGTCGGTGCTCTGCAGGCGTACGTCTCGCGGCTGCGGCGGGAGCTGGACCCGGCCCGTACGACCGGTTCCCGCAGCAGCGTCCTCGTACGGGAGGGCGCCGGTTACGCGATCCGCCTCGCCCCCGACGAGGTCGACGCCTGGCGGTTCGAAGCGCTGCTCGACCAGGCCGGCCGGCCCGCGACATCGGCGGCGGAGAGGGTCGGCCTGCTCACCGAGACGCTCACCCTCTGGAGGGGCCCGGCCTTCGCGGGATTCGAGGACGCGGCCTGGGCACGGGCGGAGGCGGCGCGCCTTGCGGAGTTGCGTGAGGTGGTACGGGAGCGGCTCCTGGCGGCCCGCCTGGAGCGCGGCGAGCAGGGCGAGGTCCTGCTCGACGAGGCCGAGGACCTCGTCGCCGAACAGCCCCTGCGCGAGGAGCGCTGGTCCCTGCTGGCCCTTGCCTGCTATCGGGCCCGTGGCCGGGCCGAGGCCCTCTCCGTACTGCGTCGCGCCCGCCGCACTCTTGCCGACCGGACGGGCATTGATCCCGGTCCCGCCCTGCGCGGCGTCGAGGCCGAGATCCTGTCCCGGGCGCCGCGCCTCGCCGTGCCCGTACCGGCTACCGGGTCGGCGCTCACCTCCGCGTCCGGCCAACTCGTCGAGCGGGGACATGAGTTGGCCGAACTGCAGGAGTGTCTGTCGGACGCGGTCGCCGGCCGCGGTGGACTGGTGTGTGTGCAGGGGCCCGCCGGGATCGGCCGGAGCGCACTGCTGGCGGAGGCGGACCGGTTGGGCCGGGAGTCGGGCGTACGGGTGCGCGGTGCGCACGCTTCCTCGCCCGCTCGCCCGCGTGAACCCTACGACGCCGTACGACAGTTGCTCGGCCCGGAAGCCACCCAGCAGGCCGGCGTGCCGCCGACCGCTGCGACGCCGGTCGCCGGCGGCCCGCACGGCTTCGACGTTCTGCACGCGCTGTACCGACTGACCGAGCGCCTGGTCACCGTCGACGAGCCCTCGCGGCGTCCCCTGCTCCTCCTCGTGGACGATCTGCAGGCGTGCGATACGGCGTCCCTGCGCTTCCTTGCCCATCTGCTGCCGCGCATTCAGACCCTGCCGATTCTCGTGGTCACCGCGCTGCGCACCGGGGAACTTCCTGCCGTGGACGAGAACGAGCAGGTCCTGGCCGACATCGTGCAGGACCCGACGGTGGTCCACATCCGGCCGGAGCCACTCGGTGCGGCAGGTGTCGATCGGCTCGTACGGCGACGGCTCGGCGCCCTGGTGCACGAGGACGTCGTCCAGGCCTGCCACCGGGTGTCGGCGGGGCTGCCGTTGCTGCTGACACACGTCCTCGGAACCTTGGAGACGGCGGAAGAAGCGACGGATCCGCGCGTCGTGGAGGAGGCCGGCATCCGTGCCGTCTCCGGCCTCCTGCTCGCGCGGCTCGACCGGCTGCCGTCCGCCGCCGCGCAGGTCGTACGGGCGATCGCGGTCCTCGGCGGCGGGGCCTCGCTGCCGGCGGTCGCCGCCTTCGCGGAGCTGTCCGAGCAGGACGTGGCCACGGCGACGGCGGCCCTGGTGCGGGCCGAAGTGGTCCGTGACCAGTACCCGTTGGACTTCGTCCATCCCCTGGCCGGCGAGGCCGTGCTGCGGACGGTGTCCCAGCGGGAGCGACCGGCCCTGCACGGAAGGGCGGCGCGGCTGCTCGACCGTGCCGGGGCGGCTCCGGAGCGGATCGCCGCGCATCTGCTCCTGGTCCCCTACCGCGGCGACCCCTGGGTGGTCGACGTCCTGCGCACCGCGGCGGCACGCGCGCGGACCCGCGGCGCCAACGACGCCGCCGCCACCTTGCTCACGCGGGCGCTGCTCGAACCGCCCGCCCAGGACGTCCGGCCCGAAGTGCTGCTGGAACTCGGCCGCGCCGAAGCCCTCGTCGACGGGCCGGCGGCGGCCCGGCATCTGCGGGAGGCGTACGAGACGTCACCGTCGGCCGCGGGCGCCGCCCGTCTGCTCGCGCAGACGCTGATCTACACCGGCAAGCCCGGTGAGGCGGCCGAGTTCGCGGCACGGGCGGCGGCGCAGCTGCCGCCCACCGGGCGAGCCGCTGCGGACGGCAGGGCCGACGAGTGGCAGGGGCTGGTGGCCCTGGCCCGGCTCGGCGCCTTCGCGCACGGGCTCCGCACCGCGGGCGCCGACGGACCGGGCGGTCGACTGCCACCTCCCCTGGGCGAGGGGCCCGGCGCCCGTATGCTCTCCGCCGAGGCGGCGAGGGAGGCCACCGTATGGGCACTCGACCGCGCCGCAGCCGTCGCCTCCGCCCGCTTCGCGCTCACCGAACGTGTCCTGCTGCACAGCGGCGAGATCCTCTCCTGGTGCACCGCGGGCGTTGTGCTGCAGCTGGCCGGCGAGGACGTGAGGCGGCTGTGGGACGAGACGCTGACGTACACCGGGCAGCGGGGGTCGCTGGTCGGGGCGCTCTCGGCGCATCTGTGGCAGGGGTTCACCCGGTGGCGGCACGGCGAGCTGGACCAGGCGCGCCGGTCGCTGGAGGCCGCGCTGGAAGAGTTCGGCGCGTGGGGGGTCACGCCCGGGGCCCCGCAGTGCCGGGCCTTCCTGACGGGTGTGCTGCTCGACCTCGGGGACATCGGCGCGGCCCGTGCTTGCCTTGAGCGGATGCGGCAGCGGAGCGCGGGTGCCGAGGGGGCGCGGCTGCGCGGGGAGAGCGAGGCCCGCGTGCTGCTCGCCGAGAGCCGGTACGCACAGGCGCTGGCCGTGCTGGACGGCGTACGGCATCTCCAGCCCGAGGTGGTGAACCCGGTGTGGTGGGACGGGGAACTGCTGCGGGTGCGGGCGTTGACCGGGCTGGATGAGCGGGACCGGGCCGAACAGCTCGCGCGGGAGCAGCTGTTGATGGCCCGCAGGTGGGGCGCGCCCGGCACCGTCGCCCGGGTACTGCGGCTGCTCGGTGAGGCGCGCGGGCCCGACGGCGCGACCGAACTCCGGGAGGCGCTCGACCTTGCGGCCGACAGCCCGGCTCGCCTGGAGCACCGGCGTGCCCGGCAGTCCCTGCATGCCGTGACCTGCGGGGACACCTCCGAGGACGGCGTCGTACGCCGATTCCCCCCTGTGTGATCGGCGTACGACTAACCGTCGGGAGGAGAATCCGACGCCCGACTTGCGATCGGCTTGCAAGCGGTTCGCAAGGCCGATGGTGCATCGTCCATTTCCCAGAGGGAGCACACGCATCACGAGGCAGATGCATCACGAGGCAGAGGCACGGCAAGAGCACGAACGGGGGCGGTCCGGGGGACGGGCCGGACGCACAGGACATGAGCGAAGCGATACGCGGTGGGGGCCCGTGGGCGGTCCCCGGCTACACACAGATCAAGGAGCTGGGCTCGGGGGCCAGCGGCCGGGTGGTCCTGGCCACGCACGACACCACCGGCACCCACGTGGCGATCAAGTACCTCGCCGAACAGCTCTGTGACGACCCCGCCTTCCGTGAGGTCTTCCGCACCGAGGCCCGGCTGCTGGGCGAACTGCGCTCCCCTCATGTCGTGGCGCTGTACGAGTACGTGGAGAGTCCGCGCGGTGCCGCCATCGTCATGGAGCTCGTGGACGGCGTGCCGTTGCGCAAGCTGCTGCGGGAGCACGGCGCCACGACCCCCGAGGCCGCGCTCGTCGTGCTCAAGGGGTCGCTGCTCGGCCTCGCGGCGGCCCATGCGGAAGGTGTCGTGCACCGCGACTACAAGCCGGACAACGTCCTGGTCGCCGCCGACGGTTCCTCCAAGCTGGTGGACTTCGGGATCGCCGTGCCGAGCGGGGTGGCCGCCAATGCCTCGGGCACGCCGACCTATATGGCGCCCGAGCAGTGGACCGGCGGTGCGGCCGGGCCGGCCACGGACGTGTACGCGGCGACCGCGACCTTCTTCGAGTGCCTGACCGGCATGAAGCCGTATCCGGGCCAGACGCTGGCCGAGCTGGCCGTCCAGCACATCGAGGCACCGATCCCGGCCGAGCTGGCTCCCGAACCGGTGCGCCCGCTGATCCGCAGGGGCCTGGCCAAGACGCCCGAGGAGCGCCCGGAGAGCGCGGCGGCGTTCGTCGAGGAGCTCGAGGCCGTCGCGGCGGGCGCGTACGGAGAGGAGTGGGAGGAGAACGGCCGACGCGAACTCGCCGCCCTTGCTGCCCTGTTCCTCCTGCTCTTCCCGCTCGCGGACGGTACGGCCTCGGGCACGACTGCCCTGGCCACGACCACCCTCGGGTCGGGCGCCCGTCGGCTGCCCGGCAGAAGGGGGAAGGTCCTGGCCTCAGTGGCGGCGGGGGTCGTGCTGGTGGTCGGCGGGGTCGCGGTGACGGCCGTCGCCACGGGTGGGGGCGGTGGGCACCGCACGACGCACGGTGCCGGGTCCGGTGACTCCGGCGACGGGACCGGTCCGACCGGGTCGGCCGACTCTCCCGACGGCAGCCCCTCGGCGCCGGACGGCTCCGCGTCACCCTCCGGGAGCGATGCGCCCTCCGCGTCGGCGTCCGGGAAGGGCGGCGCCTCGCCCAGTGCCGACGGAACGTCCGGTGGCACGGGCGGCGGATCGTCCGGGGCAGGCGGGACGACGTCCACGACGGGCGGCGGTACGAGCGGCACGGGCGGCGGCGGGACCACCGGCGGCAGCACCTCCGGCGGCGGTACGACCACGAGCGGTTCCTCCACCAGCGGCGGCGGGACGACGACAAGCGGTGGTTCCACGAGCGGCGGCGGCACCCCCACGCCCACACCCACACCCACCCTCGACGTCACCTCGGCACAGATCAACGCGGTGGGCCCGACCTCGGCCACCTGCACGATCGTGGCCTCCGTCAGCGTGACGACCGACGGCGCCGCCGACGGCACGCTCTACCTCAGCTGGTACGTCAGCGACTCGGCCGGCGCCGTCGGCACCGTCGTCGCCACCGACCCGGTCGCACTGCCCAAGGGGAAGACGCAGATCTCGGGCCGCTACACCCACGCCTTCCCCGTCCCGACGCGCTACGACTACCTCGGCGTCAGGGTCACCACCGATCCCGCCGCCGACTCCGGCAACGGTTCCTTCCAGTCCACCGCGGCTCCCGTCGATTGCGACCCGCCCCGATGAGCACACCCTCCGAGGACCCCCGACTGCGGTTCGCCCGCACCGACCCGGAGTCCCACTCCGGCGACCTCGACCTCACCGCCACCCTCCCGCCGACCGATCCCGCCGCCACGCTGCATCTTCCGCCCTCGGAAGCGGCGGAGGGCGAGACCCGTTTCGGGCCCGGCGTGCCCGGTGCGCCGGGCACCACCGACAACCGCGCGACGGGCATCTGGCGGGGCACGGTCACCCCGGAGGTGCCGTCCGCCGTAACCGCTCGCCGGCCCCGGCCGTGGTGGCGACGCGAACTGCGGTTCCTGCTGGTGGTGGTCGCGGTCGTCGTGGCCGTCGTCGTGGCCATGCGGTCCTGCACGGCGGCCGGGTCACCGCTGAACGTGCTGGACGCCACGGTGACGGCACCCGAGGCCGGGCACTGCGCGAAGACGGTCGTCGTCACCGGAGTCCTCAAGACGGACGGCCATGCCGGCACCGTCGACTACCGCTGGAAGCGCAGCGACGGCACGGCGTCGGCCGTCCTCCATCAGGAGGTCGGCAGGAACGTCACAAGCTCAGAGGTCGTGCTGCGCTGGAGCTTCGACGGCCGCGGCACCATGAAGGCCACCGCCACCCTCGACGTGCTCTCGCCGGACCGGTTGACGGCCTCGACCAGCTTCACCTACGCCTGTTAGTCCGTGTTCCGCGAGACCCGCCGCCCCGCACTCCCGCGCGATGCTCCGCCCCCGGCCCAGCAAGGAGCCGGCCTCGTCCTCCGGGGCGTGTGCGGCGAGCGCGTACAGCGCGCGGGCGTACTCCAGCCGTGCCGGGCCATGCGCCAGGAGGGCGACCGCCTCGCGTAGTTGAGGCTCGCCCTCGGGCCCGCGCAGTTGTCCGACGATCCGCAGCATCCGCCCCAGTGTGCTGGGAGCACCCCACCCCCGGGCGACCGTCAGCTGCTCCTCGGCCAGCGCCAGCGCCTCGGCCCGTCGGCCGACCCCCGCGAGTGCGCGCACCCGCAGCAACGACCACGGCCACCACGCCGGGTTGGCCACGGCGGGCTGGAGGTGCCCCACGCCGTCGAGGGCGGCCAGCGCCTCCTCGTAGCGGCCTTCCGCGTTCAGGACGCCTGCCTCGCTCTCCCCCAGCAGCCGCTGCCCCTCCGTTCCCCGGATCCAGCCGCGCATCCGCTCCAGACTGGCGCGAGCCGCCGCGGTGTCGCCGAGGTCCAGCAGGACGGCGGTCAGGAAGGTGCGGCCCTGCGGGGCCCCGGGCGCGAGACCCCAGATCTCCGACTGTCCGACCGCGGTCTCCAGGGACTGCCGTGCCGCGTTCAGGTCCCCGTGGTTCCACTGGGTGAAGCCGCGCCAGAGGTGTGTGGCGAGCACGGAGAACAGCGAGCCGCGCTCGACGGCGCGGGACACCGCCGCGTCCCACAGCTCGCCGACCTCCTCGTCGGCGAGGTGCAGCACGATGGCGGCGGTGTACCAGAGCATCTCCTCCCCGGCGGCCTGGAGCACTCCGTCGGCGACGGCGAAGCGGGCCAGTTCGACGGCCCGGGCCCGGTTGCTGCCGTCCGAGGCGGCCTCCCGGGCGAGGTTGGCGGCGAGCATCCGGGCGCCGGGGCCCTCGCCTTCGACGACGGGGTCCTCGACGGTGCGCCACAGTCGCTGGTCCAGGCCGTGCATGAACCCGCTGATGCGCTCCAGCGCCAGCAGCCCCTGCCGTTCGTCGCTCAGCTCGGCGGGCAGTTCCGCCGCTGCCCGGCGGGCGAACTCGGTGGCCTGGCCGTGCCCGCCGGCGAAGACCAGGATCCGGGCGAGCAGCAGGGCGGCGACCGCTCTGCGTTCCGGGTCGGCGAGGGTGTCGTAGGCCTGCCGCAGATGGTCCACGGCGGCCGGGCCGTTGCCGAGCATCTCGGCGCGCCCGAGTTCGAGGAGCACCTCGGGGCGGCGTTCGGGGGCGGGCGGTTCGTCGAGAACGCGGGTGAGGTAGGTGGTGGCGGCGTCGGGGGCGCCCCGGCCGGCGGCCTCACGGGCGGCCGCGCAGAGGATGTCCACCACACCCGGGTCGCCCCGGTGCGGGGCGAGCAGCAGCTGGGCCGCTGTCCGCTCCGGAGGTGCGCCCGCGGCGGACAGCGCGCGGGCCGCCCGTTCGTGCCGCAACTGCCGCTCGCCGGGAGGCAGTTCGCGGTAGACGGCGTCTCCGACGAGGGGGTGGACAAAGGCGTGGGGTCGGCCGTCGCGCAGGATGTCGGCCTGCACGAGCGGCACGATCGCCTGTGCCGCCTCCGTCTCCGGCCTCTCCATGAGCGCCGCGATCTCGGCGAGCGTCGCCGCCCCGTCTCCCAGCACGGCGACGGCCTGCGCGGCGGCCCGTGCGCCTTCGGGCAGCCGCGCGATCCGGCCAAGGACCAGCCCGGACACCGCGCGCGCCCCGGTCTCGGCGACCTCCCGGGTGTGCGCGGCGTCGGGCCGTGTCCCGCGTGCATGCAGTGCCCGCAGCAACTGCCGCAGCAGCAGCGGGTTTCCGGCCGTGGCGCGATGGCAGGCCGCCGTGAACTCCTCCTGGGGTTCCGCACCGAGCGTCCGGCGTACGAGTCCGGCGACCCCGCTCGCCGTCAACGGAGTGGGCCTGATCCGCACCACCTCGGGATCTGTCGTCAGCGCTCCCGGCAGCTCCTCGCCGTGTTGCTGCTCCCCCGTCCGCAGGGTGAGGGCGATGAGCGCCGGCAGCCCTTCGAGCCGGCCCGCCAGATACGCCAGGAACCGCAGCGAACCGCTGTCGCACCACTGCACGTCGTCCACGGCCAGCACCAGCGGCCCACGGGCTCGTACCAGCTTCCGCGTCAGCTCGCACAGGCCGTTGAGCACGGCGAAACTCTGCGGCTGCTGCCCCCGTATCCCCCCGAAGACGGCGCCCGCCGCGACGGCGTCCCCGGCGAGGAGGGACTCCTCACTGCCGCTCACCACCCGCTCGAACAACTGGCGTACGACCCCGAAGCCGTAGTCCTTCTCCCGCTGACTGCCCCTGGCGGTGAGGGTCAGGACGCGTTCCCCGGCGGCCAGTTCGGAGACCTCGCCGAGCAGACGGCTCTTGCCGATGCCGGCCGGGCCCTCGATGAGCACGACGGCGGGTCTGCCGTCCATCGCCGCGCGCAGGCTGTCGCGCAGCTCGGAGATCTGGAGATCCCGCTCCACGAGTACGTCGGTGCGTGGGGCGGGGCGAGGGACGAACCCTGGCCCTGAGGGAGAAGACGTGCCGGACGAAGCAGGGGCGGTGTCCGCCATCGGTCGGGGTGGGGCGTCCAGCTCAGGGGACTGGGCCAGGATCCTGGCTTCCAGGTCGCCCAGAGCCGTCCCTGGAGCGCAGGACCCGGCCGGCAGCACCTTCCTCCCGTGGCGCAGGGTCTCCAGGGCGTCGGCCTGGCGGTGGGCGCGGTAGAGGGCGAGGGCGAGAAGACGGCGGCGTTCCTCACGGAGCGGGTCCTGAGCGACGAGGGATTCGAGTTCGGGGACGAGTACGGCGTCCTCGCCGAGGGCGAGACGGGCGGCGAGCAGGCGCTCGCGGGCCAGCTCACGCAGTTCCGTGAGACGCACCGCCTCCGGGCGCGCCCAGGACTCGGCGGCGTACTCCGCGTAGGCGGGGCCCCGCCACAGGGCGAGCCCGGATTCCAGGAGGGACACCGCCTGAGCGGGCCGGTCCTGGTCCAAGTGGACGGCGGCGGACCGCAGCGCCGCCTCGAACCGCCAGGCGTCCACCGCGTCGTCCGGCAGCCGCAAGGCGTAACCCGCTCCCTCGCTGACGATGACTCCGGCGCGCGCCCTCGCCTCCCGGTCCGGTTCGAGGCAGCGCCTGAGATGGGAGACATGGGCGTGCAGCGAGGCGGCCGCACTGGGCGGCGGTGTGCCGCCCCACACCCGTTCGACCAGCCGGTCACGGGTGACGACCGAGCCCCGGGCGACGATCAGCATGGCGAGCACGGCACGCTGCCGCCGCCCGCCCAGCTCCAGCGGCTGGGCCCGGAAGCCGGCGCCGACCTCGCCGAGCACCGTCATGCGCAGTTCGTGCAGCGACACGTGGGGCATCAAACCAGAACATCGCCACACTGCTCCACAGCAGTCTCACAACAAATGCACGACTTCGCCCCCCTCGCGGTTCAGGCGCGTTCGTCCCAGGGCAGCGACGGCTGACAGCACTGCTCGACGAGTCGCCAGACCTCTTCGGGCGTCTCGCGGGTGAGGGCGACGGCGGCCAGGGAGGCGCAGGTGTCGTGGCGCAGGCGGCGGATGCGGGACCGGACCTCGTCGAGGGCGGCGGGGCCGGCCGAGAGGCTGTCGCAGCCGAGGCCGATGAGGAGGGGGGTCACCAGGGGGTGTGCGGCGGCGTCGCCGCAGACGGAGACCTGGCGATCGTGGCGGTGGGCGGCGGCGACCACGCGGGCGATGGCGTCGAGTACGGCGGGGTGTGCCGCCATGGCGGGGGTGGCGGCGGGGTCGCGCCGGTCCAGGCCCAGGATCTGGCAGGTGAGGTCGTTGCTCCCGATGGAGAAGAAGGAGGCCTCGCGGGCGAGGTCGTCGGCGGCGGCGACCGCTTCGGGCAGTTCCACCATGATGCCCAGGGGTGGCACCGGGACGCCGGCTTCGGTGGCCGCGGTCTCGAGGAGGCGTCGGCAGGCGCGCAGTTCCCCGACGCTCGCGACCATGGGGATCATGATGCGCAGGTCCGTGCCGGCGCCGGCACCGAGCAGGCTGCGGAACTGGTCGGCGAATGCGTCCGGTTGGGCGAGCATGAGGGGCAGGCCGCGCCCGAGCCGCCCGTCCTCGCGGCTCTCGGCGAGGAACGGCGGCAGCTTGTCGTCGGCGAAGTCGAGCGTGCGCGCCGTGACGACCTGCCCGGTGAGTGCGCGCAGGACGGGGACGAGGGTCGCCGCGTGCTGAGCGCGGGTGGGCCAGGCGCGATGGTTGAGGAAGGGGAGTTCGGTGCGGAGCAGGCCGACACCTTCGGCGCCCGTGGCCAGGGCCGCGCGGGCCTCGGCCGGGGTGGCCACATTGGCCCGCAGCACGATGCGGTGGCGGTCGAGTGTCTCGGCGGGCAGGTCACGCTCCTCGGCGAGGGCGAGCCTGCGGGTCCGGGCGGCCTCCATCGCTCGTAGGGCACTGGCGCGTTCCTCGTCGTCGGGGTGGGCGACAGCGCTGCCCTGATCGGCGTCGAGCAGGATCTCCCGCCCGTCCGGCAGGTCGAGCAGCCGCGGGTCGACGGCAAGGAGGAAGGGGACGCCCAGCGAGCGGGCGACGATGGCGGCATGGGAGTTCGGGCCGCCGGTCACGGAGATGGCGGCTGTCACCGTCCGGCCGGGTTCCAGCAGGTCCGCGGCGCCGATTTCACGGGCGACCAGGACGAGGGGCTGGTCCGGGGCCGGCCCCGTGTCGCCGTGGAGGTGCGCGAGGACGCGCCGGCCGACCTGCCGTACGTCCGCGGCGCGTTCGGCGAGGTTGGGGTCGTCCAGAGCGGCGATGGTTTTGGCGTAGGTGTCGATGGCCTGCCGGACGGCGACGGGTACCGGCCGGCCGTCCTTCGCTGCCTTGACGGCCTGGTCGCGCAGATCCGGGTCCTGGGCGATGTAGCTGTTGACCTCCATGATGTCGGCCTGTTCGTCCTTGCCCTGTGCGCGCAGCGAGGTCGACAGTTCGAGCAGGCGGAGGGCGACCGCGTCGAAGGCGTCGGTGATCTGCTGGGTGGGATCGCCGCCTGCGCGGTGGGGCAATGCTCCTCTCGTGAAGGGACGGTCGGTGCGGTGGAGAACGCCGAGGGCTGTGCCGGGTGCGGCGGCGTGCCCGGTGAAGGTGCGGCGGTCGGTCACCGGGCCCCCAGCGTCTCGGCGAGGGCGCGGAAGACCAGGGCGGTGGAGGTGGCGCCGGGATCCTGGTGGCCGATGCTGCGGGCGCCGAGGTAGGAGGCGCGGCCCTTGCGTGCCTGCATCGGGGTGGTGGCGCGCATGCCCTCTTCGGCGGCGTCGGCGGCGGCCGCTGCCGCGGCGCCCAAGTCGGCCCCGGCGTCGGCCTGTTGCCGGAAGGCGGCCAGCGCCGGGGTGTAGGCGTCGATCATGGTCTTGTCGCCGGGTGCGGCCGCGCCGAGCTTCTCGATGCTCGCGAGGCCGGCGGCCAGAGCGGCGGCGAGCTGCTGCGGGTCGGCGGTGGCGGTGTCCAGGGCCTTGCCGATGGCACGGAAGGCGCCGCCGTACAGCGGTCCGGAGGCGCCGCCGACGGTGGAGATGAGGGTGGTGCCGGTCTTGACCAGTACGGCCCCCACGGTGTCCGGCTCGTAGTCGGCCAGGGCCGTGACGGCGGCGGAGAAGCCGCGGTGCATGTTGGTGCCGTGGTCGGCGTCGCCGATGGCCGAGTCGAGTTGGGTGAGGTGGTCCTTGTGCTGGTCCACGGCGGCTGCGATGGCCTGCACCCAGGTGCGGGCGAGGTCGGTGTCCACGGAGTCTCCGTTCGGGGTCGGTACGGGGTTGGCGGGTGGTGTGGTGAGCCGGGGCCGGGGCGGCGGCGCGCGGGGTGCGGTCCGGGCGGCGTGGCAGCGGGAAGGCACCGTCCCGGCCCGCGCGGGTGGCGCACCCCGCCCCCGGCTCGGTTCAGATGCCCCAGCGCAGAGCCGGGGTGTTCACGGGTGCGTCCCACAGGGACAGCATGTCGGCATCGGCCTTGCACACGGTGAGGGAAACACCCGCCATGTCCAGGCTGGTCACGTAGTTGCCGACGAGGTTGCGGGCGATGACCACGCCCTTGTCCGCGAGTGCGGCGGCAACCTCGTTGAAGACCACGTAGAGCTCGATGAGCGGGGTGCCGCCGAGACCGTTGACCATGACGATGGTCTCGTCACCGGCGTCGAGAGGCTGGTCGCCGAGGACGGCGTCCAGGGCGGTGGCCACGATCTCCCGGGCCGGACGGAGCTTCTCGCGGCGCCGTCCGGGTTCACCGTGGATGCCGACGCCGACCTCCATCTCGTCCTCGGGCAGATCGAAGCCCGGCCTGCCGGAGGCGGGCGTGGTGCACGCGGTCAGCGCCACGGCGAAGGACCGGGAGGAGGCGTTGACCCGCTTGGCCATCTCGGCGACGGCGGTGAGGTCGGCGCCCTGCTCGGCGAGCGCCCCGGCGATCTTCTCGACGAACACGGTGGCGCCGGTGCCCCGGCGGCCGGCCGTATAGGTGGAGTCCTGGACGGCGACGTCGTCGTCGACCAGGACCGTCTCCACGGTGATGCCCTCCTCGACGGCGAGTTCGGCGGCCATCTGGAAGTTGAGGACGTCGCCGGTGTAGTTCTTCACGATGAACACCACGCCCGCGCCGCCGTCGACGGCCTGGGCCGCGGTGAGCATCTGGCCGGGCACGGGCGAGGTGAACACCTCACCGGCACAGGCGGCGTCCAGCATGCCCCGTCCCACGAAGCCGCCGTGCAGGGGTTCATGCCCCGAACCGCCGCCGGAGACTAGGGCGACCTTGCCCGGCTTGGTGCCCGAGGCGCGGGTGATCACCCTGTGCTCCGCGTCGACCTTCAGTGCGGGGTGGGCGGCGGCGATCCCGGACAGCGCGTCGGCCAGGACCGCTTCAGGGGCGTTGATCAGCTTCTTCATGACAGGGCTCCTTCGGCGGCTGCGACGGGCTCGGGGGTCGACTCGGCGATGGTGGTGATGCCTCGGCGGGCGTTCAGGGCGACGTAGAGGAAACCGGCGGCGACCGCTCCCACGACATCGCCGATCAGGTAGACCGGAAGCTGGTTCCAGTGGACCGTGCCGTTGAACAACTGGCCGACCAGCATGGGCCCGACGACACGCGCCGGGTTGATCGCGGAACTGGTGGCGGGTCCCACGACCATGATGACGGCGAACACGGCGAGACCGATGGCGAGCCCGGCGAAACCCCCGGCCGAACGGCGGTCGATCGCGCCGAAGACGACGAAGGCGAGTACGGCCGTGCCGACGGCTTCGGCGAAGAAGGCCTGCCCGGCGCTGACTTGAGGGCCGTACGAGGCGATGCCCAGACCGACGGTCACGGCCTTGTGGCCGAGCACCCCGATGATCGCGAGGGCTCCCAGTACCGCGCCCGCGACCTGGGCGGCTATGTAACCGGGGACGTCCCGCCAGGGCATCTTCCCCGTCGCGGCGAGCGCGAGGGTGATGGCCGGGTTGATCTGGCAGCCGGAGATGTGGCCGATCGCGTAGATCATCGCGATGACGACCGTGGCGAACGCCAGCGAGATCATGCCCAGGTCGGCGAAGGTGAACGGGGCCTTGCCGTTGACGATGAGAGTCGCGGGAACCGAACCGACGCCGATGAACACCAGCATCGCGGTGCCCAGAACCTCGGCCAGAAGCTTCTGTGGGTAGGTGTTTTCTTCCATGAAAGGCGCCCGGCGCCGAGCGGCGGCTCGGGCGTCTCACCTCCTCCGCGGGGAGCGGGCTGTGAAGGGAGAGGGAAGCCAGGTGGTGGCTTTAGCCTCCGACTACCAGGTCGTTCACTATGGATGAACGTTGTTCCGGAAATTAAGCCCGCGTTTCCGGCCTGTCAAGAGGTTCGACAGCCCTCGCGCTCCATTGACGAGCAGACCGATACGAAGAAGGCCCCACGGCGGTACGCCGAGGGGCCTGGATCGGGCGGGGCCTAGCCGAGCGTGGTGCGCGCGGCGGCCCCGCGGGGGGCGCCCAGGTCGCGGGAGAGGTTGCGGGCGGTCTCCCGGACGGCGACGGCAAGCTCCTGACGTGCCGATTCGGCCAGAATCCGCTCGACGGGGCCGACGATGCCGAGAGAGCCGACCACCTCGCCGGAGCGGTCGAAAACCGGAGAGGCGATACCGGCGTCGCCGATGGCGGACTCCTGGTCCTCGATCGCGTAGCCCGTCCTGAGGACCTCCTTCAGCTGACCGGCCAGCTCCTCCGGGGCCGTGATGCTGGAGCCGGTGAGCACCGCCGGCTCGGCCGCGAGCAGCCGCTCACGCTCGCCGGCCGGAAGGAAGGCCACGATCGCCTTGCCCAGAGCGCATGTGCTCCACGGGATACTCGCGCCCACCTCGAGGATCTGCACGGCGCCCTCGGGCCGGAAGGCATGGTGCACCACGAGGACGTGGTCGCCGGTGAGCACGGCCACCCAGACCGCCTCGTTCGTCCGGTTCGCGAGCTGGTCCGCCCAGGTCAGCGAGCGGGTACGCAGCTCCTGGGTGTCCAGGTAGGCATTGCCCAGCTGCACCAGTTCCGGGCCGAGCTGGTATTTCGAACTGTCCCGGTCCTGCACCACAAGACCCTCGGCCTCCAGCGTGCGCAGCAGCGCGTGCACGGTCGGCTTGGCCACGCCCAGGCGGTCGGCCAGCTCGGTCACTCCGAGCCGCGGACCGGTGGACGCGAGCTCCCGCAGTATCTGCACCGCTCGCTGCACAGCCTGCACCATCGAAAAATTCTCCTCGGTTCACTATTGCTGAACGCTGTTCCGACATCTACGTTAGCTGTTCATGAGCGCATCTGTCGGCATCGTACTCGTGTCCCACAGCGCCGAGCTCGCTGCGGGCCTTCGCCTGCTGGTGGAGCAGATCGGCTCCGACTCCGTTCCCCTCGCCACGGCCGGAGGCACCGACGACGGCCGGATCGGCACCAGTTACGACCTCGTCCTCGCCGCCATCCGGGGTGTCGACCGCGGTCAGGGTGTCGTCGTCCTGCCCGACCTGGGCAGCTCCGTCCTGACCGCCCGCACCGTCCTGCAAGACCATCCGCACCCCGACGTGCTGATCGTCGACGCCCCCTTCGTCGAAGGGGCCGTCGCAGCCGTCGTCACCGCCGCATCCGGCGCCGATCTGAAGACCGTCGCCGACGCCGCCAAGGAGGCCCGTCATGTCCACAAGCTCTGAGTCCACCACCACGACCGCGACGCCCCCGTCCAGCCATGAGGCGGCCGTGGTCCTGCCCGCCAATCTGCACGCTCGCCCCGCGGGCCGACTCGCCCGGGCCGCGGCCACCTTCACCAGTGCCGTACAGCTGGCATACGGCGACCGGACGGTCAATCCGACCGGCGTCCTGGCTGTCATGGCCCTGGGGGCCACCCTCGGAAGCACCGTGACCGTCCGCGCCGAGGGCCCCGACGCCGAACAGGCCGTCACGGCCTTGGCCCAGATCCTCGCCACCGCCGAGTGACCCGCACGCCACCGGCGGCGCGGACCCACTGCCGCCCGGCGACACGAGATGCAAAGACCAGTGGAGGCGACCGAGGTGAGCACCCCCGCCACACACACGCCTGACGCCGAGACACAGCCGACCACCCGGATCGAGGACCTCCGGGTGCCGCACGTCCCCGAGGCCGTTTCCGCCGTACGCCGACGGGCGCGCGCCGTTCTCGCCCGATGGCTGGTGCCCACGTCGACGGCCGACGACGCCCTCCTGGTGATCTCGGAGTTGACCACCAACGCGATCGTCCACGCGCTGCCGCCGACAGTGCTGCGGCTGTCCATGCCGGAGGACGGCACCTGCGACGCACTCCGTGTCGAGGTCACCGACGCGGGGCCGGTACGTCGACAAGGGTCCTCGCGCCGCGGCCCGCACGTCGCCGAGCTCCTCGAAAACGGCCGCGGGACCGGCATCGTCGCCGCCCTCTCCGCCCGGCACGGAATCTCCCGCCACCCCGGGAGGACCACCAGATGGGCCGTTCTCCACGTCACGGCTTGAAGTCGCTGACGCACCGTCAACGCGTCGGCGGCCACAGGGCACCGAGGATCATCTGCACCTGGTCGACGAGGGCGGAGGATCGAATCTGCCGGGATCCGTGAGCGCGATGCGGCCGAAGTGCTCCGCGCAGGCGACGAGAGCGTGGGCGAGGACCTGCGGGTCGAGCGCCGGACCACTCCTGTCGGCCAGGACGGTGGAGATCCAGCCCGCGACCTGGAGCCGAAACCGCTCGCGGTCCGCCTCGATACGGTCACGGACCACCGTGGGCATGTTGCCCGGGGTCAGCAGGATCAGCCGCCAGGTGTCCGGGTCCTCGCGGAGCATCGCGGACATCCGGCGCACCGCCTCGGCGACGAACGCGGCGGGGTCGTGCAGCTCCTGCGTGCCGGGGACCGCCTCCAGCAGACGTCCGAAGGCGCGTGCCTGCTGCCGGTCGAGCAGCGCCGTCAGGAGGGCGTCGAGGTCGACCAGGGGCTCATCGAGTCGCAGGAGATCCTGGGACCGCTCTCGTAAGTGGCACAGCGCGCAGGGAGGTGCAACGCGACCGTGCCGACAGGGCGCTGAGGAAGAGAGACGTGGGGCGGCGGCCCGGCCGATCCGGACCCGCGCCCCGTCCAAGTCGGCGAGCCCTCCCAGGGCGCCGACGATGCGCAGCGGGTCGGCGGTGTTCATGGCGCGCCCGGTGCGCAGATCGGCGGTACCGGCCGCCTCGGCCCAACGGCCGTACGGTGCCTGCGCGTTGGGCCCGGACACCAGGACGGCCGCTTCCGCGATCCGGCCCGCACGACCAGCGAAGGAGCGCGCTTGCTCCGCATGCGCGGTCGCCGGCGGACCGGCGCCCCGTACGAGGGCCGTCTCCAAGGCCGTGAGGCCGACACGCCCACCCGACGCGGAGGTGAAAGAGGAGATCGGCAGGTGACGTCACGCCAGAGCCGCGCGCTGCGTCGATCACTCCGGCAGGCAGGTGCTTCGGGGCTGAGGCCGGCCCGAGTGGAGACCCGGGGGGGGCAAGCTCCCTCGGCGTGTGGGTCTCCGCTTGCCGAGGAGATCGGGCTCTGGCCCCACGACCACCGCGATGGACGTCAACGCCGTGGTCGTCAGCCGCCACGCGCCGGTTCTGACGACGTTGCCCGGACCGCCGCCCGCCTCAGCCGAGTTCGATGTCCGGCCGGTACATGTCCAGCCACACCGCCAGGTCCAGCGCGCGTTCCAGACCGCGCCGTTCGGACTGCGTGTTCACAGGTGTGTCGCGGTGGGCGACGCGGTGCAGGCGGTCACGGTCGACGAGGTCGAAGACGGGGTGGGCGGGCTCGGCCAGCAGGTCCTTGGCCTGGTCCTGGAGCGCAGTGGCGTACTTGGGGTCCTGGGTGGACGGATAGGGGCTCTTGACCCTGTCGTACACCGACTTCGGGAGCAGATCGGCGGTCGCCTCGCGCAGCAGGCTCTTCTCCCTGCCGTCGAAGGACTTCAGCGACCAGGGCGTGTTGTAGACGTACTCCACCAGGCGGTGGTCGCAGAACGGGACCCGGACTTCCAGGCCGACGGCCATGCTCGCGCGGTCCTTGCGGTCGAGCAGGACGCGCACGAAGCGGGTGAGGTGGAGGTGGCAGATCTGCCGCATCCGGTACTCGAAGTCGCTCTCGCCGTCCAGGCGGCGGATGCCGCTGACGGCAGTGCGGTAGCCGGCGTCGACGTATCCGTCCAGGTCGAGGGAGGCGAGCAGGTCCGGGCGCAGGACCTCGGCGTCCTCTCCGAAGTGGCGGCGGAAGTTGACCAGCCAGGGGAAGGTGCCGCCGCGGCGGGCCTCCTCGTCGAAGAACTGCAGATAGCCGCCGAAGACCTCATCGGCGGACTCGCCGGACAGGGCGACGGTCGACTGGTCCCGGATGGCCCGGAACAGCAGATACAGCGAGGCGTCCATGTCGCCGAGCCCGGCGGGCAGGTCGCGGGCCCTGATCACCTTCGCGCGGATGGCGGGGTCGGCGAGTGCCTGCGCGTCGAGCACGATGTCCTGGTGTTCGGTGTGGGCGGTGCGGGCCACGTCGTGCACGAACGGGGTGTCGGGCGTGCCGCGGAGTTCGTCGGCGACGAAATGGTCGGTCTGGCCGACGAAGTCGACGGCGAAGCTGCGTACCTTCTCGCCGTGTTCGCCGAGCCGGCGTGCGGCGAGCGCGGTCATGGCCGAGGAGTCGAGGCCGCCGGAGAGCAGGGTGCAGCGGGGCACGTCGGCGACGAGCTGGCGGCGCACGATGTCGTCGAGGAGGGAGCGTACGGTGGCGATGGTGGTGTCGCGGTCGTCGGTGTGGGGCCGGGTCTCCAGCTGCCAGTAGACGCGGCGCCGCACCCCCGTGCGGTCGACGGTGACGACCGTACCGGGTTCGACCTCCGCCATCCCGTCCCATACGGCGTGCCCCGGCGTCTTGATCATCGTGAACAGTTCGCGCAGGCCGTCCGGCGCGACGCGGGCGGGGGCCAGGGGGTTGGCGAGGATCGCCTTCGGTTCGGAGCCGAACAGGACGCCGTCGGGTGTCGGGTAGTAGTAGAAGGGCTTGATGCCCATGCGGTCGCGGATCATCACCAGCCTGTCCTGGCGGCCGTCCCACACGGCGAACGCGTACATGCCGTTGAGCCGTTCCGCGATCCGCTCGCCCCATTCGAGGTAGCCGTGCAGGACCACCTCCGTGTCGGAGTCCGTGGTGAAACGGTGGCCCCGGCCGGTGAGTTCGCGGCGCAGCTCCGTGAAGTTGTACGTCTCCCCGGAGTAGACAAGTGCCACGGTCCCGTGCGGGGTGCCGACCGTCATCGGCTGGCGGCCGCCGGGCAGATCAATGATCGCGAGCCTGCGATGCCCGAGGGCCGCGGGACCCTGCACCCAGGTGCCGCGGTCGTCGGGGCCACGGCAGGCCATCGTCTCGGTCATTGCATCCAATACGACCGTCTCGCTGCCCAGGTCGCGATCGAAGGAGATCCAGCCGGTGATGCCGCACATGGGGTGCCTCCCGCTCGAGGTCTGCACGGGGATGCCGTTCCACCTGCGATTTCTCGCATGCAACGACGTCTCACCGACAGACAAGATGTAACTGCCACGCATATGCGAGGGTGCGCCGCACCGACCACCTGGTCAACACGGCCGTAACATGAACGACCCGTCGACCCGCCCTTTTCAGCCCCACTTTGCATCGGCGAAACCCGCGGCGCCGCGCGCCACCAGGCCCCGTCCGCCGGGAATCGGCCACAGGCAAAAACTTCCCCACCGTGGAGCCATTGGGGTGTGGTCGCTCAGGGGCGAGGTCGGGCAGGACGGGTTCGCCGCGGTTGGTGGGTCAGGGGGTGGTCAGCCGCCCGTCGACTCCCGGATCACCAGGGAGAAGCCGCCGACGACGTCCTGGTGCGGGGCCGGGGGGCCGGTCTGTTCGATGCGCCGGATCAGGAGGTCGACCGCCCGCTCGGCCATGCCGTCGTGGTCCGGATCGACGCTGGAGAGCGAGGGGATGAAGAACTCGCTCTCCGAGACGTTGTCGAAGCCGATCACCTTCACCTGGTCGGGTACGCGCGTGCCGACGTCGGCCAGGCCCCGCAGCACGCCCATGGCCAGCGAGTCGGTCACGCAGAACACGCCGTCGAAGTCGAGCCCGCTCCTCGCCATCTCTTGGGCCCGTTCGGCGCCTTCGCGCATGCCGAGCCGGTCCACCTGCTGCACCAGGGCGCGGTCCGCGGACAGGCCGGCGTCCTCCAGGGCCTTGCGGTAGCCGGCGATGCGCAGGCTGGAGGTGTCCACTTCCTCGACCGCCCCGCACACGATCGCGATACGCCGGCAGCCCCGCTCGATCAGGTGCCGGGTGGCGGCGCGGGACGCGTCGAAGTTGGGCATGGCGACGTGGTCCGCGGGGCCGCCGAAGATCCGGTCGCCGAGGATGACCACCGGGTGGTCCACCCTGAGCCGCTCGGCATCGCCCTGCCCCATGCCCGCTGCGCTCAGGATGAGCCCGTCGTAGAGCCGGTTGCGGGAGAGGGACAGCGCGTCCAGCTCGTTGTCCCGGGAGGCGGTCTGTTCGATGCTCACCCTCAGGCCGCGCCGCTCGGCCGCGGCGATGATGGTGGCGGCCAGCAGCCCGTAGTAGGCGCTGTCCACCTCCGGAACGGCGAGGCCGATGGTTCCGGTACGGCCCTTGCGCAGATTGCGGGCCGCGACGTTGACGCGGTAGTCGAGCCGGGCCATGGCCTCGAGCACCTTCTCGCGCGTCGCGGGTCGGACGTTCGGATGGTCGTTGATGACGTTCGAGACGGTCATCGGTGAGACCCCGGCCGCCTTCGCCACGTCCTGGATCGTTGTCACCCTCACCCCTGACCTGCCGTCTCGGAACCCGTTCGCATGCTATGCCTCACCCCGGTCGCGCAGGACGGTGAAGGAGTGCGGCGGGGACCTGCGCACCGTCCCCGTCGGCCAGGTCGCCGGCAGGGGCCTCGGACGCGGCGCCGAGCCGACTGCCGGCCTCCCGGGAGACGGCCGGAGCCGGAGATCGCGGTCGGATCGGGTCGTGTCAGGCGAGCGGGGCGCTGACCGTGACGAACGAGTGCGGCGGCAGCGTGAGAGTGAGCCCCTGGCCGGTGGCCTTGAGGGCGTCGAAGGGGCGCGGGGCGACCGTCCCCGGCGTGCCGGGCGTGTTGTGGTCCTGCAGCCGGTCGGCCGTCAGGATGCGGGCGCTCGGCTCGCCGACGGAGCGGCCGCGCAGGTCGAGCGTCACCTCGGCGGGCTCCTCCGCGTCCAGGTTGGACAGCGAGATCAGCACCGTCCCGTCCTTGACGCTGGCCGAGGCGGACAGGGTCTCCAGCTCCGTGTCGCCGACCGTGCGACGCAGCGCGTCGCCGCGCAGATGGACGGCGAGTGAAGTGGCGTCTTGGTGGCCCTTGTTCATCTCGAAGACGTGGTAGGTCGGGGTCAGCACCAAGCTGTCGCCGTCGGTCAGCAGCATCGCCTGCAGGACGTTGACCGTCTGTGCGATGTTGGCCATGTACAGGCGGGCGGCGTGCCGGTGGAAGATGTCGAAGTGGGTGGAGGCCACCAGCGCGTCGCGCAGGGTGTTCTGCTGGAACAGGAAGCCCGGGTTGGTGCCCGGCTCGACGTCCCACCAGGTGCCCCACTCGTCCAGGACCAGCCCGACCGTGCGGCCCGGGTCGTAGACGTCCATCACGGTGGAGTGGCCGGTCAGGATGCGATCGAGGCGGCGGGCCGCGACCATGGTGCGGTAGTGGTCCTCGGTGTCGAAGACGGTCGCGCTGCCCTTCGCCTCCCAGGGGCCGGCCAGCGTGTAGTAGTGCACGGACAGGCCCTGGAAGAAGTTCTTCGGGGTGGCCTCGCAGCCGAAGCAGCTGATCTGCTGCATCAGCGTCTCGGTCCACTTGTAGTCGTCGTCCGAGGCGCCCGAGGCGATGCGGTAGAGCTTGTTGTCGCCGTGGTCGCGGCAGTAGGTGGCGTACTGGCGGGCCAGGTCGGCGGAGTACTCGGCGCGCATGTTGCCGCCGCAGCCCCAGGTCTCGTTGCCGATGCCCCAGAACCTCACCCGCCAGGGCTCCTCGCGGCCGTTGGCCCTGCGCAGCCGCACCATCGGGCTGTCGCCGTCCCGGGTGAGGTACTCGACCCACTCGCTCATCTCCCGCACCGTGCCGGAGCCGACGTTGCCGCTTATGTACGGCTCGGCGCCGAGCAGTTCGCACAGGGCCATGAACTCGTGGGTGCCGAAGTGGTTGTTCTCCTCGACGTCGCCCCAGTGCGTGTTGACCATGCTCGGCCGCTGCTCGCGCGGGCCGATGCCGTCCCGCCAGTGGTACTCGTCGGCGAAACAGCCGCCCGGCCAGCGCAGGTTGGGGATGTCCAGGGCGCGCAGCGCCTGGACGACGTCGAGGCGGATGCCGCGCTCGTTGGGTATCGCCGAGTCCTCCCCGACCCAGAAGCCGCCGTAGACGCAGCGGCCGAGATGCTCGGCGAAGTGACCGTAGAGGTGACGGCTGATCCTCGGGCCCTCGATGTCGAGGTTGATGACCGCGGTGGCGTTGGGCACGGACGCACTCCTGTGTCGGGTCACGGACGTGGATGGGGGCGACACTGCATGACAACCGCTTTCTTGTAGCGATACAAATGTAGCTGTCGCGGCTCTGCGTCCGCCACGTCCGCGGCGATCAGGACTGGGCGAGCGTGAGGCGGGGGTGCTCCGCGATCAGCTCGGTGAAGCGGCCGACGCCCCAGACGCGCGGGGCGGTGTCGGCCGGGTCAGCTCGAACGCCCCTCCAAGTAGGCGGGGTTGAAAGGCTTGTCGGCGTCGATGAAGACGAGGCCGAACGGGACCTCGTCCGCCGGCCGGGGCAGAGCATCCAGGACCCTGCCGACGCGTAGGTCGACGATGTGGTCGAGCCCGGCACGGGCAATGTCGGCGGCGGCTACGGCGGTGTGGTGCTCGTCGGCCTCCAGAGTGACCAGGCGCCCGCCTTCCGGCAGGGCCCGGGCGAGCCAGGCCCTGGTTGAAGGCGACCTGGTGCGGCGGCAGCCCTGCCCGCTCGCCGCCGTGGCGGCAGGCGAGCAGGGCGTCGTCCTCTTCGACGAGCAGGCCGTTTAAGTAGTAGGCGACGAGCCGTAAGTCCCTGAAGGGAACCTACTAAGGATCTCCGACGGCCCTTCAATGGTTTTCAGCTTGTGAGGGTGACGAGTTGAGGATGACGAGTTGCTGCGTCGCTCGCGTCATGGCGACATAGCGATCGACCGCGCCTTCGACCGCACCTTCGATGCCCTGGCCGAACGCCTCCGGGTCGACGAGGACGACCAGGTCGAACTCGAGCCCCTTCGACAACTCCGGGGTCAGCGACCGGACCCGGGGCGTCGCCCGGAATGCGGGATCGCCGATGACGCAGGCGATCCCCTCGGCATGCCCGGCCAGCCAGGTGTCCAGGATCGGGTTCAGTTCCGCGACAGCGCCGTGTACGACGGGGATGCCGCTGCTGCGGATGGAGGTCGGCACGTTGGCGTCCGGGAGTACGGCCCGGATGACCGGCTCGGCTTCCGTCATGACCTCTTGCGGCGTGCGGTAGTTGATGCTCAGGGAGGCCACACTGACCCGGTCGAGCCCGATCCGTTCGAGCCGTTCCTGCCATGTCTCCGTGAACCCGTGCCGGGCCTGGGCACGGTCACCGACGATGGTGAAGCTGCGGGACGGGCAGCGCAGCAGCAGCATCTGCCATTCCGCGTCGGTGAGTTCCTGGGCCTCGTCCACGACGATGTGCGCGAACGGGCCCGCGAGCAGGTCCGGTTCGGCGACGGTCAGTTCGGCTTCGTCGACCAGGCTGACCTTGGCGTCCTGGCCGCGCAACATCCTCACCAGGCCTTCGCCGTCGTCACCGTCGGCGCCGGAATCGGCCGCCGCGTCGATGAGGTTGTCCACGACCTGCGCCATGCGCTCGCGCTGGGCGGCGAGGACAGCCGCGTGCCGGCGCCTGCGCAGGGCGGTCTCCGGGTCGCCGAGCCGCTGCCGGGCGGCGTCCAGGAGCGGCAGATCGGACACCGTCCAGGCCTGGGCATCCGCCCGCTGCAACCTGCGGACGTCCTCGCGGCTCAGCCAGGGCGCGCACATCCGCAGATAGGCCGGCACCGACCACAGATCTCCGACCAGGTCGGCCGCTTCGAGCAGCGGCCACGCCCGGTTGAGGGTCCCGACGAGTTCCTTGTCCTGCCGCAGCGCCCTGCGGAACTGCTCCGGCGGCAGGTCGTCGCCGTCGTATCCGTCCTCCAGGATCGTGACCAGCCTGTCCCAGATCTGATCACGCGCCTCGTTGTGCGGGGTGCCGGGTTCCGGCGCGTCGAACGCCTCGGCCCAGTCGTCCGCGGTCAGCCGGATGCCGGTCCAGTCGACGGTGACCGTCATCGCCTCGGTGGGCGGCTCCTCGTAGAACCGGACGGCCTTCTCGATCGCCTTCACCATGTCCGCGGACGACTTGAGACGGGCCACCTCGGGGTCGCTCTCGACGCTCGCGCCGGCTCCCTCGTCGACGAGGTCCCGCAGGATGCAGGTCTGCACGCCCTCCTCGCCGAGGCTCGGCAGGACGTCGGCGACATAGTCCAGGTAGGGCCGGTGCGGGCCGACGAACAGGACGCCGCCACGACGGTGACCGAGGCGGGGGTCGGAGTAGAGCAGGTGGGCGGAGCGGTGCAGGGCGACGACGGTCTTGCCGGTGCCGGGGCCGCCGTCGACGACGAGAGCGCCGCGGGATCCCGCCCGGATGATGGCGTCCTGGTCGGCCTGGATGGTGGCGAGCACGTCCCGCATGCGGGCCGAACGGTTGCTGCCCAGGCTGGCGATGAACGCGGACTGGTCGTCGAGCGCGGCGCGCCCTTCCAGCCCGTCGGCGGTGAACACCTCGTCCCAGTAGTCGCTGATCCGGCCGCGGGTCCAGCGATAGCGTCGGCGGCTGGCGAGGCCCATCGGGTTGGCGTGGGTCGCCGCGAAGAACGGCTCGGCCGCGGGAGAGCGCCAGTCGAGCAGCAGGCGACGGCCTGTGCTGTCGGTCAGGCCGAGTCGTCCGATGTAGACGGGCTCGGGGTCGTCCGCGCTGACGATGTGTCCGAGGCACAGGTCCAGGCCGAAGCGGCGCAGGGCACGCAGTCGGCCGGTCAGCCGGTGCACCTCCATGTCCCGGTCCATCGCCTGCCGGCCGATGCCGCCGGGTCCCTTGAGCTCGGTCTCGAGGCGGGCGGACAGTTCGGCGATCGTCTGCTCGAGGTTCTGCGCGATCGCGGCGAAGTGCCGCTCGTCGCCGGCGATCAGGGTGGGGTCGGCCTTGTGGGCGAGTCGGTCGGGAAGGTCGAACGCACGGGTGGTCAAGGGGGTCATGTCACCGGACAGAACATGCACGTCGTGAAGCTCCCATTTCCGCAGCTTGTGGCCTCGGCGTGCGATTGTGCGGCACGACCGGGGCCTTGCCGCAAGCCCCCCAGTGCGCTATAAGTTGAGAGTGGCAAGGAGTGGCTGACCTCCTTGCCTTTGCTTTTTGCCCTGGTTTTTTTGAGCGGGGTGCTCAGGGTTCGAGCGCGATGCTCAGGCCAGTTCGCCGCGCAGGATGCTGTAGCGTCCGGGTGAACCCGACCTTTTCCAGGGCGCGTTGTTCGGGGATGTTGCCCGCTTCGGTGTCCGCCTCGATGCGTACGACCGTGGTGTTCGCGAAGAGGTAGTGGACCAACTGCCGTTGCGCCTCGGTTCCGACGCCCTGTCCGCGGGCCTCCGGCAGCAGGTTGATGCCCATGTTCCAGTAGGTGGTGGTCCGGGTGGGCCTGACCTGCCGCCAGGCGACGAACCCCAGCCGCTCCGCGCCGCGCACCACCATCAGATGCCCTCCGTCGTCGCCGAGCAGGCCGTTGTCCGCCCACTGGCGCCGCCAGCGCCCGGTGTCCGACCAACCCCACCACTGGAAGGGCACAACGGTCTCCGGATCGATGAGGAAGCGTTCCATGACAGGCAGGTCGGGCTCGGTCACCGGACGCAGCGCAACACCGTCGATGCTCATGCGCGCCACCCTACGGCGCGACTCGGCGGTTGCCGGTACTCCGTGGAGAGGGTCAACTCCCCTGCCCCGCCCAGCCGGTGAGGGCGACGACCTCGCGCGCGATGTCCCCGACGGTGCGTCCGTCCGTCATGACGCGCACCGCCTCCGCGGGGGCCCGCCGGTCCAGGATCCGGGCCTTGCGGGCGCTGCCCTCGATCTCCTTCTCCAGCTCCGAGCCGAGTTCCCGCCGTACGAGCCGCTCTCGGGCGGTGGCATCGGTGGCGGTGAGCAGGACCCGTACGGCCCGCACCTCCGCTCCCATGGCGCGCTCGAACATGCCCGCCGCCTCGGGGAGCACACTCGCCGTGTTCGTGTAGATCAGACGGCGACAGCCGCGCCGGGCGTAGTTCGCCCATACCGCGGTCAGATTGCTCTCGGTGATCTCCGCGCGATGCGGATCGCCTTCCGGGGCGGGGTGCACCTGCCCCATGAAGTCACCGTCGATGACCGCGTGAGCGACCGCCGCGGTCCGCAGCAGCGCCGACACCTCCCAGCCGACCGTCGTCTTGCCGACTCCGGCCCGTCCTCCGATGAGCAGCACCTCCGCGCGATCCATGGGACGCAGCGTGCCAGTTCGGGGCCGGCTCATGCCATCCGATATCCATCGGTCTTCAGGGCTCTCCGGTCACTCGGCCAGGTCCAGCCCCAGGGGTGTCAGCCGCTGCGGAGGGCCGTCAGCGCGGCGTCGAGGTCGGCCGGGCGGGGCCGGTTGTGCGGAAGTCTGCCGAGCAGGGCCGCCATGCCGCAGGTGTCGGTGAGCGCGGAGAAGACCAGGCCGCCCGCCATGGCCGCCGAGACGAGCTGGAAGGCCGGGTGCACGAGGAGGCCGAGCGCCAAGCCCAGCAGCACCAGCGTGCCCGCGGTGAAACGTACCTGGCGCTCCATGCCCCAGGTTGCCCGTGCTCGCTGAGTCGGCCGGTGCAGGTCGTGTCCTGCGGCGGCCCAGGCGGCGGTGCCGCCGGTCAGCGTCGCCGCCGGGATGCCCTGCTCGGCAAGGAGGTTGCACGCGTTCCGCGAGCGGGCCCCGGAGGCGCACACGACCAGGACGTCGCCGCGTTCGGCGGCCTGCCGGATGCCGGGCAGGGCGCGGCGGAGCGCATCCAGGGGAATGTTGAGCGCACCGGGCAGATGGCCGGAGGCGTACTCGCCGGGCGTGCGCACATCGATGACCGTCAGCCGGTGGAGCAGGCCATGGACCTGGTCGGTGGCGAGGGCGGAGGGAACGGAGGAGGCAGTCACGGCAGTGGTGATCCTTTGCTGGGCTCTGAGTTCGTCGGAGTTCGACGCCGTCCCGAACCGGGACGTACAGTACCCCTAGGGGTATACGTCGACGGAGGAGTAGTCGTGGAGATGGAGCTCGCGGGTGCGGAACTGAAGGCAGTGCTGAACCGGCTGCGTCGCGCTCAGGGCCAGATCGCCGGTGTGATCCGGATGATCGAGGAGGGGCGCGACTGCGAGGACGTCATCACCCAGCTCTCCGCGGCCTCCCGCGCCCTGGACCGGGCGGGTTTCGCCATCATCGCCACCGGTCTGCAGCAGTGCCTGACCGACGTCGAGTCGGGCCGCAGGAACGGCGAGGACGTCGAGCAGATGCGCGCCCGTCTGGAGAAGCTGTTCCTGTCACTGGCGTGAGGGATCCATCGGCTGCGGCCGTCACACGGCCGAGCCGATCAACATGAAGCCGGCCACACCCAGCAGCACCAGGGCGAAGATCCGCTGCAGCGCGTGCCCCGACACCTTGGTGGCAAGGCGCTTGCCGTCCCAGGCGCCGAGGACGGCGGCCCCGGCGAACGGTCCGATGACGGCCCAGTCCAGTCCGTCGGCCGTGCCTGCGCGCAGCGCCAGGGCGGCGACCGAGTTGAGGGTGATGACCAGCAGGCTCGTCCCCACCGCCGCCCGCATGCGCAGCCCGAGGACGCTCACCAGGGCCGGTACGGCGAGGAAGCCGCCGCCCACTCCGAGGATTCCGGTCACCGCCCCGAGTCCGGCCCCCGCAGCGGCCGCCCGGCCGGGCCGGACCGTGCGGACGGCATCGGGCGGGCCGGGCCGCGGGCGCAGCATGCGCACCGCGGCGACCAGCGCCACCAGGGCGAAGGCCGCGGTGAGCACCGCCGCGGGCAGCCGCGCGGCCACCAGCCCGCCGAGCATGGCGGGCCCGATGCCCGCGGCCGCGAACAGCAGTCCGGTGCGCCAGCGGACCTGACCGTCCCGGGCGTGCGCGGGCAGCGCGGTGGCCGTGGTGACGGCCACGATGACCAGGCCGGCGGTGGTGGCCGCGACCGGGGTGAAACCGAACAGGTAGATCAGGGCGGGGACGGCCAGGACGCTGCCGCCTCCCCCGAGCGCGCCCAGCGCCAGGCCGATGACGGCACCGGACACCAGGGCGAGTACGAGAACACTCACGCGACCGTTCCGCTCTCACCGTGCCGGTCCACCACGGGCAGCCCGAGGCGGGCCCAGTCGCGCATCCCGCCCACCACGTCCACCGCGTCGGCGCCCCGTGCGACCAGGAGTTCGGCCGCCTGCCGGGACCGGTTGCCCGAGCCGCAGATGACCACCAGGGGCCGGCCCGCCACCCGCTCGGGCAGTGCCGCGCCCGCCGCCAGCGCGGACAGGGGGACGTGTACGGCGCCCGGGGCGTGACCCGTCTGCCACTCGTACGACTCGCGGACGTCCAGCAGTACGGCGTCCCGCTCCGCCGGCACACCGTCCACGTGTCCGGTGCACTCGGCGGCCCGCCGCGCGTCGACCCGGCCGGGCCCGCGTCTGAACAGGTTCAACGACACGGTCCGCTCCTCCCGGTCAGTCCCGCCTTGTCCGCGGCGCCGAAGGAGTCGTCGACGGCGACGACGTCCCGGCCGGCGGCGTGCAGCAGGGAAGCGGCGATGGCGGCGCGCATACCGCCGGCGCAGTGCACCCACACCTGGCCGTCGGGGACCTCGCCGAGCCGCCGGTGCAGGGCATGCAGGGGGATGTGGACGGCCCCGTCCACGAAGCCGCCCTCGCGTTCGCTCTGCCGCCGGACATCGAGCACGGCCACGTGCCCGTCCCGTCGGCGGTCCGCCAGGTCGGCGAACGTGGCGCGCGGGAAGGAGACCGGGGTCTCGCCCGCGCGCACCCAGTCCGACGGATCACCGGTCGCGGCCGCGGCCGGGCGGTCGATGCCCACGCGGGCCAGCTCCCGCTGCGCGGCGCGGAGTTGACCGGCCGACTCGGCCAGCAGCGTCAGCGGCTTGCCCCAAGGGATCAGCCAGGCCAGATAGGTGGCGAGCTGCCCCTCGGCCTCGAAGTTGACGGAACCGGCGACATGTCCTTCGGCGAAGGCCACGCGGTTGCGCAGGTCCACCACCCACTCCCCCGCCGCGAGCCGGGCAGCGATCTCGTCGGCGTCGGCGACGGCGGGCGGGGTGAGGTCGACGGGCGCGGGTCCGGCGGCGTTGGCGGGGCCCATGTGGACGTAGTAGGCGGGAATGTCGTCCAGTCCGGCCAGCAGATCGGCGACGAAGGTGTCCACATCACGGGTGAACGCCCCGTTCGACGCCTTCTCCTTGCCGATGGTCGTGTCGCCGCCCTCCGCCCGGGCCGAGGAGCAGAAGCTGCCGAAGCCGTGGGTGGGCAGCACCGGCGTCTCGTCGGGCAGTTCGGCCGCGAGGCGGTGCGCGGAGGCGTGCTGGGCGCGGGCGAGGCGCTCGGTCAGCCGTGGTTCGACCAGGTCGGGCCGCCCGACGGTGCCGATGAGCAGCGAGCCGCCGGTGAACACCGCGACCGCCGTTCCGCGCTCCTCCAGGACGTAGGAGGTGTGGTGCGGGGTGTGCCCGGGGGTCGCCACCGCGCGCAGAACCAGCCCGCCGTCGGCATCGACCTCCGTACGGTCCCCGTCGTCGACCGGCACCCGTTCGAAGGCGACCGTGGCGCCGGCGGGCACGAGATAGGCGGCGCCCGTGACACGGGCCAGTTCCAGACCGCCGGTGACGTAGTCGTTGTGCAGGTGGGTCTCGGCCACATGCGATATCCGCACACCCCGCCGCGCCGCCGCCGCGATCACCTGGTCGATGTCGCGCGGCGGATCCACCGCGACGGCCGTGAGCCTGCCGCCCGCCAGATAGCTCCGGTTGCCGAGGCCGGCCACTTCGATCGTGTCGACGAAGAACACGAGACACTCCCTTCCGCCGAAGAAATACCCCCTGGGGTATCTGTTTTCCACCATAACACGGGTACCCCCGGGGGTATTTTCCGTGCGGTCTGCGAGCGGGAACTCGACGTGATGGTGATCGACGTGGCCGTCATGGACGGGGACTGGCGCAGGGAGTGCCGGCGCGCAGCGATCGCCGCGCTCGGACGCGAGCTGCGCACCCTGGTGGACACCGGGCACGCCTTCGTGTGCGATGCCGAGCGTGCTGCTGGACGAGCTGATGGGCTTTGCCTGCTACGCGGCCGGAAGCCCCGCCATGACCGTCTCGCTCGACATGCGCTACCACCGGCCCGTACCGCTGGAGACACCGCTGCGGGTCCACGCCCGCGTCACGGCGTGCCCCCTTTCCGAGCACATAGGGCTCATGGGCCCGTCGGACTCACCGGGGCTGTTCCGTGAACCCGTCCCTGACGTGGTCGAAGACCGGGCGGTAGGTGCTCCACTTGGCCTCCGGGGCCGACAGATAGATGTCGTACTCCCGGCCGCCCGCGGTGCCGTAGCCGAGGTCGATGGCGCGGAAGACACGGGCCCGACCCTGGAAGGTGAACTCCCACACCGCCGCCGGCTTGCCCCGGAAGGTCGTCTCCTGCATGCGCAGCCTGCGGTAGACGGAGTAGTTGGCCTTGGTGTTCGCCTCGATGTCCTTGAAGTGGCCGACGGGGTTGGAGCCCGCAGGGTCCACCATGCCGATGGTGACGCCGGCCAGGCCGGTCGGGTCGGTGTAGGTGACCTCGTCGTCGCTCGGCTGCCCCTTCGGCCGCCAGCCGTCCGGCACGGGGAAGGACACGCCGAGCCGGTCGGCGCGGACCAGGTGGTAGCCGTCGGGGACGGGCGAGGGCGACGCGGACGGGGTGGGCGTGGTCACCGCGCCCGCTCCGGCCCGGTCGGCCCGGTGCGACGTCATGTACAGCGTGACGGCGGTGGCGGCCACGGCCAGGACCGCCACGACCGGCACCAGGACACGGCCCCTACGGCCGCGACGGCGACGGCGTGCGCTCCTTCCCGTCTGCGCCGGTGGGGCCGGCGGCGCCGCGGAGGTGTGGTGCATGGTCGAGTCGTCGCCCCCCGGGCCGACGGGGAGAGCGGGGGACCGCTCGGTCGGCGGGCCGGTGGACCAGGCGGCCCGCAGCGCCCGTTCCGTCTGCTCCGCCGTGGGCCGGTCCTCGGGGTCCTTCGACAGCAAGGCCTCGATGAGCGGTTCCAGCGGACCGGCCTTGCGCATCGGCTCCAGCGGGTCCACGACGATGGCGTACGCGGTCTCCATGGGCGTGTCACGGCGGTACGGCGGACGTCCCTCCACCGCCTGGTACAGCGTCGCGCCCAGTGACCACAGGTCCGAGGCCGGGCCGGGCTTGTGGCCGCGGATCCGCTCGGGGGCCATGAAGTCGATGGAGCCGATCATCTCCCCGGTCTGGGTGAGGGTCGAGGTCCCGGCGGTCTGCGCGATACCGAAGTCGGTCAGGACGACCCGGCCGCCGGGGCCGAGCAGGACGTTGCCGGGCTTGATGTCGCGGTGCAGCACGCCGGCCGCGTGCGCGGCGCGTACGGCGGAGATCACACCGAGGCCGATGCGTGCCGCCTCCTCGGGCGGCAGCGTCTGGCCGCCGTCGAGGACGTCGGCGAGGGTGCCGGCGGGGACGTACTCCATGACGATGCACGGCTGCCCCTCGTCGTCGACGACGTCATGGACGACGACCACGTTGGGGTGCACGACCCGGGCGGCGCTGCGCGCCTCGCGGCGGACGCGTTCGTACAGCGTGGTGATCTCGGCGTCGGACAGGTGCGGCGGTGTGTGGAGCCGTTTGAGCGCGACCTGACGGGTGAGCTCCTCGTCCTCGGCGCGCCACACGGTGCCCATACCGCCGCGACCGATGCTCTCGACCAGCCGGTAGCGCCCGGCGACGAGCCGCCCTTCGTCCGACACTGCTTCGCCCTCCGCCCGCTCTGCCCATTACCTTCCTTGTAGAGCCCGGTTCGGGCTCGTGGCCTCCAGGCCCGGTATGACTCGTTGCCCCTGTCCTTGATGATCCGGGGGGTGCTG